>QHSP01000034.1 GCA_003220495.1 Candidatus Rokuibacteriota bacterium | reverse complement strand
GCAGTCGGAGGAGACCGCCTTTGCCGTCAACGAGCTCATCCAGCCGGCCGCGGTGATCCCGTCACACGTGAACGAGGCGGCCACCACTAGCGGGAAGGTGAATCCGCACACGAAGACGCGGCAGTTCATGGACTTGATCAAGGGTTCTCTGGTTCATGTCCCGCTGAGCGGGAAGACCATGCAGTTCGACGGCAGCGGGAAGTGCACGGCGGGGTGCTAGCCAGCCGAGCTGCCCATCCAACGCCGAGCTCCCCGTCGCTCTTGACCGAGTTCTGCGGCGCGCACCGCCAGAGGGCCGGAAGCGCGATACGCGACCGCCACGGATTCCGCCGATGTCTGAGCACGCCGAAGCGGTTCGGTCCGGCTGTCACCGCACATGTCACTCGCCGCCGCACCCGCGCGCACCTTCCTGCAACACCGCGCATCCAGGCGGCCGTCGCCACTCGCCTCTAACTCCGCAAGAGACAACGACAGCCAGCGGTCGTGGAGCGAGAACCTTCTAATCCGAGGGTCGCAGGTTCGACTCCTGCCAGGCGCACCACCCTCCCGTAGATTCGCGTAGTTTCCGGGCCCTTCGAGTGTGCGATCGTCCCCGCCAAGCGAGCTAGTGAGGGACGACCGAACGGATCGTCTGGAGCTGCTCTAGGTGTTCGTGGTCATGATTGGCGAGGTAACGGGCGTAGTCCTCGATCGTTAGGGTGCCTCGCGTCGGCGTGGTCCCGATCCGCCGAGGAGCATCCGCTGAAGCCGTGGGAAAATCACGTCGCGCTCGCCAACGAACAGGTGATTCAGAATCTCGGCAATGGACCACTCGTCCTCCTTGGGCCGGCGCGCCAACTGGTCCGTTGTCAGGCCGTAGACGAGGCTTTGGAACCGGTCAGGGATGCGGCCGAGCGCTTCCAGCATCTCTTGCCGGGTCATCGGCATCGCGTTTCGCGCTAGTTGGCTATGGCCCCGAGCAAGCCGAGCCATTCTCGGACGACTGCGACGGTCGCGTCGGGTTGCTCCAATGTTGGGAGATGACCACAGTCGTCAAGCACGATCAGCTGGCCTCTGGGGATCTTGGCGGCCATTTCAGCGCCGTGCTCCACACCGGCTAACCGATCCTTGCGACCCCAAATTATGAGCGTCGGGCAGGTGATTTGCGCCAGATTGGTTCGTCGGTCAGCTCGGCCCAGGAGGGAAGCATTCTGTCGTAGGAAGACGGTCTGGCCTGTCCGCCTCGCCATGCGACCGAAACTGTTCGCGACGTCCGTAGCGTGGGGCCCGTGCTCATAGACAATCGTTGCGGCAAGCTCATCGACGACCGCGTCGAACTCGCCCCGCTGCACAAGCTCGTGACGCTTGCGGGCGGCATTCGGATCGCTCGCGGGACCTGGATTGCACCCCATCAGCCACAGCCCGCCAACCCGCGACGGCGCTCGGATGACCACTTCCAGGGCAAGGTTTCCTCCATAGGAAGTCCCTACGATGAGAAACCGAGGTGGGGCATCGCGCAAAACCGTCATAGCCGCTTCTGCCATGGTGGCCGCTGCCACGGTCAATACCAGCGGGTCGATAAGATCCCGCAACCCTTCGAGTTGTGGACGGTAGAGTTCGTCGTCACAGAGCATCGCCGGCAGAAAGACGACACTCAGTCGCGAGCGGTCGCCCCTCGCTTCTGGCATCGCCTACTCTGACAAGGAGCGCACGGCTTCGATCAATCGCCGCATTGGATCGTCACTGGCGAAGTGGAACGTCCGGATACCCAACCGGGCCGCTGCGTCGATGTTTTCAAGTCTGTCGTCGACAAAGAGCGCATGGTTGGGTTCGACACCGAGACGCGCCAAACATATCTGGTAGATTAGCGGATCGGGTTTGGCGACGCCGACCTCGCACGAGACCACGACTACGTCGAACCAGCGCTCGAGTGGACGCTCCGCACGAATTCGAGCCATCGCCTCAGGCACGCCATTTGAGAGAAAGGCCGTGCGCCCCCCGCCGCTCCGGAACGATCGCGCCAGGCCCCACATCTCCTCCCGGTACTTTGTCCACGAAGCGACGTCCGCCTCGATCAACCGGTCGATGGTATGGCCAGGCTCCAACGCTCTCGATGATTCGCCGAGTGTCTCCAAGACCCGTCGCCAGTACTCCGCCGCTGGGAGCCCGGCGTCATACTGCTGGCGATGCTGCCAGTAGGCATCCCGAAAGTCATTTCGCGGTGCTCCGACTTGCGCCACCATCGTCTCGAAGCAGTCCTCACGTTGTGGATGGCTGAGGACATTCCCGTAGTCGAGGATCAAGGCTTCCAGCATTTTCTCGAAATCGCTTCAGGAAATATCATGCGTCACAAGTCTGAGGCCCAGATCGACTTCCATAAGCCCCAGAAGGTGGCCGAAGCTTGCGTCCCAGGTGCCATCCGCCAAATCTCGAGAGAGTCGTTGCACACCAAGCGCGCGCTGCTCGTCCTCCAAGGCGGCGAAGTTCGACATAGACGCCAGCACGTCAGGATCGAGATACGCGTGGGGGCGTCGCCAAAACGCGAGATCAAAACCGTCTGTACAATCGTGCGGAACCGGAACTGGTAGCACGTTAACGGCGCCCAAAGTATCGCGATCAAATCAACTGCCTGCTCCCAGGTCAGGATTATCAACCGTTGTTTCGCGACACGGCGCATTTCAACTAGCCCTTGGCGTACGTCGGACCAATGATGGATCGTGAAAATCGCCATTGCAGCGTCGAAGGCACCCGTCCGAAATGGTAGGCGTTCGGCGACCGCTCGAATAGCGGGCGCAGCCCCGACAGCGCGTTGGGTAGCCGAAGGCCACGACGTCCCCACAGACGTCACATTGTACGAGGTCCCCCAATCTATGCGTCTCCGGAGCGTCAACAGATTGCTGCGGAAACCGTAAGAGCGGATCCCAGAAATCGGCGATCAGTAAGGCCGCCCTGGGCGTGACCAACGCTCCAACGCTCGGGCCAATCCAGCCGCTCCGGCCCTGTTGCCGATGCCGCCACGAGAGAAGACCAACGACCGCTATCGCCGAATCGATACAGGATGCCACCGGGACCCATGTCGCCGTACGCAAGGAGATGGAGATCGAAGCGGGCACCAGGCTGGAGCTCCGCCCCGTGCCAATAGTGCGGACTTCGCCCGGGTTGCCCGCCAATGATCGCGGTCAATATCTGTCTGGGCCCACGAACGCCGATCCACAAGGGCGCGAGGATGCCAGGAGAAAACGCCGAGAGAAGTGTCTGGGCATGGTTGGTACCCTCTGCCGCAGCTTGGCCCGTGAAGCGGAACGCGGCAAAACGGCCCGGGCCCAACCTTCCCGTCAGCAAAGCCCGGCTCTCACCCGCGGGCAACGTGCGCCATCGTTCGACGGGAAGCCTGCGAATGGGCCACTCGAGTCGTTCGCGAACGAGACCGGTCTCATCCAGAACCTGATAGCGGAGGCCCTCACTATCGAGTACAGCCTGGACGCAATGCAGATACTCAACGCCGTCCGGCATTCGATGCGCCGTCCCGGCTCCCGCTGTGCAAATCTGAAGCACACCACGGTGGACCTGCACGTCGAAGGCGAGGATGTGACCGCAGATGTAAGCAAGTACACCAGCGTCGACAAGGATTGCCCAGAACGTCGCTGCGTGTTCTGGTCCAATCTCTCGTTGATAGGAGCCGGAGAAGCCGTTGATGGGATAAACGGGATGATGGCCGACGACCAGCTTATGTCGCGCGTCCGCGTGTTGCGTTAGCACTCCCTGTAGCCATTCGGTCTCGACGTGGCCTTCACCTCCCAGACCGGACCACCCCGTATGAACGAAAATCACGAGGAGGTCGCCACGGCGGACCCAGTAGGAGAGGCCCTCCTGTCCGGGCGGACCGTTGCGAGGCATGTTGAGGACGTCACGGAACATCGCTTCGCTCATCTCGTTGTAGGTGGTGTGATTGCTCGTGGCATGCCAGACCGGAATCGTCTGCCGGTCTAGCCAGCCCATCTCATGGGCCAGCCAATGTTGCCACTGCGCCCTCAGCTGTTCGGGATCAGCCGTCAGGCCGACAATCTCGTCACCGGTAAAGATAATGAAATCTGGCGATGGAACCAGTCGCCGGACAACCGCGTTGACGGCCGCAAAGGTCCGCTCGTGCAGCCCGCCCGAAACGCCTGAGCACGTGTCGCCGTACAGGACGAACTGGTGCCCAGCACCACGAGGCAGCAGGGCGTGGATCCTCTCGAACGTCTGGTGTTCAGACGACAAGCGTTCCTGCCATGACTGCAAGCGGGATCTCGTTCCGGCGGGTGAAGATCCGTACGCGCGCGGTGTGAGCTGGATCCTCGGGCGGTAGCACGAACGTCGATTCGGAATAATTGAACTCGCCCGCGATCGCCTGCATTTCTTCCGGCGTCAGGCCGGTCGCGTTCGGGATGACGGCAAGGGGATTTCCAGTGAATGGGCGATCGGTGAACACATCGACCGTTACGTAGGGATACTGCCTCCCCATACGGCCGAATATATTGTCGTGGTGCCTCAATAGAAAGATCCACTTCTTGAGGATCCGAGGAGGCCACTGATGACAAGCGTACCGCTACCGCTCAGCGAGCTGGCAAGGGCATCGGACACATCTTTCAGACCGATGAGATCACCGATGCCAAGGCCAGGGATGCCCAGCTGCGCAAGATTGGCAACTACAAGTTCGAAAACTTCGAGACCATCCCTCTCTTCGACCTATTCATCGAGGTCATCGTGGACCCCAAGATCGTCGCGGACTGGCCTTTCCCTGGTTGGGATGGGGGCGACGTCGGCCACACGTGGCGAATCATGGCGTGTAAACGGGACAAGCCTTGCAGGGAGTAGCCGCAGCCATGCGGTTGGGGCGCCGGCTGCTCGTGGTCCGCGCAATGAGGGGGTGATTATCGACGGCGGCACGGATCGTCGCCCCGTCCAGGTGGGCGTTCGCTGCCTCGGGCCACGAGCCGCGATGCGAACGTATGCCGGAGGTCGTGGGGATGCTCGCGAGCTAGGTCGATCTGCAAGCCATTGCGACGAGGTGCTCAAGGGGAGCGAAGTCGACCGGCTTGGGAATGTAAGCGAATAGCCCGAGCCTGAAGATCGCTTCGACCGTCTCACGCTTCGTGCCCTTGCTTGCCGCAATGATTGGGATCGTGCGGTCGTGCTGACGAAGCTTGGTCACCATCGAGAGGGCATCGAACTCGTCCACCTCGGGCTCAAGGATGATCAGGTCCGGCCGCCCCTTGGTGAGCGCCGTGACGGTCTCAGCGGCTGAGGTCGCGGCGACCACATCGTACTCACACCCGTGGTGGAACCGAACGAAGCAGTCCCTGAGCCGGGGTGCCTGCGCCCGGTCGTCATCCAGGATGAGCACTCGCTTCGATGTCACGGCCCCTCCCTTTTTGAGCACCGGGCAATTCTCGACGCATACCTGGTGCCAGGGCCTAGCGTCACTACGAAGTACTGTTTCTCGGGCGCTTAGAAGCTATGGCGAACACGGGCGGTAACTTTCTAGCCTCCCCATGGTGAGAGAACTGTGCAGTCGGGCTTTTTCTATCGTGGGAGGAAGCAACGTCTCCCACGCCGACGAAAAAGCTCACGCGCGAGAGACGGGCGGTGAGAAACTTCGGCACGGCAGCCGCTTTCTCTCGAGGAGGCGTAATGGCGAAGGTCACTGTGATGAAACGGAAGCCGACCCACCTACAAATTGCCAACCGCGCATTTGAAATCTATGTCTCTCGCGGTGGTGATCATGGTCACGATGTCGGTGACTGGTTTGAAGCTGAACGGCAGCTCCAGACCGAACTTCAGCCGAAGAAGCAGGCGGTCAAGCAAGCCTAGACGACCGGGCAGCCGCTGTCTGCTCGCGGAATTGGTCTTGCCGAAGTTCGTGCGTTCGATGTCGTCCAGACCGATGCGCTCGCCCGGGCCGTCCTTCTTCACGATGCGACCATGATCTCTCTCGTAGCGCAACGACTTGACAGCACCGTCGACTGTCAAATGTGATGCCGGGCGAGGGCTCATTGGTGCGTTGGAGGATCGCGATCCGGTCCCTTCTGAGATCGAGAATCCTAGGCGGCGTGCTCGCCGCGACAATTCTTGCCGGCTGTGGGACGATGCAGTCGGCGCCGTCCGCCGTTCCCCCGCCGGCCGTTCCACTTTCGCTTCGGCTCGACTCCGTACAATTCGGCGAGCTCGAAGCTTGGATGCAAAGCGATCCGCGAAGCGCATTGCAGGCGTTCTTGCGCTCATGCGCCGCGTTCGCGACCAAATCCGACGATGCTCCACTAGGAGGTGTCAATTACGCCGGCACCGCGGGCGAGTGGCGCCAAGTCTGCAACACGGCCGCGCTCGTTTCACTCGATAGCCCGGAAACGGCGCGCGAATTTTTCGAGTCAGAGTTTGTGCCCTACCGCGTTGCGCAAAGCTCGGGCGTGGGACTCTTTACCGGTTACTACGAGCCGCTACTCAGGGGCAGCCGCACACGTCACGGTGCCTATCAAACACCGCTCTACGGCGTTCCTCTCGATCTCGTGAATGTCGACCTGGGGCTGTTCCGCGAAAATCTCAGGGGACAGAGGATTGTCGGCAAGGTGACGGATGGCCGGTTGATTCCGTACCCGGCCCGAGCGGAAATCGAGAGCGTCGGGCTAGGCGCGGCCGCCCCGATCTTTTTTGTCGACGATCCGATCGACGCTTTCTTTCTGCAGATCCAGGGGTCCGGGCGGGTTCGACTGGACGACGGAACTGTCGTCCGCGCGGCGTATGCGGCGCAGAACGGCCGGCCCTACACCGCCATCGGGGCGATCCTGATCCAACGCGGCGAGCTCAGGCGTGACGCGGTTTCGATGCAGTCGATACGCGCCTGGCTTCTCGACCATCCAGCCGAAGCCCAGCAGCTGATGAATGCAAATGCGTCCTACGTTTTCTTCGAAGAGCAACCGATCGGCGACCCTTTCTTGGGTGCGGCGGGAGCCCAGGGCGTGCCGCTGACACCTGAAGCAAGCCTTGCCGTCGATCTCACCGTGCACGCACTCGGCATACCAGTTTGGCTCGAGACGATAGCACCCGATCCGGACACGACGAAGCCCGACCGGACCTTCCATCGGCTCCTTGTGATGCAGGATACCGGAGGGGCCATTCGCGGTCCCGTGCGCGGAGATGTCTATTGGGGCTACAGCCCGGATGCAGGCTCCATTGCCGGTCGGATGCGAAGCGAAGGCCGGATGACCGTGTTGTTGCCGAGAAGCGTAGCCTTGCGGCTCGGGCCGAACGCCGAATTTGCCGGCCGCTGAATCGCGGCTCTACGGCGGCGACCTGGGCGCGCCAACCTCCTCATCGGTCCGCGCGCCATCTCGATGCTGCCGTCGTTCGGGACGCCTTGCACACCTTCTAGTCCGAGGGCCGCAGGTTCGACTCCTGCCCGGCCCACCAACAACGACAGCTACTTCGCGGACGGCGCTCGTCACTCACCGGTCACGAGTCCGCCTGGCCGGCAAGACAATGTCGGACATCCTGAGGGTTAGGCACCGAATGCGTGATACGCTCTCGGGTGTCGGCTCCCTCCTGTCCGTGATGGCGAGTCCAGGTCGCGAGAGCCATCGTGTTTCGGAGCGCCTTTGGCATCTCAGCGGGATCCACTTTGGGCGTCCGTCCAGGACGCCGATGAAAGGCGAAAGTCATGAGCAAGGAAGACGCAATCGAGGTGGAGGGCAAGGTGGTCGAGCCGCTGCCCAACGCGATGTTTCGTGTGGAGATGGACAATGGCCACAAGGTCCTGGCCCACGTGTCGGGCAAGATGCGAATGCACCGAATCCGGATCCTGCCCGGCGACAAGGTCACAATGGAGCTGTCCCCCTACGACCTGACTCGAGGTCGGATCACGTACCGGTTCAAGTAGAAGTCGGCGTACAGCAGCGCGCCGTCGCGCTCCGGGGCGATCGTCGAGGGTCCACGCGGCGCAATCTACACTTCGCCCTTAGGGTACGCGCCACCGTGCCGCGCCACCTCGATTGCGTCCGGGGGGCACTCCGCCCCATCATTATTTACAGCATTTACAGCGAGTTTTTTCAGGTTTCGGTGCCCGGCGAATTTGCCCAAACGATGCCGTTCCGTCCGGCCGTTCTGACCCGCCCCCAAAGCTGAACCCGCGCCTATCCACCGAACCCACTTCACTTCTCGGCCTGGCATCGTCGCTGCACCTGTCCGCACGGCATGAAGACCCAACGCCCCCTTCCCCAGCGACTTTCCGGAATTCTCGTTGCTCTGCTTGCTCTGTCGCTGACGGCCGCTTCGGTGGCGGGCGCCGAGCCATTCGCGTACATCTCCAACTCCGGTTCAAACAATGTGTCGGTGATCGACGTTGCGACCAACGCCGTCGTCGCCACCGTGCCGGTTGACCGCCAGCCCTACGGCGCAGCGGCCAACCCGGCAGGCACACGGGTATACGTCGCCAACTACGGGGCCGATTCCGTCTCGGTGATCGACACAAGGAGTAACACGGTCGTTGCCACCGTGGTGGGTGTCGGCTCCCGTCCGAGCGGCGTAGCGGTGAGTGTCGACAGCACGAAGGTCTATGTCGCCAGCGGGGACGGGACGGTTGCGGTGATCAGTGCGGCCTCCAATTCGGTCGTGGGCTCGGTCTCCACGGGTGGGGCGCTCACGGGTATCGCGGTCAACCCGGCAGGCACGCGCGTCTACGTCACGAGCTTTTCGAACAATAGCGTCATCGTGATCAACGCCAGCTCCATCAGCGTGGACACCACAATTGGGGTGGGCTTCGCCCCGGCGGGAATCGGGGTCAGCCCTTCGGGTGACCGAGTCTACGCCGCCAACAGTGACGGGACGGTCTCGGTGATCGACACGAGCACGAACGCCGTCGTTGCCACCGTGCCGGTTGGTTCGCCGTCGCTGAGCATGCTGGGCGGCCTCGCGGTGAGCCCTTCGGGGAACCTCCTCTACGTCGCGAACACGTTCGAAGACACCGTCTCCGTCATCGCCACACAGCCGATCGCGGTCCTCGCCGACGTGCCCGTGGGTCGCAGTCCCTTTGGCGTCGCAACCGATCCCACGGGGGCGCGCGTCTTCGTCGGCAATGGCGCCGACGGGACCGTGTCTGTGATCGACGCGACAGGGAACGCCGTCGTGGCGACCGTCGGGGTCGGGTTGGATCCACTTGGGTTCGGCGCCTTCGTCGCCGCCCCCGGCGCCGCGGCCTCGTGCGACACCGAAGGCGAAGCTGATGGCCGCAAACAACAGCACCGCAAACTCCGCAAACAACAGCACGAACACGATTGCGACGATGACGATGACGATGAGGAGACCGAAGACCACGAGGACAAATGACTGATTTGACGTCGGTAGCTTGCTGACGGCGCGCGTATGGTTGTGGAAGACCAGCTGGGTTTTCATGCTTCGAGCCACGGCATAAAGGCGCGGCGTCAGCGCGGCTGTTCAAGGGCACTTCTCGCCGCTTACTGCTCTTCGTAAGGTCGAGCATGACGACACCACGGGCGCGCTCCACGCGCTCCCAGGTCAGCTCGAGCACCTCGCTCGCGCTCCATCCTGATCCGAGGCACCGCGTCGAGGAGCTCCCGCGCTCGGGCGCTCGATGGCAGTCGCGGCGCTGTCGCTCGTCAATAAGAATGTCGTGGGTACTGCAACGTGAAAATGTCATCCTCGGTGTCGAGGATATCCGGCGCGAAGCGCGCGTTGCGGATCGTAGCCGAGGCGCCACGGATGTCGGCGTGGCAGCGCCGGCGGGAGGGCCGTGGCGAGTGCGGCCAGCGCGTGGCGCAGGGGCCGGGACGCGGCGGCGCGCGCTGGGCGGCGCGCGGCGGGGCGGTCGGCATGCGGTCCGCGGCGCGGCGTGAGGGTAAAGGCGCCGGCGGGGGCGGCGACGCGGGCGATGATGGTGGCGTCGACGAGGATGACGACGCGGCCATCGAGCAGTTCGCGGATGTCGACGCGCCGGCGCGTGTAGGAGCGGCCGGCCGGCCCGCGCGGGATCTGCAGGAGGCGCGGGCCGACGCGCACCGTGTTGTCGCGGGCCACGACCCGGGCGTATCGACAGCTCAGCACGAGCTCCAGCGCGCGCGGGGGCCGGCGCCAGACCGGCTGGACCTGCTGGGCGGCGCGGCTGAAGCGGCGATTGAAGTCGGCCAGGAACGCCGGCAAGAACGCATTGGCGGCGGCGCGCGTCGCGATGCGGTGCAACCGAAGCTCGCTCACGAGCCGATCCTGCAAGGTGCCCCAGAGGCGTTCGATGCGGCCTTTGGCCTGAGGCGACCGCGCCTGGATGTACCCGATGCCCCAGCTCCTGCAGCATGCGCCCGACGTGCGTGGGCGCCTGGGCGCCCGCCAGTTGTTCCGCCAGGCTCCAGTGTCGATCATTGCGGACCAGGATGTTGATCCCATCGCCGTAGAGCGCCACCGGGAGGCCGGCCGTGGTGAACACGTGTCGGAGCAGCGTCTCATAGCCGTGCAAGTCTTCGCTTGGCCGGAAATGCAGCGCCACGACCTGCGAGGTGGCGTCGTCGATCGCGCCTAACAGGGTGAGGCGCGGGCCACGATCCTCGAGCCAGGCAAACGGGCTGCCATCGAGCTGCAGCAATTGGCCCGCGGCGGCCTCGCGCGGCCGACGGGCCCGATGCTGGGCCGGCCGCCGGCGATGCACGGGGCCCAGGCCCAGCGCGCGGCGCAGCCGGCGCACCGACTCCCGGGAGATGTTGAATCCTGCGTAGCGATCCTGGAGCAGCGCCTGCACACGCGCACACACCGTGGTGGCGAGCCGACGATGCGACGGCCGCTCGCGCCCTTGATGGCGCAGCCCCTCGGCCCCGGCGCGCCGAAAGCGCTGCTTCAGCCGTTGGAACTGCCGGGTCGTGAGGTGCAGCGCGGCGGCGCCCTCTCGATTGCTGATCCGACCGGCCACGGCGGCCGTCACGAGTCCTGCCCGGGGCAACTCCGTGCGGCTCATCGTGAAAGTCTCCATCGGGAGACGACATTTTCACGGCGCAGTTACCCCACGACATTTTTATGTAGCAGTAGCAATGGCAGTCGCGGCGCTTGACTTCGGCCGCCGAAGGCGCGAACGTGGCGCCCGGCGGGGGCAGGGCACGGGTGGCGACGGCGAAAGCGCGAACCTTCAACGTCGCGCCGCCCAACCATCTTTCGAACCAGAAACTTCAGGACGTCTGGCTCAGCGAGGACTGACATCATGAGGGGTCATCGCACGCTCGTCGTCTTCACGGCCGCGCTCTCGATCGCTGTCCTCGTCGCGCCGGCGCCTCCTGCGCGCGCGGCGGAGACGCCACGACGCGGCGGTGTGCTGCTCGCCGCGATCGCCGCCGACGCGCCAAGTCTCGATCCGCACCAGGAGGAGACGTTCGCCACTCTCCAACTTGTGGCGCCGTGCTACAGCACCTTGCTCCAGATCGATCCCTACCAGTACCCCAGAGTCATCGGCGACGTGGCGACCGAGTGGAAGATCGCGCCGGACGGACTCACGTACACGTTCAAGCTCCGGCAGGGGATTCGATTTCACGACGGCTCGCCGTTGACAGCAGCGGACGTCAAGACGACCTACGAGAAGATCGTGTTTCCGCCGGAGGGCGTCCGCAGCATCCGTAAGAATGCCTATGCCGCGATCACGAGCATCGAGACTCCCGATGCGAACACCATCGTGTTCAAGCTCAAGCACCCATCCGCGTCACTCCTGGTCAACCTCGCCTCGCCGTGGAACGTGATCTATCCGAAGAAATACCTCGACAAGGACCCGAACTACTTCAAGGCGAACATCGTCGGGTCGGGGCCCTTCAAGTTCAAGAGCCACACGCCCGGATCCACGTTCGAGGGCGCGCGGAACCCCGACTACTTCATCAAGGACCGACCGTATCTCGACGGCTACAAGTTCTTCGTCAGCACGGAGACGTCGGTGCGCGCGGCGGCCATTCGCTCCGGGCGTGCGTACATCGAGTTCCGCACCATGCCACAGTCTGAGGTCGAAACGATCCGGAAGCAGCTCGGCGACAAGGTGGTCGTGCAAGATACCCCGGCCACCGGCATCTTCGGCATCGCGGTGAACCAGACGATCAAGCCCTTCAACGACGAACGTGTCCGTAAGGCGCTGACGCTCGGTCTCGATCGGTACACCGCGAGTCGCGTGCTCTACCCCATCGCGAGCCTCAAAGACGTCGGCGGGCTGATGCGTCCTGCGACGGAGTGGGCCATGTCGGACGCCGAGCTGCAAAAATTTCCGGGCTTCGGGAAGGACATCGAGAAGAATCGCGCCGAGGCCAAACGCCTCCTGGCCGAGGCGGGTTACCCCAACGGATTCAAAGCGGTTTTGAAAAACCGCAACGTCCGAGTCCCGTACGTCGACTTCGGCATCTTCGTGGTCCAGGAGTGGCGCAAGATCGGCATCGAGGTCGAGCACCGGCCTCTCGAGACGGCCTCCTGGTTCGCGGATGGCCGGGACACCGGCAACTTCGAGCTGATCGTCAGCCCCTCGTTCAACTTCATGGATGACCCCGACCAGTTCCTCGAGCGGTACACCACGCGCGACAGCAACAACTGGGGGCGATTCTCCGATCCGAGGATCGACGACCTCTTCACGCGTCAGGCGAGGGCTCTGGACTCTACGGAACGCAAGAAGCTCATCAACGAGATCGAGAAGATCGTGCTCGGGCACGTGTACTACATCCCGGGCATCTGGTGGGCGCGGAGCGTGGTGCACCTGGCGAAGGTGAAGAACTACGTGGCGCCGCCGAATCATTATTCGAACCAGAAACTCCAGGACGTGTGGCTTAGCGAGGACTGAGCGCAGCAGCTTGACACCATCGAAGGGTGGTGCTGTCATCGCCTCCGTTTCGTAGGGCTCGGGCGAGGATGTGCAGGCCGCGGGGGGTAGTCGCCCGCGGGCCCCGGGGTGGTCGCGCTCGTCTACTCCTTCTTCGTCGAGCACTACATCACCGCTCTCACGGGCGCCGTCAAGGGGTAGCCGCGGCGCCCAAACACGACATCGCGGTGATCCCGACGGGGGTCTCTGGAGCCGCTACGGGGCCCGAAGGTTGAGCAGCCGCCGCCCCGCCGTCTCGGGCCGGTCTCATAAATTTCTTCTGGTTATCCACAGTGCCCGCTACCCTGTTTGCGGATCCAGATTCCAGTGGCGTCACGTTACGATGACCGACCCCTCAGGGCCATCGTCCCGGGGACGAGCGCCTCCCGATCTGGGCTTGCCGAGCTTGGCGGGAGCCATTCGTCCCTCGGATCGAGTCCCTCATCATTCTCCGAAGTCCCGCAGCGAAAGTCGGTTGCAGTCGGCTCACGAAGAAACAGGAGGTGAGTGATGACGAATGTGCACGTGTCGACGGATGGAGACTTGCTCACGATCCGAGTCGACCTGCCAGCCGTGGCGCAGGCCTTGAGTAATCAAGCCGAGGAGTGGCAGCAGACCGCCGAACGGACGCGAACGCAGTGGGAACAAAGTGAGTGGTATCTGGGGGAAGCCAAGGCATCTATCGTGCGTCTCGAGGAGGAGCTACGGGCCCTTAGGGAGGCCCACGGGCAGTTAGAAGGCAGCCATCGTGAGATAACAGCGCGGTTTCAGGAGACCGAGCGGGAGCGCGACGCAGCCCATGAGGGAACGCTTCGACTGACTGAGCACCTGGAGGCAGAGCTAACCGAGATACAGGGCCACGCGGAAGAAACGCGGCGAGAGGCCGAAAACTGTCAGCGGCAGATCACAGTGGAACGAGCCCAGCGCACGGCGCTGGAGGCAGAGCTTGCCGCGCTGCGGATCCACGGGGAGCGGCGTCGCGTATTACGAACGTTTCGCTCGGACGTGACGGCACAGATTCAAAGCCAGACCGGAGAGGTCCTGTTCGAGGGACTGCCGCGAAACATCTCTTCCAAGGGTTTTCGGTTCGCTTCGGAACACTCTTGCGCCGACGGCTCCGACACCCTGTGGGTCACCTTCCACAAGCCCGGAGTAGCGCGGCCGATCGAAGCGCTCGGGCGAGTGGTCTGGCACGGGCCGGAGGCAACGGCGGGGAACATGTGGGGTTGCGAACTGCTCGACATGTCCCCCGGGTGCCGGAAGATCTTCGAGCGCGTTTTGGCGACTCCAGTGTAGCCCTTGGGGATCCCAGGGGCACAGATGTAACCACCAAGTGTCGCAGGATGGCATCCTCAACGGTCGCCTGATCTGCCTGATCGGCATCGCGCCAGTGCGGCTTGCGGAGTTCGTGATCTTCCGCGTCGGCCATCACGCCGACGAGGGCCAGCGGTCACCAAGTACGGAGACGTCACGCTCCAGAGGGACGTAACGCCCAACGCAAATCCTGCGAGTGTTGACGCCGGCCTCGAGAGGGGGCATTCTTCGGCGCGAAGCCAAGGGAAGAGTCGTCGACGTCGCGAGGAGGCGCTCATGGACTTCGCTCGTCGTGATCTCCTGACTCTGAGTGGGCTGGCCCTGGTCGGCACCGTGCTGGCGCCGTCGGGGCTCCGTGCGCAGGCCCCCAAGCGGGGCGGAACGTTGACGCTGCGTGTCTGGGACCCGCCGCACTTCGATCCCTACCTGGTCGTGGCCTTCAAGACCCAGGTCGTCTACAGCTTCACGCACAGTCGGCTCCTCAAGCACAAGGCTGGACCTTCGGTGCAGCCCGGCAGCTTTGTCCTGGAGGGCGACCTGGCCGAATCCTGGAGCCAGCCCAACGAGACCACGTACGTTTTCCGGCTGCGGAAGGGAGTGAGGTGGCACCCGAAGCCCCCCACCAACGGACGGGAGCTCACGGCCGACGACGTGGTCTACTCCATGGAGCGCTTCCGCAACCTGACGGCCAACCCCCAGAACTACTTGCTGGGCGCCGTCGACAAGGTCGAAGCGACAGATCGCTATACGGTCAAGCTCGCCCTCAAGGAGCCCTTCGTCTGGTTCCCCGACATCGTCGCCAACCCGATGACCGGCGCCATCGTGGCTCGCGAAGTGGTGGAGAAGTTCGGCGATCTCAAGAAGTGGGAGGCCACGGTCGGGACCGGTCCCTGGATGCTCGACAGCTACCGGCCCAATGTCGGCATGACGTTGGTGCGGAACCCCCATTACTTCGTTCCCGGGCTTCCCTACATCGACCGCGTAGAGCTGGTGGTCGACGAAGACCAGTCCTCCAGGATGTCGGCGTTTCTCGCCAGGAAGTACGACCTCGGCCCCGAGTTCATGGGAACGATCAATCGGCCGGACTGGAACCAGCTGAAGGACCAGCTCGCAAAGCATCGCCCGGGTCTCCGCACGCTCGAGTTGCCCTCCAACGTGCGCATGGGCGTCACCATGCGCAGCGATCGACCTCCGTTCAACGACGTCCGGGTCAGGCGAGCCCTCTCCTTGGCCCTGAACCGCCAGGCCCTCGTCGAGGCGGTCGCCGACGGGTCGACGGTCTTCAATCCGCCGGGTCTTCCCCTTGCACTCAGGGACTGGTCTCTCTCGGTCGATCAGCTCGGCGAGGGCGCACAGTACTACAAGCACGACCCCGCCGAAGCCCGCCGGCTTCTTGCACAGGCCGGCTACCCGCGGGGCTTTGCGACGGTGGTGGATTTCCACAGCTTCGGCGAGACGGCGCTGGTCGACGGGGCTCAGCTCATTGCCAAGGACCTGAAAGAGATCGGCATCGAGGCCAAGCTGAACCAGCGGGAATACGGCGCCTACATTGCCACCGTGCCGCTCGGGAAATATGAGGGCATCGTCTGGGGGCCCTCGACCCCGTTTCTCGATCCCGACAGCTTCTTGGCGACCGCCTACTTGCCGGACAGCCCGCGCAACAACATGAAGGTGAACGACCCGCCGCTCACCGATATGCTCCTGCGCCAGCGGCGCGTTCAGGACCCCGCGAAGCGGCGCGACCTGATCTTCGACATCCAACGCTACCTGGCCAAGATGGTCTATCGGGCCGAAGCCTACTCCACGGTCCTTCCGGCGGTGTGGGATCCGGCGCTCAAGAACTACGGTCCGAACCTCGGTTACGACTACGGCGGCCGCCTGATGGCGGCCTGGCTCGATCGCTAGCCCGACGCGACGCCCTCGCCGCCGCAAACAGGGGCATCGGCCCACAACACTCACGTCCATGGGAATGGGCGCCATATACAAGGATGGTGCCGGCGCCAAAACTTTCGGCTGACGGGGGATCTGGGGTATGAATTCGACAGCGGCGTTCACGGACTACATAGGCAGGCTAACGCGTTAGCGACCGAAATCAGGTGGACATGCTCCTCGTGAGGACACGGTTGAAGCCCAGCAAGATTCACGGGCTCGGGTGTTTCGCAGCGGACCGCATTTCGCGCGGCACCGTCGTCTGGACACTGGACGAGAGCATCGATATGCAGATGCCTCTCGCCAAGCTCGCGAGCTTGCCGCCCCCCACCGAGAGGTTCTACTTGATGTACGGGTACGTCGAGATGCGCGATGGCGAGAAGATCGTCATCCTTTGCGGCGACCACGCGAAACACATGAATCATTCGGATGAGCCCAACGTCATCGAAGGAGACGCGGATCGGCAGGAGAACATTGCCGCCCGCGACATCGAGGTGGGCGAGGAGATGACGTGCAACTACTACAGCTTCGACCTCGATGCGACACCGAAGCTGAGCGGCGCCTTCGACCCGGACTAGCGGCGAATATCTCCTTTGGTGGGTGCGCCGCTAGGGCTTCGTCACCTGCACCGAAGTGTCCGATGCCAGGCAGTTGTTGGTCTCGTCGCTCTCGGTCACGTTCGTCGTGTTGTCGGCGCACGCGATCAGGTAGTACGCGCCGAGCGACATGTTCGATGGGACGGCGACGCTCGCCGTCCCGGTTGACGTCGCCGACGCGCCGAGCGCCGGGACCGAGCGTGACCCCACGAGGCGATCGTTACCGTCCTTCACCGGGTTCGCCGAGAGATAGTAGCGGGTCGTCGACGTGCCGGCCGCCAGCGCTCCCTGGTTCAGCACCGTGTCCGTCACCGAGAAGCTGGTTCCGCGGACCGCCGTCGCCGGTGGCGCCGAGACGGCGGTCTCGAGGAGATCCGGGCGAGTCACCTGGATGGTCCCGCTCGACGGGACGCAGTTGTTCGCCTCGTTGCGTTCGGCTCGCTGCGCGAGATCGTCGGCGCAGGCGAGGAGGTAGTACGTGCCCAGCGGTGTGGCCGATGGGATCGTGACGGTTCGGGATCCTGTCGAGGTCGCCCCGGCGGCGAGCGTGGGGACGCCGCGAGTTCCGGAGAGCAACCGATCGGTGCCGTCCTTCACGGTGTCCAGCGACAGGTAGTAACGCGTCGTCGACGAGGCCACGGACACCCCACCCTGGTTCAGCACGGTATCGGTCACGTTGAAGGTGCTGCCGGGAGCCGCGGCCGCGGGCGGATCGCTCACCGACGTCTCGACGAGGTCCGGCTGATTGGGCGCGAACGTGGCGACTGCCGTGCGATCCGCGGTCATCGTGACGGTGCAGGTGGCTCCAGTGCAGCCCCCGCTCCAGCCCATGAAGATCGAGTCGACGGCGGCTGTCGCCGTCAACGTGACGGTGGTGCCGGTGTTGTATGTCTCCGTGCAGTCCGTTCCGCAGCTGATTCCGGCTGGGCTCGACGACACCACGCCACTACCCACACCCGCCCGCGTGACCGTCAAGCCGTACACGCGCGTGAAGCTGGCCGTGATGGCGTAGTTGGCGCCCATGACCAGCTGACACGTGGGGCCCTGGCCGCCGCACATGTCTCCGCTCCAACTCGAGAAGATCGATCCGGCATCGGGTGTGGCCGTCAGAGTCACCGACGTGCCGCCGCTCGGGAACGGCTCGGAGCAATCCCCGGGACACGCGATGCCCACCGGGTTGGAGACCACGGTGCCGGTCCCTGAGCCCGCAATCGCGAGGCTCACGGTGAACAGCTGGCGGAATCTCGCGACGATGGTCTGGTTGGTCGTTACGGTGACGGTGCAGGTGCCTTGTCCGGAACATGGTGCCGTTTCCCACCCGTCGAACATGTAGCCGGCCGCTGGTGTCGCGGTGAGAGTCACCACTGCGCCGACCGGGTACGGCTCGGAGCAGTCGCTCCCGCAATTGATCCCGGACGGATTCGACGTGACGACACCGTTCCCAGCCATGATCGTCGACACCGACAGCGTGACCGTCGACGCGAAGTTGGCGGTGACGAACGTGTTCGACGTCATCGTGACCGTGCACGGGTTGCCCTGAGCGGCGCACGCCGCACCGGTCCAGCCCACGAAAGCGGAGCCAGCGTTGGCCGCCGCCGTGAGAGTGACCGTCGTGCCGCTCGAGTAGGGCTCGGAGCAGTCGAACCCGCAGCTGATGCCCGCCGGAGTCGAGGTGACCGTCCCGGTGCCGGCGCCCGCACGGCTGACGCTCATCGTGTAGAACGGCGTGAAGTTGGCAGTGACCGATCGGTCAGCGCCCATCGTCAGTGAGCACGGATTGCCCTGGCCGGCGCAGGCCCCGCTCCAGCTAGTGAAGACGGTGCCGGCCGAAACGTACGCCGTCAGCGTGACCCCTGTTCCGAGCGGGTAAGTCTCAGTGCAGTCGCTGCCGCAGTCGACGCCCGCGGGATTCGAGCGCACGGTGCCGGACCCGCTCGGGGCCACGGCCACCGTGAGCATCGCGGCCGGCCCGAAGCTGGCCGTCACGGACTTGGCGCCGTCCATCGTCACGGTGCAGGGATTGGTCGTCCCGGCGCACGCGCCACTCCAGCCCGAGAAGATCGAGCCGGCTGACGCGGTGGCGGTCAGCGACACCGTCGTGCCGCTCAGATAGTCTTCGATACAATCGCTGCCGCACGTGATGCCGGAGGGGTTGGAGGCGACCGCCCCGGTGCCCGACCCCGACGTGCTCACGGTCAAGGTCACCGGGCGAGCGAATTTCGCGATGGCGACCCGGCCGCCTTCCATCGTGAGTGTGCATGGGTTGCCCTGACCGATGCATGCGCCATCCCAGCCCGTGAAGGTCGAGCCCGAATCGGCCGCCGCTGTCAGCGTCACGACCGTGCCGACGGCGTATGTCTCCGAGCAATCGGTCCCGCAGTCGATTCCCGCCGGACTCGACGTGACGGCACCGCTGCCGAGCCCTACTCGTGAGACGCCCAAGGTGACGCTGGTGCCCTGGACGGCGCGGTAGAGCCCGTCGTGCTTCGGCCCGCCCATGAACTGCCCCCACTGGATCGGGCCGTGCGGAGTCGGGCCGCCGAGATCGTAGGCCCAGACCTTGTCGTAGTAGCCGGACACGCCGCTCCAGAAGTCGCTGGCCACGATGATGTCGTTGCGGCCATCGAGATCGATGTCCGCGATGGCGGGGACGGCGCCTGATCCGAGACCGGCGAGATGGATCGGGAATCCGGGCAGGAGCGTGCCGTTGGCGTGGAAGACGAGCACATCCCCGGCGTTGCCGCTGTTCTGGATCGCAAGGACCACGATGTCGGGCCGACCGTCGCCGTCCACGTCGCCGACCACCGGCCCGGCGTTGCCGAGCCACGTATTGGGCCCGACCTGGACGGGCCATCCCGGGAATATCGAGCCGTCGCCCTTCCAGGCATTCACGGCGCTGTTGGTCTGCATGATGATCTCGGGAATTCCGTCGCCGTCGAGGTCGGCCAGCGCCAGAGCCGTGCCGTAGTACACCGAGCCCGACGCCTGCATCGTGCGCTTGAGAGTCCCGTTTGCCGAGAAAATGTAGACGCCGTCACCCGAGCCGACGCGGCCGGCGACGACAATGTCCAGCTGGCCGTCGCCGTCCACGTCGCCGATCACCGGGTATGTGTCGACGTGCCCGTTGAACGAGACGGGGAAGCCGGGCACGAGCGTACCGTTACGACGGTAGGCCAGCAACGAGACGCCACCCGGTGATACCGAGCCGGACGCGGTCACGATCTCGGGAATGCCGTCGCCATCGAGGTCGGCGATGGCCGGCGTATGGCGCTCCTGACCGCCCACGAACGTTGTCGCCGGCCAGCCCGGCAGAATCGTGCCGTCCGCCCGATAGGCGTGGAGCTTCCAGTCCTCCTCCTCGGTGAAGATCGTGTCGAACCCGCTGCCGTCGATGCTGGCAAGCGAGGGCGGCGAAGCGACGTAGTTGGCGCTGTTCCGCGGCCAGCCGGGCAGGGCGGCGCCCGAGCCCGAGTGCGCGCCCAACCGACTGGGCGAGGCAAAGTGGCCCGAGAAGACTTCCAGCCCCGGATCGGTCAGCGAGAGCTGCCCGAGGGCCGGATACGCGGCGCCCGGCGGATCGAGCGCCGGCCAGCCGGGCGCCGGTGTACCGTCGGACTTCCACGCATGGAGTGGGCCCTGGGCCAGGCCTGTCACCAGAATCTCGAGCCGCGGATCGGCGTCGATGTTGCCGACGAGGACGTGAATCGCGGGTCCGCCATGATACGAGCCCGCGCCAGCGAATGCCTGGACTGGGAAGCCCGGCTTCAGCCGGGTGGCGACTTGCACGTGCACGACGCTGCCGTCCGGGAAATTGAGATCGAAGGCGTCACCCGGCGGCGCCGTCCAGGCCGCGGTGTAGACACCATCGTCGGCGACCTGATCGCTTCCCTGGCCGTCGTCGAGAAGCGTGAGCACCTCGCCGGTGGGACTCACCGTCACCGTCATCGGCCCGGCGGGCTCGGCGCAGTTGATGTTGAGCGCCGACACGACCACGATGGCGCCGACGCCGACGTTGATCTGCGTGCCCAGCGGCCGCACGCGCGAGACCACGGGCGAACCCGCGCACGTAAGGGCGCCGTGCGCGTTGAGTCGCCGTCCCGTGACGGTATTGGCCAGAGCCGGGCGCGGCTCGCCACCGGCCAGGATCAAGTTCTTCACGGCTCGCCAATCCTGCGTCGGGTTCTGAGCGTAGAGGAGCGCGGCGACGCCGGTGACGTGGGGAGTCGCCATGGAGGTGCCGCTGAAGGTCTGAAACGTGTCGCCGATGGTCGTACTAAGAATGTTCACGCCCGGGGCGCCCACGTGAACGGTGCCACGGCCATAGTTGGAGAAGTAGGCGAGACCGTCGTGATCGTCGGTCGCGGCGACGCAGATGATGTTGGCCAGCTCGTAGGTGCACGGATAGGTGCGCAGGCTGTCGTTGTCGGCGAAGGAGTTGCCGGCCGCGGCGATGAAGAGGATGCCACGCTGTTGCTGCCGGGCGATGGCGTCGGCCAGGGCCTGCGAGAAGAGCCCGCCTCCCCAGGAGTTGTTGGAGGCGACGATATTCACGCCGCGGTCTTTCAGGCCCGCGAGATAGTCCAGGCAGGCGATCGCGCCGGCCGCGTCGCCGCTGCCGCTCGCGTCGAGGAACTTGCAGGCGATGATCTTCACGTTCCAGGCGACGCCGGCCACGCCGTAGAGATTGTTGCCCACAGCGCCGATAGTCCCCGCCACGTGGGTGCCGTGGTCGTTGTCGTCCATCGGGTTGCCGCTGCTCGTCAGCGTGTTGATCCCGTGGCAGTCGTCGACGTAGCCGTTGCCGTCGCTATCGACTCCGTCGCCGTTGCAGTCGAATGGGTTTTGCCACATGTTGGCCGCGAGATCCCCGTGCGTGTAGTCGACGCCCGTGTCGTTGATCGCGATCACGACCTCGGCGCTGCCGACCGTGGCATCCCATGCGCCGAGCGCGCCGATGTCGGCCCCAGGGACACCACCGGTCTGTCCCGTGTTGGCCAGCGACCACTGGCTCGGGAAGCCCGGATCGTTCGGGGTCGCAAAGGCCTCGACTACGTAGTTCGGCTCGGCGTAGAGCACATCGGGATTCCGCCGGAACGTCCGCAGCGCCTGCTGGAGCTTGACCCCGGACGCGAGCTTGATGTGGTAGAGGTGCTCGACGGATCGGAACCGGCGGCTCCCCTTCAAGGCGACGGCGCCGAGGGCGCGGGCAGCCGCTGCCTGGGTCAGGCCGGGCTTGAGTCGGAGCAGGAGCTCGTCGGGCACGTGGCGCAGCGGATTCGGCACCGGCACAGGCCCGTGTTCGCCCCGCGTCACGATGTTCCGCTTTTCGATGATGACCCCTGACTGCGCACCGGCGCGGGCGGCGAGGAATGCGCCGGCCAATCCGAAGCCGAGGACGATGACGGCGAGGACGCTGCGAGAGTGTCGGTGAGTCATCGGTGCCCTCCTGACGGCGCGGCCCACAGTCGATGCCAATAGCGTGGCGAGCAAGCGACGTGCCGACCCGCGAAGGGCCACGAAGACAGGCACTTTAGATGGTGACGGCGAAGAGACGACGTCGAGCGTGACAGCCGTGACAGCGAAGTGAGACAGCCCGTCAAGGCGTGGACTCGCTGCCTCTCGAAGGGGCGTCGCAGACTTTACGCTGAAGCGAGGGGGCTCCGCCCGGAGCGTTCCGTCTGGTGGCGACGCCTCAACGGCGCGCCGCCTCGATCTCCTCCGCGGTGTAGCGAAAAGCGCGGAAGACCCAGTTGTTGAAGCCCGGCCCCGAGGGCTCGTGGAAGAAGTGCGGGCTCACGTACTCCCACACGACCTCGCCATCACGGGTTACCTCGAAGATGCGTCTGCGCCGCCCGTCGTCATCTCGACGACGTAGTCGGCGTACATCGTCCCGTTCTCCTCGGTGCCCAGCAGAAGGACGTTGCCGTTGCGGAGTCCAATCCACTTCGAGCACTGCGCCGCCCTTGAAGCGGCGCCACCCCTCGAAGCGCTCGAGATCGTCCATAATCTTGCCGCCGTACAACAAATGCCCGTTGGCGAGCAGGTGGCCGTGGAGTCCCGGTCGATAGGGCAGGCGCCAGGTGTGCACGACCTTCCCGTGCATGTCCACGAGGTAGACGGTGCCGTCGCCGTACATCGGCGCGAACAAGGTGTAGCCCGGCTGCGCGCGCGCCGCGTCGTGGGCGATGAGCCCGGTCCGCATGCGTCGTCGGTGGCCCTATTCGCGGCCTGTCCTCGCGATCGTGATCGTCGTCGTCGCCATCGTCGTCGTGATGGTGAAGCCAGTGTCACAGCTTACGCAGCCAGACCTCGTCGATCCGATGGTCGGAACCCTTGACGAGGACCAGGTGCGCGCGCTCGCGAGTCGGCAGGATGTTCTCCCGGAGGTTCGGGCCGTTGATCGTGTCCCAGATGGTGCCGGCCGTTCGCTCAGCCTCGTCGTCGGAGAGGCCGGCATATCGATGGAAATACGACTCCGGCTCCTTGAACGCGGTGGCCCTCAGGAGCAGGAACCGCTCGACGTACCAGTGGCGAATGTCGGCCTCCGGCGCGTCGACGTAGATGCTGAAGTCGAAGAAGTCCGAGACGAACACGCGCGCTTCTCCCGGACGGTCCGACGCCACGTGCAAGACGTTGAGCCCTTCGAGGATCACGATGTCGGGCTGCTCGATGGTGACGGTCGAATCGGGCACGATGTCGTAGGTGAGGTGGGAGTAGACGGGGCACGACAGGGGCGATTGCCCGGCCTTCAGGTCGCCCAGGAACCGGATCAGGCGCGGCCGGTCATAGCTCTCCGGGAATCCCTTGCGTCCCATCAGCCCGCGCTCTTCGAGAATGCGTCGCGGATAGAGAAAGCCGTCCGTGGTGACCAGATCCACTTTCGGGTGCTCGGGCCACCGCGCCAGGAGCTCGCGCAGTAGTCGCGCCGTCGTGCTCTTGCCGACCCCGACGCTTCCGGCGAGGCCGATCACGTAGGGCACCTTGGCCGTCGCGTCGCCGAGGAACGTGGCCCGCGCGCGGTAGAGAACGCGCTCGGCTTCGACGTACAGGCTGAGCAGACGAGCGAGCGGGAGATAGACGGCCACGACTTCGTCCATCGCGAGGCGTTCGTTCAGACCCTGCAGGCGGAGCACGTCTTCGGGTGTCAGGGTCAGGGCTGCATCCGCGCGGAGCCGCGCCCACTCGGCTCGGGTGAGCCTGGTGTAGGGCGAGAAGGGCGTCAATGGCTCGATGGTCATGAGTGGGCTCGACACTAGTATGTGCCGAGTTCACCGGTGCCGGGGATCCAACGAAGCGGGTCAGCCGGGTCGCGAGCCCGGGCTCGCGTTCTCTCACACGAGCGTGGCGGTCGACCTGCCGCGCTGATCCTACTCGCCGAGCTTTTTCAGGCGTTCAGCCGCAGGCGTGAATCCGGATGCGGCGGACTTCCGATACCACTGCACCGCTTGCGCGTCGTCCTTCGCCAGCCCGCCGCCGCATGTACGAGGCGCCACACCTGCTCCAGCTTCACGTTGATCGCGTTCGTGAGAGTCTTTCACTCGGCGAACTTGACCATCGTCCACTCCTGCGGTGGCGTGAGCCTGGTGGTGCTGCAGGCACACGCAAGGATCAGCAGGCCGAGGGCAAGCAGAAGCGTTTGACGGCTCGACGAGAACGAGGGTTTGGCCGGTTTACGCATGGTCGTGTGTCAGCGGAACAATAATTCCGGAGCGGGGCGCAGTCGACACCGCCTAGTAAAAGGGCGGCGCGGGGCAAAGCCAGGGGTCAGACTGCGAGCCGAGCGTGGAGCATCCGCTTGATCGTCGCGTCGAGACCCGTCACGTCGACCGGCTTCTTCTGGACGGCGACCCCGGGCTGAAACGCGCGGGGGTCGCCCGCGACAGGTGATCCCGTGACGATGACCACTGGAATGTGCGCATCGCGCTGGCGCAGGGCGGCGAGGACATCCCAGCCGTTCATGCCTGGCATCAGCAGATCGGTGAGGACTAGGCTGTACTGGCCTCGGTCGAAGAGCTCGAGAGCTTCCTGACCGCTGGCTGCGGCATCCGCCCGGTAGCCCAGGGACGCGACCAGGTCGACGAGCATGTCCCTGACGACCGTGTTGTCGTCCACTAGGAGGATTCTCGGATCCTGGCTCGTCGCCTTCATGCTCCCGTTACAGTGCGAACCCGATGCCACGGACCGGAAATCCCTGTAACTATCGGCTGGGATGGAATTCTTTGTGGGTCTCCGAGGTGGTCAAGAAGGCGCCTGGTCGGGATCAGACCGGTTCCCGGAATCATGCCTGACCGATGGTAAAATTCTTTACGATGCGATTCTTCAGCGGGTGGGTCGCGGTGCAAGTCCTTGGATTGGCTGCTCTCGTCTCAGCCGGAGACCGAACGGCCAGCGAGGCCCGACCGCGTGTGGAGCATCATCTAGTAGAGGCCGAGCAGATCGTCCGCCACTTCGAAGGCGTGATCGCCGAGGACTGCCCGAGGTTCGACAGCGCGGCAGCGCGGCGGGCCTATATCGACAGCGAGGTCGAGCGGGTCGTGCTGCTCGTCGCGCACCTCGAGGAGGCCTGGTCGGAAGCCAAGCGGACGTCAGACAAGGACGTGCGGCGCGCCGCGAAGGCGCCAAGGGCCCAAGTCAGCCGGGCCCAGAACCTGGTCACGAAGCTCCAGACTTGTATGGGCGACGGCGGCGCGAGCCTGGAGTCGCGAGTGATCTGGCGGCGAGTCGAGCAGGAAGTGCCGCGCCGACGTGCCGAGATTGCCCTCCCTTGATACACAGGAGCGCGAACTCGACGAGCGCCTCCTCGTCGCCGGCCGACACGGCCGCGTAGAGCCGGTCCGCGCGACGCCTCGCAGCGACGCGAAATAGAGCTCGGCGCCGTCCACGTGACGCTCGGTCCATCCGCGCCGAGCGAACGGTACCCGCCGCGTGACGAACAGCGAGATGGACTGGCTGCTCCGGTCGTAGAGGGCGTACGCCACGGGCGCGTCCGCGACGGATGAGACGCGCCCGCCGATGAGCCGTCGCGCGACGGATGGCAGGCGGACTGGAAATCCCAGGCGTCCCTGGAACCAGGTCTCCATCTTCGCGGCTCCGAGGTCACGAGCTCGAGCGCGCCGCCGCGCCCTTCGCCGTAGGCCCAGTGGACAGGTGGGGACCCCTGGGGTATCGTGCGCGCCATGGCCAAATCACCCTTCTCGCTCGAGGGCAAGACGGCGATCGTCACGGGAGGGGGCACTGGCATAGGCAAATCTATCGCGATCGAGTTCGCGCGGGCGGGCGCCGACGTCGCTCTCTGCTCGCGTAAGCTCGAGCACCTCGAGCCGGTCGTCAAGGCCGTCCGCGACGTGGGCAAGCGGTCGTTCGCCGTGGCCCTCGACGTGCGCCAGGAAGACCAGGTGAAGGCGATGGTCGACCGCGCGGTCCAGGAGTGGGGCCGGCTCGACATCATGGTGAACAACGCCGGCGCCTCCTTTCGCGCCAAGCCCGAGGACATCTCGGTCAACGGCTGGAATACGGTGGTCGGCATCAATTTGACCGGCGCGTTCCTAGGCTGCAAGTGGGCGGGGCGCCAGATGATGCAGCAGCCGACCGGCGGCGTAATCGTCAACATCGCGTCGATCGCAGGCGTCTACGGCTCGACGATGATGTCACACTACGGCGCGGCGAAGTCCGCCGTCATCACGCTCACGCGCGAGCTTGGCACCGCCTGGGGACGCAAGGGCGTCCGCGTGAATTGCATCGCGCCGGGCCCGGTCGAGACCGAGGGCTACCTGGACGTGCTCAAGCAGGCGGGGCCGGACGGCAAGAAGACGTACGACGCGATCGCCGCGCGCGTCGGCATGGGGCGCTGGGGCAAGGTCGAGGAGATCGCCTATCCGTGCATCTTCCTGGTCTCCGACGCGTCCGCGTGGATGACGGGCGAGACGATCGTCATCGACGGCGGCCCCTCGCCGCGGGAGATGGAAGGCTAGACGCTGCGCGGGCGCTCCTGTAGGATTAGGCCCTTGCGCGGTGACCGTAGCTCAATTGGTTAGAGCACTGGACTGTGGCTCCAGGGGTTGTGGGTTCGATTCCCATCGGTCACCCCAACAAGAGAATATGCGTGGTACGCCGCGCCCGTAGCTCAGCTGGATAGAGCGTTGGCCTCCGAAGCCAAAGGCCGCAGGTTCGACTCCTGCCGGGCGCACCACTTGGAGTCGATGTTCGCGATCGCGTGTCGTGAGGGTGGGACGGGCCGTTAGCTCAGTTGGCAGAGCAGCTGACTCTTAATCAGCGGGTCCGGGGTTCGAGTCCCCGACGGCCCACCAAAGCGAATCGGCCACTTCCGAGACGTCGGAGGTGGCTGATTTGTTCTTGGTGCCCAAAGCTGGTAGTCGGGCGGAGAACGTCATCGCCGGAGCTGGCCTCCCGCGGCGCGCTCGAGCAGTCTGAGGCAGGACTACAAGGCGTAGGCGGTCTTGGGGTTGGCGTCGACGATCTTATCGTAGACGCGCGCGCTGATCCCACCGGCGGTCTTCAGATTGCGCAAGCCCTCGAGATCAGCGGCGTGGTCGTGATGGCCGTAGTCGGTGCCCATCATCATGTTGTCCTCGCCCGTGTACGTGAGCACGTAGGGCAGATCGTCGTCGGACTGGCACGCGACGTAGAGGCGATAGGCCTTCAGCGGATTCTCTGGAAGAGAACGCCCCCGCTGCTGGGGCAGGCGACGCGCGAGGTCCTTCAGAGTCCACGGCACCCACTGCGAGGCGATCTCGACGAAGACCATCCGGAGGTGAGGGAAGCGATCGGGCAGGCCCGCCATCACGAGCGAATGGAACGCGCCGATCGAGGACATCCGGTAGGCCCAGAAGGTGCCGGGCGCGTTGCGCTGCGCCAGCAGTTCGCGGACATAGGGGTTGGCATTGCCGGCGTGCACGCCAATGGCCATGTTGAGCGTGCTCACGGCTTCGTAGAGGGGGAAGAAGCAGGGATCGTGGAGCAGATGCTCATTCTCGATGCCGCGCATGAAGACGGCGACGGCACCGTTAGCGTGCGCGAAGCGCAGTTGATCGAGCGCTTCGGACATGGTCTGTAACGGTAAGACGCACACCCAGCGCAGCCGTCCCTGGGCTTGCTGCCAGATGTCGGCCAGCCACCGGTTGTAGCTCCGACATACCGCGATCTCGGCCTCCGGACGATCGGCAACGCGCTCCAGAAACAAGGTGGGCCAGAGCACCTGGATGTCCACGCCGAGCTCGTCCATATGTCTCAGGCGGACGTCCACGCTTTCGCCCTCGCGCGCTTCCTGAGGCGCCGCCATCTTGCGGCCGAGCTTCGCCTCGAGCGCGGAGACGTCAGGGGCGGTCACGGCCTGACGCGCCAAGCCGCGGATCTTGCCGTCGATGTACCAGTATTCGCGCCCACCCTCGCCCTTGGGACTGACGACGACCGGCCGGAACTGCTGCTCCGAGGGATCGAGATAGCTCCAGGTGTGGTCGGTCTCGATGACGTGGGTGTCGGCGTCGATGACTGCCATGGCGTTCCGTCCTCAGGTGTTCAGCGTTGTCCGGTAGTAAATGTCCTCGAGCCGCAGCGGCCGGCGGAGCAGTCCCTGCTCCAGTGAGCCACGGATCGCGCGCTCGACATTCTTGCCCATGACACGCAGGCCGATGGGATACGGATCGTCTCCGAAGACGGCCGCTTGCTCCTGAAAGTCCTTCCCCGGAAAGAACAGGTACGCGAGCTGGGATCGCCGCGCGCGCTCGTAGGCCACTTCCTTGGATCGCTGAAAGGCCTTGAACAGCTCCAGCGCGACCCACGGATGTTCTTTGAGAATGCGGTTCTGCACGATCACGTGGTGATTAGCCTGGAAGCATCCGGTCTTTCGATAGAACTCGTAGACGATTCCCTTGCCGTTGTCGTCCAGCAACTTCCTGAGGCGAGGGTTACCGTCGATCGGCGTACCGCCCCAGCGGTCGACGACCGTCGTGTCGCCGGCCGTGACCCGGCCTTCCGAGCGGATGGCCGTGCACGCGTCGATCTCGCCGCGATCAAGCATCACGTCCAGTGTTTGATCCACCGTGAGCCAGTGATGGGTGACGCCCACCGGCCCGTCTCTATCCAGGCCCAGCGCACCCCCGTGGCTGAGCTCCTTCGTGCGCCCGTTGTACCAGACGTTGTCCTTGGCCTCGATGCCGTAGAGATCTTTCAGCGTGATCCGAAACCACAGAGCGGCGGTCATGTCGTAATCGGGAACACCGATCCGCCTGCCTCTGAGGTCTGCAAGGCTCCTGATGCCGGAGGCGGTGTTGACGTAGAGCGTGTGCCAGTGGTGACCGCGGCTCAGGAAAACCGGCAGGGCAGACCAATCCCATTTCTTGCCGTCAGTCCTTTCCCGGGCCAGGAGCGTCTCCGAGATGGACATCTCCGAGACATCGAACTCGTCGTACGTGAGGTTCCGCTGGAAGAGGTTGCTGGGATCGAGCGTGATGCAGTCGAGCTCGATGCCCTGCGGCTTCACGAGTCCATCTTTCAAAGGTTGCACTCGCGGATTGTCGGAGAAGCCCATCGCTAGCCTGAGCGGCATGACTCACCTCCCGCTTGTCAACCTCGAGCGCCGCCTCGGTTCGCTTCACTCCGGGAGAGTTTGCCAGCCCGTATGTGAGATGTCGAAGACCACCTCATCGGGACCGGCCCACTTCATTTCGAAGTTGCGGTGGCGGCCGGGAGCCATCGCGACGTCGAGACCGTCCTTCTGGGTGAGCCGCTTGGCCTGGACCGCCTCCAGCCTTTGACTAGCCTCGTTGAGGTCGTCCACCTCGAAGCCAAAATGGTGGATGCCGTTGTAGTTGGGCCCGTTGGCGCCCACGTCAGCGTCCTTCTTTGAGCCCGAGGCCTTCCTTGTAGAACGCTGCGACCTTGTCCGGATCCTTCGTGGTCAATGCGATGTGCTTGATCCTCGCCATGACATTTCCTCCTCGTACGTTCATCTGGGCTGCGTGACGGTGTCGATGAGCGCTGGCGTCCCGTTCGCTTTCACGACCTTCAGGCCTCTTTCCAGAGCCGGACGGATCTGCTCGGGGTCGAGGATCGGCCCGTCGCCGTAAATGCCGAAGCTCCTCGCCAGGGTCGCGAAGTCGGTGGCGGGTTCCTCCAGGCTGACACCGACGCCAACGTTGTCCAAGGAGCGCTGCCTCATCTTGGTGACCGCGAGCTGATGTCCGACGTCCTGATAGTAGGACCTGTTGTTGAACATGACGATCAACATGGGAATATGGTGGTGCGCAGCGGTCCACAGAGACCCTGGGGTGTACAGGAGGTCACCGTCGTTCTGGATGCTGACGCAGATCTTGCCCGTCCCTCTGAAGGCCAGCGCGACTCCCATCGCCACGCCCATCCCGGTTCCCGTTCCACCACCGCCGGCGATGTAGCGCGACCCGTCCGTCACCTCCCAGAGCCTTCGCTCCCAGCCGCTCAACGACCCGTGCGCTAGGACCCAGTCCTGGCCGCGTATCGTCTCCCAGATTTCGGCGGCCAGCCGAGCGGTCGAGGTGGGCTTCTGTGCCCACCAGCGTTCCTTCAAGTCCTTCTCGACGCCGGCGGCAACTGACGCGTGGATCTCCCGAGCCTTCGCGGCTCTCTCGGCGATCCGCCGTCGGAGATCGCTGTCCATTGCGCTCTCGCACAGACGCGTGAGCTCCCGCAGCACTTGAGGCCCGCTCCCGAGAATGGCGATATCCGCGGGCACGAGCCGGCCGTGACTACTGGTCCAACTCCTGATCCCATACTCTTGCAGCCCGACACGAACGAGCCTAGTCCCCGCCGGGATGACGCTCTCGTGGCGCCGGCTGTACCCGGCGGCCACCCTCGGCAGGCCCGCCGGCACGATCCCGGCGGCGGGCTCCGGGCGCGTCAGCGCAGCTTCGATGTCCTTGACGCCAACGGTCAGGACCAGGTCTGCTTCCTTCAGCACCTCGACGCTCGCTCCGCTGACGTTCAGCGGGTGACGATTCGAGAGATTGAAGGAAGAGCCCTGCTCGATCACCGGAATCCCGAGGAGCTCACTCAGCGACTGCAGCGCTTCCGGTCCGCCCGGTGCCCGTCCTAATCCCTCGACCAGCAGAACCGGCCAGCGCGCCTCTCGAAGCGCCTTCGCCGCGTCAGCGATCGCTTCGGGGTTGCCCGCGGGCGGGGCGGGAGGGCGGTAGCGGCTCAGATCGGGAATGGCAAAGCCGTCAGGAAGTCGGCTCTCCTGCAACTCGACGTCGAGGCAGAGGTAGACCGGGCCCCGCGGCTCGGTCATCGCGATCTGGTAGGCGCGGAGAATCGATTCGGCGACGCTGAGCGCCCCCTGAGGCTGGTCGTCCCACTTCACGTAGTCTCTGACGATCTGCGCCTGGACTTGCGCCGTGTGGATCCAATCGATCCACGGCCGCCGGTGCGTCGAGTCCTGGGGTCCGGTGCCTCCGATGATGATCATCGGAGCGTTGTTGAGCCAGGCTTCGTAGATCGCCTTGCTCGCGTGCTGCAGGCCGACGATGTTGTGAACCAGCGTGACCTGAGGCCGCCCCGTCGCCAGGTAATAGCCCTCCGCCATGGCGACCGCGACCTCTTCGTGGCTGCAGGTGATGACCTCAGGCGCGGCATTTCCACCGTAGGTCACCAGGGATTCATGCATTCCGCGGGTGGTCGCACCCGGATTCAGCGTGACGTACTCGACGCCGAGCCGGTTCAACAGGTAGACGACGAGGTCCGAGACGTACTCGGGCTTTCCAGGACTCATCGCTGTTCCTCCTCCGAGCTCATCTCCGCGACCTGCCAGATCGGTACGCGTAACCGCCGAAGACAGCCCGGCGCAGTTCCTTCCAGAAGCAGTCGACGTCCTTGAACCCGGCCGCCTTCAACGCCGTCAGGTGTTGGTCCAGGGTCGCCGGGAAGGGCCCCCGGGCCGCGGTCGCCGGAGGCCGTCGCCGCTGCCGCACCATCGCCGCGAGATCCTCCGCCACGGCGCCTTCGCGATGGCGTCGCGCGGTCGCGACGCGATCGTACCGCTGGTGCAACGCAGCGGTCGGGGCGTTGATCAAGTCCGCGTTCACGAAGGCCCCGCCCGGCTTCAAATGCGCGTGGATGTCCCCGTAAATCTCGCGGATGCGCTTGAAGTCGCGCAGGTTGTGCAAGCAGCTGGACGAAACGACGGCGTCGAACAGGCCGAACTGCTGGGGCAGCCAGTCCACCTCGAAGAGGTCGGACTGATGCAGTTTGATGCGCTGCCCGTACTTCGCGGCGAGGTGTCGTGCGTGATTCAGCATCGGCTCGGAGCCATCCTGCGCAACGCACGTCGCGTGCGGATACCGGTCGAGGATAAACGTGCTCGGCTCGGGTCTTCCGCCTGCTGCCGCCTCACCCACTCGTCCACGTACGTCTCCGAGGCCCAATCGTGGTGGTCGCGCCGCGGCCTATCGCCTCTTGCGCGGCTTCCCTGACGAACCCTCATCCTCGCGCCTCCCACGAATGCGCGCCACGATCTGTCGGAACAGGAGCCGTGTCAAGTAGCTTTCCGCGAGTTGCAGGGTGAAGTCAGGGGCATGCCGGACGAGCGCAGACGGCGACGAGAACGCGTAGGATCACTCCAGCATGACCGTGGCACTGGCGATCGTCCTCGTTGCGCTGACAGTCCCCGCTTTGCTCATCAATCTTTACTTCACGTTGCTCATGCTTGGCCGGTGGCCCGGGCTTCGCCACCGCCTGGGGGTCCTGTTCACGAGCTGCGGCGCCGACACGTCCTCTTGCGCCCTCGTCGTGCAGACGCCCTATGCCAGGTTGTTCGGTGGAGCACCGAACGTCTTTGTGGGCATCGTATGGAACATGGCTCTACTTGGCCTCGGCCTCTCGTGGATGGTGAGCGGCCGCGTCGCGGCGCCATGGCCCTACCTGATCGTGGCGGCGGCGAGCGTGCTGGTCGGACTTTACCTCGTGCGCGCCCTTGTCGTCGACCTCCGACAGCCGTGCCCGCTCTGAATCGCTGGCCACGCTCTACACGCGGCGGTCGCCGCGCTGCTTGGAGTCGTACGCTGGATCGCGTGATCGCCACCGGGCGCCGCTCAAGGGCAGACGATGATGTCGTCCGGATCTATTCGCGATCGGCAGACCAAGATCGGAGACGCGGCGGCCGACGTCCATACACAGGACTGCCGCACGCAGGGACCAAACAGCAGTGGACGGATACCAGGACGCGCTCGGCGAGCCATACCTGATCCCGACTTTGGTCGGGCATATTTCCCGGAGACTTGAGGCGGCGCCCTCGCTCGCGCCGGGACTTCTCACGCTAAGTCCGTGATTACTCGGATCTGGGTCGCACGGCACGACTCCTGCTGACGGATGGCCAGACGTACACGAGCCAAACGGGCGCCAGATGCGGAGTGGGCCCCGACCTGAGGAGCTGACATGACGATCACCGCCACCACGCTCGAAGGGACGCGCACCAACTTGAACGACGCCGACGTCGAGAGCCTGCGACGAAGCCTGCGCGGCGAGCTCGTCGTCGCCGGCGAGACGCAGTACGAAGAGGCGCGGCGCGTATGGAACGGCAACGTCGATCGTCGCCCGGCGCTCATCGTGCGGTGCCTGGGTGCTGCGGACGTCCAGCAGGCCGTCAACTTCGCGCGGTTGTTCGGGCTCCTCGTTTCCGTCCGCGGCGGCGGCCACAGCGCGCCCGGATACGGAACGAACGACGGCGGACTCGTCATCGACCTGTCCCTCATGAAAGGCATCCGCGTCGATCCAGACGCGCGCACCGTCTCGGCGCAAGGCGGTGTGCTGTGGCGCGATCTGGACCATGAGACCCAAGCCTTCGGTCTGGCGACGACCGGCGGCACGGTTTCCAACACGGGAATCGTCGGGTTGACCCTCGGTGGCGGTCTCGGCTGGTTGATGGGCAAGCACGGATTGAGCGTCGACAATGTCATCTCGGCCGATGTGGTGACCGCGGACGGCCAGTTCCGCAAGGCGAGCGCGACGGACAATCCGGATCTCTTCTGGGCGCTGCGGGGCGGCGGCGGCAACTTCGGCGTGGTCACGTCGCTCGAGTATCGGCTCCATCCAGTCACGCAGGTCCTCGGCGGCATGGTGATCTATCCGCTGGATCAGGCCCGCGACCTGCTGCGGTTTTACCGGGATTTCGGCGGCACGTTGCCGGACGAAGCGGAAGCGTACGCGGCGCTGCTCACGGCGCCAGAGGGGATGCCGGTCGCCGCGCTGATCCTCGGCTACAACGGGCCGATCGCCGAGGGCGAAAAGGTGCTGGCCCCCGCCCGGCGGTTCGGCAAGCCAGTCGCCGACGTCGTCGGACCGATGCCGTACGCGGCCCGCCAGCGCATGCTCGACGAGCCCAATGCGATCCACGGCTTGCAGCGGTACTGGCGCTCGGCGTTCACGGAGCAGATCTCGGACGGATTGATCGACGTCATGGTGGAGGGAGCGTCGCGCTTCAGCTCGCCGATGAGCGCGTTGCTCTTCTTCCACCTGCATGGAGCCGCGACTCGCGTCTCGCCTACGGCCACCGCCTTCGCGCCACGGCGCGCGCAGTGGGACTTCGACGCGATCGGCCAGTGGGCAGATGGCGCAGAGTCCGCGACGCACATCGCGTGGGTGCGGGCGCTCTGGACCAAGCTGGAACCGCATCTCCAGGGCAGCGCGTACGTGAACCACCTGGCCGCGGACGATCGGCCCGAGAAAGTGCGCGCGTCGTTCGGGGAGAACTACGGTCGCCTGCGCGCGCTCAAGGCGGCGTACGACCCGAAGAACCTGTTCCGCGTGAACGCGAACATCGCGCCCTGATAGACGACTCGGCCGGCGCTCGCCTCGCGCGGGCGCCGGCCGAGGGGACGGCTATTCGACTTCCAGCTTGGCGTCGATACGAATGGGATGCGACAGGTTGAAATAGTTCGGGGACGTCTTGATCACCGTCTCGTGAATCTCATGAAACTGCTCGGGCGTCCCGTTACCCTTGAGCTTCACGGTGTAGCGGAGCGCCTCATAGCCGGGCTGGACGCCAGGATCGATACCGAGGAAGCCCCGCAGGTCCAGCTCGCCCGCGGTCTCGACCTCCACCTTCTCCAAGGTGATGCCCTTGACGGCGGCCCCGGCGACGTAGCCGACGGTGATGCAGGCGTTCAGCGCCGTCATCAGCATCTCCTGCGGATTGGGCGCCGAGTTCTGCCCGAGCAATTCGTGCGGCTCGTCCACGTCGATCTCGAAGTGCCGGCGCACTTCCTGCCCGCCGATCGTGTAGGACTCGACCGTGGTGCGGCTCCGGGTCTGGCCCCGCCACGCCGTGTGAACGCGGAAGGCCACCATGCCCTTTCGCGGATCGCGCTCGATCTCGCGAACGACCTCGGCCAGTGCGTCGAGATCCAGGCCATTGACCTTGCTGCTTGCCTTCATGGCTGTCGACATCGCCATCTCCTTTCTCGTTTGGGTGAATTGTGAGGATCAGCTGCTCGGTCTCAGCACATCGCTTCGGCCACCTTCGCCACCCGACCGGCGGCGGCCGGGGAGAGCTCGCCGAGCGAGCCGGTGAACTTCGGGTGAGTCATCCCGGAGCCGAGGTACGTCCACCGCAACCCCTGCCGCTGCACCGCGACGAACGTGTCGCGCTCGGCCGCGGAGAGCGCGCGGCCCGTGGCCCGGGCGAGGTTGTCGATGTCGAAGTCGACCTGGTTGGCGAGGCCCGCGTCGACCATGCCGCCGATCTCGAGGTATTCGTTGATCGCGGTGTCGATGGCCGTCGCATCCAGATTGCGGCTCATCGAGTCCACGATCAAGGTGTCGAGCTTGGCGTGCTGCGCCTCCTCCATCCAGTGATGCTTGAGCAGGCTCTTGAACTGGGGATCGAGCCCCTGGTGATCTTTCACGGCCTCCAGCCAGTGCCGCTGCGTCATCCACTCCAGGTGCAGGGTCGTCAGCGCCACCGCGAGCGGCTGGTGGCCGAGCACCGCCTTCGCGATGGCATCGGGTGGCCCGATTTCCTGGCAGGGCGTGCCGAAGCCGCGCTCGAACTCCTCGCGGAAGCGTCGGAAGAGGTGGATGTGCTTGGCCTCCTCGGCCGCGAACTCCAGGAGCGCGCGCGTCGCATACGCGTCGCCGTGGAGCTGGGGGCGCGCGTGGTCGAGCACGAAGGGCAGGATGAACTCCTCCACGAGCCCGAACATGTACAGGTAGCCGAGGCCGCGGATCTGGTTGAGGGCCAGCCGCTCGCGCGGGCTCAGGAACGTCAACGGCTCCACGCGGGCGAACGACTCGGGCAGGAACGGCTTCGAGAAGTCGAGCGGCTTGTCGCCGCCGATCAGGTCCTCCACGCGCCAGTCGATTCGCTCGGAGGCCTCCAGTACCGTCTGGTACGAGTAGCCGAATGTCTTCATCGTCGCTCCTCCTTTGATGCGGGTCGCGTGCGCCTCGTCACGTCGTCGTGCGGCGGCGTTTCCATGGGCGCGTTGGATTGCAGCCGCGATGCCACGCGCGACGCTCGTCGTGACGGGCACTTGCGATGAACCGACGAATCGACAGGTCGCTGGTCCGCCGGCGGAGATTCGGCGGTTCTCGGCGGTTCAGGCATCTTGCCCGCGCGCGAACGGGCTCGACACCAGTAAGATGACGCCGTGACCACGGCGCTCGCGGAGCTTCTCGGTGAGAGCCCCCTGATCGTCGCCTTGCGCGAGCAGATCAACCGCGTGCTCAGGCGCCAGGCCGACACCGCCCGCCGGTCACCGCCCATTCTTCTTCTCGGAGAGACCGGAACCGGCAAGGGACTGATCGCGGCGACGATCCACCGCGCCGGTGTCCGTGCCCGCGGGCCGTTCGTCGACGTCAACTGTGCGGCGATTCCCGAGACGCTGCTCGAGGCCGAGCTGTTCGGTTGGGAGCGCGGCGCCTTCACCGGCGCGGGTCAGCCCAAGCCCGGCCTGTTCCAGGCCGCGAGCAGCGGCACGATCTTCCTGGACGAGGTCGGCCTGCTCCCGAGCGCGCTCCAGTCGAAGCTCCTGAAGGTCATCGAGGACCACCAGGTCCGGCGTCTCGGCAGCACCCGGAGCGAGGCCATCGACGTCTGGATCGTCGCCGCCACCAGCGAGGACCTGGACGACGCCATGCGGGCCCGGAGATTCCGCGAGGATCTGTATCATCGGCTGGCGGTCCTCACCCTGCGCCTGCCGCCGCTCCGTGAGCGCGGCGAAGACATCGTCCTCCTCGCCGAGCACTTCCTCGCGCGCGCGTGCGAGGACTACGGACTCCCCGCCAAGACGCTGACCCCTGAGGCGTGTGCGGCGCTGCTCGCATACGACTGGCCGGGGAACGTGCGCCAGCTGGCTAACGTGATGGAGCGTGTGGTCCTGCTCACCGACGGGAAGGCGGTCGGGCCCCCGGCGCTCGGGCTCGCGCCGGACACGGCACGAAGCGCCGTCGCGCGCGACGATCGGGAGGCGGTGCTCGGCGACGCGATGTTCGACGTCGAGCGGGCGCGCCTGCTCGACGCGCTCGAGAAGAGCGGCTGGAACATCACGCAGGCCGCGCTCCGCCTCGGACTGCCCCGCAACACGCTGCGGTATCGGCTCGATCGACATGGGCTCGGGCTCGAGGCCGGATCGCCCCGCCGGCGCGGCGGTCGTCCGCGAGGCTCCCAACCGCGCCAGGAGCGGCCGACCACACCGACACGATCGGGCGGCCCGATCGGTGAGCCCCGACGTCTCACCTTGCTCTACGTCGCCCTCGTCTCGCCGCGCGCCGAGCCGCACTCACCCGAGGTGACCCGCGCGCTCGAGGGCGTCATCGACAAGGCGCGAAGCTTCGGCGGCTGGGTCGACAGCGTGAGACCGGCCGGCGCCGTCGTGGCCTTCGGGGTGGATCCCGCCGAGGATGCGCCACGCCGCGCCGTGCACGCCGCCTCGGCCATCCGGCGGCTGGCCATCCGTGCGCGGCGCGACGATCCCGCGCGGCCCGAGGTGCGTAGCGCCCTGCACACCGCCACCTTGCTGGTGGCGCGAGCGGACGGCGAGGTGACGATCGAGGCTGGCGGCCGCCGCCAGGCGACGGCCGTCCTCGAGACCCTCGTGTCGCACGCCGATCCTGGTCACGTGATCGTCAGCTCGAGCGCCGCCGTCGCGCTCGGCCGTCACTTCGAGCTGGAGCCGCTGAGCGCTCGACCCGACGGAGAGCCTGCGTACCGGCTCGTGAGCCACCCCGAACGTGAGGTCGGTCGTGCTCGTTTCGTCGGACGGGAGCGCGAGCTCCGCTTGCTCGCCGAGCGCTTCGAGCAAGTGCGGGCGGGCGAGGGGCAGGTCTTCCTGGTCGGCGGCGAGCCCGGCATCGGCAAGTCGCGGCTCTTGCGCGAGTTTCGCCGACTCCTCGGCGACAGTGCCGCATGGGTCGAGGCGAGCGCGGTTCCCTTCGGCCGAGCCACGCCGTTCCACCCGGTCATCGAGATGCTGCGGCGGACCTGCCGGATCGAGGACGTCGACGCGCCGGTCGTCATGGGCGCGAAGCTCGAAGAGCACCTGCGGCGGCTCGACGCGCGACTCCTGTCGGCGCGTCCGTTCTTGCGAGTCCTGCTCGGCCTCGACGCGGGCGATCCGGCCGTCGATGCCATGGATCCGAAGCTCAGGAGGGTGGAGATCTTCAACGCCACCTGGCACATGCTGGCGCGGGCCGCCGAGGTGCAGCCGCACGTCATGGTGCTGGAGGACGCCCACTGGATGGACGCGGCGAGCGAGGAATGGGCGGCGCGTCTGGCCGAGAGCCTCGCCGCCCAGCGAGTGCTCTTGATCGTCACCTACCGGCCCGGCTACACACCCCCGTTTGGTGACCACACGTTCCACACGCGGCTTGCGCTGACGACCTTGTCGACCGCCGACAGCGTGCGCATGACCCGAGATCTGCTGGGGACAGACCTGCCGCCGGCCGATCTCGAAGCGCTGATCGTGAGCAAGGCCGAGGGCAATCCGTTCTTCGTCGAGGAGCTCGTGCACTCGGTCGAGGAGCTGGGGGCGGTGCGTCGTGAGGGCTCGCGCCTGGTGATGTCGCGCCGGCTCGACGCCGCGCTCGTGCCCGACACCGTCCAGGACGTCGTCACCGCGCGCATCGACCGCCTGGCCGAAGCGCCCCGGCGCGCGCTCCGGGTTGCGGCCGTCATCGGCCGCGAGTTCACCCGAAGGCTGCTCGACCGGGTCGTCGAGAGCGGACCGCCGCTCGACGGGCTCCTGCGCGAGCTGCGGACGGTCGAGCTGATCCACGAGCAGCGTGTCTTTCCCGAGGTGGCGTATGCCTTCAAGCACGCACTCACGCACGACGTCGCGTACGCGTCGATTCCCGCCCCCGAGCGGCGCGCGCTGCACCGCCGGATCGCGCAGGCGCTCGAGACGCTCCACGGCGACCGCGCCGCGGAGATCGCCGGCGTCCTGGCCCGCCACTACGTGGCGGCCGAGGACTGGGAGCGCGCGCTGGCGCACCTCATGCGTGCCGCCGAGGCGGCGGCGAGAGCGTTCGCGACGCGCGACGCGCTTGCCCTGTACGACGAGGCGCTGGAGGCCACCGCCCGTCTGCCAGGCGCCGACGCGCGCGTCATGGCGATCCACCAGGCGCGCAGCGGGCTCTACTTCGTCGTCAGTGATTTCGAGCGCTCTCGCGAGGCGGCCGAGCGCGCGCGCGAGCTGGCCCACGACGCCGGCGACGCGACCCGCGAGGGGGTGGCGCTCGCCGCGATGGCGTGGGCCGCGACGTGGGCCCGCGATCTCGACGGCGCCGTCGCTCACGCGCGCCGGGCGATCGACGTGGCCGAACCGGTCGGGGCCGAAGCGGTGCTGGCGCGCGCCCAGTTCACGATCGGCTTCGTTCGCGGGGTGACGGGCGGCATCGACGAGGCCAAGCGCGCGATCGACCAGGCGCTGGTCTCGAGCCAATCGGCCGGGGACATGGTGCATCACTCGCTGGCGCTGACGATCGCCGGGCTCATCAAGAGTTGGGAAGCGGACTACGACGCGGCAGACCAGCTGCAAGTCCGTGGGCTGGAGGTCGCGCGCGAGCACAACCTGCTGCTCCCACTGCTCTTCAGCGCCTTCCTGCGCGGACTGACCTTGACCGGCAAGGGCGACTACGCGACCGCGCTCGCGACGTTTCGTGAGGGTCTGGAGCTCTCCCGGAAGGTCGGAGACGAGGCGATTCATCACCGGCTGCTCAACTGCCTCGGCTGGCTCCACTTCGAGCTGGGCGACCTCGACGGCGCGGCCGAGCTCAACCGACGCAGCGCCGAGGAAGGGCGCCGCCGGAAGGACCCGGGCACCCTGCCGAACGCCGAGCTCAATCTCGGCGACATCTTCCTCGCCCGGGGCGATTACGGGCTCGCCCGCGAGATGTTCGATCGCGTCGACCGCTTCGCCCGCGATCCCTCGACGAGCGCCTGGATGCGCTTCCGCTACTCGATCCGACTCGCCTCGAGCCAGGGCGAGCTGGCGCTCGCCCGCGACGATCTCGAAGAGGCCGAACGTCACGCGCGTCGATGTCTCGATCTCGCCACGCGCACGAACGCGCGCAAGAACCTGGTCAAAGCGTGGCGGCTCGCGGGCGCGACGGCGTGCGCGGCCGGGCGGTGGGAGGAGGCCGGGCGAGCGCTCCACGAGGCGCGGACGATCGCCGAGGCGATCGGCAACCCGACCCAGCTCTGGCTGACGTACGGAGCGCTCGCCAGGTTCTACGCCGAGCAGGACCAGAAGGACGCGGCGCGCCGAGCCGCCCTCGACGCCGTCCGCGTGGTCGACGGCGTGCTGGCCAGTCTCCCCGACGAATCGCTGCGTGCGAGCCTCGAGCGCCTTCCGCTCGTCCGTGAGGCGCGCGGCCGAGTCTGAAGCGCGCGGCAATCTTTCCACCGAGGAGGCATCCATGCCAAAGACGCAAAAAATCACCACGTTCCTGTGGTTCGACAGCCAGGCCGAAGAGGCCGCGAAGTTCTACGTGTCGATCTTCAAGGATTCCAGGATCGTCGGCATCACCCGCTACGACGACGAGGCCGCGAAGGCGGCCGGTCGCCCCAAGGGATCGGTCATGACCGTCGCGTTCGAGCTCAGCGGACAGGAGTTCACGGCGTTGAACGGCGGTCCGCTCTTCAAGTTCACGGAGGCGATCTCGCTCGTCGTGCACTGCGAGAACCAGAAGGAAGTGGACCACTTCTGGGAGAAGCTCGCGGCCGGCGGCGAGGAAGTGCAGTGCGGCTGGCTCAAGGATCGATTCGGCCTTTCGTGGCAAGTCGTGCCCACGGTCCTGGTCGAGATGCTGCAGGACAAGAACCCCGAAAAGTCGAAGCGCGCCGTGGCGGCGATGCTGAAGATGAAGAAGCTCGACATCGACGCGCTGACGAAGGCGTACGAAGGACGCTGACGCGGTCAGGAGACCGCCCGCGCTCAGTTACTGGTATCGCTCGCGGCTCCAGTGGCGCGCCACGTCGACCAGGGTCGGGATGACCGTGCGGTCGCTCACGCACGCCACGATCCCGGGAAGCCGGAGCATGTTCGCGCGTTCGTCGCGCCATATCCGGCGAAAGTCCACACGCTGGCCGTCGTGCACCCAGACCGCTTCGCCGCCAAGCGCTCGGGCGACGTGCATGCATACGGGGAAGTCGTACACGTTCGGCGTGTGAAAGAGCGCGCCGCCCAGGTCGCCGCTCGCCATCAGCGGGAAGAGGCTCCCGGGCGTGTCGGAGCCCAGGACGCCGTCGAGTCCGGCGGCGCTGACCGCGCGCGCTCGCTCGGCCTCGCGGCCGCGGAACCCGCTCACGAGGATCCGGCGGTTCTCCCGACGGCGATCCGCCGCGGTCGGTGGCAGCGCGTCCAGCACCGCCCGGGCCGCGCGCGTGCCGTCATCGGGGCCCAGCACGATGTGGTCGTCGCGCACCTCGAGCCAGGTTCCTTCCGGGCCCTCCTCCGGCAAGTACACCAGGGAATAGTGAATCGTCTCCGCCGTCCGCGCGTGGAGCATGACCGCGTAGCGGTGGCCGGTGCGGTCACGGTATTCGCGTGTGCCGTCGATGGGATCGATGGCGAGCACCCAGTCGCCCTGCGCGGCGAATCGACCGAGGTCACCCGAGGCTTCTTCGGCCTCGATCCGGCAGCGGCGAACGGCGGGGCCCATGTCACGAAGGGCGGCCACCAGGATCTCCTGCACCGCCAGATCGGCGAGCGTGAGCGCGTCGGTGTCCGCGGAGCCGGAATGTTTTCCGGTGAGCGAGATGTCGTGACGCCGAAGCTGACGCGCGAGCGCGCCCGACCAGCGGACGGCTCGCGGCAGCTCCGCCGCGAGGAGCTGGATCAGCGCGTTCACGAACGGGCGGTCAGGCGCGGTTGACGGCGCTCACGACCGCCCGCACGGATGCGGTAACGATGTTGGCGTCGAGACCGACGCCCCAGCGCGTCCGGCCGCCGATGCGCGCCTCGACGTAGGCGGCGGCCTTCGCGTCGGCGCCCTCGCTGAGCGCGTGCTCCGAATAGTCGGTGATCTCGACGGCGAGCCCGGCGCCCCGCAAGGCATCGACGAACGCGTCGATCGGCCCGTTGCCGTGACCCTTGAGCCAGCGCTCGGCGCCATCGAGCTCCACGTGCGCCTCGACCGTGGCGTCACCGGTGTCCGCCGTCGTGATGACGGGGTGACCGATCAGCGCGAGCGGGCGCGCCACGGTCAGATACGTCGACTCGAAGGACGACCAGATCTGCTCGGCCGTGATCTCGGTGCCGCTGGCCTCGGTGAGCTTCTGGATGACCGACGAGAACTCGATCTGCAGCCGTCGCGGCAGATCGAAGCCGTGCTCGAACTTCATGATGTAGGCCACGCCGCCCTTGCCCGACTGGCTGTTCACGCGGATGACCGCCTCGTACGAACGGCCGAGGTGATGCGGGTCGATCGGGAGATAGGGGACCTCCCACACGTCGTAGTCCTTGCCGAGCGCCTCGAAGCCCTTCTTGATCGCGTCCTGATGCGAGCCGGAGAAGGCCGTGTAGACGAGGTCACCGACGTACGGATGCCGCGGATGCACGGGCAGCCGGTTGCAATGCTCGACCATGCGGCGGGCGGCGTCGATGTCGGAGAAGTTCAGCTCGGGATCGACGCCCTGGCTGAAGAGGTTCAGCGCGAGCGTGACCACGTCGACGTTGCCGGTCCGCTCGCCGTTGCCGAACAAGGTGCCCTCGACCCGGTCGGCGCCGGCCATCACGCCGAACTCGGCGGCGGCCACGGCGGTGCCGCGGTCGTTGTGCGGGTGCAGCGAGAGGATGATCGTGTCGCGCGCGCGGATGTTCCGATGGAACCACTCGATCTGGTCGCCGTAGACGTTGGGCGTCGCCATCTCGACCGTAGCCGGGAGATTCAGGATGACCGGCCGCTCGGTGGTCGGCTCCCAGACGTCCATGACCGCCTCGCAGATCTCCTTGGCGAAGCCGAGCTCGGTGCCGGTGAAGCTCTCGGGCGAGTACTGGAAGTGGACGTCCGTCCCAGGGACCGTCTTCACGAGCTGGCGACACCGCTTGGCCGCGCGGACCGCGATGTCCACGATGCCGGCCCGGTCGAGGCCGAACACCACGCGGCGCTGCAAGGTCGACGTCGAGTTGTAGAGGTGCACGAGCGCCCGCGCCGAGCCGCGGATCGACTCGAAGGTCCGCTCGATCTGCTCGGGCCGGGCCTGGGTGAGGACCTGAATCATCACGTCGTCGGGGATCAGGTCACGCTCGATGAGCAGCCGCACGAAGTCGAAGTCGGGCTGAGAGGCCGCGGGAAAGCCGACCTCGATCTCCTTGAACCCGCAGCGCACCAGCAGATCGAACATCTGGCGCTTGCGCTCGACGTCCATGGGGTCGATCAGAGCCTGGTTGCCGTCGCGCAGGTCGACGCTGCACCAGCGAGGAGCCCGGGTCGTCACGCGACCGGGCCACGTGCGATCCGGGAGGGGGATCGGCGTGAAGGGGCGATAGAGATGAAACGGCATCGGTGCGGGCGGACCGGCCTTCGGCGCCACAGGGGCCTCCTTCGTTTCCTATACGTTCAGGGCAAACAAAAAAGCCTCCCCGGGGTCGCGGGAGAGGCTTTTTCGGCGCGCGCCCGAGGGGGACGCGCGCCTAGTTCAGGGACAGGGTCGCGAGCGAGAAGTCCGCGCTCGTCGTCCTCTGGATCTCAAGGGTCAGGGTGTTCATGTGCCGAGGTATTGTCCGGGTTGAGCAGCTCATTGTCAACTGGGGTGAACGGCGCTCCGGAAGCCTCATTGGGGCCGCCTCGAGGCCGCTCGCCGGGCGCCGGTTACGCCGACGGCGCAGCCGGAGCGCGGACCGTGTGCCGCTGGACTTCGCGCAGGCGTCGCTCGAGGAATCGGCGCTCGGCATCATTCGTGGCGAGCGAGAGCGCCCGCGCATAGCTCTTCGCCGCCTCCGCGTCGGAGCCGAGGCGCCGCAGCAGATCGGCTCGCGCGGCGTGGAGCAGATGATACTGGTCGAGCTCGTTGCCGGCGGCGAGCTGGTCGATGAGAGCCAGCGCCGCCCGCGGGCCCTCGACCATGGCGACAGCCGCCGCGCGGTTCAACGACACGACCGGGGAAGGCTGCGCGCGCTCGAGCAGATCGTAGAGGCGAACGATCTGGGGCCAGTCCGTCATCTCGGGCCGTGACGCCTGACAGTGCACGGCCGCGATCGCGGCCTGGAGCGCAAACGGCCCCGGGCCGCCCCGCAGCGCCTGCTCGACGAGCGGCAGCGCTTCGGCGATCTGCGCCTGATTCCAGCGGCGACGATCCTGATCCTCGAGCAAGACGAGATCGCCGGCGTCGTCGAGCCGCGCCTCGCGCCGTGAATCGTGGAGCAGCATGAGGGCCAGGAGGCCCGTCGCCTCGGCCGGCGGCGAGACTAGCAGCGCGCGGACGAGGCGCCCGAGGCGAATGGCCTCGGCGCACAGGTCGGTCCGCACGAGCTGTTCGCCGCGGGTCGGCGCGTAGCCTTCCGTGAAGATGAGATAGATCACGGTCAGCACCGCGTCGAGGCGGGCCGGCATGTCATTCGTATCGGGCACCGAGTACGGGATGCGCGCATCGCGGATCTTGCCCTTCGCGCGAACCAGCCGCTGGGCCATCGTCGCGACCGGCACCAGGAATGCCCGCGCGATCGCGTCCGTTTCCAGACCTCCGAGCGTCCGAAGAGTTAGCGCCACCTGGGCCTCGAGCGAGAGCGAGGGGTGGCAGCAGGTGAAGATGAGCCGGAGGCGATCGTCGGGGATCTGGTCGGGATCGTAGTCCGGCGCCTCGTCGGCGCGGGTCGACTCGGAGGCGGCGTAGGCGTCCAGCTTCTCATCGAGCCGCGCCCGGCGCCGGATCCGATCGATGGCCTTGTGGCGGGCCGTCTGGATGATCCAGGCGCGGGGAAACTCGGGCACGCCGGAGGTCGCCCACTGGTCGACCGCCACCGCGAAGGCCTCCTGGGAGGCTTCTTCGGCCACGTCGAAATCGCCGACGAGTCGGATCAAGGTGGCGACGATCCGGCCCCAGTCGGACCGGTAGACTGCGTCGACGGCGGCGCTGGCCCCGAGAGGATCGTCCACGGTAGATAATCTACGCCGGGTGTCGATCCCGGCACGCCCCGTTCGACCTACTGATGGAGGCACATGTGAAATACCTCTTGCTGGTGTACCTCGACGAGACCTGGGAAAAGCGCAGCCTGGCCGAGCGCCAGGAGCTGTACTGGGGCCAGGTCCGGACCACGGAAGAGCTCGTGGCTCGCGGGCAGTACCTGGGCGGCAACCCGCTGCACCCGACGTCCACGGCAACCAGCGTCCGGGTGCGCGACGGCAAACGGCTCTTGACCGATGGTCCGTTCGCGGAGACGCGCGAGCATCTGGGCGGGTATATGCTCATCGACGTCGAGAATCTCGACGACGCCATCGCCTTCGCGGCCCGCGGCCCCCTGGCGCGCGTCGGTACCATAGAGGTCCGTCCGGTCAGAGAGGGGCCCCCGGCGTAGCGGTCGAGGCGCTCGCTTTGTCGATGCGGCGCGCCCGAATTGAAAATCACTGGAGGAGACCGAACATGTCGTATGCGCTGTGGATCGTCCAGGCGCTGCTCGCGCTCCTGTTTCTGTTCGCCGGCGTAGTGAAGCTGATCATGCCGGTCGAGGAGATGACGAAAGACATCCAGATGCCGGGCGCATTCTTGCGGTTCATCGCCGTGGTCGAGATCTTGGGCGCACTCGGCCTGATCCTGCCCTCGCTGCTGCGCATCCGTCCGGGGCTGACGCCGCTGGCCGCCGCGGGGCTGGTCATCATCATGATCGGCGCCACGGTGGTCAGCCTGATGATCGGGCCCGTCGTGCTGGCGCTGATGCCGTTCGTGGTGGGGCTCCTGGCGGTGTTCGTGGCGTACGGCCGCTGGAAGCTGGCGCCGATCAGCAGCTCGTCCGCGCCCTCGGCGCTTCGGGAGGCCCGGTAACATGCTGATCAAGATCCTCATCGGGGTGGCCGCGGCCGTCGTGCTGGTCGTCGGCGTGCTCGCGGCGATCGTCGCGCTGCAGCCGTCCGAGTTCCGGATCGAGCGGAGCGCGACCATCGCCGCGCCCGCGCCCGCGGTGTTCGCGCAAGTCAACGATTTCCACAACTGGGAGGCATGGTCTCCGTGGGCGAAGCTCGACCCCGCGGCGAAGAGCTCGTTCGAGGGCGCGCCGGCGGGCAAAGGGGCGGCCTTCGCGTGGGCCGGCAACAGCAAGGTCGGCGAGGGGCGCATGACGATCACGGAGAGCCGACCAGGCGAGCTGGTCAGGCTCAAGCTCGAGTTCCTCAAGCCGTTCGAGGCGACCAACACCGCGGAGTTCACCTTCAAGCCCGAAGGCGAGCGCACCGCCGTGACGTGGAGCATGTACGGGCACAACAAGTTCATCGCCCGAGCCGTCGGCCTCTTCGTGAACATGGACAAGGCCCTCGGGGGAGAGTTCGAGAAGGGTCTGGCCAGCATGAAGTCGGTGGCGGAAGCCTCGGCGAGGAAATAGGCGAGGAAATAAAAGGAGAAACCCCGTGCGATTCATGATCTTCGTGAAGGCCGACAAGAACACGGAAGCGGGCGTCATGCCGAGCGAGAAGCTCCTCGCCGACATGGGCAAATACAACGAGGAGCTCACGAAGGCCGGTATCCTCCTGGCGGCCGAAGGGCTCCACCCGAGCTCGAAGGGCGCGCGCGTGAGGTTCTCGGGAGCCAGCCGGACGGTCGTCGACGGGCCGTTCAAGGAAACGAAGGACCTGGTCTGCGGATTCTGGATCTTCCAGGTGAAGTCGAAGGAAGAGGCGATCGCGTGGGTCAAGCGCTGCCCGAATCCTGTCGAGGGCGAGACCGAGATCGAAATTCGCCAGGTGTTCGAGGCGGAAGACTTCGGCGCCGAATTCACGCCGGAGCTCCGGAAGGCCGAGCAGCGGATGCGTGACCAGATCGCCACCAGGAAGAAGTAGCCCGACAATTTAAAAAGGAGCACCGCATGAGCCGTGTACGCGTACTGGTTGGCACACGCAAGGGCGCGTTCGTCCTGACGGCGGACGGCAAGCGCGAGCGCTGGGACGTGAGCGGCCCCCACTTCGGGGGCTGGGAGATCTACCACCTCAAGGGCTCGCCCGCCGACCCGAATCGGATCTACGCGTCGCAGTCCAGCAGCTGGTTCGGCCAGGTAATCCAGCGCTCCAGCGACGGCGGCAAGACGTGGGAGGCGGTCGGCAACAAGTTCGCGTACGAGGGTGCCGTCGGCAATCACCTCTGGTACGACGGCACGCAACGGCTCTTCGAGTTCGCGCGGGTCTGGCACCTCGAGCCCTCGCTGACCGACCCGGACACGGTCTACGCGGGCATTCAAGACGCGGCGCTGTTCCGGACGACCGACGGCGGCCAGACGTGGCGGGAGCTCCCCGGGCTGCGCAACCACCCGTCGGCGCCGGCGTGGCAGCCGGGCGCCGGGGGGATGTGCCTGCATACGATCCTGCTGGATCCCAGCACCGCCGGGCGGATCTTCATCGCGATCTCGGCGGCGGGCGTCTTCCGGAGCGACGACGCCGGCGAGACGTGGCGGCCGATGAACCGTGGTCTCCGATCCGAGCAGATCCCCGACCCCACCGCCGAGGTCGGTCATTGCGTCCATCGCATCGCGATGCATCGGTCGCGTCCGAACGTGCTGTTCATGCAGAAGCACTGGGACGTCATGCGCAGCGACGACGCCGGCGAATCGTGGAAGGACGTCGGCGGAAACCTGCCGACCGATTTCGGCTTCCCGATCGACGTGCACGCGCACGAGCCGAATACCGTCTACGTCGTCCCGATCAAGAGCGACTCCGAGCACTATCTCCCCGACGGCAAGCTGCGCGTGTACCGGAGCCGCAGCGGCGGGCACGAGTGGGAGCCGCTGACGAAGGGGCTGCCGCAGAGCCACTGCTACGTCAACGTGCTGCGCGACGCGATGGCGGTCGACACGCTCGAGCCGTGCGGCGTCTACGTCGGCACGACCGGCGGTCAGGTGTACGCCTCGGCCGACGCGGGCGACAGCTGGACACCGATCGTCCGCGACCTTCCGTCCGTGGTGTCCGTCGAAGCCCAGATGCTGCCATGATCCGGGTCGTGCTGCCGGCCCACCTGCGAACGCTCGCGCGCGTCGAGGGCGAGGTGAAGCTCGACGTCGCGGGCCAGGTCACGCAGCGTTCGGTCCTCGATGCGCTCGAGGCCAGCTACCCGATGCTGCGCGGGACGATCCGCGACCAGGTCACGCGCCAGCGCCGGGCATTCGTGAGATTCTTCGCGTGCGAGCAGGACATTTCGCAGGAGTCGCCCGACGAGCCGCTGCCGGAGGCGGTCGCGAGCGGCGCCGAGCCGTTTCTGGTCATCGGAGCGATGGCCGGAGGTTAGAGGACCCCAAATGGCGCAGCGGCTCTTCTACGGCTGGATCATCGTCGGCACGGGCATCGTCGTCACCTGCATCGGGGTCGGCGCGATGCTCGCGCTCAGCATCTTCCTGCAGCCGATCTCCGAAGCAACGGGCTGGTCCCGGACCGGCGTCTCGACGGCGGCGCTGCTCAATTGGCTCGCCATGGGCGTCGGATCCTTCGTGTGGGGCGCGCTCTCCGACCGCTTCGGCACGCGCACCGTCGTGCTGTGCGGCGGCGGTCTCCTCGGTCTCGGCTTGGTGACGGCGAGCCAGGCGACCACGCTCGGGCAGTTCCAGCTTCTCTTCGGTGTGCTGGTCGGCCTGGCGTCGGGCAGCTTCTTCACCCCGCTGACGGCGACGACCACCCGCTGGTTCACGCGCAATCGCAGCCTCGCCGTCGCGCTGGTCTCGGCGGGGCTCGGACTGGGCTCGACGATCGTGGGGCCGCTCGCCCGCTGGCTCATCACCAGCTACGACTGGCGCACGGCCATGTTCGTGATCGGCGATCTCGCGTGGCTCGTCATCATTCCGGCCGCGTTGCTCGTGCGCGAACCGGCGGCGCCCCCGCCCGGCGCGGCGCGGGCAGCCGCCGGGACCGACGCCGCCGAGCTCACGGTGGCGCAGGCGCTGCGTACGCCGCAGTTCGCCGCTCTCGCGTTCACCTATTTCGCCTGCTGCGCGGCACACTCGGGCCCGATCTTCCACATGGTCACGCACGCGCTCGACCACGGCGTGACGGCCATGGCCGCCACCACCGTGCTCAGCGTGGCGGGCCTGGCGTCGCTGGTCGGCAAGGTGATGTGCGGCCTCATTGCCGACCGCATCGGCGCCAAGCGTATGCTGCTGACGGGGCTCGCTCTCCAGGCGCTCGCCGTGAGCCTGTACGTCTTCACGGACAGCCTCGCGAGATTCTACGCGCTCGCGGTCCTGTTCGGCTTTGCCTACGGCGGCGTGATGCCGCTCTACGCGATCCTCGTGCGCGAATACTTCGGGGCCCGCATCATGGGAACCACCTTCGGCGCGGTCGCGTTCGTGTCCACGCTGGGCATGGCGATCGGGCCGTGGGCCGGCGGCTGGCTCTACGACACGCTCGGGAGCTACTTCTGGCTCTACATGGGCTCGTCCGGGATCGGCCTCGGAGCCGTGGCGATCGCGCTCACGTTCCGCCCGCCGCGCCCGCATCCGGCGGCGATGCCGAGCCCGAGCCTGGCGACCTGAGACGTCGCCAGGCCCGGCTCGTCAGAAGTTCAGCGCCTCGGGCAGCGGGCCGTCGATCGGCACTTCGAAGAATGGCCCCGGCCCGTCGGGATCGATGACGAGCGTGCCGTCGCTCGCGAAGAACGCCGCGATCTGTTGCTGGGCCGCAATCGCCAGGCCCGCGCCCGCCGGCACGCCGATGTTAGTCAGGAACGTGTGCGGATTGGCCGGCGCGGTCGGAAACGCCAGCCGCACCAGATCGTTGCGGAAGTAGCTCGAGCGATCGGTGAGGTCGCCGGCGCGGAAGATCGCCGACGCCGTCGGGTTCGGAACGGTCTGATCGCCCTTGGCGAACTGGATGATGACCGGCGGCGGATCGGTCTCGTGGAGCGGACGCTTGCGCAGATGCGGCGCGTACGCGACGGGATTCCCCGACTGCGAGACCCACTCGGTGTTGTCGAGGACCTCCTGGATGGCCATGGCGCCTGGCACGGTGTTGATGGTCACCGTCGGCGGATCCGTCCGCAACGGAACGTTCTCGTTGAAGCCCCACGCCGGCGGCGCGAACGGCAGCGCGTTGAGGAGCGCCGGCACCCTGGAGGCGAGCGCTATGCCGACCAACACTCGGAATGAAGGGCTCAGCCGCGCGATCTCGATGATGGGTCCGCCCGGAACGTTCGGAACGCCCGCGCGAATGGAGTCCTCGAGGGCGAGCAACTTCACGCCGTAGATGCCGCCGAACGACTGTCCGGCGTAAAAAATTCTCTGGCGGCTCAGGCCCGGGATGCCGCCGGTCTCGATGACCCGCACGAGCTGCATGAGGTCGGCCACCGTCTGCCGAAGACCGTCGCGGTTGCCGATGATGCCACGCGGGGGCAGGGCGTTCACGCCCTCGGTGGAGTCGACGGTCCCATTGCCGTCCTGATCGATCCCACGGCCCCCGTCAGGGATGGTTAGCGGCGTGCCCACGTTCGGGGTGATGATCAGCGTCCCGGCGTCACCGCCGCCGTGACCGACGACGTTGATGGCGATCGTTGCAATGCCGTGACTCGCGAACGTCGAGGCGACCGCGCTCGGGGCGCCCTGCTTGCTGTCGGTGAAGCCGTGCCCGAAGATCGCCACCGGCCAGCCGCCTGGAGGCGTCATCCCGGCCGGGATGACGAGGTTGAAGTAGAGCGTGTTCGTGCGCTGGACCGCGGGCACCTCCGTCCGCGTCCCGATCGGCGGAATGAACCCCTCGGGCATCAGCTCCCAGTCGGGCGACTCGAAGCTGCCGAAGGCGACGGAGCCAACACCGGGGATGATGCCGAGGGCTGCGACCGGAAAGGTCGAGAACACGAACAGAGGATCAGTCGGATCCTTTGGATTCGGAAACTTCCGGACCTCGCGTCGCCACTGGATCGACCGCGGATTGAGATTGATGAGCGGGAAGGTCCCGAGCACCGTAGCCGGCTTCGGCTGCGAATGCTTGATCTCGCGACGAATCTTCTCGAGGACGGCTGTTGCGCTCAAGGTGGTGAACACGCTCGCCGCCACCGTCCGGTGCCCGTGGATCTCGACCTTGTCGAGCGCCTCCCGCAGATCCCCGCGATAGTCGCCGAGGCCGCCGCCGTGATGATGCTTGTGCTTGCCGTCGCCGAGAAAGTCCTCGAACGCCTCGCCCTTCACGCGGCGCCCGTCGGTGTCACGCACGCCGTCGGTCACCACGAGGAGATAGCGCGTGTGCTGGTCGAGGAGTTCGTCGGACTCGGCGTGAAGCATGTTGGTCGCCGGATCCCACACGATCTGATTGATCCCGACGGGATCGCCGTGGTGCCCGTGACCTTGGCCGAGGCGAACGAGGAACACCGTGCGGTGGCTCACGGTGGACACGTCGATCGGTCCCGAGAAGGGGATCGACAGTCGCGGCTGCAGGTTGAAGCCGTCGAGGGTATTGATGACGTCGATGTCCGCGCAGTCCGACACGCGGACGGCGCAGTCGGGCTTGGGCAGGCTCACGCGAAGCCCGGTCTTCTGATCGTGGTCGTCCACCGTGAAGCGGTCGCTCGGGAACGGCGAGCTCGCCGGAGACGAGAGGTCGAAGCGAGCTTCGACAGCGAAGGCGAGCCCGGGCAGGAGGATCAGGACGGTGGCGGCGGCGGCCGCGACGATGCGGCGATACTGCGGGCTCATGACGCGCCTCCTTCAGTGACTGCCGCACTGCTCGGCCGAGTCCACGAGGGCGAAACGGCGCAGAAGTACCACGCGCGCGTCGCGGGTGTCAATCGCGCCGGCTTGACATCGGCGCGCGTGCGACAGATTCTCGGCGCGGCTCGAACGACGGATCGAAGGAGGGCCCCATGCGACACATCGCGACCGGGATTGCCTTGGCCACGACGCTCGTTCTGTTCGGCGAACCTCTCAACGCTCAGTCGTGGCGGCCCCCGGCGGACAGCCAGCGGTGCCCCTCGAAGTGGGGCGCCGGCGACCAGCGCGGGTCGGGCAACCACATGAAGCCCGAGACCGTGCTGCGCGCGACCCGCCTGATCCGCACCGGCGAGGTCATCGAGATCGGCCACGTGCTCTCGGCCGACATGCCGATTTCGAGCACGCGGCGATTCGACATGCACGTCAAGCGGACGTTCATGAACCCCCAGTCGAATCGACGCGGCAGCAACGAAGAGGTGGTCCTGTCCGAGATCGGCCAGGTGGGCACGCAGTTCGACGGCTTCGCCCACCAGACGATCGAGCACAGCCTCTACAACTGCTTCAAGCTCGACGAGATCTCGACCCGGACGGGCTTCACGAAGCTGGGCATCGAGAACGTCGGCGCGCTCATCACGCGCGGCGTGTTGATCGACGTCGCCGCGTTCAAAGGCGCCGACATGCTGGCCGACAACTACGAGATCACGGTGTCGGATCTGCAGCAGGCGCTGCAGCGACAGAACCTCGCGCTGCAGCCAGGCGATGCGGTGATCATCCACACCGGGTGGGGCAAGCTTTGGGCCAAGGACAACGCGCGCTACATGAAGGGATGTCCCGGCCTCGGCGTCGCCGCCGCCGAGTGGCTGGTGCGTCAGGATCCGATGCTGGTCGGCGCGGACAATTTCCCGGTGGAGGTCTCGCCGAATCCCGATCCGCAGATCTCGGCGCCCGTTCACCAGATCATGCTGGTGATCAACGGGATCCACCTGCTCGAGAATCTGAAGCTGGACGAGCTGGCGTCCAAGCGCGTGCACGAGTTTGCCTTCGTGATGCAGCCGCTGAAGCTGAAGGGAGCGACGGGCTCGACCGTCGCGCCGATCGCGATCCGCTGAGGGCGTGAACCGCCGATCCGCGGCTCGGGTGTCGTCGCGCCCGTGCCCTAGCGTCTAGGCTAGAATCGACAGCGGGGACGACGCAGCGTGACGGCGATGCTCGATGCGAGCTGAGCAGGGCGCGGTGCCTGGCGCGACCGCCATCGGGCGGTTGGGCGGCCGGCGCCCTGACGAAGCGCCTCAGGTATTTACCCGACCGCCGCAGCCGGTGTCGTCGCCGACCGGCGGCGCGCTCCGGATCGTCGTCGCCCGGAGCCTCGACGAGCTGGCGGGGCATCGGCTCGCCCTCGACGATCTCGCCGCCGACTTGCTCGAGACGAACGTCTTCTACGAGTCCATCATGGCCGAGTCCGCGGTGCGGAGCTTCGGCGCCGGCCGGCAGCTCGAGCTCGTCTTCGTGTATCGATCCGACCCGGGCGCGCCGCAGCGACCACCCCGGCTCTGCGGGTTCTTTCCCTTCGAGCGGAGGGCTCGATACCGCGGGCTGCCGATCGCGGCGCTGGTGTCCTTCAAGCACCTCCACTGTTTCCTGTGCACGCCGCTGGTTCGCCGCGAGGGCGCGAGCGCGACGTTCGCCGCGGCGTTCGATTGGCTGATCGGTGAGTCCGGCGCCTCGGTGGTCGAGCTGCGCTCGATCGCGGCCGAGGGGCCTGTGCACCAGCTCCTGGTGGAGCAGCTGCACGCGCGGCGGCGCCCGTTCTGGCTGGGCGACTGGTCGACCCGAGCCTTCTTCGAGCCCGGCAAGGACGCCGAGAGCTATCTGCGCCGCGCGATCTCCGGCCTGGCGCTGAAGGAGGCCCGGCGCAAGGAGAAGCGCCTGCGCGAGCGTGGCCGGCTTGTCTGGAGAGAGCTCGAGCCCGGCGAGGACGCGGCGCCGTGGCTCCGCGCCTTTCTTCAGCTGGAAGCGAGCGGCTGGAAAGGACGGGGGCGCAGCGCGCTGGCGTGCAGCGAGCCGGAGCGCGAGTTCTTCGTCTCGACCGCCACGGCCGCGCACGAGCTCGGCCGGCTGATGCTGCTGGGGTTGTTTCTCGACGACCGGCCGCTGGCGCTCAAGTGCAACTTCCTGGCGGGCGACGGAGGGTTCGCGTTCAAGATCGCCTTCGACGAAGCGTATCGCGCCTTCTCGCCGGGCTTCTTGCTGGAGATCGAGAACGTGCGGCGCTTGCATCGACGTCCCGAAATCCGGTGGATGGATTCGTGCGCCGACGCCGACCACGCCATGATCAATCGCCTCTGGCCGGGTCGGCGCACGATGGCCTCCGTCCTCTTCGCCACCGGCCGGCCCCCGGGTGATCTGCTGGTGTCGCTGATGCCGCTGCTCCAGTGGGGGCGACGCATGCTGACCCGGTGGTCTCGACCGGGCTCCGGCCCCGAGACCACCGGAGGAGAATCCACGTCATGAGCCCAGCGTCCGCCCCGACGACCGAGAGCCTGTCGCTGCTGCACATCGATCCGCTGCGGTTCCGGGAGCGCTTCGACCGCCAGCCGTTCCTCGTCCGCCACCGGCTCTCGGATCACCCGCTGTTCGCCCTGCCGCGGCTGCTCGAGCTCGCGCGGGCGCTGCCCGAAGACCGGGTCGAGTACAACGCGGGCGACGTGCCGGTCAGCCTCGATCCGGCCAGAACGCCGCGCACCGGGTTGTCGATCGACGAGACGATCCGTCGGATCGAAGAATGCCGCTCGTGGATGGTGTTCAAGAACGTCGAGCGGGACCCGGAGTACCGCGCGCTGCTCGACGCCTGCCTCGACCAGGTCCGCGAGCACTCCGAATCGATCGGGCCCGGGATGGGCAAACGCGAGGGCTTCATCTTCGTTTCGTCGCCGGACTCGGTGACGCCCTATCACATGGACCCCGAGCACAACTTCCTGCTGCAGATTCGCGGGCGAAAGCAGGTCAGCCTGTTCGACGGAGCCGATCGCGCGATCCTCTCCGAGCGGGAGCTGGAGAAGTTCTACGCGCGCGGCCATCGAAACCTGGTCTTCGACGACGTCAACCAGGGAAAAGCCCAGGTGTTCGAGCTCACGCCCGGCGACGGGCTCTACTTTCCCGTGAGCTGGCCGCACTGGGTGAAGAACGGACCGCAGGTGTCGGTGTCCTTCAGCATCACGTTCCGGACGGCGTCGTCCGACCGGCGGGAGATCCTCTATCACGTCAACGAGCGGCTCGGCCGGCTCGGGATCCGGCTGCCGCCGGTCGGGCGGTCGGGGCTCGCCGACGGAGCCAAGTACCATGCCTTCCGTACCCTGGCCCGCGCTCGCCGATTTCTCGGCGGGCAGCGCGGGACCGGGACGCGAAGCTATCACTGAAGCGCGGCGCCCGAGAGCGATGCGTCGATCCCGCACGATCCCGACCCTGCTCCTGAGTGCGCTCGCCGCCCTCATCGTCATCGGGTGCGTCTACAGCGGATATCTCGCGAACATGCTGCCGACCGCCGCGGCCGAGATGAGCGAGATCACCCTGCCGCCGGGCTTCCGCATCGCTGTCTACGCCGCCGACGTGCCGAACGCCCGGCAGATGGCGCTCGGGCCAGGCGGCATCGTGTTCGTCGGCTCGCGCTCGGAGGGCAAAGTGTACGCGGTGGTCGATCGCGACGGCGACAATCGGGCGGACCAGGTCCACGTCGTGGCCAGCGGCCTCAACGAGCCGAGCGGGGTCGCGTTCCGCGACGGCGCCCTCTACGTCGCCGCGGTGAGCCGTGTCCTGCGCTTCCGCGACGTCGCGCGCGATCTCGCGCATCCGCCCAAGCCCGAGCTCGTCAGCGACGCCTATCCGTCCGACGCGCATCACGGCTGGAAGTTCATCGCCTTCGGTCCGGACGGGCGGCTCTACGTTCCCGTGGGGGCGCCGTGTAACATCTGTACGCCGCCCGGGCCGCTCCACGCCACGATCACGCGGCTCGACCTCGGGGGCGGTCGGATCGAGGTCGTCGCGCGCGGCGTGCGGAACAGCGTCGGCTTCGACTTCGATCCGGCGACCGGCGATCTGTGGTTCACGGACAACGGCCGGGACTCGCTCGGGGACGACCAGCCGCCGGACGAGCTGAATCATCTGACGAAGGTCGGCGAGCATTTCGGCTTTCCGTTCTGCCACGGCAGCGGCATCCGCGATCCGGAGCAGAATGCCGGGCGGTCGTGCGCCGAGTTCACCCCGCCGGCCCGCGAGCTCGGCCCGCACGTCGCGTCGATCGGCATGCGCTTCTACACCGGGCGGATGTTCCCCGAGAAATACCGAGGCGGCATCTTCATCGCCGAGCACGGCTCGTGGAATCGTTCGACCCCGATCGGCTACCGGGTCTCCTTCGTGAAGATCGAGAAGGGGCGGGCCACGTCCTACGAGCCCTTCGCCTCGGGCTGGCTGAAGGGCAGCATGTCCTCCGGGCGCCCGGCCGACGTGCTCGTGATGCCCGACGGCGCGCTGCTCGTGTCCGACGACAAGGCCGGACGCATCTACCGCATCAGCTACGCCGGCAACGGCTGATCCCATCGTTCATAGGCGCGCCTCGGCCGGCGGGGCCCCAGCCCCGCGACGGCCTGCGGCGCGCACCCCCACCAGAAGGCCGTCCCCGGTACAATAGGCGGCGTCCACTCTGGACAAGGAGGGTGCCAATGGACGCACGGACGACGAATACAGTCCAGACGGCGGATCGAGTCTCCGCCTTCCTCTGGAAAGTGTACGGCTGGATGGCCGTGGGCCTCGGCCTCACGGCAATCGTGGCGTTCGCGGTGGCGGGCTCGCCGGATCTGCTCAGGGTGCTGGTCGGCAATCGCCTCGTCTTCTTCGCGCTCGTGATCGCGGAGCTGGGCCTGGTGTTCTTCCTGTCCGCGCGAGCGGACCGCCTGGCCCCCGGAACCGCGGCCGGACTCTTCGCGCTCTACTCGGCGCTGAACGGCGTCACCCTGTCGGTGATCCTGCTCGCCTACACGGGAGAGTCGGTGACGATGACCTTCGTGGTCACCGCCGGCATGTTCGGCGCCCTCGCGCTCTTCGGTTCGACGACGAAGCGTAGCCTGGCCGGCGCCGGGCAGTTCTTCATGATGGGCCTGATCGGCCTCATCCTCGCCTCGATCATCGGAATGTTCTGGCACAACGATGCGCTGCAGTTTCTGATCTCGGTGGTCGGTGTCATCGTCTTCACCGGCCTCACGGCGTGGGACGCGCAGCGGCTGAAGCAGATGGCCCTGGCCCTGCCGGAGGGGCAGGCCGGCGCCTACGCCGTCGTCGGCGCGCTCTCCCTCTATCTGAACTTCATCAACCTCTTCCTGATGCTGCTGCGCTTCACCGGCAGCCGGCGGGACTGAGACCAGCGACAAAATAACCCTCGCCGTCCCTGAGGAGATCAATCGATGCGGCTTCTTCGTGTTGTCGCGTGTGGTGTGCTTGCCGTGCTTGCCGTCGCCGCGCCGGCGGCGGCGGCGCCCGAAGGTCAGATGACGTGGGGTGTGCACATCTCCCTCTCGCCCACGTGGTTCGATCCCGCCGAGACCCAGGGGATCATCACACCGTTCATGGTCTTGTACGCGATCCACGATGCGATGGCCAAGGCGATGCCTGGGAACACCGCGGCGCCGAGCCTGGCCGAATCGTGGCAGGTTTCGCCTGACGGGCGCGTCTACGACTTCACGCTCCGCAAGGGCGTGAAGTTCCACAACGGCGATCCGCTCACGTCCGAGGACGTGAAGTTCTCGTTCGACCGGTACAAGGGCGCGGCCGCCAAGACGCTCAAGGACCGCGTCGCAGCCGTCGAGACGCCGGATCCGCTCCACGTGAGGTTCCGGCTGAAGAACCCGTGGCCCGACTTCATGACCTTCTACACCGCGGCCAGCGGCGCGGGCTGGATCGTGCCGAAGAAGTACGTCGAGAAGGTCGGCGACGAGGGCTTCAAGAGGGCGCCGATCGGCGCGGGCCCCTACAAGTTCGTCTCGTTCTCGCCCGGGGTCGAGCTGGTGATGGAGGCGTTCGACGGGTACTGGCGCAAGACGCCGAATGTGAAACGGCTCGTCTTCAAGGTGATCAGCGACGAGACGACCCGCCTGGCGGCACTCAAGCGCGGCGAGATCGACGTCGTCTACTCAATCCGCGGCGAGCTGGCCGAGGAGCTGCAGAAGACCCCCGGTCTCACGCTGAAGCCGGCGGTGATCCAGGCGCCGCAGTGGGTCAGCATGCTCGATCAGTGGGATCCGAAATCACCCTGGCACGACCGGCGTGTGCGGCTGGCGGCCAACCTCGCGATCGACCGGAAGGCGATCAACGACGCCATCACGCTCGGCCACTCCCGGCTGACGTACAGCATCATTCCGAGCACCTTCGACTTCTACTGGCAGCCGCCCGCCTATGCCTTCGATCCCGCGCAGGCCAAGAAGCTGCTCGCCGAGGCGGGCTATCCGAGCGGCTTCGACGCCGGCGAATACTACTTGGACGTCGCGTATGCGAACGTGCAGGAGGCGATCGCGAACTATCTCCAGCAGATCGGCATCCGCTCCAAGCTGAGACCGCTGGAGCGCGCGGCCCACTGGGCGAGCTATGGCGACAAGAAGTATAAGAATCTCGCCTACACGGCGAGCGGCGCGTTCGGTAATGCGGCGACACGCCTGGAAACGTTCGTCGTCGCCGGCGGCACCTATGTCTACGGCAGCTATCCCGAAATCGACTCGCTCTTCAAGGACCAGGCCGCCGAGCTGGATCGCAAGAAGCGGGAAGCGCTCCTGCACCGGATCCAGCAGATCGTGTACGAGAAGACGATGGTCATCCCGATCTGGGAGCTCGCGTTCATCAACGGCCAAGGCCCGAGGGTGCAAGAGTCGGGGCTGGGGCTCATCCCGGGCCACGCCTACTCGGCGCCCTACGAGGACGTGAAGCTCAAGGCCAAGTGACGGGCGGACGCCGGGGCGAGCGCGTCGCTACCTGAAGCGCTCGACCCCGGTGCCGCGGTAGAGGATCTTCGCCGACTGCGCCATCACCGCGGCGTGCTGCGCGCGCGCCTCCGGGGCCAGGTCGGACGACGGCGGATACTCGGGCGCGAAGTAGTGGTGGTCGTCGACGCCGCGCACGAGCATCGCGCTGTCACCGTCGCCGGCGATCTGCCTCACGTACGTCGGGATGTAGCGGATCGCGAAGCCGATGCGCCGGTCGTCCGACCGATTGGCGGGTGAGCCGTGGACCATCCGGACGTGGTGCAGGGACATTTCCCCGGCGCGCAGCAGGATGTCGACCCCGCGCGTCTCGTCGACCTCGACCGAGATCTCCTGACCGCGCGACAGCAGATTGTGCGCTGCGAACGTGTCGCGATGCTCGAGCTGCTCGGCGTGCGAGCCCGGGACCATCCGCATCGCGCCGTTCTCGACCGTCGCGTCGGTGAAAGCGACCCACGCGGTGAGGACGTCCGGCGCGCTCAGCCCCCAGTAGGTGGCGTCCTGGTGCCAGGAGACGTACGCGGGATCGCGCGCCTCCTTGATGAAGAAGCTCGTGCTCCAGACGAGCAGGTTCGGGCCGAGCACGTCCTCGACGGCATCGAGGATCGCCGGGTGGCGCACCAGGTCGGCCAGCCACGTGAAGAGCAGATGCGGCTTGTGGCGAAGCTCGCCGGTGAGTCGCCCACCGTGCTCGGCCTCGACGGCCTCGAGTCGCCGGCGAAGCCCGAGCGCCGCGCCCGGCGTCAGGACCGGCACCGGGAAGTGGAAGCCGTCCCGGTGGTAGCGCTCGACCGCGGACGACGCCAGTCTGGTCATCGGCTCATCGGCCTCCCCTCGATGGTACTCGAAGACGCGCGCGCCCAGACGACGTACAGGGGATCGCCGCGTCCGGGCGATCGGTCTTCGTCCTTCACATCGCTGAAGCCGCCGGCGGCCCCGAAATAGCTGCGGACGAGCCGCACGTGCTGCTCGTCGCTCGTATCGAGCCACACGGCCACCGCCTTGGTCGGAAAGCAGCGGTTCGAGAACGACACGACGAACGGCGCGCCCGGCCGCAGCACCCGTCGGACTTCTCGCAGGAGCCGCACGGGATGAATGACGTACTGGATCGAGACGGCGCACATCGCCCCGTCGAACTCCGCGTCGCCGAACGGCAGCCGCACCTCACGATTCACGTCGTGAACGACATGGGCCGCCAGCTGCGGGTTGTCCGCCATCTCCTCGGCGTTCAGGCCGAGCCCGACTACCTCGCGAGCGCGGAAGTCTGGCGGCAGGTGGCTGCGCCAGCTGCTCATCAAATCGAGCAGGCGGCCGCCGGCCGGCAGCACGCCGGCGTAGAGCGCGCCGAGCGCCGCGATCGCGCCGTCGTCGATGTGCACGACCTTGCGCGGCATCAGATAGAAGCGCTCGTCCGCCGATTCGTCCTCGCGCGCGTACGCGAGGGGCGTGAGCAAGCCGTCTCCGGCGGGCGGATCCATGCGGCTAGTTTACAGGCGCAAATCGAGTTGCGTCTGGCGTGATGCAGGTACGATGAGTCAGACACGCTATGCGCATTCTCGTGGTTGAGGACGATCGGAAGGTCCTGGGCTTCATCCGCCAGGGACTCGAAGAGGAGGGGCACACCGTGGAGACCGCCGCCGATGGCGACGGCGCGCTCGACCTGCTCCTCGCGACTGACCCCTACGATCTGATCGTGCTCGACGTCATGCTGCCCAAGCGCGACGGCTTCGCCGTGCTCAAGGCCGCGCGCCAGGCGGGTGTGCACTCGCCCGTCATCATGCTCACCGCGCGCGACAGCGTGGCCGACAAGGTGACCGGGCTCGATCTCGGCGCCGACGATTACCTGGCCAAGCCGTTCGCCTTCGACGAGCTCCTGGCCCGGGTGCGTGCCCTGTTCCGGCGCGGCTCGGAACGGCGCGCCCCGGTGCTCCGGCTGGCCGACCTGACGCTCGACCCGGCCACGCGCAAGGTCGAGCGTGCGGGCCGTCGAGTCGAGCTCACCACGCGAGAGTGGGCGCTGCTCGAGTACTTCATGCGGAACGCCGGACGGATCCTGACGCGCCCGATGCTGGTGCAGCACGTGTGGGGGCTCGACTTCGACCCGGAGAGCAACATCGTCGACGTGTACGTCGGCTACCTTCGCCGTAAGATCGACGGGCCGCAGGAGCGAAAGCTGTTCCACACGATCCGCGGCGCCGGCTATGTCTTGAAGGACGAGGCCTGACGATGCGCCCGCTCTCGATCCGAGCCCGACTGACGCTCTGGTACTCCGCCGTGGTCGTGGCCATCTTGCTGCTGGTCAGCGTCGCCGCGTACTCGCTCCTGCGCTGGCATCTCTTCAACGATCTCGACGCCTCACTCTTCACCGTGGCCGGCGTGCTCCGCGACGCGCCGCCGGCGGACCCGGCCGCGCCGTTGCCGGCCGATCTCGAGCCGCTCGTGCGCGAGTTCCTCGGCTCGGAGTTCGCCGACGCCCTGCTGCAGCTCCTCGACCCGGAAGGACGTGTGCGCTCCCGTGCGCTGCGGCCCGGGCTGCCGCTCTCGCGCGAAGCCCGCATCAACGCGCTGCGCGGCGCGCCCACGCTCGAGACGGTCGATCTCACCACGGGTGAGCAGGCGCGCCTGCTCACGATGCCCGTCGTGCGCGGCGGGCGCGTGGTCGATCTGGTCCAGGTGGCGATGCCGCTGCGCCGGACGCGGCAGGCCTTGATCCGTTACGTGGAGACCCTGGCGGTGCTCGTCCCGCTGGGCGTGGTGCTCTCGGCGGTCGGCGGCTGGCTGCTGGCTCGCCGCGCACTCCGGCCGGTCGATCGCATGTCGCAGGGCGCGCTCCGCATCAGCGCCGAGGACCTCAGCCGCCGCCTCGAGCGTCGGGGGACGCAGGACGAGATCGATCGGCTCGCGGACACGCTCAACGCGATGCTCGCCCGGCTCGAGGCCGCCTTCGGCGAGATGCAGCGCTTCACCGCCGACGCAGCGCACGAGCTGCGGACGCCGCTCACCGCCCTCCGGGGCGGCATCGAGATCGCGCTCCGCGCGCCGCGCTCACCGGACGAATATCGTCGCGTCCTCGCCTCGAGCATCGAGGAGGTCGACCAGCTCATCCGGCTCGCCGAGGACCTGCTGCTCCTCTCGCGATCCACGGTTGGCCTCACAGCGACCCGCCAACCCGTGGATCTCGAGTCCGTGTGCCTCGAAGCGCTCGAGCTCGGCGTACGTCTGGCCAAGGGCAAGGGCGTCACGGTGAGCATGGGGGCGACGGCGCCCGCGATGGTGCAGGGCGATGCCGCCGCGCTCCGGCGCGCGCTGCTGAATCTGGTGGACAACGCCGTCAAGTACACGCCGGCCGGCGGCAGCGTGGTCATCTCGCTGGAGCGATCGCGCGAGGGCGCGGCGCTCGCCGTCGAGGACACCGGCATCGGAATCGACCCGGCGGACGCCCGGCGCATCTTCGAGCCCTTCGTGCGCCTGGACGCCGGGCGGAGCCGCGACACCGGTGGGAGCGGGCTCGGCCTGGCCATCGCGCGCTCGATCGTCCTGGCCCACGCTGGCACGCTCGAGGTCGACCATCGCCCCGGTGGTGGCAGCCGCTTCACGATCCGCCTGCCCGCCGCGTAGCCTGCCGATCGCCCGGCCTAAGAGGCTTCTCATTCACGTCTCACGGCGGCCTTACGTCCATTCGCTATGGTGAATTTCGTGACTCGGACAACGTCGTACGAGGAGCTCAAGAAATGAACGAACACGGAGAGGGTCGCATGAATCTTTCGAAGAGGCGTCAACGCTTGGCGGCGCCCATCGTCGCGCTGGTCGCGGTCGCGGGCCTGGTGGGCCTGCTGCCCCATCTCGGCTTCACGAGCGCGTCTTCAGCGCCGCTCTGGACCGAGCATCGCGCGGGCGTCCAGACCGTCATGGTCCAGGCGCCGGACTGGGTGCGTCTCAGCAAGGAGGCGAAACCCGCGGTCGTGAACGTCAGCGCCAAGCTCAACGCCGAGGCCCAAATGCAAGCGCCGCCGCAGACGCAAGTGCCGCCGCAGTTCAGAGGCCGCCCCGACGAGCGTTCCTTCGATGATTTCTTCAAGCGCTTCTTCGACGAGGGCTCGCGCCGTCCTGTTCGGGCCGCCGGATCGGGCTTCGTGCTGAACGCGAACGGCTACATCGTCACCAACAACCACGTCGTCGAGAACGCCACCGACATCCAGGTGAAGCTCGACGACGGGCGCGAGCTACCCGCCAAGGTGGTGGGCAGAGACTCGAAGACCGATCTCGCCCTCCTGAAGGTCGACGCCACCGGGTTGCCGGTGATCCCCCTCGGCGATTCGACGGCGCTTCAGGTGGGTGAGCCGGTGATGGCCATCGGCAATCCGTTCGGGCTCGAGCAGACCGTGACCACCGGGATCGTGAGCGCGACCGGCCGGGTCATCGGGAGCGGGCCGTACGACAACTTCATCCAGACCGACGCGTCGATCAATCCGGGCAACAGCGGTGGTCCCTTGATCAACGCCCGGGGCGAGGTCATCGGCATCAATACCGCGATCTTCAGCCGCGGTGGCGGCTCGGTCGGCATCGGCTTCGCGGTGCCGTCAAGCCTGGCCAAGACGGTGATCACGCAGCTCGCCGATCACGGCAAGGTCGAGCGAGGCTGGCTGGGCGTGTCGATCCAGCCGCTGACCCGCGAGCTCGCCAAGAGCTTCAAGCGCGATGACAACACGGGAGCGCTCGTCTCGGCGGTGACCGCGGGCTCTCCGGCTGACAAGGCCGGCATCAAGGCCGGTGACGTGATCGTCGAGTTCAACGGCAAGAAGGTCGCGAAGGCAACCGATCTGCCGGGCCTCGTAGCCGACGTGCCCGTCGGCAAGGACGTGCCGATGGTTGTGATGCGGGAAGGCCGGGAGCTGCGGCTCAACGCGAACATCGGCCGACTCCAGGACGAGTCGCCCGCCAAGTTGGCCGAAACCGAGGGCAAGGGCAAGCTGGGCCTCTCGGTCCAGCCGCTGACTCCGCCAATGGCCCGTGAGCTCGGGCTCAAGGTGAAGGAAGGCGTGCTCGTGCGTGAGGTGGTCGAAGGTGGTCGCGCGGCCGAGGCCGGCATCCGCGCCGGCGACGTGATCGTCGAGATCAACCGGCAGCCCGTCCGTACCGTCGAGGACCTCACGACGCGAGTCGACAAGCAGGCCAAGAACGAGCCGATGGTGCTGCTCGTGAATCGCGACGGCCAGACGATGTACGTGGCCGTTCCCGCCGTCTAGCTCGAAATCGGGGGGAGCGACCGACGCTCCCCCCGTCCGTCAGTACTGCAGGACCTGCCCTGTTCCCGCGCTCGGTGCGCTTGAGCGCCGACTGCTGGGCGTCCAGGCAGCGAGCTCCGAGAGCTCCGAGCTCGATGCCGAGTGCCTGGACCCTGATGAACATCAGCGACTAGTACAATAAGCGAACCGGTGAACCCACCGGATTGGGGGGAGCCTGTGTGGGAGTATGGCCAGTATTGCCCGATCGCCCGAGCCACGGAGATCCTCGCCGACCGCTGGACTGCTGATCGTTCGCGAGCTGCTCGACGGGGTCCACCACTTCGACGAGCTCGACCGAAGCCTGCCGAGCGTCTCACGCGCGCTGCTGGTGGAGCGCCTGCGGCGTCTCGAGCAGACCGGGGTGATCGTCCGGCGGACGCATCCCACCCGCCACGTCGAATACCACCTCACCAACGCCGGGCGCGAGCTTCAGCGTATCAGCATCCGAGGTTCGAGGTCGACGTGCGCGTGCGCGCATTCCCACGCTGGTTCGCGTGGAGCCCGATGTTGAGTACGGTTCGTTCCGCGGGCCGACGCACGGGTGCCGCCGTCGCCCTCTCGCTGCTCCTGATCCAGTGGCTCACCGGCTGCGCCGCGTCCGGCGGCGACACGTGGACGAAGCCCGGCGTCACCGAGCAGCAGCGCGGCCGCGATACGCTGGACTGTCTGACCCAAGCCAAGCGCGTGACGTCGGGCCCGGGAGGGCCGGTCGAGACGGTCAATCAGGACCGCTACCGGCGCTGCATGACGGAGCGGGGCTACACGTCGGGCCCGGCGAAGTAGCTCCGGCGAGACATCAGCCGAGTCGCTCGCGGGCCACCTCGCGCAGCCGCGCCTTCTGCACCTTGCCGCTCGACGTCATCGGCAGCTCGTCGACGATGAGCACGTGCCGCGGGATCTTGAAGCTCGCGATCCGGCCGCGACAGAACGCGATCAAGCCATCCGGATCCACGCTGGCGCCGGGGACGACCTGGACGAAGGCGACACCGACCTCGCCGAGTCGCGCCTCCGGATAGCTGACGAAGGCTGCCTGGCTCACGCCCGGGTAGGTGCTCAGATAGCTCTCGACCTCCGTCGGGTCGACGTTCTCGCCGCCGACCTTGATCATGTCCTTGTAGCGACCGACGAAGCGAAGGTGGCCGTCCGCGCGCAGGATGCCGGCGTCACCGGTGTGGAACCATCCTTCGGTGTCGATCGCGCGCGCGGTCGCCTCGGGATCTCGGTAGTAGCCCTGCATCAGATAGCGCGTCCGCACCACGACCTCGCCCGGCGTGCCACGGGGCTGATCAAGCCCGGTGTCGGGATCAATCACGCGGACCTCGAAGCCCTCGCACGGAGCGCCTGAGGCTTCGCACGCCTGCTCCTCCGTCGAGTCGAGGAACGACAGCGAGATCGTCGCGCCGACCTCGGTCATACCGTACGCGGTCAGATGGCGCAGCGGCGCCAGCACCTTGCGGGCGCGATACACGAGTGGCGTCGCGCTCGCGGCGCCGCCCGCGATCACGCCCGTGCGCAAGGTCGACAGATTGCGCGGCCGGGCTTCCTGGGCGTCGATCAGGAGCTTCAGGTGGGTGTCGAAGCCGTCGATGTGCGTGGCCCCCTCGCGCTCCACGAGGTCGAGCGTCTCGTCGGGATCGAACGTGTCGGTGAGGATCTGCCGGTAGCCCGTGAGCATCGAGCCGAGCGGCCCCTCGATGTACCCAAAGATGTGGAAGAGCGGTAGATAGTTGACGAAGACGTCGCGCTCGGTTGACTGGAGACGGCGATAGCGGTCGGCCAGATGCGCGAGCATCGTGTGGTCGCGCATCACACCCTTCGGGAATCCGGTCGTCCCCGACGTGTACATGATGAACACCGTGTCTGTCGGGCGGACCGCCGACTCCCGAGCGGCCAGCGTCGCCGGCGGCACCGTGCTTGCCGACGCCAGCAGGTCGGGCCAGCTCCAGGCGCCGGGATATCTCCTGTCGCTCACGACGATCACACGCTCGAGATCGGGCAGCCGCGCGCTTCGCACGCGACGGTCGCCGCTCGGGTCGTCGAAGTCGACGAGCTCACGAATCATCCCCAGATAGTCGACGGGCCCGGAAACGTCGTGGGTGATCACGGTCGTCGCGCTCGACCGCTCGAGGACCAGGCCGAGGTCCACGGTCCTGAATCGCGTATTGATCGGCACGTGGACGGCGCCGATCTTGGCCAGGGCGAACATCGCGAAGATCCATTCCGGGCAGTTGAGCAGCCAGATCGCGACCTTCTCGCCCGGGCGGACCCCGACGTGGATCAAGCCGCGCGCGACGCGATCGACTTCGGTGGCGATCTGACGGAACGTGTAGCGGCTATCGCGAAAGACCAACGCCTCGCGGTCGCCCCACCACGCGGCGGCGGCGTCGGTCAGATCGCCGAAGCGGGTGACCGCGCGCGGGTCCATCGCGAGCCGCGCTCAGCCGCGCTTGGGCAGCTCGACGACGCCGCTGCCCAGCACCGAGAGCTCGCCGTCCTGATTGCGCGCTTCCTGCTCGATCTCGACGAGGTGGCGGCCGTTCTCGACGAGCTTCTTCGTCACGCTGCCGTCGATCCGCAAGGTGTCGCCCTCGGGGTTGTGGCGGCGGATCTTGCAGTGCGCGCGGCGGAGGAACCCGTCGTCGGCCATCCAGTTGGTCAGATGGTGAGTCAGCCACGAGCATCGCTCGGGGCCGTAGTCGTACGCGCCGGGCGCGCCGACCAGGGTCGCGAACTCCTGCTCCCAGTGGACGCGCTCCGGGCAGTCGGGGATCCCGAACCGGTTCTTGATCCCAAGGCCCGAATGACGGTGGACCTGCTTCCACGCGAGCTTGTTCGCCCGGATGTAGAGGCCGCCCCAGCCCTGGGCGTAGGCGATGAAGCCCGTCACCGTCATTGGCCCCTTCGCCATGGTAGGCAGTCGGTCGCCCTCGCGCACGTCGTCCCAGTACCGCGCGACGGGCCCGCGAATCTGCTCGGTCGCATAGAGCCGATAGACGTCGGCGAGCTCCTCGTCCGTGTAGCGCTTTGGCGGCTTCGCCTTCACCGCGGTGTACTTGGTCCCGGCTTCGCGCGCCTGGTCGCGATCGGTGCGGAAGCACCAGCTGTCGGCAGCGGCCACGAGGTCGCCGCGCTGGTTGAAGAAATCGACGTGATAGACCTGCTGGATCGAACGGCCGGCGAACGTCGTCTGATGCTCGATCAACTCCTTGAGCCACGCCTCGGTCGAGACCGTGTCGTTGCGGTGCACCGGCAGATGCCACGTCCAGTCGGCGCCCGCCCACATCGCGTGCACGCCCGGGAGCCCGCCGACGTAGCCCGAGATGATCCGGCTCGTCGCGAAGAGAAAGCTCGGCGGCGCCAGCACGCCACCCCAGCGCGTGCCGGCCGCGTACTCGGGATCGCACCAGAGCGGGTTGTCGTCCCCGATCCCGTGCGCGTAGTGGCGGATGTTGTCGCGCGTGGCCTCGTGGCACCAGGGCTCGAGCGTGTCGGTGATCTTGACGCCGATGCGGCGGCGCAGGTCGTCCAGGCCCTGCTCGGTGATCTTCGGGAAGAGCGACTGCTCACGGGGCATGCGTGGGCTCCACCCTCGCCTCCGACTCTCGAAGCGCCTTGCGGTTGACCTTCCCGGCCGGCGTCTTGGGCAGCGCGGCCACGAACGCCACCTGGCGCGGGTACTCGTGCTGGCTCAGGCGCGTGCGTGTGAAATCCTGCAGCTCGCGAGCGAACGCTTCGTCGCCGCCGCGCGCGCTCACGACGAAGGCCTTGACCACCTGGCCCCGGAGGGCATCGGCCACGCCGATCGCCGCCGCCTCGCGCACGTCCGGATGCCGCAGCAGCACGTCCTCGATCTCGATCGCGCTCATCGTCCAGCCGGCCGAGATGATGACGTCGTCGGCGCGTCCGGCGTGATAGAAGTAGCCATCGCCGTCCACGTGGCCTCGATCCTTCGTCGGAAACCAGGCACCCCGTCGCCACACCTTGATCTCGCCGATCTGGTTCGGCGGGCAGGGCCGACCGTCCGCGCCCTGCACCTCGACGCGGACGCCGGGGACCGGCTTGCCGAGCGCCCCGGGCTTGACGGTGTGGTCGGCCGCGCCCGGATAATCGGCGAGGATCACGCCGACCTCGGTGGTGCCATACATGCTGCACGCCGGCGCGCCGAACGTCGCCTCGACGAACGCGCGCGTGGCGCTGTCCATCGGCTCGCCGGTGAAGGACAGCTTCCGGATGCCGTAACGGTACGCCGGCGCCTGACCGGAGCTCTTCAGCATGCGGTAGTGAGTTGCGGCGGCCGACAGGTTGGTCACCTCGTACTCCTGGAGCGCGCGCAGCATTCTCACCGGATCGAACTTGCCCGCCATGGTGGCGGTCGTGACGCCGAGCGCCAGCGGCGCGAGCGTCCCGTGCCAGAGTCCGTGTCCCCACGCGGGCGACGACGGGCAGAAGAAGCGATCACGAGGCCGGATGCCGGTGCCGTAGAGTGCCGCCACCATGAGCGCGACGATCGCCCGCTGGGGATGGCGCACCGCCGCCGGCAGCTCGCGCGTCGTGCCCGACGTGTACTGAAACACCGCGAGGTCGTCGGGGGCGGTACGCGCCTCGTAGCGGCTCGGCTGCGCCGCGAGCGCGGACATGAGCGCATCGTCGGCCACCACGACGTCGAGGCCGGCGAGAGCGCGCGCGGTGTCGGCCTTCTCGGTGTTCGTCAGCAGGAGCTTCGGCGTGCAGTCTTCGGCCCGCAGCCGGATGCCATCCGGGCCGAAGAGGGTGAAGAGCGGCACCGCGATGGCGCCGCGCTTGATCGTGCCGAAGAGCGCGGCGTAGAAGGCGAGCGAGGGCTCGAGCATGATCGCCACGCGGTCGCCGCGGCCGACGCCGCGCGAGGCGAGCCAGTGCGCGAAGCGCGAGGACCAGTCGGCCAGGTCGTCGAAGTCGAGCGTCTCGTCGCGCCCGTCGGCGTGGGCGATGCGGACCGCGACGCGCCCGGATCCGGCGTGCCGGTCGATGCACTCGACAGCGATGTTCAGCGAGTCGCGGTCGCCGTCGAAGAGCGACCACAGCGCCGCGGACGAGAAGTGGCGCTGGCCGTCCGCGTAGGTCGTGTAGTCCGTCAGTCGCGTCATGGCTCCCGGGCCCCATTGTATAGGCACCGCGCGTGACCACGCGGCGCGGCGGCCTCTTGCTGGGCGGCGCCTTCGTGACCTTCGCCATCAGCGCCGCGTTGATGCATTCCTATGCGGTCTTTCTCGTGGCCTTCCTCGAGGAATTCCGGTGGAGTCGCGCCGAGACGTCGCTGGCCTTCTCGGTCTCCGCGCTCGTGAGCGGTATCAGCGCGCCCTTCGTCGGCGCGCTGGTCGACCGCCTCGGCCCGCGGCGTCTCGTGCTGCTCGGCGGGACCGTGCTCACCCTGGGGCTCCTGGGCAGCGGCTACGTCCACGCGCTCTGGCAGATCGTCGTGCTCTACGGTGTCCTCACGACGCTCGGAGCCAACTGCCTCGGGCTCGTCGTGTTCGTGCCCATCCTGTCGCGCCATTTCGTGAGCAACCGGGGCATGGCGATCTCGATCGTCCAGTCGGCCAACGGCTTCGCGCGCGCCGTGTCGGCGCCGCTCGCTCAGCTCCTGATCTTCGCGGTCGGCTGGCGGCACGCCTATCTCGTGCAGGCCGCGTTCATGGGCCTCCTCGTCTGGCCGCTCGCCGCGCTCTTTCGTCGTGACGAGCCGCCCGCGCCGGTCGCTCAGCCGAGCGCGCCGCCCCCGAGCGAAGGCGCGGCCTACGCTCGCCCGGCGCGCCGAGACTGGACGCTCGCCGAAGCGGTGTCCACGCCCCACTTCTGGCTCCTGTTCACGGTCTATCTCTGCACGGGCCTCGGAAGCTTCTTCGTCTCGCTGCACCAGCTCGCGTTCGCCGTGGACGCCGGCTTCGACAAGCTCTACGCCGCCAGCGTGCTCGGCATGGGCGCGTTGCTTTCCGTCGGCGGCACGATCGTCACCGGGACGATCTCGGACTACATCGGGCGCGAGCTCTCGGCCATCCTCGCCTACGCGGTCTCGATCGTCGGCGTGATCTGTGCGCTCTTCATCACGGGCCCCGACCACGCGTGGCTCCTCTGGCTTCACGCGAGCTTCTTCGGCCTCACCTGGGGCGCGCGCGGCCCGGCGATCACCGCGAAGACGGCCGATCTCTTCCCGGGACCGAACCTCGGGACGATCCTCGGCGTGATCACGGTCGGCACCGGCATCGGCTCGGCCTTCGGCGCCTGGGCCGCCGGGTGGATCTTCGACGCGTTCGGCAGCTATCGGCTCGCCTTCCTGGCCTCGATCGCCTCCTACCTGGTGGGCTGCGTCGCGTTCTGGGCGCTGCGCCGGCCGCCGTCACGGCAGGTGGTATAAAGTCAGGCGATGGACTTCCACGCGTTCATGTACGTGACGATCGGCCGGCGCCGCGAGCTGGAGCGCGGCATGGCCGGCAAGGACCCCGTGCTCTACCAGCGGATGCTGGACGAGATCGGCGAGTACGCGCGCGCGTGCGACGCGACAGGCTGGTCGGGCATTGGTATCCCCGAACACCACCTGCAGATCGAGGGATTCGAGCTCGGTCAAGACCCGGGCCTCATGGCGATGTTCCTCGGCCGGCACGGCCCGCGGCTCAGGATCAATCAGTTCGGCTACGTGCTGCCCACGCACAACCCGCTCCGCGTGGCCGAGCACGCGGCGACTCTGGATCATCTGCTCGGTGGCCGGCTCAACGTCGCGTTCGTGCGCGGCTACCAGGCGCGCTGGTTCGAGAACTACGCGGCCGTGCCGGGCGCGAAGGCGACCGGCCCGTGGAACCGCAAGAGCGACGAGGACGCGCGCAACCGCGAGCTCTTCGAGGAGTGCGTGGCGATCATCAAGACCGCGTGGGCCCACGACACGTTCTCCTTCAAGGGCAAGTACTGGTCGTATCCGCCCGAGGGTCAGCGCCAGCCGCATCCGCATCCGGTCTATCTGAAGTACGGCCGCGGTGTGGACGCTGACGGCACGATCCGCGAGGTCGGCATCGCGCCGCGCCCGCTGCAGAATCCGATCCCGGTCTATTCGGGCTTCACGCACAGCCTGCAGACCTCCCTCTACTGGGCGAGGGAAGGCGGCAAGCCCATCGTGATGGCCGGCGAGATGGACTTCTGCACGATGCTCTGGAGCCGCTACCGCGAGGTGGCCGAGCAGCACGGCCGCAAGCTGCCGCGCGGGGAGGAAGCCGCGTGGGGCGGCTATCTCGTGCTCGCCGACACCAAGAGCGAGGCGGAGGCCTGGGCCGAGGACTGCTTGTGGATGTGGGACTCGTGGTCCGTCCCCTTCGGCCAGGACCGCCCGCCGCTCTTGATCGGCGATGCCGACACCGTCACGCGCATGATCGAGAACGCGGCGCGCCACGTGCCGTTCAACGAGATGTTCCTGCTGTTCGGCCAGGGCATTCTCGAGCGCGATCGGTGTTTGAAGACGCTCGAGCTGTTCGCGGAGAAAGTGATTCCACGGTTTCGCTAGACGCGTTCGGCGGGATAGTGGCCGCAGGGTAGGGCGATGCAGCCCTTCAGATTGCTCACGTAGGTCGACCAGGCTTTCTCGTAGCCGTGAAGCCCTCGAACATCGCGTCCTCCTGGCTTGCGACAGAGTTTATCCTGCTACCGGGATGGCGCGCCTTCAGATCAAGACCGCCGACGAGCTCGGCGCCGGCGACCTGGAAGATCGATGGAAAGCCCGGCGGGCGGCGCGGGAGACCGCGGTGTCCAGGCGCGTTCTCCAGCTCTTCGTGGACCGCGGTGGACCCATTCCGGTAGAGGACATCGTCGCCAGCTTTGCCGACGCCCCGGCCGCGGCTACGCGGCACGCGCTCGTCACCCTGGACGACGATGACCTGATCCGTATCCAGGATGGCCGCGTCGACATGGCATACCCCTTCTCGGCATCGCCGTCGCCGTTCGTGGTGCGCCTGCAGGGTGGCCAGGAGCGGTTCGCGTGCTGCGCCGTGGACGCGCTGGGCATCGCGCCGATGCTCGGCCAATCAGTCGAGATCCGGTCGCGCTGTCATCACTGCGCGGAGCTGCTCGAGCTCCGATCGACGCCGGAAGGTGCCGGACCGGAAGGGTCGGAGGTCATGCTCTGGATCGGCCAGCGAGCCGACGTCCGCTGCAAGGTCGCCGACTCGCTCTGAACGACGATCAACTTCTTCCGGTCGGAAGAGCATCTGAGGGCGTGGCGAGAGGAAAACCCGACGGCGGAAGGAGCCGGCACCACGCTGGTCGAGGGCTTCAAGCTCGGCTCGCGCCTCTTCGGTGGTCTCCTCACGGGAGGACGTCGATGACGGAAGGATCGAAAGAAGTCCGCGTCGAGCGCGACGGGCGCGCCATGACGATCACGCTCGATCGTCCTGGCGATCAGAACCGGCTGACGCGCGACGTGCTGCTCACGCTGCAGGGCGTGGTCGATCGCCTCGGCGCCGACGAGGAAACTCAGGCCGTTGTGATCACCGGCAGCGGCGCCGAGTTCTTCTCGATGGGCATTCTGAATCCCGTGGTCCGCGCGAGCTACACGAAAGAGCAGATCCTCGAGCTCGTCCGCATCGCGAACCGTCTGTATGACGCGATCGAGGCGCTGCCTCAGATTACGATCGCGGCGTTCAACGGCGCCGCCCGCGCGGGCGCGGCCGAGCTCTCTCTCGCCTGCGACATCCGCCTGGCCGCGGCACACGCGACCTTCGCGCTTCCCGAAGCGCTCTGGGGCGGTTTCCCAGGCGCCGGAGGCCCGGTTCGGCTGCCGGGGATCGTCGGGCGGGCGCGCGCGCTCGAGCTGATCTGCACGGGGCGCGAGGTCGACGCGGCGGAGATGGAGCGCCTTGGGCTCGTGCTCTCGGTCTATCCTGCGGCGCGGCTCCTCCCCGAAGCGCGCGCGCTAGCCGCCCGAATTTGTGCCAGTGGTCCACTCGCCACGCGAGGAGCCAAGCGCATTATCAACGTCCGCAGTGCTGGAGGCTTCGCCGCGGGCCGCGCCCTGGCCGACGCGCTCCGTCACGCCCTCGAGTGGAGTCGCGATGTGGACGAAGGCATGGCCGCGCACCGAGAGAATCGGGCGCCCAGGTTCATGGGACGCTGAGGGTCCCGGAACCGCCGGGGCCGTCAGTCCGCCGTGATCGGCTTGATCTCGCGGAGACGCGGGAGAACTTCCTGCGCGAAGAGCCGGATGCTCTTCTCGGACTCGGCGTGGGTCATGAAGCCGGAGCGGCCGACCAGGCTGAGGTGGCCGAACCCGCCGACCTTGTCGTAAAAGTCCATCACCTGCTTGTAGACGCTGTCCGGGTTGCCGGCGAAGAGAATGCCCTGCGCCATCGCCTGCTCGGCGCTGAGCGACGTGAGCCGTGCGGCGTTCTGCCCCGCCGACATCACGCCCGTGCTTCCGCTCTTGGGCGCCGTGCGATAGATCTGCGGCGCGGCCTGGGGCGGCGCGCTGCCGGGGAGGAGCTTCGAATACTGCGGAGCCGATTTCAGGCTGGTGTGGAGGAACCAGAGGAGCTTGCTCCCGACGCGCATCCCCTCCTCGTCGGTGTCGCCGACATAAACAAAGGCCGCATAGGCGAAGTTGTCGGTGGTCACCTTCGGTAGGCCCGCCTCGGCGCGTGCCTTTCTATGGGCGGCGTAGGCGCGCTTCGTGCCCTCCGGTCCGCGCAGCACGAGCACGTGCACCATCCCGCGCCGTCCGACCTCGGCGGCGGTCTCCGGATCGCCGGTGGCCGACCACATCCGCGGATGTGGCTGCTGCCACGGCCGCGGCCAGATGTTCACGTGGCGGTGCGTGAAGTGCTTGCCCTCCCAGCTGAACGGCCCGTCGTGATGGCTGAGCGCCTTCTTGATGAGGTCGATCGCCTCCCAGTAGCGCTCGATGTTGTTCACGGGATTCGCGTTGTTCGACGCCATCTCCGTGCCGCCCGATTTAACAAAGCCGATCTCGAGGCGGCCGTGCGAGATGACGTCCGCCGTCGCGTATTCCTCCGCGACCCGCACAGGATCTTTTCGGAGGGATATCAGCGTCCCGAGGCTCAGGAGCCGCACCTGCCGCGTCTGCCGCGCGAGGATGCCGACCAGCAACGGATTGGCGCCGAGCAGCGAGTTGATGCCGGCGTGGTGCTCGACCGCCAGGACGTTCAGGCCGAGGTCGTCGCACAGGAGGAACTCGTCGATGACTTCCTCGAAGAGGTCGGCGGCGATCTTCGGGTCGCAATAGCGATTCGGTAGGCTCGCGCGGACGGAATCCGTTGCGTTGATGACGTCCTGCGGCACGAACGGGTACGGGACTTCGCACTGCCACCAAGCGTCCATCGTGCTCTCTCCGGAGCCGCCTCAGCGATTCATGAACTTCACGACCGTGTCCACGAAGGCTCTGGCCTGCTCGATCTCGGGATGATGCCCGGCGCGCTCGATCAGCTCGAAGCGCGAGCCGGGGATCAGGCTGCTGTAACCGCGTCCGTACGACGGCTTCACGATGCCGTCGCTCGAGCCCCACAGGACGAGCGTCGGGACCGTGATGCGCTGCAGCCACCGCTTGAGCTGGGGATTGTACATGTACGGATTCCAGCCGTAGAGGCAGAGCGCCTCCCAGTTCCGCGCGCGGATCACGAGCTCGTCGTCGGACAGGGCGTCGAGATCAGGCGCCCAGGTCGCGGGATCGTGCCAGCTCCGCCGCTGAACCTCCTGCGGCGAGGTGTTGAAGACGTCGAGGATGTCCGGGGTTTCGCGGTCGCTGACCTTGATGCCGAAGGCGTCGACCAGGACGAGCCCGTCGAGCCGATGACGGCACTTGACGGCGAGCTCGGCCGCAAGCCACCCGCCGAAGGACAATCCGATCAGGGTCACCTTCTCGTGGGGCAGCGCCTCGAGGAAGTCGAGATAGAAGTGGACGAGGTCGTACACGGTCTCGAAATCCGCCGGGCGCGCCGATCTCCCGAAGCCGGGGTGGGAGGGGGCGATGATCTCGGCGTGATGGCCGAGCATTTCTAGAAATGGCGCGCGCGGATCGACGGTCTGCGCGCCGTGCAGGAGCAGCACCGGCCGGCCGGCGCCGCGGCGCACCACTTCCAGCTCGATTCCCCCGATGACGTCGCCCGCCGACATAGCTCCTCCGCGCTTCGAGCGCTTAGGGTAGCATGCGAGGGGGTGACGCCATGGACATGGTCGTTCGCGTTCTCTTGCTCGGACTGGTCGTGATGGCGATCGGCGTGATCGGAGACGCGCGTGCCCAGGCGCCGGCGCCCGCTCAGACGTCAACACCCGCCCCGATCGCGGGCAACATCTACTCCGTGACCTACGTCGAGGTCATGCCGACGTCGAAGGCTGAGGCCGCGACCATACTCCGACGCTACCGAGACGCGGCGTCCAAGGAAGGCGGCAATCTCCGCTGCGAGGTCGTGCAGCGCATCGACCAGCCGCATCAGTTCGCGATCTTCGAGATCTGGAAGGACCAGGCGGCGGTCGAGGCGCACGGTAAGAGCGCCAATACCACCGAGACGCGCGAGAAGATCGCGG
>QHSP01000116.1 GCA_003220495.1 Candidatus Rokuibacteriota bacterium | reverse complement strand
CACGTGAAAGACCTGGGTCTCGAGCGGCCAAAGGACTACTCATCTACGATTGTGCTAACGAAAAGATCTAGTCAGTTCCACGCGCACGAGATGATCGAGGCCATCATCACCAGCCCTGAAGTCGCGGTTCTTCACGTCGATTACGAGATACTGGGCGAACAGCAAGTACCGATCCCAGAAGCGATAGGAGAGATCGAGGCCACCGCCGAAGCGTTTTTCTTGAGGACCTTGGAAGTTGTTCGTCGTGTTGCCGATGATCGCTCGGTCGATGTCGACGCCGAGCATGAGATTCGGGCTGAGGCGGGCCGAGAAGCGGGCGAAGTAGTCCCGACCGTCCGTGCCGATGAAGTCGGAGATGACGTGGCCCCGGGTCCAATAGCCGCTGATGAACTGAGTGTGATTGAACGATAAGGAAGAAGTCCTCGCGTACTCGAATCGAGCATCCAGCCAATCCTGCCCGAAGAGTCCAAGGAAGTGCACGCCTCCCACGCCGCCGACGGTACTTCCGAGCGGCAGGAAGTTTGAGGCGAAGAAGTGGCCGACGCCGCTGCTGACGCACTCGCCGCACGTGTCGTCCCAGTAGAACTCGCCGTAGAGCCTTACGTCGCGGGCCGGCAGGAAGTAGCGATCGACATTGCGAAAGCGAAGCTCAGCGTCGATGCCAAAGAGATTGTCTGTCCGCTCCTCCGGACGTGCCTGGACGTCGCCGAATGCCGGATTGAAGATCGCGGCGGGATACTTGCTCAACGGAAGACTCGGGTTCGAGCCGTCGAACATGACCGCCCGGGTCGCGCCGAGCTCCAGGAAGGAAGCTGGCGCGAGCGTGAGCCGCATCCCGGCGAGCTTGGCATACGGGTGATCGCGACGCTCCTCGAGCTGGGCGAGGAAGAGAAACGTCTTCATGGGCCCGAGCCACTGGCCGATCCAGGGCAGCACGAAGGGCTCGGCCGAGCCAAGCCGGATCTGCTCGAGCGGCGCCGCGTTGTTGCCGAGAATGAGCGCATTGTGATAGCCGGGGCCCCACGCGAGGCTGTCACGGCCGACGAGGAGCTCGATGTTGAAGAGGGTGAGCTTCACGTAGCCGGTGTTGAGCCGGGCGGCGCTGTAATCCTCGTTCAGGATCACCTCGGGCTGCAGGTAGAACGAGAGAAAGTCGCCGATCTGCATGCGGCTCTCGAAGGTGAAGCCGCCGTTGGCCCCGCGCTTGACGGAGTGCCCCTGCGCATTCACCAGCGAAAAGCCGTGGGTCGCGAAGCCGGAGAACACCTGCGCACGGTCGATGGGAGTGAACGAGACGAAGCCGGGCGGCGTCACGCCCTCGACGGGCCGGACGCCCAGCGCGGCGAGCTCGACCTTGAACTCTTCCATCAGGCGATCGAGGACGGGCTCGAGGTCTCGCCGCTCGTTGTAGGCGCCCGCCTCGTCGTGTCGGATCTTCTCGATCGCCCTGGCGACGATCCGCGCCACTTCCACGCGGCTGAGCGGCTTCGTGTTCAGCAGCACGCGGTCGGCCAGGCCGGCCGTGACGAGCCGCTCGAGATCGTCATAGACGGAGTCGCGGTACTCCGCGAAGCCACCCCAGTTCTTGAGCGGCACATTCGTGCGGTCGGCCGCAACGGCTCCGGAGAGCGATGCGAGCGTCGCGATGATGAGCATCGCGGACGCCGTCCACCACCGTGCGGCTCGAACGAGCCTCAGGCCTCCCCACACGAGGGCACAGCATAGCCTAGCGGTCGTCCCCTCGCCCAAAGATGGTAGTCTGTCGGGCCGTGAGGCCTCTTCTCGGGATCAGCTTGATCGTCGCGGCTCTGGCCGGCCCGGCCATCGCGACCGCGCAGGAGGCGAGCCCGCCCGCGGAGGCGCCGAACAAATACGACGAGTGGGAGCAGTTTTCGCCCGTATGGGAGAAGGCTCTGCGTGCGCTCGGCGACGACACACTCTACCTCCTCAGCTCGCCGCTCCGGCTCTCGCCCGAGAGCGCGCTGGTGGTCGCGGGGGTCGGCGCGGGAATCGTAGGGATCGCGTTTGCGGACCGGTCGATCCGAGACGCGGTCGCGTCACACCGCCACGACGGTGTGCGTGATGCGGCCGATGCCATCTCCTACCTCGGCGACCCGCTTGTCCTCTTTGGCCTGAACGTCGGCGTGATTGCGATCGGCGAGGGCATCAGAGAGGCGACCGGCAATTCGAAGCTCCTCGGCGCGGCGCTGGTGGCGACGGAAGCGCAGCTCCTGACGCTCGGCCTCACCGAGGGCATCGCCTACGGAACGGCACGAGCGCGCCCCGATCAGTCGAACGACCCGGGCCAATGGTTTACTAACTGGGGCCGTAACGATTCGTTCCCCTCGAGCCACGCCTCTCAGGCGTTCGCCATCGCCGCGGTCATCGAGGACCGCTTTGGACTTGGCCCGGGCATCGTTGCCTACGGCCTTGCGGGTCTGGTCGGCGCTGCGCGGATCGTCCAGGACAAGCACTGGGCCTCCGACGTCGCCGCCGGAGCCGTGCTCGGCTGGGCGGTCGGACATTTTCTGAGCGTCCGCCACTCCGAGCGCCACCCCTATCTCGACTTCTTTCCGTTCGCCGACCCGCGAACCAAGACGTATGGGTTCGTCCTCGAAAAGAAGTTCTGACCCGGCCATCGACCGGTCCGACGACGCGCCCGCTGGTCTGCCACAGCTCGTCATCCTGCTCGCGCTGAGCCTCCTCTTCTTCCTTCCGAAGCTCGGCATGCCCTTCCTCGACCCGGACGAAGGGCTCTACGCGACGATCGCGCAAGAGATGCTGGGCGACGGCGACTGGGTGATCCCGCACGTGAACGGCCTGCCGTATCTCGAGAAGCCGCCCCTCTACTTCTGGCTGACGGCGCTGGCCTTCCGGGTCGCAGGACCATCCGAGTGGGCGACGCGCCTACCGTCCGCTCTGGCCGCCCTCGGCACGGTGATCCTCACCTGGCGGGTCGGACGGCGCCTGTACGGCGCGCGCGCGGGGCTCCTGGCCGGCCTCGTCGTCGCGACGGTCGTGGGCAACGCGCTCTACGTCCGCAAGGCCTCGCCCGACCAGCTCTTCGTGTTCTGCCTCACACTCGCGATGTACGGGTTTCTGCGCGATGCCGAGCACCCCAGCCGGGGGCGCGCGCGGTTCTTGCTCTGCTATCTCGGCGCAGCGCTCGGCGTGCTCGCCAAGGGGCTGATCGGCGTCGTGTTCCCGCTGCTGATCGTCGGGCTCGGGATGATCGTCGCCCGCCGGCTCTCGTGGCGCGAGCTCAATCTGGCCCGCGGCGCCGCGGTCTTCGCCCTGGTCGCGGTGCCCTGGCACGCGCTGGTCGCCTGGCGTTCGCCGGCGCTCTTCGGGTTCTACGTCGTGGACAACCAGCTCCTCCGGTTCCTCGACGCGCGAGGGTACATCGAGGACGACGTGTCGAGCTCGACGCTCGGTTTCCTCGTTGCGAGCTTCATCTGGGCCTTTCCCTGGAGTGTCTTTTCCCTGGCGCGCGGGAAGGCAGATGCCTCACCTCACGCGCGGTGGCGCCCCTTCATCTTGATCTGGCTGGTCGTCGTCGTCGGGCTCTTCGCGCTCTCGCGCTTCAAGCACGAGTACTACGCGCTCCCCGCGTTTCCCGCGCTGGCGGTGCTCGTCGCCGGCGCGTGGGTCAGCGGGCGGGACATCGGCCGCTGGCTGGTGATCGGTTTGATCGGGTGTGGCGTCGTCGGCCTCTGGGCGCTGTGGGCTGGACCCTCGCTGACGCCCGGGCAGGCGCTGAATGGTCTCGCCGAGCTGAACGCGTACTACCGCATCCTGCGCGACCAGGGCCTCCCCTTCCCGTTCGCGTCGGCCCGTCCGTTCGGCGACCTGTTGTCGGCGCTCGGGATGGTCCTGCTCGCCGGTTGGGGACTGGCGACCCTCTGCTGGGTCCGTGGCTGGCGCCGCGGCGCATTCGTCTCGCTCGTCGGTCTATCTGGCGCGATCACGGTAATGATCTTCAGGCTCCTCGACGTGGTCGAGCCCCATCATTCGGTGAAAGAGATCGCGCAGGCGATCAATGCCCGGGCCGTCCCGGCCGACGTCATCGTCGTCGAGGGGACGCTAGAGGACAGCCCGGCACTGCCCTTCTACACGGGGCGGCGCGCCCTCCTCGTGAACGGTGCCCTCAACAATTTCTCGTTCGCGGCCACGCTCCCGGAGGCGCGCGGTGTCTTCATCGATACGGGCGACCTGATCCGCCTCTGGGCGGGGCCGCAGCGCGTGTTCCTCGTCGTCCGTCGCCCGCGCGGCCAGAGCGTGGTGGCGGCGCTCCCGGCCCCACGCGTGCACGAGCTCGGCCTCTACGGCTCTCGCTCGCTCTATTCGAATCGCTGAGCGTGGTCGAGGCCTTCCGGCCGCGCGCGTGCGCGAGGTCGCGCCGTTACGGATCGCGCTGGATCTACTCGAATCGCTGACGTTCTGATCGGGAACCGAGACCCGCAACATGCGCGATGCGTGCAAAGTCGTGAAACCGCGACGTTCTCAAATTTGCGATGTCGAAATCGCCGTGCACCTTGTCCGAAGCGACGCTCTCGTGACACTCATTGTTTCGCGCATTCAGGCGAGATGGCCACCGGGCCATCTCCACTACAGTCAAACTTACGAACACTTATCGAGCTACGGAAACGTTTGAGCCAACGCTTGGCACCTCCTGTGCAGAAACTTACCTACCAAGGAAGACCCCTTCTCCGCTAAGAGCAAACCCGTCGCGAGACGGGGACGCAAAGCCACGGGTCAGCAAGCGAGCCTGACAGCCGGGCTACCGAAGGAGGGGTGGTGCACACCCTCCTGGACCGGTGGTCTTCCTCAAACCTCAAGGGAGATCACGCTTATGTTCGAGCGGCGGTGGCTCCTGGGTGTCGGTCTGGCCTTGGTCGCAGTATTCGGTCAAGCGCATCCGGCGGACGCCGGAGTGCTGGACGCTTCGTGGACGGCTCCCACGACGAACAGTGATGGGAGCTCACTGACAGATCTCGCATCCTATCGCGTCTATTATTCGACCTCGGCAACGCCCTGCCCCGGCGGAGCCTTCTTCTCGGTCGCGTCCTCTACCGCCACCCCGCCGACGAACCAAACGGTCTCCTTCCGGCTCACCGGCCTGGCGAATAACTCAACCTATAACGTCGCGGTCACCGCCGTAGACACCGGTGGCAACGAGAGTACGTGTTCGCCTTCCGTGGGCGCCGTAGCGCAGGTCGAGATCACGGCTACGCCGACCACCACCGTGAACTTCGGTAACGTCACTATCGGGAGCTCCGCCACCCAGACGTTCACCGTCCAGAGCACACGCGCCGGCACCGTCACGGGCACGGCCTCGGTCGGGGCCCCGTTCAGCATCGTCTCCGGCAGCCCCTTCACCCTTGTCGGCTCAGGCTCGACCGCGACCGTGACGGTGCGGTTCGCGCCGACCAGCACCGCGGCCGCGAGTACCAACGTCAACTTCACCGCCGACGGTGACGCGCTGTCGCGGCTCGTGACCGGCCTCGGCATCGGGACGGGTTCCACGCTGACGGTGTCCATGGCCGGCGCGGGCAGTGGGACGGTGACGAGCAATCCGGCCGGAATCTCCTGCGGCGCGACGTGCTCCGCTTCGTTCACGACCGGCACGATGGTCACGCTGACCGCCGCGCCGGGGGCCGGCTCGACGTTCACCGGCTGGAACGGCGGCGGCTGCTCCGGCACCGGGACCTGCACCGTCACGATGACCGCGGCAACCTCGGTGACCGCCTCCTTCATGCAGGCGTCCTTTGCGCTCAACGTGACCAAGTCTGGCAACGGAAGCGGCACCGTCACCAGCGCGCCCACGGGCATCTCCTGCGGCGCGACCTGCTCGACTTCGTTCACGACGGGCACCGTCGTGACGCTCACCGCCGCGCCCGCGGCCGGATCGATCTTCACCGGCTGGACCGGCAGCTGCACCGGCGCCAGCACCACCTGCATCCTCACGATGAGCGCGGCCCGCGCCGTGACGGCGACCTTCGCGTTGCCGTCCTTCGCGCTGACCGTTACCAAGGCAGGGACCGGCACCGTCACGAGCTCGCCGGCTGGGATCTCTTGCGGTGGGACGTGCTCGGCCTCGTTCACGACCGGCACCGTGGTCACCCTGACGGCCGCGCCCGGGACCGGCTTCTTCTTCTCGGGCTGGAGCGGGGCCTGCACCGGCACCAGCACCTGCACCGTGACGCTGAACGCGGCTGCGTCAGTCACGGCGACCTTTAGCGCCGGCACCGGCTTCACCGACAATCCGCTCGTCGCCGGGACGACTCTCGTGAAGGCGGTGCACATCACCGAGCTGCGGACGACCATCAACACCGCCAGGACCCGGAATGGTCTCGCCACGTCCACCTGGACCGACCCCACGCTCACGGCCGGGTCCACGACCATCAAGAGGGCTCACATCCTCGAGCTGCGGACGGCCTTGAACCAGGTCTATACGAAGCTGGGGAGAACGCTGCCGACGTACACGGACTCGACGCTCCCGGCGGGCACCACGGCCAAGGCCGCGCACATCCAAGAGCTGCGCAACGCCGTCAACACCATCCCCTAACCCGGGAGCTCCCAGGGTCTTCCTCACCGGGAGACCCTGGGAGGATCGGCAGCCTGTAGCGGCTGTACCTCTCTCTTAGATCCCACCCCGCACGCCTCCGCGAACATCGAGTCCACCGGCGCACCACATCGCTGCAGATGAGAGCGACGCGTGTCGTCGATTCGTCCGGTGCGAGATGAAGACGTGCGGCGACGAGGGGGCGGCGCGATCGTCTCGAGGAAGTTTCGCGATCGTTCGCGAGCGTCTCACACGTGCGAAAGTTCGAGCGCGACGATGCGCTTTCCTTGAATCGCAAAACTGAAACTCATGAATCTCACAATTGAGATGCCATCTTCTGTAGCGTATTGGCGCAAGTGATGGATGCCTGACAGTCGCAGATGCCGCCGATCACGCGTCTCGCTCGTCGTCACGATTCAAGTATTCACGATTCCCAAACACTTAGAGACGTCATGACTCTCGTCGAGCATTGCATGGCACCGGCTGTGCACCGATCAGAGCTCAATTATGCGGTGGCGATTTGGTCTCGGCCTCGCTCTGGTCATGATTCTCGTCCTGGCGAATCACACGGTCGCCGGCGTCCTGGACGCTTCGTGGACTGCTCCCACGACCAACGCCGATGGAACCGGGCTCAACGATCTAGCGTTGTATCGGGTTTACTACAGTACGGCGCCGTCGTCTCCATGCCCAGGCTCGACCTTCTTTCAGGTCGCGACTTCGACTTCGACCCCACCGCCTAACCAGGCGGTCAACTTTCGGCTCACGGGGCTGACGACCGGCGCGACGTATAACGTTGCGATCACCGCCGTGGACACGGGCGGCAACGAGAGCGGGTGCTCGGCCGTGGCCACTGCAGCCGCACTGGTCGACATCACCGTCACCCCGACGACCACCGTGAATTTCGGCGGCGTCAATATCGGTAGCTCAGCCACCCAGACCTTCACCGTTCAGAGCACGCGTTCCGTCACCGTGACGGGCACCGCCTCGGTTGGTGCGCCGTTCAGCATCGTCTCCGGCAGCCCCTTCACCCTCGTCGGCAGCGGCGCGACCGCGACGGTGACCGTGCGGTTCACGCCGACCAGCACGGCGGCGGCGAGCACCAACGTCAATTTCACGGCCGACGGCGACACGCTGTCCCGGCTCGTGACCGGAACAGGCGTGTCGGCGAGCTCGACGCTGACGGTTTCGAAGTCAGGCACGGGCACCGGAACGGTGACGAGTAGTCCCGCGGGCATCTCCTGCGGTGCGACGTGCTCCGCTCCCTTCACAACCGGCGCGTCGGTCTCCCTCACCGCCGCGCCCGCCGCTGGATCTACGTTCACCGGCTGGAGCGGCGGCGGCTGCTCGGGCACCGGCGCGTGCTCCGTCACGATGAGCGCGGCTCAGAGCGTCACCGCGACCTTCGCCCTGCAGAGCTTCACGCTCACGCTGACCACGGCCGGCGCCGGTAGCGGCACCGTCACCA
>QHSP01000033.1 GCA_003220495.1 Candidatus Rokuibacteriota bacterium | reverse complement strand
GGGTCGCAGGAACTGCTCGTGATCCTCGTCATCGTGCTGATCCTGTTCGGCGCGAACCGCCTCCCGCAACTGGCTCGCTCGCTGGGGTCGAGTCTCAAGGAGTTCAAGAAGGGCATCGACGAGGGCCAGGCGAAGGAGGCCAGCGTCCGCCCGCCGAATGCGGAGCGCGGGGCTTCACCCTCCAGCGAGCGCATCTGCGGGCAGTGCAAGAATGCGCTCGCCTCCGACTGGACCCACTGCCCTCGGTGCGGGACGGCGGCCCCCCAGGAGCCGAATATGAAGATTGGCCCGGGCACCTGATGACTCCCCGCGGAGCCGAGTGACGATGAAGGCACGCTGGATCATCGGTGGGGCGATCGTCGCCGCGCTGGTTGCCGCGTGCGGCTGGCTCGTTCTGACGGATGCTCCGGCCTACCAGTTCCTCGTCCGCCTGTACGTGGATAAGCGGTTCCTCAAGCACACGCTTCGAGAGTGGGGCGTCCTGGCGCCCGTCATTTTCATGGGCCTACAAGCCTTGCAGGTCATCATTGCCCCGATCCCCGGTGATTTGACGGGAATCCTGGGTGGTTACCTCTTCGGCGAATGGGGTGGGATTCTCTACTCGACGATTGGGCTGACCGTGGGATCCGTGGCGGCCTTCGCCGTCGGCCGGTGTTTTGGCGCCCGTTACGTCCAGAAGCTGGTGAGCCGTGACATCTGGCGCAAGATGGGCTTCATTGTCGAAGCGGAGGGGGCGATCCTCTGCTTCATCATCTTCTTGCTGCCCGGCCTGCCGAAGGATGTCACGTGCTACATCTTTGGGCTGAGTCCTATGCCGTTTTGGGTCTTCGCCGTGGTCTCCACGCTCGGGCGTTTTCCCAGCACCTGGATACTCTCAGCGCAAGGTGCTCGGACAGAGTCGGGCGACTATCTGCAGGTGATCTTGCTCACGGCCGTTGCCGTGGCGGTGGCGCTGCCGCTGTACTACTACCGGAACCGGCTCGTCGAATGGCTTCGGGGGAAGCGGGTGCACTCGGCTGATCGCTCTGGATAGCGAGCCGAACGTCGCGACGCGCACCAACACCCCGGAGGGGGCATGGGGGCCCTGAGAGGCCCCCCATCTTGGTTAGCGCGCGAGCGGATCGGGCCTCAGCTGGAAGTGCACGACCAGCGGGCTCGACAGCGTCTTTCCGGGCGCGCCCGGGCTCGGCGCGTCGATGCCTTCGATGTGCATCGGCGTGCGGTTGCCCGAGGTCACCCACAGCCCCTTGCCCTTCCAGCCGGCTTTCGGATCATCGATGCGGCCGTCCACGCCCTTCGCGAAGAAGCCCATCGGGTAGGGGACGCGTAGCTCGACCACCTTGCCGTACGTGAGCGCGTGCAGCGAATCCGAGAAATTGCCGGTGCCGATCGGGGTGTCCTTGCCCAGACCGAGGATGTCGTGCTGGTCCACCCACGTGTAATACGGGCCTTCGGCAGCACCCTCCCGTCCCGCGAATGACGGCCCCGGCAACGGATAGAACGTCCAGCCTTCGGGGCACAGCGTGCCTTCGGCGGCTCCGGGTCCGTTGAGGCGCCCCTTGCACTTGCCGCGGTCGAAGCTCGCGATGTGACCGCTCGCGAGAGTCACCCACGCGACGCCGCGGCGGTCGACGTCGAACCCGCGCATGCCGTAGCCGGGCGGCGGGACTCGGTAGACTTCCGTCAACGCGGTCTCCGGCGGATTCGAGCCGGGCTGAAGCCGCAGGACGTAGCCGGGATGGCCGATGTTCGATCCCCAGATCGAGCCGTCGAGCGGGCTGTAGGCGATGCCGTAGAAGCCGAGCCCGCTGCGCTTGTCCTTGGCGGGATCGTCCGGCTGACTCGGCTCGACGTAGGCGTCACGCTTGCCGTTACCGTTCGTGTCGACGATGAGCGGCGTCCAGCCCTGAGACTTCCCCGCGTCGCGCGTCTGCCAGAACATCTTGGTGTTGACCCAGCCGACGATGGCGAGCTCGTTCTGTAGGTTGTTGCTGAGCCACAGCGTGTGGTTGGCATCCTCGGCAAAGTTCAGATGGTGCGTCCCGAAGCACGTATCGATGAACGTGAACTGCCTGCTCTTCGGCTCGTACACGGTGACCTGGCGGGAGTTCTGCACGAATCCGTCGGGCGTGCGCGTGAGCGGATAGCCCTTCGCCGACGGATGGCCGGACTCGGCCGCGCAGTAGCGCGGCGGAGTCTTGGGCGAGCGGATCTGGGCCGTGTAGTACACCCGGCCGTCCTGATCCATCATCGGGTTGTGCGCGTTGACCCGCGTATCCCACACTTGCTCCGTCCCGAAGTACGGCGACGGCGCCACCACCGGGTTCGCCAGCGCCGAGCTGGGCGCGTCCTGATCGCGGACCGGGACCTTCATGGTCGTCTTGGTGACCTTGACCGGATCCAGGATCGGCAAGTCGTCGGTACTGAGCTCGGCGGCGCCGTAGATCGGACCGAAGGCGTTGACGGTGGGCTTGCGCCGGTCGGTGACGGTCAGGTCGTGGATGTAGTATTTCGCGGAGAGCCAGTCGTACACCGTCACGACGAGATTGCGCTCGACGCCATTCGGTCGCGGCGGCACCGAGCTCGGCAGCTCGCCCGCGCGGATGCGATCGGTCCACTCCGCCAGGCGGCGGATGTGGCCGCCGTCCGACGTGTTGAGCGTTCCGATCGTCCGGACCATGGTGCCGCCGCCCGGTCCCGACTGGAGCCGCCGCGTCCACGCGTCCATCGACGAGCTCTTCGACACTTCGAGGGCCGCGGGAAACTCGCGGGTCGCCTTGTCGCCGAGCTGGTGACAGTTGCCGCAGCCGTTCAGCTGGACGGCGTTGAGCCACTGCTCCTGGCTCCTGAAGGCCACCGGCATGCCGTTGCCCTCGGGACCCGTGCCGGGGAACAGGCTCCTGTCCGGGATCTTGAGCAGGGCAAACCAATAGATGGCCGGATAGTACTCCGCGGCCGCCGCGGCGCTGGGCGCCGCGACCGCGGTCAGGTTCACGATCTGACCGCGCGCCGCCCGGACCTTCGGCGAGTCGATCAAGCCGTAGCCGCGCACCCACACGTTGTAGCTCGCCTGGGGAAGATCCGGGATCACGTAGCGTCCGTGGTCGTCCGTGACCACGATCTTCGCGAATCTGGTCCCGAGGTCGGTCGTCTCCGCGATGACCCAGACACCGGCTTCCGGCCCATTCTTGCCGGTGACGACACCGCCGATGTCGTCGGTGTCGATCTGTACTCCACCGCCGGGCTGAGCCGACGGCCGGGCCGTAGGCCAGGCGGACACCATGACGACGAGGCCGACGAGCACGGCACCCGAGCAGATCAGTCGTGAGCTCATCATGTCGGTCTACCTCGCAGTGGCTTGTTCCCTACCTCGCGCGCACGATCCGCCCGAACGGCGGTGCTGTCAAGCCTTGACACCGTCGCGGCACCGAGCCACGATCCAGCGCGCCATGTCCTTTCTCCAGTCCCGAACCCGCTCGGCGCGCGAAGGCGTTGGCAAGCCGATCTTGCGCAAGGAGGACGCGCGCCTGCTCGTCGGCGGGGGCTGCTACAGCGACGACGTCAACGTGCCGGGCCAGGCCTACGCGTGTTTCGTGCGCTCGCCGCACGCCCACGCCAAGGTCGAGCGCGTCCAGACGGCCGGCGCCCTCGCGACGCCGGGTGTGATCGCCGTGCTGACCGGGGCCGACGCCGCGGCCGACGGGATGAAGCCGCTCACGCACAGTCCGATGCCTGGCAATCCCCACGAAGATATGCTGCGGAGCCGCGACGTGGCCTTCGTCGCGCCGCACCCCCCGATCCTGGCCGATCGCGTTCGCTTCGTCGGCGAGGTCGTGGCGATGGTCGTCGCCGAGACGCCCGCTGCGGCGCGGGATGGCGCCGAACGCGTCGACGTGTCGTGGACGGCGCTGCCCGCGGTGACCGCCAGCACGGCCGCCGCGCAGCCCGACGCGCCGATCCTCTACGACGGCACCGCGTCGAACGTCTGTGTGGACACCGACCTGGGCGACGCCGCCGCGGCCGACCGCGCGTTCACGCGCGCCGCCCACGTGGTGCGGCTGGACACGTGGGTGCATCGGGTCACCGGCGTGCCGATGGAGCCGCGCGCGGCGGTCGGTGTCTGGGATCCCTCGAGCGGCCGCTACACCGTGCACGCCGGCGCCGGAGGCCTCGGCCGGACGCAGACCGGCGTCGCCGGCGCGCTCGGCGTCCCCGAGAGCGCGGTGCGGGTGATGGCGCGCGACGTCGGCGGGAACTTCGGGACGCGCAACAGCTGCTATCCCGAGTTCGCGCTGGTCGCGTGGGCCGCGCGGCGAATCGGACGCCCGGTGAAGTGGACCGCGGAGCGTCGCGAGGCGTTCATGGCCGACTACGGGGGGCGCGATCTCGCGGCCCGCGCCGAGCTGGCGCTCGACCGCGAGGGCCACTTTCTCGCGTTCCGCGGCGCCAACACGAGCAACGTCGGCGCTCACGCCGTCTCGTTCCATCCGCTCAACAAGGGCATGGCCCTGACCGCGACCGTCTACCGCATGCCGGTCGTGTCGATGCGCGGGCGCGCCGTCGTGACGAACACGTCGCCGACGACGCCGTACCGCAGCGCCGGGCGTCCAGAGGTCATGTTCATCATGGAGCGGCTGATCGATCTGGCCGCGCGCCGCCACGGATTCGATCGGCTCGAGCTGCGGCGGCGCAACCTCGTGCCGGCGACCGCCATGCCGTACCAGAATCCGATGGGCCTGGTCTACGACAGCGGCGACTACCAGGCCGCGTTCGATCGGGCGGTCGAGCTCGCCGACTGGAAGGGATTCGAGGCGCGGCGCGCCGAGGCGCGCCGGCGCGGCCGCTACCGCGGCATCGGCGTGGCCAACTACATCGAGCTCAACACCGGCTTTCCGCGCGAGCGGGCGCACATCACCGTGCGCCCCGACGGGATCGTCGACCTGGTGCTGGGCACCCTGTCGTCCGGTCAGGGCCACGCGACCAGCTTCGCGCAGCTCCTGGTCGAGTGGCTCGGCGTGGCGCTCGCCGAGGTGCGGCTGATCACCGGCGATACCGACGTCACCGTGATCGGCGGCGGCGCCCACTCGGCGCGGGCGCTCCGGCTCGCGGCGGTGGTGATGGCGAAAGCGTCGGACCAGATCGTCGACAAGGGCCGGCGAATCGCCGCGTGGCTGCTCGAGGCGGCGGCCGACGACGTCGAGTTCTCGGCGCGCCGGTTCAGGGTGAAGGGCACCGACCGATCGGTCGACCTGTTCGAGGTGGCCCGGGCCGCGGCGCGGGCCGACGCGCCGGCCGACCTCCGCGGGCCGCTCGACGGCTTGAGCGACGAGACGATGCCGTTGCCCTCCTATCCGTACGGCACGGCGGTATGCGAGGTCGAGGTCGATCCCGATACCGGCGAGGTCGCGGTCGTGCGTTACACGACCGTCGACGACTGCGGCCGCGCCGTCAATCCGATGATCCTGCACGGCCAGACGCACGGCGGCATCGCGCAAGGCGTGGGGCAGGCCCTCTGGGAGGCCTGCGCCTACGAGGCCGGGACGGGCCAGCTCCTCTCGTCGACGATGATGGACTACGCGCTGCCGCGTGCCGACATGCTGCCGGCGTTCACCACCGAGATCAGCGAGGTGCCCTCGACGGCGCATCCGCTCGGTCTGCGCGGCGGCGGCGAGGGCGGGACGACGCCGGCTCTCGGCGCCGTGGTCAACGCGATCGTCGACGCGCTCGCCGAGCTCGGCGTCGAGCACATCGAGATGCCGGCGACGTCCGAGCGCGTCTGGCGCGCGATTCGCGACGCGCTTGCGAGCGTGGTGTCCGGAAGCGGAGCTTCGGCGGCCGCGCGGGCGTAATATCGAGGAAGCGTCGAGACCACCGGAAGCGGGAGGCGCCGATGAGCGAGCCGACGAAATTCGAGATCTTCACCGACTACGTCTGACCCTGGTGCTATCTCAGTACCGTGCGTATTGAGAAGCTCCAGCAGGCGTACGACATCGAGCCGGTGCTCGTGCATTTCCCGCTGCACCCGGAGACGCCCGCCGAGGGCCGCGACATGGCGACGTTCTACGCCGAGCGCGGCATCGATCCAGAAGCGGCCTATGCGCGGATGAAGGGCCTGATGGACAAGGAAGGTCTGCCCTACAGCCGGCGCACGCACAGCTACAACAGTCGGCTGGCTCAGGAGCTCGGCAAGTGGGCCGATACGCAGCCCGGCGGGGCGGCCATCCACGACGCGTTCTATCGCGCCTACTTCGTCGGCGCGCAGAACATCGGCGATACCGAGGTGATGATCGACGTGGTGAAGTCGGTCGGCCTCGATACCGAGGCAGCGCGGGACGTGCTGAAGGAGCGCCGGTTCAAGGACGCGGTCGACGCCGACTGGGCGAAATCGCGCCGTCTGGGCGTGACCGGCGTGCCGACCTTCGTGGCCGGCGGCTACGGCGTCGTCGGGGCGCAGCCGTACGAGGTGCTGGTGCAGCTGGTCGAGAAAGCCGGAGCCCGCCGGCGCGACTAGCCCGCCTCGGGGTGGGGATCGACGGTGGTATCCTAAGCGCCGTTCGAATCTGGCATCGCCTATCAACGGAGGTGCGTCATGCTTTACGAGCTTCGTCGCTACGATGTCGCCGCCGGCAAGCTCCCTGCGCTCGTCGACCGCTTCGGGAGCTTCACCGTGCAGAAGTGGAAACAGTACGGCTTCCGCCTGATCGGCTTCTGGACGCCGGTCGTGGCCGACAAGAGCAACCAGCTCGTCTACATCTGGGGCTGGGAGAGCTACGAGGAGCGGACCAAGAAGAACGCCGCCTGGCGCGCCGATCCCGAGCGGGCCAAGAAATGGGCCGAGACCGAGAAGGACGGCCCGCTGGTCAACCGCGTCTACAACCAGCTCATGGAGCCGACCTCGTATTCCCAGATCGATCGCGGCGAGCCGTACGGGCCCGACGCGTCGGGCCGGAGCCCGTACCTCTTCGAGCTGCGCGAGTACCAGGCGATGCCCGGCAAGATCACCAACATCACGGACCGGTTCGGTAACTTCACGTGCGGCGCGTTCAAGAAGCACGGCTTCCGCCAGGTGGGCTACTGGCACAACAGCATCGGCGGGAACAGTAACGAGCTCATCTATCTGCTGGCGTGGGAGAGCCTGGACGAGCGCATGGCCAAGTTCGACGGGTTTGCCAAGGACCCCGAGCGCGCGCGCGTGTTCGCCGAGAGCGAGAAGAACGGACCGATCGTGCAGCAGGTGGCCAACACGATCCTGCGTCCCACGGCTTTCTCTCCCATGAAGTAAGGCCAGGCGACGGGCCCGGGCGGATCGCGCGTCACGCGATCCGCGAGGCGCGGCGGCGATCCTCGCCGCCGCGCACGCGGGCGCCCGGTCGATCAGTCGACGATTGCCTGGTAGACGAGCTGTCTGAACAGGGTGCGGTGGTAGGCGCGCAAGGCGCCCCCCGACTGCACCATGAAGACCGCGACCAGCTGCTCCTTCGGATCGACTACCTCCCACGCGCTCGTTATGAACGCAGAACTCGGACGGGCTCACCGGCGAACCAGGCCTTCACGTCCTCCAGCGCCTGACCGTAGAAGATCCGGTATCCCTCCTCGGTGACGTAGCCGAGATGCGGCGTGATCACCGTGTTGGGCAGGTTGCGCAGGGGATGGTCGAGCGGCAGCGGCTCCTCGTCGTAGACGTCGAGGCCGGCGCCGGCGATCGCGCCCTGGCGGACCGCGGCGACGAGCGCGGCTTCGTCGACGATCGGGCCGCGCGACGTATTGATCAAGTAGGCGGTCGGCTTCATCAGGGCGAGGTCGCGCGCGCCGAAGAGCTTGCGCGTGCGATCGCTGAGCACGAGATGGAGGCTCACCACGTCTGACCGTGACAAGAGCTCGTCCTTGGTCACGAGCGTCGCGCCGATCTCGGACGCGCGCGCGGCCGTCAGATTCTGGCTCCAGGCGATCACCTGCATCTCGAACGCGAGGCCGATCTTGGCCACCCGCGAGCCCAGCCCGCCGAGCCCGACGACGCCGAGCGTCTTGCCGTTCAGACCAAGCCCGCAGCTCACCTGCCAGCGGCCTTCACGGGTGGCGCGATCTTCGGCCGGGATACGGCGGAAGAGGGCGAGGATGAGCCCCCACGTCAGCTCGGCGGTCGGGTAGGGAAGCCCCGCGGTGCCGCACACGACGATCTTGCGCTCGATGGCCGCGGCCACGTCGATCGACGCGTTGCGCATGCCCGTCGTCACCAGGAGCTTGAGCCGCGGGAGCCGCCCGAGGAGCGCGCGGGGAAACGGCGTGCGCTCCCGCATGGCCACCACCGCGTCGAAGTCGGCAAGCCGGGCCGCCAGCGCGGCCGGGTCGCTCAGGTGATCGGAGAAGACGGCGACGTCTGTGCCCGCCGGCAGGCTGCCCCAGTCGGCCATGCGGCGGGCGACGTTCTGGTAGTCATCGAGGATCGCGATTCGAGCCATGTGGAATCTCCTTAGCGGATATCGTCGCCCCAGCGGTACTCGCGCGTGAGCTCGTCCAGGCGGGCCTTGAGGCTCTCGTCGAGGCCCTTGTCGACGGCGGCGAGCGCGTCGTCGAGCTGCTCGGGGCGGCTGGCGCCGACGATCGCCGAGGTGACGACAGGGTTCTCGAGCACCCAGGCGACGGCCATCTGCGCCATCGACATGCCGGCCTCGGCGGCGAGAGGACGAAGCGTCTCGACGGTCTCGAGCTCGCGGTCGTGCCAGTAGCGCTCCCGGTAGCGCGCGCCGGCCGTCGGGTGCGTGAAGCGCGTGCCCGCCATCGGACCGGCCTCGCGGCGGTGCTTGCCGGAGAGGAGGCCGCCCGCGATCGGGTTGTACGGGATCACGCCCAGGCCTTCCTCGGCGCAGAGCGGAAACAGCTCGCGCTCGACCTGGCGGAAGAGCAGGTTGTAGCGCGGCTGCACGCTGTCGAAGCGGGCCAGACCGAGGTGCTCGCTGCGCCCGAGCGCGCGGGCGACCTGATACGCGAAGTAGTTCGAGCAGCCGACGTAGCGCGCCTTGCCCGCGCGCACGATGTCGTCGAGCGCGCGCAGGCTCTCGTCCATCGGGGTCGACGGATCAGGATGATGGAGCTGGTAGAGGTCGACGTAGTCGGTACCGAGCCGGCGGAGCGAGCCCTCGATCGCGTCGAGGATGTGCTTGCGCGAGAGCCCCTGATCCCAGGGGCGGGCGCTCATGGCGCCGAAGCACTTGGTGGCCACGATGAAGTTCTCGCGCCGCCCCTCGAGCCAGCGACCGATGATCTCCTCGGTGCGGCCGACGGTGCTGAGATTGCCGCCGATGGGGTAGACGTCGGAGGTGTCGAGAAAGGTGATCCCGCCCCCGGCGGCTCGATCGAGGATCGCGACCGAGGTCGGCTCGTCGCACTGCAGGCCGAAGGTCATGGTGCCCAGGCAGAGCTGGGAGACGCGGAGCCCGGTCTCGCCCAGACGCACGTGCCGCATTCCTACCTCCTGAGGGAGAACGTCAGGGGTGCGCGCTCGGCGACGGCGCGACGTCGCGGGCCGCTCCCCCGAGCGTATGCGCGCGTCGCTCCCACATGACCAGCGCGACCCCGAGCGCGAGCCCGGCCACGTCGGCCGCCGACGTCGGCAGCCAGGGGAGCGGCGGCATCATCAAGAGCGCGGCCGCCGCCCACGCCCACGCGCGTTTGGACCACGACAGCGGCCGGAAGAGGTACCCGGCGCAGCCGATGCCGAGCAGCACCACGCCGATCGACGCGGTGAGCGTCGTGATCAGGATCTCCCCGAGCGTGCCGTGGCCAATCAGCGCCGGGTGAAACGCGAAGATGAACGGGACGACGTACGCCACGATGCCGAGCCGCATGCCGACCCAGCCCGTCTTCCAGAAGTCGGCCTTCGCGATCGCGGCGGCCGCGTAGGTGGCCAGGCAGTCGGGCGGCGTGATCAGGGAGAGCATCCCGAAGTAAAACAGGAAGAGGTGCGCGGCCAGCGGGTCGATGCCGAGCTGCGTGAGCGCCGGGCCGATCAGCACCGCGAGCGTGACGTAGACCACCGTCGTCGGCAACGACATGCCCAGGAGAATGGAGACCGCCGCGGTGAGGACCAACAGGAGCACGACGTTGCCGCCGGCGGCGCTCGTCAACAAGATGGGCAGCTTCGACGTCAGCCCCGAGAGCTGGAACGCGCCGATCACGATTCCGGCGAGCGTCGTGATCGCGATGAGGTCCAGCATCGTCCGCCCGGTGCCCTCGATCGCCTCCACGATGCCGCGCCAGCTCGGCCGCGTCGCCTTCTGCAGGCAGCCGACGAGCACCGTGGTGCCCACCGCGAGCATGCCGGCTGTGCCGGCCTCCCAGTTGCTGATCATCAGGGTGTAGAGCAGGACGCCGAGCGGGACCAGGAACACCCAGCCGACGCGCATGACTTCGCGAAGCCGCGGGAGCTCCGCCCGCGGCAGGCCGGTGAGCCCGAGCTTCGCCGCCTCCAGATCGATCTGGACGAACAGCGCCAGATAATAGAGGACGGCCGGTAGGGCGGCGGCGAGCGCGACCTGCCCGTACGGGATCGCCAGGTACTCCGCGATCAGGAACGCGGCCGCCCCCATGACCGGCGGCATGATCTGGCCGCCATTCGAGGACACCGCCTCGATCGCCGCCGCCAGATGCGGGGGATAGCCCGAGCGCTTCATCATCGGGATCGTGATCGCGCCGTCGACGACGACGTTGGCCACCGCGCTGCCCGAGACGGTGCCGTAGAGGCTCGACGACACCACCGCCATCTTGGCGGCTCCGCCGCGGTAGCGGCCCATCACCGACATCGCGAACCCGGTCAGGAACGCGTCGCCGCGTACGGCGGTCAGCGCCTGGCCGAAGAAGATGTACGCGACCACGATGCTGGCGGTGACGCCGAGCGGGATCCCGAGGATGCCGCTCGAGTCGAGGTAGAGATAGACGGCGATCCGGCCCCAGCTCGAGCCCTTCGCGTAGAGCGGCCCGGGCAGGAGCCAGCCGAACTTCGCGTACAGCACGCACGCGAGCGCGATCCACATGAGCGCCCAGCCGGCGATCCGGCGCGTCGCCTCGAGCACCACGACGATCGCGAGCGTCGCCGGGACGAGCCGGTCCCAGGCCAGGCTCGCGAGCGAGTACGACATCGAGGGATAGAGGGCCGTGATGTAGAGACCGACGCCGAGCGCGGTCGCGGCGGCGATCCAGTCGTACCAGGGCACGTGATTCTGGGGGGCCGTGGGATAGGCCTTCACGACGATGAACACCCCGGCGAGGCCGAGCCCCATGAACAGCCCGAGATACTGCTCGTTGAACAGCGGGACCGGCAGGTGATACTGCAGCCCGAGCGCCCAGAACGCGCCGGCCACGGTGACCCCGACGAGCACGACGCCCTCGACGGCACGCGCCGCGCCGCCGAGGCTACGGAATTTCGGGAGGACTTCGGTCATCGCGGATCGCGGGGCCCGCAGCCGCCGTCGGCTACGGGTTCACCGCGAGCAGCTTCTGTTGAATCTGATCCATCCCCGACTTCCAGACGTTGCGCTCCTTGTAGAAGCGGACCGCGCCCGGATGGTACGGGATCGAGGCGTCCGGATCGACCGCGCGGTCCTGCGTCCACTCCTTGAACATCGGATGGATCGGCACGAGCTGCTCGCCGCCTTCCCACACCGCCTTCAGCGCCGCCTCGACGACCTGATCGGGCACGGCCTTGCCGGCGAAGAAGTACGTGTCGTAGGCGACGACGCAGGTGTCCTCGACGACGCCCGTGATCGCGCCGGGCTTGACGATCCGCGGATAGTAGCCGGGTACGGCCTTCTTCATGCGCGCCTCGCCGTGCGGCGAGCAATCGTCCGAAATGTGGCGCACGCCGACGGCGGCGTCGGCCTCCTTGACCTTCGCCGAGTTGAGCGCGTGCTGCGTGACGTCGGCCCGACCCTGCAAGAGCGCGTCGACGCCGTCGTTGACGGTGTTGACGGGAACGACCTTCACGTCGCTCCAGGTGAGCCCCGCGCTGGCGAGATGACCGAACATGTTGTACCAGACCGCCAGGTGCGCGCGGTACTCGCCGGTGAAGCGCTTGCCCTTGACGTCGTGGACGTTCTTGATCGGCGACTCCTTGCGCACGAGGAGCCCGACCATCAGCGGCGCGCCGCGCATCACGAGCCGCACGTTCGGCGAGTGCGCGAACGGGTTCCGGCCGCCGATCTGGTGGGCGGGTCCGCGGTAGGCGAGCCACAGATCGACGCCGTTCTGGATGCCGAACTCCATCTCACCGCTATTGATGAGCGGCAGCATCGTGCTGGTGCCGGCGTGCGGCTGTACGACCATCTGGTAACCGGCCGCCCCACTCACCACCTTGGCGATGCCGCTGGCGAGCGCGAAGTACACGGTTCCGGCCGGGTTGGTGCCGACGGTGACCGATTTGGGCAACGGGCCCTGCGCGGAGGCGCGGACGGCGAGCGCACTGGCGGCGAGGGCCACGACGAGAGCAAGCGCGAACAGCGTGCGGCGCATCGTTCTCCTCGAATTGCGAGTGGGATGCGGTTTTATAGCACGACAGCGCCCGGCGGTCGAGTACACGATCCCCGCCGATCGCCTATACTCCGTCTGCAGAGCGAGCCATGAACGCCACCACCGTCGAACCCAAGCCGTCGCTGATCACGGTGACGCACGTGATCTACGGCCTTCACGCCGTCAGCCTGATCACAGGGATCGTCACCGCCGCGAGCATCGTGTTCGCATTCCTCACGGGGTGGCCGTCGATCATTGCCGTCATCCTGAACTACGTGAAGCGGAGCGAGGCGCGCGGCACGTGGCTCGAGTCGCACTTCCGCTGGCAGATTCGTACGTTCTGGTATGGCTTGCTGTGGGTCGCGCTCTGCCTGGCCTTCGTGGTGGCCACGTTCGGAATCGGCTTGCTCATCGCCTGGCTCCCGCTCATGGTCGTCGGGCTCTGGTTCATCTACCGGATTGCGAGCGGATGGCTCAGGCTGGTCGATCGCCGTCCGATGTACGACGAGAATGGCTCGTGATGTCGTCTAAGCCGCGGCGCAAGCGTCCTGGTTCCGGGCGCGCGCCGGTGCAACGGCTGCGCGCGATCTGCCTGGCGCTGCCCGAGGCCACCGAGAAGCTCGCGTGGGGCGAGCCCACCTGGCGTGTGCGCGGCAGGCTCTTCGCGCAGCTCGACGATCACCACCACGGCGCCGAACACCTGGCCGTGTGGCTACCCGCGCCGCTCGGCGAGCAAGAGGCGATGATCTTCACCGACCCGGCGCGGTTCTTCCGTCCCCCGTACGTGGGGCCGCGCGGCTGGGTCGGCGTGCGGATCGATCGCCGGCCCGACTGGACTCAGGTGGCGACCCTGGTCGAGCAAGCCTACGCCTGGTGGCGCCGCCGCGGTTGTGCGCGCTGCAGGCCATCGCGGGGCGGGGGCCCCGCCGGCCGAGGCGCGCCGATGAATTGCTGTGCGCGCTGCAGGCCATCGCGGGGCGGGGGCCCCGCCGGCCGAGGCGCGCCGATGCGCACAACGGGAGGACTCGCTGATGCTGACCGCCGAGACGATCGAGGCCGCCGCCCGCGCCGCGTTCAAGACCTACACGACGCGCACGCGCTATCGTCCGCTCGACGCCGCGCTGCGGGCGGCGCCCCTCGAGGACGCCTATCGCATCCAGGACGCGCTGCACCGGGTGATGGCCGAGGCCGGACGCGGCGAGATCGCCGGCTGGAAGATCGCGCTCACGTCCAGGGCGATGCAGCAGATGACCGGAGTCGACCAGCCCGCCGCCGGCGCCATCTTCTCGAAGGTCGTCCACGCCTCGCCGGCGCGCGTGGACGTGGCCGCGTACCATCATCTGGGGGTCGAGTTCGAGGTGGCGGTGCGTGTCGCCGACGATCTACCGGCGAGCGGTGGCCCGTGGACGCGCGCGTCGGTGGCCGGCAAGGTCGCCGCGTGCATCCCCGCCTTCGAGCTGGTCGAGGACGGCGACGCCGACTACAAGACACTCGACGCGTTCACCCTCGTCGCGCAGAACACCTGGAACGGCGGCGTCGTGCTCGGACCGGCGGTCACGGAGTGGCGCGGCGTCGACCTCGAGCGCGCGGTGACGCGCTGCTGGGTCAACGACCAGCCCGCCGGCCAGGGAAAGACCGGCGACGCGCTGGGCCATCCGTTCGAGGCCGTGGCGTGGCTCGCGAATCTCCTGAACGGCCGCGGCCGCCGGCTCGAGCGCGGCATGATCGTGATGACCGGCAGCAGCATCACCACGAAGTTTCCGGCGCCGGGCGATCGCGTGCGGTTCGCCGTCGACGGCCTCGGCGAGGTGGCGCTGGAAGCCGCGCGCTAATCAGAGAGCGCCACGCGCCACGACCGTCCGCTGCCAGCCCTGAATCCACGTGAGCGCGAGGGGCGCACCGTAATTGCCGCCCCGCTCGATGAACTCCCAAATCGGTTCACCGGCGAGCGGCCGGAGCGCTTCGGTGCCGAGCTTCAACGCGAAGACGAAGAGCAGCACGCCGCGCGTCGGGCGGGCAAGGACGAGCAGACCCAGAACGCACTCGAACCATCCCGCCAGGGGCGTGAGCGGATGGGCCGCCAGGGTGGCCGGGCTGATACCGGCGGCCGCGGCGTAGCCGGACCATTCTTTGTGCATGACGAAGTCGAACCCGCCGTGGCCGATCAGCAGCATCGCCGTCGCCACCCGGAGAATCCACCCGATCGCCGAGGCTCGCGCGACGGTGAGAGCGGGCGCTGGCCGTGCGGAGAACCAGTCCGCCATGGATCGGCCGGCGCCGAGGAGGCAGAGGAAGGCCAGGGGCACCCCGTAATTGCCGGCGCGCTCGAGGAGCTCCCACACCCCCTGCCCGGCGAGGGGGCGCAGGCACGCGGTTTGGAATCCCCAGAACGCCATGTAGAGGATGACCGCGCGAACAGGCTGGATCAGCGTGAGGACGCCAACCGAGATGTCAACGGCGCCGACCACGGGCATGAGCTTCCACGCCCACGCCTCCGGGATCCCGAAGATCGCGAAATACGGCAGCCAGGCGGCCTTGGTGATGACGCCGAAGGCTCCGTGGCCGATGAAGCAAGCGGCGACGGCGACGCGAAGGATCCAGTGCAGCGTCGTCGTCGAGTTCGAGTCGATCACCGCCGCGATCCCACGAGCCGAAGTGCCGCGGGCGCCGACCGGGAACTCGGCGACGCCCCGCCGGTCGGCGCCCATGGCCCTCACTTCCGAACGGGCTGGAGGTAGAGCGCCGCGGCCCGCTGACCAACCTTTCGTCCGAGGGCGAGCCCGTCCTCGCAGGCGCTACGGAAATGGATCCCGGCGTAGACCCGGGAGTCCGCGCTCTCGCGCGCCGCCTGAGAAAAGCTCGTGAACGATCGAGTGATCCCTTCGAAGGGCTTGCCGCTCGTGACCGTGAAGCTGACCTGATCGCCGCCCAGGGCACTCGCGAGGGCCACGGCGGCCGCCGCGCTGAAGGTGCTTTGAGTCGACGGATAGTCCGAGACGGCAGGAGTGTTCTGATGACTGTCCCAGGTCGGGTCGCCGACGGTCGCATCGTTGCCGTCGTTGTCACCCTCGCGAATGGCGGTGACGGGGCGCCAGGAATCGTACACGTAGCGGATCTTCCACCCGGCGATGTAGGCGTCCGCCATCGCCATATTCATCAGAGCCAGAACCCGGGCGCTGTCCCTGGCGTCGAGGCCGCGCGTCGTGGCGACCGTGCGCGCGATCGTGTTCCAGGCGCCCGGGCCCTCGAACCAGAAGCGCGCGATCTGCGTCTGCTCGTCGGTGCGGACCGTGCTGACCTTGCCGCCGATACTCTTCACCTCGTTGTAGTCACGCGCATAGGTCGCGCTCGTCAACGCCGGCGGCCCGGGAAGCCAGAACTGCGAGGCCGACAACAAGGTGAACGGCGTGACGTTCGCCCAGCCGGGAATCGCCGAGGGCACGTAGCCGCGAGCCAGGTCCGCGTTGGCGATGGGCGGGTTGGGCGGGACCGGATTCGGGTGAGGGCGCCACTTGCCGGGACCCATACCGGGCGTGTACGGCGCGTCGCGGGTGGCGCCGTCGTCCTTACGAAGGGTCAGGATCGCCGCACCGGCAGCGCGGCCGACCGCCACGCCTTTGTTTCGGGCGGGCCCGTCGGTCACGCGGACGATCGACGCGGCGTAAGCCTGGTCGACCAGGGCGAGCGTCGCGCCCTTCTGAGCGGGCGTGCCGAAGCTCCCGACCACTCCGACGAGCACGGTGTGGGCCGCTGCTGCGACCGCGGCATCGGGCGACGCGGCCGGGTCTCCGGGCCCCTCGAAGTAGTAGGCGTCGTAGCGGCGACTGACCGCGTTCAGCGCGTCGTGCACCGCCACCTGCACCATGGCGAGCGTGCGGGTCGCCACGACGTTGCCCTGCCCGTTCGCTTCGATCGCCTTGAGCGTCGTCTCGTTCCACTGAACGACCTCGTTGGCGGAAGCCGGGAGCGAAAGTGAAGCCACCGTCAGGCACAGGATCAGGAGGACTCGAAAGTCCTTCAGCATTTGGGCGCTCCTCCTTACTCAGTCAGGACGCGTGTGAATGGCCACTGCACCGGGTTCGATCTCGCTGGGGCTCTCCATCACCTCCACAGGATTTGGCTCGGCCCGCTATCGCGCGATGCGCACCTCGTGCCAACCGATCGAAGGCCGGGTGCTCCTTGGAGAAAGCGGGCTTAGCCGTTGCGCCGCCAGATTTGGCTCGGGGCTTCTTGGTGGCCGTCAGGCCTTCTGCCCGACGCGATCGGGTAGGCTTCCGCCGTGCTATCGTGGGCCTCGCGGAGGAGGCCATGGACCGAACGCTGATCGCCAACACCACGATTCTCGATGGCAGCGGGGTCGCGCCGTTTCCAGGAGACGTGCTGGTCGAGGGCCAGCGCATCGTGGCGGTTCAGCGGGGCGGGGGTCTGCCGCGGCACGACGCGCGCGTGATCGACGGCGCCGGCGCGACGTTGATGCCCGGGCTCATCGAGCCGCACGGCCACGTCAGCTATCCCGACGCGCCCTCGAACTCGGCCTTCACGAGCCTTCCGCCCGAAGAGCACGTCCTGATCACGATGCGCAACGCCAAGACGATGCTCGACTGCGGCTATACCAGCGTGCTGTCGGGCGCCTCGGCCAAGCCGCGCCTGGATATCGTGATCCGCAACGAGATCAACGCCGGACGCATCCCGGGCCCGCGCTATCTGGCCAACGGGCCGGAGATCACCGTCACCGGAGGCCTCGGCGACGAGAACGAGCTGCACCTGCCGCACATCGAGACGCCGACCTTCGCCTGGGTCGCCGACGGGCCCGACGAAGTGCGAAAGATCTGCCGTCTGCTCGTCCGCGAAGGGACCGATCTCTTCAAGCTGAACGTGTCAGGTCATACGGGACCGTCTGATAGCCGCTCGGACCGCGCCGTGATGACCGACGCCGAGGTCGCGGCCGCGATGGAGATCGCTCGAGCCTGCGGCGTGAGCGTGTGCGCTCACGCGCGCAGCGCCGACTCGGTCAAGATGTGCATCCGGCACCGAATCGGCATCATCTATCACGCGAACTTCGCCGACGAGGAAGCGCTCGACCTGCTCGAGGCCAACCGCGACTGGTGCTTCGTCGTGCCGGCGCTGGGTCTCACGTACCAGGCGTGCTACGCGGGGAGCGATTGGGGCTTCACACCCGAGGTGGTCCGCGCGCGCGGCCTCATGAAGCAGCTGGAGACATCCGTCGACACAGTGGGCCAGATTCGCAAGCGCGGCATCCGCGTCCTGCCCGGCGGCGACTACGGCTTCGCCTGGAATCCGCACGGGACCTATGCGCGCGATCTCCTGCTGTTCGTCGACGTGCTCGGCTTCACGCCGATGGAGACGCTCGTCGCGGCGACGAGACTGGGCGGCGAGATCATGGGACGGCCGAACGAGCTCGGCCAGATCAAGCCGGGCTTTCTCGCCGACCTGCTGCTGGTGGACGGCGATCCGCTCGCCGACATCAAGCGGTTACAGAATCGGGATGCCCTGCTCGTCATCATGAAGGACGGCCAGCTGCACAAGTCCCCGTGAGCGCGTCGTGAAGCGGAGCACGGACCAGATCCTGACGACGCACACGGGTAGCTTGCCTCGGCCCAAGGACCTGCTGCGCCTTCTTCAAGATCGCGAGGAGGGCCGGGTGAGCGACGAGGCCGCGCTGGCCGGGCGCACACGCTCGGCGGTGCTCGACGTCGTGAAGAAGCAGCGCGAGACCGGGCTCGCGGTCGTCAACGACGGCGAGCAGGGCCGAGCGGACTACACCATCTACGTGAAGGATCGCCTGACCGGGTTCGCGGGCGAGAGCTCGTCCTGGCCCAACCCGGACGCCGAGGAATTCCCGGAGTGGACCGAGATGGCCCGGCAGTTCGCGCCGCCGTTCCAGAAGCGGCCGGCGTGCACGGGGCCCGTGGCGTGGAAGGACTGGCCGGCGGTGGAGCGTGACATCCAGAATCTCAAGGACGGAGCCGCGGCCGCCGGCGCGGACGAGGTCTTCATGACCTCGCCGTCGCCCGGCCAGATCGGGCGGTTTCTCCAGAACCGGTACTACCCGAGCGACGAGAAGTACCTCTACACCCTGGCCGACGTCATGAAGCGCGAGTACAAGGCGATCGTCGACGCGGGATTCGTCTTGCAGATCGACTGTCCCGATCTGGCGCTCGGCCGGCACACCCAGTTCGCCAACCTGACCCTCCGCGAGTTTCGCGACGTCGCCGCGATGCACGTCGAGGTCCTGAACTACGCGGTCGCCGACCTTGCACCCGACCGCATGCGTATCCACGTCTGCTGGGCCAGCACCGGCGGGCCGCACCATCGCGACGTGCCACTGCGAGACATCGCCGACGTGGTGATCAAGGCGCGTCCGGTCGGACTGGTCATCGCCGGCGCCAACCCGCGCCACGAGCACGAGTGGAAGGTGTGGAAGGACGTGAAGCTCCCGGCCGGCAAGGTGCTCGTCGCCGGCGTGATCGACTCGACCACGAACTTCATCGAGCATCCCGAGCTGGTGGCCGAGCGGATCGAGCGCTACGCCGGGGTCGTCGGCCGCGAGAACCTCATCGCCGGGGTCGACTGCGGGTTCGGGACCTTCGCCGGCCGAGTCCAGGTCGACACGAACATCGTCTGGCACAAGCTCCGCGCGCTCGTCGAGGGAGCCGCCCGGGCGTCGCGCGCGCTCTGGTGAGCGTCAGCTCTCCCGCGCCTCCTCGGCCGGCCCCGGCCCGAGCAGGATCAGGGCGGCGCTGATCGCCTCGAGCAGGGCGCAGGTCCAGAGCGCTGCACCGTACGTGCCGGCCCGGTCGCGGACGACCCCGACGAGCGAGGGGCCGAAGGCGAACGTCAGCTGGTTGATGCCGACCACGAGACCGACGAGCACGCTGAAGCGCTCGCGCGGCCACTCGACGGCGAGGATCAGCCCCGGCAAGGTCGTCAGGTTTCCGACGCCGAGACCGAACAAGGTGCAGCCCGCGTAGACGCTCGCCGCCGACGGCTCGCGCGCGAGCAACGCCAGACCGGCAAGCTGGACGATCAGAGTCGCGCTCGCGACCAGACGCCGGTTGAGCTTGTCGATTGCAAAGCCCGTCGCCAGTCGCCCGACCAGCGCCGCCGCCGTCGTCAGGCTGACCGCGCGCGCCGCGCCGCCCGCGCCCAGCGCCGGCGTCACCAGCGCCACCAGGTGCGTGAGGACGCCGACCTGCGCGGCGAGGCCGAGCGCGAAGGGCGCCGACACGCTCCAGAAGCGCCACGTGCGGAGCGCGTCGCGTCGCCAGCGCCGATCACCATCGGCCGCCGAGCCGATCGGCGCACCGCGCGGCGGATCCCCGTCGGGCCCGAGGCCGAGCGCTTCGGGCCTGGTCCGCATGATCATCGTGGCGATCACGAGGAGCGCCACGAGCAGCACGAGCGCCGCGATCGTCAGCGCGCGCGCGAAGCCGAGCCACCCGACGAGCGCGATCAGCGCGGGTACGACGATCACGCCGCCGAGGGTGGCCCCGTTGAACGCGAGGCTCACGGCGAGGCCCCGCCGGCGCTGGAACCACGGCGCCAGGATGATGTTGATCGCGGCGCCGCTCATCGCGCCCCAGCCGACCGACATCACGAGGAAGACGGGATAGAGCTGCCACGGCCGGCCGACGCCGCCGAGTGCCGCGATGCTCGCGGCCATGCAGACGGCGCCGCCCGCCACGACGACGCGCGGCCCGAATCGCTCGTACACGCCGGCGATGGCCGCGGTCAGGAGCGCGCCGGCGACGTAGTACGCGGTGATCGGCGCCGAGACGGTCGACGCCGACCATCCGTGGAGCTGCTGGAGCGTCGCGACGTACACGGCGATCCCATAGAAGCCCAGACCGAAGCTCCCGAGCGCCATCACGAACGTCGCGCCCACGACGTTCCAGCCGTAGAAGTATCGCGCGCTCATGTCCTCTCACGACGCTATCGGCTGCGCGGCCCGCTGTCTGGCCGTTTTCGGACGTGATCGTCCGCGCGGAATCGCGACGTGTCCGCGCGTGCTACGCTTCTCGAACGTGAAGAACGGCGGCGTGCTCGACTCGAAGACCTGCGATCGCGCACGCATCGCCCGCGACCCGCGCTTCGACGGCGCGTTCTACACGGGCGTGCGGACGACGCGCATCTATTGCCGGCCGACGTGTCCGGTGAAGCCCGCCAAGTCGAGGAACGTCGTGTTCTTCCCGACCGCGGCCGCGGCCGAGCGCGCGGGCTTCCGGCCGTGCCTGCGATGTCGACCAGAGACGGCGCCGGGGACGCCGGCGTGGCAGGGTGCCGCCGCGACGGTCGCGCGCGCGCTTCGCCTCATCGAGCGGGGATTCCTCGACGGCGAGGCGAGGGTCGAGGACCTCGCCGACACGCTCGGGATGACGGCGCGGCATCTTCGCCGGCTGTTCCTGCGCCACGCCGGCGCTTCGCCGACCGCGGTCGCGACGACCCGGCGCGTGCAGCGCGCGAAGGCCCTCGTCGACTCCACGGCGATGTCGATGTCCGCGATCGCTTTCGCGTCCGGGTTCGCGAGCATCCGGCGCTTCAACTCGGCGTTCCGCTCGGTCTATCGCCGGTCGCCGACGGCGGTTCGCCATGCGCGCCCCAGACGCGGCCGGGCCGGAGGAGCCCGCGCGCGCCGGGCCGTTGCCGAGTCTCGTGCGCCGTGGCAATCTTCCCGCGGGAGGAGCCGACCATGGCAAAGGGCACGCTGATCGCGGCGATGAACATCGGGGGCGCGGCCGAGGACGAGTTCCAGGACTGGTACGACACCGAGCACCTGCCGGAGCGCCAGCGCGTCCCGGGCTTCCTCGTGTGCGAGCGCTGGATCAGCGCCAGCGATCGCAAGGTCTCCGTCGCCACCTACGACCTCGAGAACGTCAAGGTGCTGGCGAGCCCGGCCTACCTGGCGATCGGCGGCGCGAACCTGTCGCCGTGGTCCAAGCGCGTCACCGGCAAGGTCGACCGCCTCATGCGCTTCGAGGGGGATCAGATCCTCCCGGGCGACCAGCTCGCCCCGGCCGGCGCGGGCGGGCTGCTCCTCAACGCCATGAACATCGCGCCCGAGCACGAAGCCGAGTTCAACGAGTGGTACGACAAGGAGCACATCCCGGCGCTCGCCGCCGTCCCCGGCGTGCTCAGCGCCCGGCGCTTCCGCGGCACCGGTAACCGCCAGTACGTGGCGCTCTATCATCTGGCGGCGCCCGAGGTGCAGGAGTCGGCCGAATGGAAGCAGGCGCGTCAGAGCGATTGGACGAGCCGGCTGCAGCCACATTTCCGCGATCACCTGCGCCTGGTCTGCCGGCGCTACGTCCGCGGCGCCTAGCGCGGCGAAGATTCGGGAGGAGAGCAAGCCATGATTCTCGAGCGCTTCAAGGTTCCCGTGAAGGATCAGGTGTTCGTCTCGGAGGCGGCGCTCCGCCGCACCGTGACGCAGATTTTCGAGAAGCTCGGCCTCACACCCGAGGACGCCGCCGAGGGCGCGGACGTCCTCACGATGACCGACCTCCGCGGGGTCGAGACGCACGGCGTGTCGAACATGCTGCGCGCGTACGTCCGCGACTACAAGGCCGGCAAGCTCGACTCTCGCTCGGGCTGGCGCATCGTCCGCGAGTCGCCCGGCACGGCCGTGATCGACGCCGAGCGGCGGCTCGGGATCATGGTCGGCCCGAAGGCGATGCGGCTCGCGATCGACAAGGCCCGGCGCGTCGGCGTGGGCGTGGTGACCGTGTTCAACAGCGGCCACTTCGGCGCGATCGGTCATTACGCGATGCAGGCCGCGGAGCAGGGGATGGTCGGCGTCTGCTTCACGGGCGCCGGGCTGAGCGTGGTGCCGACGTTCGCCGCGAAGCCGCTCCTCGGCACGAACCCGATCGCGCTCGCGGCTCCGGCGCGGCACGAGGCGCCGATGCTCTTCGACGCCGCGACGTCCGCGATCGCCGGCAACAAGATCCGGCTGGCCATGCGCGTGGGCTCGCCGCTCCTGCCGGGCTGGGTCACGGACAAGGAAGGCATCCCGATCATGGAGGAAAAGCCCGTGTTCGACCGCGACGAGTACCATCAGGCGCCGCTCGGCGGGACGCGCGAGCAGGGCTCGCACAAGGGCTACGGGTTCGCCATGATGGCCGAGGTCCTGTCGACGGTGCTCTCGGGCGCTCTGCCCACGATGCTCGCGGCCGGCAGCGGATCGAAGAACCACTTCGCCGCGTACAACATCGAAGCCTTCACCGACCCCGAGCAGTTCAAGGACACGATGGACGGGATGCTCAAGACCCTGAGAACGGCGACCCCGGCGCCGGGACAGGAGCGCGTCCTCTATCCCGGGCTGTCCGAGGCCGAAGAGATCCAGCACCGTCGCGCCCACGGGATCCCGCTCCACAAGGAAGTCATCCAGTGGTTCGGCGTCTGCACGGGCGAGATGGGCCTGGAGCCGCTGGCGACGATGCGGTAGGCCCCGCCGGGCGAGGCGCGCGGACAAATCAACCTCACGTCGTCGCGCCGCGTCGGCGCAGCAGGTCGGCGATCTCGGGCTGGGCACAGAATTCAGCCCAGCCGAGGACTGTCGCCTCGTACTTGTCGTCCCGGATATTCGGATCCGCCCCGGCGTCCAGCAAGATTCGTGTGAGCTCGATCGCGCCGCCCGGCAGCTCCGTCGTGACGTGGAGCGCGGTGTGGTTGCAGTCCCACAGCACACGCTTGGCGTTCACGTCGACGCCGCGCTCGATGAGCCACCGCACGCCTTCGACATGCCGCTGCGCGACCAGGAGATGGAGGGCCACGGTATCGCGGCCGTCCGCCCCGATCCGGGTGGCGTCCTCGGCGAGGATGCGCTCCGCCAGGTCGTGGCGCCCGAGGGCCACTGCCGCGAGGAGGTCGAGCGTGGCGCCGGCGTCCTGGAGCAGCCCGAGGATGCTCGGATCCGCGTTCGCGGCGGCGGCGACGGTCAGCGCGGTCCGGCCCACGTCGTCGGTCGCGTGCACGTTCGCCCCGAGCTCGAGCAGCAGGCGGACCATCGCCGGGCGATTCACCGCCGCGGCGTGATGCAGCGGCGCGCGGCCGTGCTCGTTGCGGCTCATGCGCGCCGACAGGATCGACGGCGCGCTCGCGACGAACGCGCGGACCGCGTCGGCCCGGCCGAGCGCGATCGCGGACCAGATGTTGAGCCGGGCGCCCGCGCGCAAAAGGTACTCGGCGACGTCTTCGCGGACGCGACCCAGGCACGTTGCCCAGCCGAGCACGTCGAGGTGATGGTCGTCGCCCTCTCCGACGACGTCTGCCCCGGCCTCGACCAGCATCGCGACGATCGCGAGGTCGGCCTCGGAGGCGGCGAAGTGCAGAGCGTAGGCGTTGTTGCCGAAGTCGCGAATCCCGACGTTCGCGCCGCGCTCCAGCAAGAGGCGAACGCACGCGAGCCGGTTCTTCCACGCCGCCCGGTGCAGCACGGTCTGCCGCTCCCAGCTCACGCCGCGCGCGTCGAGAAGATCAGGATGCGCGTCGAGCAACCGCTGAAGCTCGTCGGCGCGCCCCTCCGCCGCGGCTTCGTGGATGGACTCGACGGCGCGCTTGACCTCATCTCGCCGCTCGTCGCGCTCCTGATGTACGCGCATGAGCAGCTCGAGGTCGGTGTGGCCGAGCGTCTTGGCGATCTGGTGGATGGTCCGGCCGGTCGCGTCGGTCGCGCCGGGGTTGAATCCGTCGTCGAGCGCGCGCCGGACCGTGTCGAGATCGCCCGCGTACGCGGCGGCGAACGCGCGCTCGCGATCCCGCGCGTCGACCGTGGCCTTGAGCTGGCGCCAGCTCGCGAAGCCGTACTCGCGCGCGATCGCCAGCTGCGCGTCGGTGAGCCGGGCCGCGGGATCCTGGACGCGCATCGCCTTCAGGCGCTGCTTGGCTTGGTTCCGGAGGTGCTCGAGGTTGGCGCGGAGAGGAAGCGACCGTGGCGAATTCATGACGAACCTTCCTTCCATTCGCAGGGCGAGGCCCTTGCGTTGCGCCCGGCGTCCGCGAGCTGCGGGCAGGAAGTCAGGTTATGTCGCGTCGACCAATCAGAGAGAGTGGGCTGAGCCCTTTACGCGGACCGTCGGCCCCTCGATCGGGCCGGTCAGAGAATAGCGCAAGATGCGGTATTCGGCGAGTCGCTCGCGTGGATGTATGGGCGGCCGCTCGGCGACGGCACCATACATCGTGTCGCGCCGGGCCAGCACACGGATGTATCGGGAATTGACGGATGCCGAGGCCGCGGCGATTCTCTCCGCGAGGAGACGCCTATGATGACGACGAAGGATCTGGACGCGTTCTTCGAGGCGGGCTGGAACGGCCACGACGTCGACTTCTTGATGACCTTCATGGCCGACGATTGCGTCTTCGAGAGTACGGCAGGTTCGGACGCGTGCGGCACGCGGCACGTCGGGCGTGAGCGCGTGCGCGAGGCGTTCACCAGAGTGTTCGCGGCGTTTCCCGACGCGCGCTTTGGAGCCGTGCGCCACTTCGTGTCGGGCGATCGGGGGCTGTCGGAGTGGATCTTCACGGGCACGACCGGCGACGGCCGGAAGGTCGAGGTCAACGGCTGCGACGTGTTCACGTTCCGCCACGACAAGATCGCGGTCAAGAGCTCGTTCTTCAAGAACCGGACGGCCTCGTGACGACTCGCCGACGGCTCGCGCGCGGATTCGCGCTCGGCATGGCTTCCGGCGTGTGGTTCGTGCTAACGTCTGGCGCCATGGCGACCGAGATCACGCCCGCCGTTCGATCCGAGATCGCTCCTTCCGGAAAGCTCAGGGTCGGGCTCAACCACGGCAACTTCCTGCTGGTCACTCCCGGCTCGTCGGCGACCGACCCCCGCGGCGTCGCCTCCGACGTGGCCCGCGAGCTCGGCCGGAGGGTCGGCGTGCCTGTCGAGTTCATCAAGTTCGACACCGCCGGCAAGCTCGGCGACGGCGTGAAGACGGGCGCGTGGGACGTGGCGTTCCTCGGCGCGGAGCCCCAGCGCGCCGCCGAGATCGCGTTCACGGCCGCTTACCTCGAGATTCCGTCGACGTACATCGTCCCCGCGGGGTCGCCGATCCGGTCCGTCGACGAGGTCGACCGCGCGGGCGTGCGGATTGCCGTGGCGGATCAGAGCGCCTACGGACTCTACCTGGTCCGGACGATCAAGCACGCGAAGCTCGTGCTGACTCAGGGTCTCGATTCCTCGTTCGACGTGTTCGTGGCCCAGAAGCTCGAGGCGTTGGCCGGGCTCAAGCCGCGGCTCCTGACCGACGTCCAGAAACTGCCGGGCGCACGGATCCTCGACGGGCAGTTCACGGCGGTCCAGCAGGCGATCGGCACCCCGAAGAACCGCGAGGCTTCGGCGCGGTTCCTGCGCGCGTTCGTCGAGGACATGAAGGCCTCCGGCCTGGTGGCCGAGGCGATTTCCCGGAACGGCGCTCAGGGTGTCTCGGTCGCTCCGCCCGCTCCGGCTCGGTAGTATCATCAACCGGATGTCCCCCCACGCCCTGTCCGCCCTCGCTCTAGGCCTGATCCTTCTGCTCAGCGGCTGCCAGGGACAGGGCTCGGTCGGCGCCGAGGAGCAGAAGAGCAAGCCGGCGAGCCCGCCGCCACGCGAGGTGAAGGCGACGCCGGCCGCGGAGCGGACGGTGGCGCGCACCGTATCGGCCACCGGAACCCTGGCGGCTGACGACCAGGTGGTGCTCGGCACGAAGGTCGCCGGGCGTCTGGCCGAGATCACCGTCGACCTCGGCACCCGGGTGAAGAAGGGCCAGGTCATAGGCAGACTCGATCAGAGCGATTTCAAGTTCCGGGTCGAGCAGTCCGAGGCCTCGCTGCAACAGGCGCGCGTTCGCCTGGGCCTTTCGCCCACCGGCAGCGATGAGCGGGTCGATCCAGAGCAGACGGCGATCGTCCGCCAGGCCCGTGCGATGCTGGACGACGCGCGGCTCACCCGCGACCGGAGCATCAGGCTCGCGCAGCAGGAGCTGATCGCCCGCGCTCAGCTCGACACGGCCGAAGCAGCCCTGCAGGTATCGGAAGGGCGCTACCAGGACGCGCACGAGGAAGTCCGCAACCGGCAGGCCGTGATCGCCCAGCGGCGCTCCGAGCTCGATCTGGCCCGCCAGCAGCTCACCGACACGGTGATCCTCTCGCCGCTCGACGGCGTGGTGAGTCTCAAGCAGGCGTCGGTGGGCGAGTACCTGGCCGCGGGCACGCCGATCGCGACGATGGTGCGCGTGCACCCGCTGCGGCTGCGCGTGCCGGTTCCCGAGCGCGAGGGCGTCGGCGTGCGCGCCGGGCACGCGGTGACGTTGACCGTCGAGGGCGATCCCACCGTTTATCGCGGCCGTGTGGTTCGCCTGTCGCCGATCGTCCAGGAACAGAATCGCACCTTGATGGTGGAAGCAGAGGTGCCGAACGAGCGCGGGTTCCTGCGTCCGGGCTCCTTCGCGCGCGTCGAGATCATGACCGAGGTGAGCCAGCCGGTAGTGAGCGTCCCCGCGAGCGCCATCATCGTCTTCGCCGGCGTCGAGAAGGTGTTGATCGTCCGTCAGGGCAAGACCGCCGAGGTCCGCGTGACGACCGGTCGCCGTCTGGGCGAGGACGTCGAGATCGTCGACGGGCTCAAGCGCGGCGACCCCGTGGTCACCGTTCCGGGCAACCTCGTCGGCGGCCAGCCGGTGACCGTGGTCCCGTAGACCGCCATGCAAAAGCTCGCCGAGGTCTGCATCAAGCGTCCGGTGTTCGCGACCATGCTCGTCATGGGCTTCGTGGTCATCGGCGCCGCGAGCTGGTTCCGGCTGGGCGTCGACCGCTTCCCGACCGTCGATCTGCCGACCGTCAGCGTGCGCGTCGAGCTGCCGGGCGCCTCCACCGAGGAGACCGAGACCCAGGTGGCCCAGCGGCTCGAGGAGCAGATCAACACGATCCAGGGGATCAACGAGCTGCGCTCGATCTCCGGCACGGGCGTCGCCATCGTCATCGTCACGTTCAACCTGAACCGTCAGATCGACGTGGCCGCCCAGGATGTCCGCGACAAGGTGGCCATCGCGGTTCGCAACATGCCGCGCGAGATCCTGCCGCCGATCGTCGCCAAGTTCGACAACGATCAGGCGCCGGTCGTCACGATCGCGCTGTCCAGCGACCGATCGCTCCGCGAGTTGACCGAGATCGCCGACAAGATCGTGCGTCCGCAGCTGGAGCGTTCGACCGGCGTCGGCGAGGTCCGGATCGTCGGCGGCCTGCTCCGCTCCGTGAACGTCTGGATCGATCCCGACCGGCTGGCCGCCTATCAGATCCCGATCACGAACGTGCGCGACGCTGTCATCCGCCAGAACGCCGATCTGCCCGGAGGCAACGTGACGGCCGGGCTCAACGAGGCGTCGCTTCGGACGATGGGCCGCATCGCGGAGCCGCGATCGTTCAACGATCTGGTGGTGGCCACGCTCAGCGGCGTGCCGGTGCGCGTGCGCGACATCGGCTACGCCGAGGACGGGACCAAGGAGCAGCGCTCGGCCGCCCGGCTCAACGGCGTGCCCACCGTCATCATGGAAGTCCGCCGGCAGTCGGGCGAGAACACGGTGGCGGTCATCGAGGGCGTGAAGGGCAAGCTCGCGCGCCTGCGCGATCAGGTCCCGCCCGACGTCAAGCTCGAGGTGATCCGCGACCAGTCGCGTTACATCTACGCGGCCCTGCACGAGATCAATCTGCACCTGGTGCTCGGCTCGATCCTGGCTTCCCTGGTGGTGCTCGCGTTCATGCGCTCGTGGCGGTCGACGTTCATCGCCGCGGTGGCCATCCCGACCTCGGTGGTCTCGGCGTTCGGGATGATGTGGGCGCTCAACTTCACCCTGAACAGCGTGACGATGCTGGCCCTGGTGTTGATGGTCGGCATCGTGATCGACGACGCGATCGTCGTGCTCGAGAACGTCTTCCGCTTCGTGGAAGAGAAGAAGATGCGGCCATTCGAGGCCGCGCGCGAGGCGACCGCCGACATCGGGCTCGCGGTCATGGCGACGACGTTCTCGCTCGTCGTCATCTTCGTGCCGGTCTCGTTCATGTCCTCGATCTCCGGGCGGTTCCTGTATCAGTTCGGCCTCACCGCCGCGGTGTCGGTGCTGGTGAGCCTGCTGGTGTCGTTCTCGCTGACCCCGATGATGTGCGCCCGCCTGCTGCGGGCGGAGGATGCCGCGAGCGGCCACGCCGAGGGCGCGCACGCCGGCTCGCGCGGTGGTTTCTACGCCTGGATCGATCGCGCGTACGCCTGGAGCCTCGCGTGGTCGATGCGGCATCGCTGGGTCATCGTGGTCATCAGCGTGGCGACCCTGGTCTCCGCAGTGCCGATCTATCGACAGGTGAAGCAGGAGTACATTCCGAGCGACGTCGACGAGTCGGAGTTCGAGGTGCTCGTGTTCGGTCCCGAGAAGATGAGCCTCGCCGCGATGGACGAGGGCATGCAGGCGCTCGCGAGGGAGGCGCGCGAGACGAAGGGCGTCGCGCTCACCTTGGCGTCGGGCGGCGGCAGCTTCCTGGGCAAGGTGAACCAGGGCTACATGTACGTGCGCACGGTCTCGCACGAGGAGCGCACGCTGACGCCCGGGCGGCTCTGGAAAGGGCTGATCAGCGGCCGGCCGCTGGACGCGTTCCGGGGCAACTACTCGCAGCGCGAGGTGATGATGGCGCTGCGACAGCGCTTCCGCAAGTTCACCGACATGCGCACGCAGGTCCGCAACATCGCCGGCTTCAACATCGGCGGCGGCACTTTCGACATCGACCTGGCGCTGCGCGGGCCCGAGCTCGAGAAGCTCTCCGAGTACGGTGAGACTCTGAAGCTGAAGGCCCGGGAAATCGGCGGCATCGTCGACATCGACACCACCTTGCGCCTCGACAAGCCCGAGCTTCGCGTCGCGATCGACCGGCAGCGGGCGGCCGACCTCAGAGTGGACACCCAGCAGATCGCGACGGCGTTGCGGCTCATGGTGGGCGGGGACGACCAGGTCTCGCGCTTCCACGACCCCGTCGTCAACGACGACTACGACGTGCAGATCCGCCTGATGCCCCAGTTCCGCGGCAACCTGAGCACCATCCAGCGCCTCTACGTCTCGCGCGACACGACGTCGACCAACCCGGCGACGGGCTCGCCCGCGCAGGTCAACCTGGCGCCAGGGGGCGGGCTGGTCCGGCTCGACAACGTCGTCAAGATCGAGCCGGCGTCTACCGCCTCGCGCATCGATCGCACGGACCGCCAGCGGGAGACGCGGCTACGGGCTGGCATCGCGCCGGGCTACGGTCAGGCCGACCGCATCGGCCTGCTCAAGAAGGCGGTCGCGGACATGAGCCTGCCGTCGGCCTACCAGACGTTCGTCACCGGCAAGGCGAAGGAGATGGAGAAGACCTTCACCGAGTTCCTGTGGGTCTTCCTTCTCTCCGTCATCTTCATGTACATGATCCTGGCCTCACAGTTCGAGAGCCTGATCCATCCGCTGACCATCTTGCTCTCCTTGCCGCTCTCGGTGCCGTTCGCGCTGTTCTCGCTCTACTACACGGGCAATACGCTCAACCTTTATTCCGCGCTCGGCATCCTGGTCCTGTTCGGCGTCGTCAAGAAGAACGCCATCTTGCAGATCGACCACATGAACGCGCTCCGGGCGCACGGCATGGACCGCGACGCCGCCATCATGCAGGGCAATCGCGATCGGCTCCGGCCCATCCTGATGACGACCTTGGCGCTGGTCGCCGGTATGCTGCCCTTGTGGGTGGGCACCGGGCCGGGCTCCGAGGAGCGGCGCGCCATCGCCGTCGTGGTCATCGGCGGCCAGACGCTCTGTCTGCTGCTGACTCTGCTGGTGACGCCGGTCGCCTACTCGCTCTTCGAGGACGCGGCCCGTGCGCTCCAGGTGTCCGGACCGTCCCTGGCGCCGTGGCGCCGGCTCGTGCGGCAAGGCGAGCGGCGCGCCTGGCGGCACCGGCTGCGCCGCGCGTGGCGCCGCACGCCCGCCCGCGGAATCTCCGGCGGTGTCGACGACTGACCGTCGGCCCGCTCATTTCATCGCGAACATCTCCAGCATCGAGTAGTCGGGAGTCGACGGCGGCGTCACCCGTGGGCCCGTCGGGCGCTCTATCGGTCAAGGAGTGACGACATGAAACGACCACCGATCGTGATCGTAGGCGCGTCGCTAGCCGGCGGCACGGCAGCGGTGACCCTTCGCGAAGACGGGTTCGACGGCGACATCGTGCTGGTCGGTGCCGAAGCCCAGCCGCCCTACAACCGGCCGCCGCTCTCGAAGGGCTACCTGCGCGGGCAGGACCGCTTCGAGGATCAGCTGGTCAGGCCCGCGAGCTACTACGCCGAGCAGCGCATCGGGCTCGAGCTCGGCGTGCGGGCGACAAAGATCGACGCGGGGCAGAAGCTCGTCGAGCTCGAGGGCGGCCGGCGCGTCGCCTACGATCGGCTGCTGGTCGCCACGGGCGGGCGCAATCGGACCCTGTCCGTACCGGGCGCGAATCTCGCCGGCGTCTTCCAGCTGCGCACCGTCGAGGATTGCGATCGCATCCGCGCCGCCGTCGCGCGCGGACGCCGCGCGGTGGTGATGGGATTCGGCTTCATCGGCTCGGAGGTGTCGGCGTCGTTGCGCCAGCTCGGGATCGAGGTGGTGGCCATCGAGGGCGCTCGTGTGCCGCTGGCCCGCATCGTCGGCGACGAGGTCGGCCAGGTGCTCGCCGACATCCATCGCGACAAGGGCGTCGAGCTGATCACCGAGGATTCGGTCGCCGCGCTCGAGGGCTCGGGTCGAGTCGAGCGGGTGCGAACCACGAAGAACCGGGTCTTCGAGTGTGATTTCGTGGTCGCGGGGATCGGGATCGTGCCCAACACCGAGCTCGTGGCGGCGGCCGGCGCGCGGGTCGACAACGGCGTGCTCGTCGACGAGCGTTGCGGGACGTCGCTGCCCGACGTGCTCGCGGCGGGCGACGTGACCAACCACCTGCACCCGATCTTCGGCCGCCTGCGCGTGGAGCACTGGAACAACGGCTACCAGCAGGGGCGCGCCGCGGCCCGCTCGCTGCTGGGCGGGACCCAGCCCTACGACTACGTCCACACCTTCTGGTCGGATCAGTACGAGCACGTGATCGAGTACGTCGGCTTCGCCACGAGCTGGGACCGGATCGTCTTCCGCGGTCGGCCGGGGAGCCGCAAGTTCCTCGGCTTCTATCTGAAGGACGGCATCGTCCGCGCCGCAGTCGGCCTCGATCGCGGCGGCGATCCCGAGGATGCCAAGGGCGACAGCGAGCTGAAGGCGGCCGTCGACATGGTGCGTGCTCGCGCGGCGATCGATCCGGCGAAGCTGGCCGACGAGAGCGTCGACCTGCGCGCCTTGGCGGGCGCCCGGGTGTAGCCGGCTAGCTCGAGAAGAACTCCAGCATGCGGCGATTGACCTCCGCCGAGTTCTCGTACGCCGACCAGTGGCCGGCCGCGGGGATCCGGTGGACGTCGAGCGTGCCGACGGCCGAGCGGATCTCGCCGATCAGGAGCTTCGCGGGACGGAACGCGGAATCGTCCCGCTCGCCCCAGAGCAGTCGAATGCGACACGTCAGCTGAGCGAGGTCTCCCAGGAGCGTGCCGCCGCCGCTCACCTTGCGGCTGTCGAAGCGCGCACGACGGACACCGTCGGCCTGGATGTCGATCGCCTCTTCGGTGACGCTCGCCGGGTCGCTGAGCATGTTCACGAGCAGGTTGTGGCGGCAGATCTCGCGGAAGAGCCGCTCGTCGTCCCCAGCCTCCTTGTAGCTCCGGATCGGCCGGTCACCGAATCGGCGCGACGGGAAGCCGCCGGGCGAGACCAGGCAGAGATGCGTCACTCTCGGCGCGAGCCGCCGCGCCAGGCTCGTGGCGATCGCCCCGCCGAACGAGAATCCCGCCAGACGGAGCGGCGCGTCGCCCGGGAACATCTCGACGAAGAGGCGATGCACGAGGTCCAGATAGGCCGCGCCGGTCGTGTCGCGGGGAACGGGTGCCGAGTCGCCGTAGGACGGATGGTCGAGCGCATGCACGGTGAAGCGGGCCGCGAGCGTCTCGATGTTCCGAGTCCAGTGCCGCCAGGACCCCATGCCCCCATGAAACAGCACGACGTCCGGTCCGCTCCCGCGCCGGCGTACGGCCAATCGTGGTTGCTCCATATCCCTCCTGGTGCGCGCTGCAGGTCGTCGCGGGGCTGGGGCCCCGCCGACCGAGGCGCGCTTATAAACCACGTGGTGCGCGCTGCAGGTCGTCGCGGGGCTGGGGCCCCGCCGACCGAGGCGCGCTTATAAACGATGATGGCACAGATCGGGCGGGCTGGACTTGCTACGGGAATATCACCATAATCGGCGCGGCCGCGGCGGGCTCGTCGGAACGCCTGAGCCTGATTCGAGATGCGCACGCGGGAAAGGGGACTCCTATGCAGACCCGTACCTTCCGAACGAAGCTGACGATCGCCCTCGCGGTGGGGGCGCTCACCTGTGTCGTCGCCGCTGCGGCGATCGCACAGAACGCCGGCAAGAGCTTGATCGGGAAATTGGAAGGGCCGGAAGTCGTGACGGACGCCGCGAAGCTTCCCAAGACGTTCAAGGAGGCGCCGCAGCTCGCGGAGCTGGTCCGAGCGGGCAAGCTGCCGCCGGTGGCCGAGCGCATCGGCCAGGACCCGCTGGTGATCAAGCCGCTGAACGAGGTCGGCAAGTACGGCGGGACGTGGCGCGGGGGCTTCACGGGCCCGGCCGACTTCTGGAACGGCTTCCGCTGCTGCCAGGGTCCGGACCACCTGATGTTCTGGGATTACACGGGCGACAAAGTCATGCCGAACATCGCCCGGGGTCTCGAGATGCAGGACGGCGGGCGCGCGTGGCTCGTGCACCTGCGCCGCGGGATGAAGTGGAGCGACGGCAAGCCGTTCACCGCCGACGACTTCGTGTTCTGGTTCGAGGACATCTACCGCAACAAGGACCTCGTCCCGACGCCCTCGGCGACGATGGCCATCAACGGCAAGCAGGGCGTTATCGAGAAGGTCGACACGAACACGGTCCGGTTCAAGTTCCCCGAGCCGTACTTCATGCTGCCCGACGTGCTGGCCGGCTCGACCGATCTGGCCGGCCAGGGGTTCGCCTACCGCGGCATGGGCGGCTTCGCGCCGGCCCACTATCTGAAGCAATTTCATCCCAAGTATGTAGGACAGGCCGAGCTCGACAAGAAAACGAAGGACGCGAAGTTCGACAGCTGGGTGCGCATGTTCCTGTTCAAGAACGACTGGGCGCTCAATCCGGAGCTGCCCGTGCTCTCGCCGTGGAAGACCGTGACGCCGATCAACACCGCGACGTGGACGCTCGAGCGGAACCCGTACAGCGTCTTCGTGGACACCGCGGGCAACCAGCTGCCCTACATCGACCGGGTCGTGCTGACTCTGGCCGAGAACCTCGAGGTCCTGAACCTGCGCGCGGTCGCGGGCGAGTACGACTTCCAGCAGCGCCATCTCGACCTCGGCAAGCTGCCCGTGTTCATCGAGAATCAGGCCAGGGGCAACTACAAGGTCTATCTCGATCCCGGCGACTACGGCGGCGACATGATCATCAAGTTCAACCTGAACTACGACGCCGACTCGGAGATCGCCAAGTGGTTCAGCACGGCCGATTTCCGCAGGGCACTGGCACTCGGGATCGACCGCGATCAGATCAACGAGACGTTCTGGCTCGGCACGGGCACGCCGAGCTCCGTGGTGCCCGCGGACGGCAACAAGTACAACCCCGGCCCGCAGTACCGGAAGCTGTGGGCCACGCTCGACGTGAAGAAGGCCAACGAGATGCTGGACAAGATCGGGCTCGGCAAGAAGGACGCCGAGGGCTTCCGGCTGCGCAGCGACGGCAAGGGCCGGCTGCGCATCGAGATCATGACCCTGGGCGGTCAGTTCGTCCAGTTCACGCAGATCGCCGAGATGATCCGCGAGCAGTGGAAGAGGATCGGCATCGACCTCGTCGTGCAGGAGGTCGAGCGGAGCCTCGCGCTCAAGCGAACCGCTGCGAACGAGCAGCAGCTCGGCGCGTGGAACAACGACGGCAGCGAGCACCTCTTCACCTTCCCGCTGCACGTCTTCCCCTTCGAGCTCGCCGCCGTCGCCACCTCCGGGCCGCTGTACGTCAAGTGGTTCCACTCGGCGGGCGCTCAGGGCAAGGAGCCGGAGCCGAAGATGCGCGAGCTGATGGACAAGTGGAAGAAGGCTTTCGGCGTGCCCGAGAAGGAGCGGATCCAGCTGGGCAAAGACATCTGGCGGATCGCGGCCGAGGAGGTCTACATCATCGGCGTGATCGGCATGGGCCCCGCCTCCATGGGCGTGCGGGTGGTCAAGACGAACATGGGCAACATCCCGTCCCGGCAGTACAACAGCCCGGACGGCAAGACGCCGGGGATCTCGCGGCCGATCACCTTCTACTGGAAGAACTAGTCTCCCAGAGCGCCCGGCTCACCGCCGCAATCCGGCGGTGAGCCGGGCCGCTTGACGAGAGCTCCTCCCATGCTGGCGTACATCGGCCGCCGCGCCCTCCTCGCGATCTTCACCGTCTGGGCGATCTCCATGCTCGCCTTCGTGATCATCCAGCTGCCGCCCGGCGACTACGTCTCCTCCTATATCGCGCAGATGGCGTCGATGGGCAGCGTGGTCACCGACGAGGAGGCCCAGAACCTCCGGATCCAGTACGGTCTCGGTCAGCCGATCTACGTCCAGTACTGGAAGTGGATGAAGCAGATCGCGGAGGGCAACTTCGGCTTCTCGATGGAGTGGCGGCGGCCCGTCACCGAGGTGATCGGCGAGCGGCTGTGGCTGACGGTGGTGGTCGCCGTGTCCGCGTTGCTCCTCACGTGGGTGCTGGCGCTGCCGATCGGCATCTACTCCGCGGTGCGCCAGTACTCGATCGGTGACTATGCCGCAACGTTCGTCGGCTTCATCGGTCTCGCCGTCCCCAATTTCCTGCTCGCGCTCGTGCTCCTCTATCTCGGCTTCACCTTGTTCAATGCCCACATCGGCGGCCTCTTCTCCCCGGAGCTCCAGGACGCCCCGTGGAGCCTCGCGCGCGTCTGGGATCTGCTCAAGCACCTGCCGATTCCCGCGCTGATCCTGGGGCTGGCCGGGACCGCGCAGCAGATCCGGATCATGCGCGCCAATCTGCTCGATGAGCTGCGCAAGCCCTACGTGGTGACCGCGCGCTCGAAGGGGCTCTCCGAACCGCGGGTGATCGTGAAGTACCCGGTCCGGATGGCGCTCAACCCGTTCGCGAGCACGATCGGCTACACGTTGCCGTACATCGTCTCGGGCAGCATCATCGTCTCCCTGGTCCTCGGATTGCCAACCGTCGGCCCGCTGTTGCTCAAAGCGCTCATCTCCCAGGATATGTTCCTCGCCGGAACCATCGTGCTCCTGCTGGGGATCATGACGGTGATCGGCACGCTGATCTCGGACATCGTGCTCGTCTGGATCGATCCGCGCATCCGGCTCGAGGACACCTGATGGCGCTCGCCGCCGACGCCGGCCGCGTGCCGAGCGTGTCGACGACGGACCAGCAGCGCATCTTCGTCGCCTCGCAGTGGCAGCTCATGTGGTGGCGGTTCCGGAAGCACCGCGTGGCCGTGGCCAGCGCCGTCGTCGTCGCCGGGTTCTACCTGGCCGTGCTGGGCGCGGAATTCCTCGCGTACTCCGATCCCAACGCGTCCGAGGCCCAGCGCTCCCTGATGCCGCCGCAGCCGATCCACTGGTTCGACGACGGGCGGTTTCGTCCGCACGTCTACGGTCTCAAGGGCGCCCGCGACCCGAAGACCTTCAAGCGCGTCTACCAGGCCGATCCCCGCCAGAAGATCCCGGTGCGATTCTTCGCTCAGGGCTTCGAGTATCGGTTCCTCGGCCTGATTCCGATGTCACGCCACCTGATCGGCGTCGACCCGGCGCGGGACGCCGCCGGAACGATCTTCCTCCTGGGCACCGACGTGCAGGGGCGCGATCTGTGGTCCCGGCTGATGTACGGCACGCGCATCTCGCTCACGATCGGCCTGCTGGGCGTCACCGCGAGCCTCGTCCTCGGTGTCGTCCTGGGTGGGCTGTCCGGCTTCTACGGCGGCGTCACCGACACCGTGATCCAGCGGATCATCGAGATCCTCCGGTCCATTCCGACGATCCCGTTGTGGATGGGCCTGGCGGCGGCGTTGCCGCGCGACTGGTCGATCGTGCAGGTCTACTTCGCGATCACCGTCATCATCTCGCTGCTGGGATGGACGGAGCTGGCGCGGGTGATTCGCGGCCGGTTTCTAGCTCTCCGAGAGGAAGACTTCGTGGTGTCCGCCCGCCTCGTCGGTTGTAGCCAGATGCGAACCATCTTCGTGCACATGGTGCCGTCGTTCATGAGCCACATCATCGCGGCCACGACCCTGGCGCTGCCGGCGATGATCATCAGCGAGACCGCGCTGAGCTTCCTGGGCCTCGGCCTGCGGCCGCCCGCGATCAGCTGGGGCGTCCTGCTGCAGCAGGCCCAGAACGTCCAGACCGTCGCGATCTCGCCGTGGCTGATGATCCCGGCGGTACCGGTGATCATCGCGGTGATGGCCTTCAACTTCCTGGGCGATGGACTCCGGGATGCCGCGGATCCTTATGGACGCTGAGCCGCTGCTGTCCGTGCGGAATCTGAAGACGTACTTTCAACAGGACGAAGGCACGGTGAAGGCGGTCGACGGCGTCTACCTCGATATGAATCCGCGGGCGACGCTGGGTGTCGTCGGCGAAAGCGGGTGCGGCAAGAGCGTCACGGCCCGATCCATTTTGCGAATCGTCGACCGTCCCGGCCGGATCGTCGAGGGCGAGATCTGGTTTCGCCGCCCGGCTGCGAACGGCGGGCCCGGGAGCCACGCCGTCGACCTCGCGAAGCTCGAGCCCAACGGCCTGCAGATGCGCTCGATCCGCGGCGCCGAGATCGCGCTCATCTTCCAGGAGCCGATGTCCTCGTTCAGCCCGGTGCACAGCGTGGGCAATCAGATCGTCGAGGCGATCATGCTCCACCAGGAGATCGGCCGCCGCGAGGCGCGCGACCGGGCGATCCAGATGCTGCGGCGGGTCGGCGTCTCGTCGCCCGATCAGCGAATCGACCAGCTCGCTCACCAGCTGAGCGGCGGCCTGCGCCAGCGGGCGATGATCGCGATGGCGCTCTCGTGCAGCCCGACCTTGCTGATCGCCGACGAGCCCACGACCGCCCTCGACGTGACCACCCAGACGCAGATCCTCGAGCTGATGCGCCAGCTCCAGCAGGAAGACGGGATGGCGATCATGCTGATCACGCACGACCTGGGCGTGATCGCCGAGATGGCGACGGACGTGGCGGTCATGTACCTGGGCCGCGTCGTCGAGCAGGCGCCGGTCGACGCGATCTTCCACGCCCCCAAGCACCCGTACACCCGGGCGCTCCTCCGCTCGATTCCCCGGATGCGGGCGCGGAGCCGCGAGCGGCTGACGCCGATCGCGGGGTCCGTGCCGCATCCGTACGATCGGCCGGCCGGCTGCCCCTTCCACCCGCGCTGTCCGGACTTCATCGCGGGAACGTGCGATCGGGAGCCGCCGGCCCCGCGCGCGGTGGGTGACCGGCACATCGTGAGCTGCTTTCTCTACGAATGAGCGCCGCCGCGACCCCGCTGCTCCGAGTCGCCGGCTTGCAGAAGCTCTTTCCGGTTCGCAAGGGCTTCTTGAAGCGGACGGTCGGCCACGTTCGGGCGGTCGACGGCGTCGACTTTCACATCGACCAGGGCGAGACCCTGGGCCTGGTGGGGGAGAGCGGCTGCGGCAAGACCACCACGGCGCGCTGCATCCTGAGAGCGATCGAGCCGACCGGCGGCGAGATCTTCATGCGGCGGGCGGATGGCTCGGTGGTGGAGCTCGGCGGGCTTCGCGAGTCGGAGCTGCGGGCGCTGCGGCGCGAGATGCAGATGATCTTCCAGGACCCGTTCACCTCGCTCAACCCGCGCATGACCCTGCTCGATCTGGTGGGCGAGCCGCTCCTGGTCCACGGCATGAAGAGCCGCCGCGAGCGCGAGGAGCGCGTGGCGGAGCTCTTGCGCCGCGTGGGACTCAGGCCCGAGTACATGCGCCGCTTTCCGCACGCCTTCAGCGGAGGCGAGCGGCAGCGCATCGGCATCGCGCGGGCGCTGGCGCTCCAGCCCCGTCTCGTGGTCGCCGACGAGCCCGTCTCGGCCCTGGACGTCTCGGTGCAGGCGCAGATCCTGAACCTCCTCTTCGATTTGCAGGAAGAGTTCCGTCTGACCTATCTGTTCGTGGCGCACGACTTGAGCGTCGTCCGGTACATCAGCAATCGCGTGGCGGTGATGTACGTCGGGCGCATCGTCGAGCTCGGCGAGACCGAGGAGCTCTTCACCTCGCCGAAGCACCCGTACACGGCGGCGCTCCTCTCCGCGGTGCCCGAGCCGGATCCGCGGACGCGCACCAAGCGCATCGTGCTCCAGGGCGAGGTGGCCAATCCGGCCTCGCCGCCCTCCGGCTGCTACTTTCATCCGCGCTGTCCGCACGCGATCGAGGTGTGCCGGACCCAGGCCCCTGCGTTCCAGGAAATCTCGCCGGGCCATCTGGTCGGCTGCCACCGAGCCCACGAGCTCCGGCTGGCTGGAGTAGAGTGAGGCCATGATCGTCTCGCGCGCCGTCACCGACAATCTGGCGAAGGCCTCGTGGATCCGCCGGATGTTCGAGGAAGGCGCCCGCCTCAAGCAGGAGCGCGGCGCCGACAAGGTGTTCGACTTCACCCTCGGCAACCCGGAGATCGAGCCGCCGCCAGCGGTGCTCGCCGCGGCCCGGCGGGTGCTCGAGAGCCCCGCGCCACACCTGCACGCCTACATGCCCAACGCCGGCCACGTGAAGGTGCGCGAGGCGGTGGCCGGGCGGCTGCGCGCCTCGACCGGGCTCCCGTACACGGCCGGCCACGTCCTGATGACGGTGGGCGCCGGGGCGGCGCTGAACACCGTGCTGAAGGCGTTGCTCGATCCGGGCGACGAGGTGCTCACGGTCGCGCCGTTCTTCGCCGAGTACACGTTCTACGCCGAGAACCACGGCGGCAAGCTGATCGTCGTGCCGCCCAAGGCCGACCTCACGCCGGACGTCGCGAAGCTCGAGGCCGCCATCACGCCGCGGACGCGCGTGATCCTCGTGAACTCGCCCAATAATCCGAGCGGCGTCATCTATCCCCGGTCGACCTTCGTCGAGATCGAGGCGATGCTGGCTCGCGCCGCGCGGCCGATCGTGCTCGTCAGCGACGAGCCGTATCGCGCGCTGGTGTTCGACGACGTGGCGCCGCCCGAGGTGCCGCCCCTGGTCACGCGCTCGATCGTGGCGACGTCCTGGTCGAAGTCGCTGGCCATTCCCGGCGAGCGCATCGGCTATCTGGCGTTCTCGCCGCGCATGCCCGAGGCGGCCGAGCTCTTCGAGGCCTGCACCTTCACGACCCGAGTGCTCGGCTTCGTGAACGCGCCGGCGCTCTGGCAGTGGGTCGTGGCCGAGGTCGGCGACCAGGTGATCGACGTCGGGCCGTACCGGGAGAAGCGCGACCTGATGTACGAGGGCCTCACGCGGATCGGCTACCAGTGCGTGAAGCCGCAGGGCGCCTTCTACGTGTTCCCGAAGACGCCGATCGACGACGACGTCGCCTTCGTCCGCCTGCTGGCGGAGGAAGGCGTGCTGACCGTGCCGGGCTCGGGCTTCGGCATGCCCGGCCACATCCGGATCTCGCTCACGGTCGAGCGCGACACGGTCGTGCGCGCGCTGCCCGGCTTCGAGCGCGCGTTCCGCAAAGTCCGCGGCTAGGCGCTCGGCTCAGCCGAGGAGCTTCTTGTAGGTCGCCTCGTCGAAGCCGACGATCAGCGAACGCCCTTTCCTGAGCGTCGGCGCCCGCAGATTGCCAGTGGGACCGAGCAGGAGGCCGAGCAGCTCGGCGCGGGGCGGCTTCTCGCGCTTCATGTCGACGTGCACGATCTTCTTGCCCTTGGCGACGTAGAGCTCGTCCACGTCCTTCAGCGCGCCGAGGGCCGCGTCGCCCTTGATCGTGGCTTTCTTCGCATCGGTCTGCGCGGTGACGGCGACCTTGTGCTTCGCAAGGTACCCTTGCGTCTTGGCGCAGGTCATTCAGCCCTGGCGGTGGTAGCTCCAGTCGACGGTGCTCATGTTGTCCTCCCGGGTGTGAGCCGCTGGATCATTTCAGCGCGATCGCGGCCCGCAGGGCCTGCAAGAGTCGGTTGAGGTCGTCCGGCGTCACGGGGCGCTCGGCGGCGAGCGCCTCGACTCGACCGTAGAGCGTGCGGCGCACGTAGGCGCGATAGGGCGCCGGCAGCCTCATCAGCATCGCGATGAACGCGTCCTGGAGCTCCGACGGCCAGCGGCGCTCGTGCTCGCGGCGCGCGGCTCCGAAATCGAACACCGCGCCCGGGCTCGAGGGTCCGGGCTCCGCGCCAGGGCGGGCGGCACGCAGCGACGTGGTCGCGGCCTCGTCGACCCGGTCGGCGTCGATGACGACACCGTAGGCGTCGCGCGCGCGCTCGCGCGAGACCAGGCCGGACAGGACGTCCGCCAGCACGTGGGACGACGGCCGCGTGAAGCGATCGCCGTGACCGCCGCCGCCCGGCGTCCGCACGCTCAGCACGTCGCCGGGCTCGAGGGCCAGCACGTCGATCTTCGGAATCGATCGCTCGCCGGCGGTGCCCGGGTTCAGCATCACGCTGCCCGTGGAGCCGGCGGTGCCGCCCGCCACGCCCCAGGGCGCGAAGCGCAGCCGTTCCATCCCGCGCGCGGTCACCAGGCCCTCGGGCTGGAACACCTGAAAGTCCAGCCGCACGCCGAAGCCGCCGCGAAAGCGACCGGGGCCCGCGGAATCCGCGATCAGATGAAACCGTCGGACGATGATCGGCACCTCGGCTTCGAGCGTCTCGGCCGGGGTCGTCTTGAGAAAGCCGAGCGAGGCGTCGCAGCCGTCGATGCCATCGCGCGCGGGCCGGCCGCCGCCGCCGCCGATCATCGGCTCGATCACCGTGACGTGCCGCCGCCCGGCCTCCGGGTCCGGCAGCGAGAGCGCGACCATGCAGCCCTGGCCGCCGCTGGCCGCCGGAATGTCCTCGGGCACGGCGCGGGCCAGCGCGCCGAGGACCGCGTCGTAGATCCGGAGCACGGTGGCGTAGCGCACGCCGCACGCCGCCGGAAACCGCGGATTCACCACCGAGCCCTCGGGCAACGTCATGCGCACGCGGCGCAGCACGCCCGCGTTGAGCGGGATGGTCCGGTCGCGCGTGGCGAAGTAGTTGACGAGCGCGACGGACATGAATGGGTGGACCTTCCCGGCCGTCGGCACGTTGAGCGCCGAGCTCACCTGGACGTCGCTCCCGGTGAAATCCAGATGGATCTCACCGTCGGCGATCGTGAGCGCGACCTTCAGCCGGATCGGGATCGTCGTCACCACGTCGTCCTCGATGTAGTCCGAGAACTCGTAGCGGCCGGTCGGCATGCGACGGATGATCGCCTCGACCTTGCGCGTGGCGTAGTCGATGAGGTCGTCCATCGCCTTGTCGACCGTGTCGGGCCCGAAGCGGCGAATCAGCTCGTGCATCCGCCGCTCGCCGGTGGTGAGGCCCGCGACCAGCGCCTGCAGATCGCCCCAGTTCTGCTCGGGGATGCGACAGTTGGCCAGGATCACGTCGAGCAGGTCGCGATTGACCGCGCCCCGCTTGAAGAGCTTCTTGGGCGGCAGTCGCAGGCCTTCCTGGAAGATCTCCGACGCGCGCGGCGTGATCGACGCCGGCACCATGCCGCCGACGTCCGAGCTGTGCAGGAAGCCCGCGCCGTACGCGACGAGGCGTCCATCCCAGAAGATCGGCTTGACCAGGTGGATGTCGGGCAGGTGCGTCGCCGCGGCCGCCGAGCCGTACGGGTCGTTGGTGATCACGACGTCGCCCGGCTCGAGCGGGCCCACCGCCTCGAGGGTCTCGGCGTAGCTGATGCCGCCGAAGCTCGCCACGCCGAGCTCGACCGGATACGCGAAGAACTCGCCGGAGGGATTGAGCAGGCCGCACGTGAAGTCGGCCGTCTCCTTCACGAACGTCGTGTACGCCGTGCGCTCCACGACGTACGCCATCTCCTCCACGGCGCCCTGCAAGTAGTTCCGGAGAATCTCCACGGTGAGCGCGTCCAGTCGCATCAGCCTTCCCTCCGGAGCAGCAGATTCCCGAAGCGATCGACCTCGCCGACGTGGCCGCCCGGCACGAGCACGGTCGTGTCGGGCTGCTCGACGATGGCGGGCCCGTCGAGCCGCGCGCCGCGGCCGAGCGCCGAGCGGTCGAACACGCGCGCCTCGGTCGGACGACCCTCGAGCCAGATCCGTCGCGTCGTGCGTGCGGTGGGCGCGGCCGCGCCCGCCGGAATCTCCGCGATCGGCACCCGCGGGCGCTCGGCGCGGAGCTGGACGCGGAGGTTCACGATCTCGGCCGGCGCCTCGCGATCGGCGTGCCCGAACGCACGCTCGTGAGCGTGATGGAAGGCGGCGAGCAGGGGAGCGCCGCCGCCGGGCGCCAGCCAGGCGAGCTCGACGGGCACGTCGATCTCGTACGACTGACCGACGTAGCGCATGTCGGCGGCGTCCCGGAAGGCGGCGGGGCTCGCGCCGGCGCCGAACCGCGCGAGCCACTCTCCGAGCTCGGCGCGCAAGTCGTCGTATCGCCGACGCAGCGCCGCCGCTTCGCGGAGCTCGGTCTCCACGCGCGTGTGCACCGTGCGAACCGCGTCGTTGACGATGTCGGCGCTGAGCGCGCCGAGGGCGCAGAGCGTGCCCGGCGAGCGCGGGACGAAGACTGAGGGGATGCCGACCTCGCGTGCGACGAGCGCGCCGACCACGGGGCCGGCGCCGCCGAAGGCGACGAGCGCGAAGTCGCGAGGATCGACGGCGGCGCGCGACAGGATCTTGGTGAACTCCGCGTACATGTTCGAGACGGCGACTTGCACCACGCTCTCCGCGGCTTCGTCCGGCGTCATCCCGAGGCGCCCGGCGAATCGGGCGATGGCGGCCTCGGCGAGCGACCGATCCAGGCGCATGCGGCCGCCGAGGAATCGCTCGGGATCGAGGAAGCCGGACACCAGGAACGCGTCGGTGAGCGTGGCGTCCTTGCCTCCGCGGCCGTAGCACGCGGGGCCGGGCTCGGCGCCGGTGCTCTGCGGGCCGACCTTGGGCAGCCCGACGTCGTCGACCCACGCGACCGACCCGCCACCCGCACCGATGGCGCTCACGCCGACCACCGGCATCATCACCGGCACCCCGCCGATGTGCTCGCTCGTGCTCACCCGAGGGCGCCCATTTTCGACGACCGCCATGTCGGCGCTGGTGCCGCCCACGTCGAGCGTGATGACGTTCGGCAGGCCGGCACGGCCCGCGACGTACGCGGCCCCGATGACGCCGGACGCGGGGCCGGACAGGAGCGTCGCGGCGGTCTGAGTGCGCGCGGCCGCGACCGGCATGATGCCGCCGTTCGACTTCGTGACGTGCGCCATGGCCGGCGCCCCGCGCGCGGCGAGCGCCTGCTCGAAGCCCTCGAGGTAGCGGCGCACCTTCGGCTGCACGTAGGCATCGAGCACCGCGAGGGCCGTTCGCTCGTACTCGCGGGCCTGCGGCCACACGTCGGAGGACGCCGTCACCGGCAGCCCGGGGACGGCGGCTTCGGCGATGGCCCGCGCGCGTTGCTCGTGCTCGGGCCGCCGATAGGAGTGCAGCAGCGAGATCACGAGCCCCTCGACGTTCTGGCCCGTCCGGGCCAGATGTTGTACGGCCTCGCGCACGCTGGCCTCGTCGAGCGGTGTGTCGACGGCGCCGTCGGCGCGGAGTCGCTCGCGGATCTCGGCGACGCGGGCGCGAGGAATCAGCGGCAGCGGGCGTGAGCCGTGCAGATCGAACGGGTTCGGCATCCGCAGGCGCTGCAGCTCGAGGACGTCGCGAAATCCGTCGGTGACGAGCAGGCCGAGCCGCGCCCCCGTCCGCTGGATCAGCGTGTTCACGGCGATCGTGGTGCCGTGGACCACGGTGCCGATCTCGCGGAGATCGATGCCGTGCTCGTCGGCCAGCCGCGCCAGGCCGGTGCGCACGGCCTCGGCGAACTCGTGCGGGGTCGACGGGATCTTCAGGCCGAGCAGCTCGCCCGTCTGCGTGTCGAAGAGGGCGAAGTCGGTGAAGGTCCCGCCGATGTCGATCCCGAGCCAGTGCCGCGCCATCAGTTCCGCGATTGTGCAGCCTCGGCGGCATCGAGGCAAGCCATCGCTATCGTGCGGCCGCGTTGGCCAGGACCGCGTCCAGCTCCGCCGCTTCGTCAGGAGCGCGCCGAGCGCCGTGCGGATCCTCGGCCAGGCGCTCCGGCGTCCGGCGTCCACGGCGCCAGGGTGAAGTTAGGGCGCCGGGCCCATCAGGGCTGGCCGGCGGTTGGAGTATCCTACGTGCTGCGATGATCCTGATCCGCAACGCGACCCTGCTGAATCCCGCCTCGGGCGACCTCACCGAGAACGTCTCGGTCGTGGTCGAGGGCGAGCGCATTCGCGAGGTGTCGCCCCGGCCGATCCAGGTCTCCGCCGGCCTCACGCTCGACGCCGGCGGGCGCGTCCTGATGCCCGGGCTGATCGACTGTCACGTGCACGTCTTTCTCTCCGAGGTCAACATCCGCGCGCTGGAGGCGATCCCGCTCACCCTGATGACGGCGCGCGGAGCCGCCCTCATGCGCGCGATGCTCGACCGGGGCTTCACGACCGTGCGCGACACGGGCGGCGCCGACTGGGGGATTCGCGAAGGCGTGGCGCAGGGCTACCTGCCCGGCCCGCGGCTCTTCGTGGCCGGGCGGCCGATCGGCCAGACCGGCGGGCACAGCGACGCGCGGCGGCGAACGGACGCGAGCGTGTCGTGCCACTGCTGCAACGCCATGGCCTTCACGCTCGGCATCGCCGACGGTGTGGATGAAGTGCGCCGCGCGGCGCGCGAGCAGCTCCGTCAGGGCGTGGACCACATCAAGATCATGGTCTCGGGCGGCGTCGCCTCGCCCTACGATCCGCTCGAGAGCCTGCAGTACACGACGGACGAGATCCGAGCGGCGGTCGAGGAGGCGGCGGTCTTCAAGCGCTACGTGTGCGCCCACGCGTACGCGGCCGACGCGATCGCGCGGGCGGTGCAGGCCGGCGTGCGCGTGATCGAGCACGGCAACCTCATCGACGCCGCCACCGCCAAGCTGATGGCCTCGCGGGGCGCCTTCCTGGTGCCGACGCTCGTCGCTTACGACGCGATCCAGCGCCACGGGGGCCGCTGGGGGATGGGCGCCGACAGCCTCGAGAAGAACAAGATCGTGATGGCGGCGGGATTGCGATCGCTCGAGCTCTGCCGTGAGGCGGGCGTGCGTATGGCGTTCGGGAGCGATCTGCTCGGACAGCTCCAGCCCGATCAGTCACGCGAGTTCCAGATCCGCTCGCAGGTGCTCTCGCCACTCGAGATCATCCGCTCGGCCACGGTGGTGGGCGCCGAGCTGCTCGGACGATCGGGTGAGCTCGGCACCATCGCGCCGGGCGCGTTCGCGGACCTCCTGGTCGTGGACGGTAATCCCCTCCGCGACCTCAGCCTGCTGCAGGGCCAGGGCGAGCGCCTGGCCCTCATCATGAAAGCCGGCGCGCTGCACCGGAATTGTCTGCCCGCGGCATGACCGCCGGCCGCGCGGCACTCCTCGTCGCCGCCGGCCTGGCCCTCGGCTTCATCCTGCTTCCGCTCGTGCTCGTCTCGTGGCTCAGCTTCTTCCGCGACGAGGTGGTCGTGTTCCCGCCCTCGGGGTACACCCTGCGCTGGTTCCGCGCGATTCTCGACCAGCGCAACTTCGTGGACGGCTTCGTGACCAGCCTCGAGGTCGGCGTGTTCGCGATGCTGGCGGGACTGGCCCTGGGTGTACCGGCCAGCTTGTGCCTGGCGCGCTATCGGTTCCCGGGGAGGGAAAGCCTCGGCCTGGTGCTCTTGACGCCGCTCGTCGTCCCTGGCGTGGTGGCGGGCACGGCGATCTACGTGTTCCAGGTCGAGACCGAGATCCTCACGCGGCTGCCGCTCGTCGCCTCGCTGCCCGGCCTCGTCCTCGCCCACGTCGTCGTCACGATCCCGTGGACGGTGCGGCTCGTCACCGCCAGCCTGGTGGGGTTCGACCGCACGGTCGAGGAGGCGGCGCAGAATCTCGGCGCGGGTCCGTGGACGACGTTTCGCCGCGTCACCTTGCCGCTCATCCGGCCGGGCATGGTGGCGGCCGCGCTGTTCGGTTTCGTCATCTCGTTCGGCAATCTCGAGATGACGCTCTTCCTGATCGGCCCGGGCCGGACGACCTTGCCCATCGCGATCTTGCAGTATCTCGAGTGGCGGATCGATCCGGTCATCGCCGCGGTCTCGCTGCTCCAGATTGTCATCATCGGGGCGGCCATGGTCGCCACCGACCGGTACGTGAAGCTCGCGCGGGTGCTGTGAGGAGCCGCGAACGAATGGCGCGCATCGAGCTGGAAGCAATCTCCAAGCGGTACGGCGACGTCCACGCGGTCCGTGATTTCTCGCTCGTGATCGAGCATGGCGAGCTGGTCGTGCTGCTCGGCCCGAGCGGGTGTGGGAAGACGACGACCCTCCGGATGATCGCCGGGTTCGTCCCCGCGACGTCGGGCCGCATCCGGCTCGGCGGCCGCGACGTGACGAACATGCCGGCCCACCGCCGGAATACCGGGCTCGTCTTCCAGGGCTACGCGCTCTTCCCGCACCTCACCGCCGCCGAGAACATCGCGTTCGGTCTGCAGATGCGCAAGCTGCCGGAGCCCGTCGTGCGTGAGAAGGTGACGCGGGCGCTACGCCTGGTGCGGCTCGACGACCTCGGCGATCGCCTGCCGCGCCAGCTCTCGGGCGGGCAGCAGCAGCGGGTCGCGCTGGCGCGGGCGCTGGTCATCGAGCCCGACGCGCTCTTGCTCGACGAGCCGCTGTCGAACCTGGACGCGAAGCTGCGCGAAGAAGTGCGCGTCGAGATCCGCCAGCTCCAGCGCGCGCTCGGATTGACCACCGTGATGGTCACGCACGACCAGGACGAGGCGCTCGCGATGGCCGACCGCCTCGTGGTCATGTCGGCCGGCGCCATCCAGCAGATCGGCACCCAGCGAGAGCTCTACGAGCATCCGCGCAACCGCTTCGTGGCCGGCTTCGTCGGACGTACGAACTTCCTGCGGGGCCTGCTCGTCGAGCCCGGCGTGTTCCGGAGCGACGGCGGCCTCACGCTCCGCTACGACGGCCGCTCGGCGCCAGCCGGCGCGGTAGCGCCGGGCGCGTCGCCGTCGGGCGCTCGGCGGGCGCTCGCGCTGCGGCCGGAGCGTCTGGCGATCGGCGCCCTCGCGGACAGCGCGCGCGCTAACCGCGTGGCGGGCACCGTGGAATTCGCCTCGTACCTCGGCGCCATCATCGAGTATTACGTGCGGTTGAGCTCGGGAGAGATCTTGCGCGTTCACGCGCCCAACACCGGCGCCGCCGGCGATCGGGCGTGGGCGCTCGGCGAGACGGTCCACGTGTCGTGGCCGGTCGAAGTGGGCCTCGTGCTCGAAGACGAACATCAGCCAGAGGAGGATCATCGATGAACAAGTCGAACGATTTCACACGCCGGCGGTTCGTGAAGGGCTTGGCCGTCGCCGGCGTTGCCACGCTCGGGCGTCCCGGGCGCGGCACGGCGGCCGAGAAGATGGTGCTGGGCACCTGGGGCGGCGATTACTCCAAGCTCCTCACGCAGAACGTGGAGACGCCGATCCTCGCGCCCAAGGGCATCGAGGTGGTCCACGACATCGCCGGTGACCCGCAGCGGCGCGCCAAGCTGGTGGCCGAGCAGCGCCTGCCGCGCGGGACGACCGATCTGCAGGCGCTGAGCGCCGCCGGGTCGCGCGAGATGTTCAACGCGGGCGTCCTGGAGCCGATCGACTACACGAAGATCGCCAGCGCGCCCCATCTCCTGGCGCCGATGAAGACGCCGTTCTCGGTCGGCCACATCTACAGCGGCCAGGTCATTCTCTACAATCCGGCGATGATCAGCCCGGCCCCGACGTCGTACAACGACCTGTGGGATTCCAGGCACGCCGGCAAGGTGGGCGTCATCGACATCCAGTACGTCGGGATGCTCGAGGCTGCCACGCTCATCTCCGGCGGCAACATGGAGAATTTCGAGCCGGGCAAGGCCAAGCTGATGGAGCTGCGCAAGCTGAACTTCAAGATGTACCCGACCAACGAGGCGATGGCCCAGGCGCTCAAGACCGGCGAGGTCGGCATGTGCGTCATGTGGAAGGCGCGCGGCGTCATGTGGCAGAACGCGGGCGTGCCCGTGCAAGCGGTCGCGCCGAAGGAGGGCGTGGTTCTCTACGTCTCCGACTTCGTCATCCCGAAGAACGCGCCGAACAAGGCGGCCGCCTACGCCTACCTGGACGCGATGCTGGCGCCCTCGGCGCAGATCGGCTTCGCCGAGACGATGGGCTACAACCCGACCGTCTCGAACGCCAAGGTGCCCGACGCGGTGGCCAGGCGCATCGGCTTCACCAAGGACGAGCAGGCGCGGCTGCTCTCGCCGAACTACGACTACATCGCCAAGAACGACAGCCAGCTCAAAGAGTGGTGGGACAAGATCTTCAAGGCCTGATGGCGCCCCGGCGGTCGGTGGCCGGCGCCCTCGTGGGCCCGGCCACCCTGGCCGTCGTGCTCGGCCTGCTGGTGCCGCTGGCGATCCTCTTTCGTTACAGCCTCAACCGATTCGTGCCCGGGCGCCTCATGGTCGAGGCGCTCACCGCCGAGAACTACGTCAAGTTCTTCACCGATCCCTATTACGTCGCGGTGCTGCTGCGCACGTTACGCGTGTCCGGGATTTGCATGGTGCTCTGCCTGGTGCTGGGATTCCCGCTGGCCTACGCGCTCGCGCGCACCGGGTCGCGCTGGAAGAGCGTCCTGGTCATGCTGGTGGTGCTGCCGTTGTTCGTCGGCAACGCCGTGCGCGCCGCCGGCTGGATGGTCATGTTCGGCTCGCGGGGCCTGCTCAATACGCTTCTCGGCGTGGTCGGGCTGATCGACCGGCCGCTCCAGCTCATGTACACCGAGGGCGCGGTGATCGTCGGCATCACGGCGATCAACCTGCCGTTCATGGTGCTCACGCTCGAGAGCGTGATCGAAGGCATCGACCCGGCCATCGAGGACGCCGCGGCGAGCCTCGGCGCGCGGCCGCTCCAGGTGTTCCGGCGCGTGATCCTGCCGCTGGCGCTGCCGGGCGTGCTCGCCGGCACAATTCTAGTATTCATCCTCGGGATGAACGCCTACGCCACGCCGATCCTCCTGGGCGGGCCGCGCTTCCAGATGATGGGGCCGCTTGTTTATGGCCAGTTTGCGGGGCTCAACAACTGGCCGTTCGGGGCGGCGCTGTCGTTCGTGCTCATGACGGCCACTCTGTCGCTTAGCGCGGTTTCGAACCTTTGGATCCAGCGTCGATATCGCCGCTAGGCGAGGCTGCTGATAAGGGCGCATCTGCTTCGTTGGAGCCCTCGCCCCTCCCTGCGGCGTATGCGGCATACGCCTCAGTCGGGCCTCGGGCTCCGCCTCGCATCTGCACCCTTCTCAGCAGCCTGCTAGGCGCTTGTTCCCGCTGGACACTTACTGCTGCTAAGCGCTTGTTGCTGCTCGACGCGTACGGCTAGATCGTTTTCACCACCTCGGCGGGCCAGGAGCGGGCGTCGACGCGGTCGTGCCATTCTTTGATCTTGCCGTCTCGGTCGATCACGACGCCGACGCGCTGAGCGCCCTTCGCCGGGTCGACGTTGGCGCCGTAGGCGGTGCCGATCGTCCGGTCGGTATCGCAGATCAGCGGGAAGGTGAAGTGGAACTTCTCGGCGAACTTCTTGTTGTCGGCAGGGGTGTCGAACGACACGCCGACGATCACGGCATTCTTCCGGTCGTAGTCGGCCTTGAGGTCGCGGAACCCGCAACCCTCGGCGGTTCAACCAGGCGTGTCGGCCTTGGGAAAGAACCAGAGCACGATCGTCTTGCCCTTGAAGTCGGAGAGCTTGACGGTGTTGCCGTTGTGGTCGCGCCCGACGAAGTCCGGCGCCTTGTCCCCTGGATTCAGCATGACCCCTCCTGTTGGATAGTGGTATCGATCAGCGCGCGCGGACGATCTCGGCCGCGAACGCCTCCAGCGCGTCCCAGTCGTACGGCCCCTCGCGCAGCGCGATGCTGAGCCGCGTGCAGCCGAGCGCGCGGAACTGGTCCACCATCTCGCGCGCGTCCTTCACGGATCCTCTCAGGTAGCCCGTGCGCTCGGCGCGCGCCGGGCTGCCGCCGAAATGGCTGCGCCACAGCTCGTCGGCGCGGGCGATGCCCTTCGCGTCCGCGCCGAGGTAGAAGCCGAGGTTCACCGCGCGCATGATCGTCTTCGGGTCGCGCCCTTCCGTCTCGCACCAGCGGTCGAGCACCTGGCTCTTGTGCTTCCAGTCGTCCGGGCCGATGTAGGCGCCGTTCCATCCATCCGCGTACTTCGCCGCGGCGCGGAGCGTGCGCTTCTCGCCGCGCCCGCCGATCCAGATCGGGATGCGGGGCTGCAGCGGCTTGGGATAGTTGGGAGCGTTGGACACCTGGAAGTGCTTGCCCGGGAAGTTCGCGCGCTTCTGCTCGGGGTCGAGGAGCAATCTGAGGATCTGCGCGTACTCTTCCAGCATGTCCTCACGGGGCCCGATCGACGGAAACGCGTAGCCGAACGCCCTGGCCTCGACGTCGTGCCAGCCGGCGCCGAGCCCGCAATCGACGCGCCCGTTCGACAGGTGGTCGATGGTCGTGAGCGACTTGGCCAGCAGCCCGGGATTCCTGTAGGCGACGCAGTAGACGCCGCTGCCGAGGCGGACGCGCGTCGTGTCCATCGCGGCCGCGGCCAAGGTCGCGATCGCCTCGTAGCAGTCCATATCCCCGCCGCGGGGCGGCGACTCCTGGAAGTGGTCGGAGACGGAGAACCAGTCGAAGCCCTTCGCGTCGGCGAACTGCCACAGCTTGCGCATCTCGCCGAGCGGCCCGCCCATGGCGCCGATGTGGATCCCGAAGTTCATGTCAGGCTCCTCCCAGGGCTGAGAGCGCCCGGTACGCGCGCCTGGCGCGCTCGAGCGCGGGGAGATCGGCGGTCGCCCGGCACGGCGCCTCGATCGCCAGCGGCAGGCCGGCGGGCAGCGCCGCGACCAGCTCGCCGAGCGGCAAGACGCCCTCGCCGGGCAGCAGACGGCCCGTGCGGGCCTCGCGGATGAGCGCTGGTGAATCGGTCGGGCCGGGCATGTCAGGTGAAGCATCGCAGATCTGGACGTAGCGGAACAGCGCCGGATCCACCTGCTTCACGTGAGCCGGCAATCCCCCTGACCGGCTGAAGTGCAGGGCATCGATCAAGACCGACGCGTTCGAGCGCTTCGCCTTGGCGAGGACGCTCGTGGCGTGGGCGAGCGTTCGCACGCCGGTGTAGACCGCAAACTCCAGGCCGACGTTCAGGCCGTACTGCGCCGCGCGGTCGCAGAGCTCGCCGAATCGCTCGATCGTGCGAGCCTCGTCGGGTTCGGCGCTCATCACCAGGACGTTCTTGGCGCCGAGCCGCGCCGAGACCTCGAGAAAGCCCTCGGGGATACCGACGGGCTGCTCGGGCTCGAAGCGCAGGAACTCCGTGTCGAGCACGGTCACCCCCGTGTCGGCCAGGCGGCGCAAGGTCTCGCGCAAGACCGGGCCGTCACGCAGGATGTCGTACGGGGGCACGCCCACGCTCGGCGTGGCCGTCAATCGAATGCCGATGGTCCGAAAGCCGGCGGCCGCGGCCACGGTGACCAGCTCGGGAGGCGTAGTGTCGAGCACGGTGAGATGAGCGAGCGAGATCGGATGACGCATCACTCCTCCAGCAACACACAGTATCGCGGATCGGCGCTGACGAAGACCTCGTCGCCTTCGGCCAGCGGATCCGGCGCCGCCACGCGCACGATCAGCACCCGGCCATCCCAGTCGACGTGGTACTGCGTGAAGTCGCCCTGGAACACGCGCTGGCGGATCCGGGCCGGCCACACGTTGAAAGGCGTCGCCGGCCGCGCGCGCTCGAGCCGGAGACGCACGGTGCGGATGGCCATCAGCACCTCGTCGCCCGCCGCGCGACCGGGCGCAGTGCCGTGGACCAGCGCGCCACCGTGGGTCTGGATGACGACGAGCCCGTCGCGCTCGAGATCGGTCCGTCGCCGGCCGCGGATCAAGTTGGCCGACCCCACGAAGTCGGCGACGAAGGTGTTGCGCGGCCGGTCGTAGATCTCGGCCGGGCTGCCGATCTGCTCGATCACGCCGTCCCGCATCACGACGATCCGGTCGGAGATCGCGAGCGCTTCTTCCAGATCGTGGGTGACGTACACCGAGGTGATATCGAGCCGGCGCTGCAGCTCCTTCAGCTCCACGCGCATCTCGGCGCGCAGCTTCGCGTCGAGGTTCGACAGGGGCTCGTCGAAGAGAAGGACCGAGGGCGAGAACACGAAGGCCCGGGCCAGCGCGACGCGCTGCTGCTGGCCCCCGGAGAGCTTCGAGGCGCTGCGCGTCCCGAGCTCGCCGAGCTGGACCAGGTCGAGCGCCTCGCGGACGCGGGTCGTCACCTCGGCTTCCGGTCGCTTCCGCACCCGCAGGCCGTACGCCACGTTGTCGAACACGCTCATGTGCGGCCAGATCGCGTAGGACTGGAAGACCATCGAGAGCCCGCGCCGCTCGGCCGGGATGTTGACCGCGGGGGAGGATGACGAGAACACCGGGGCTCCGCCGATCCGGATCTCGCCCGCCGTGGGCTTCTCGAGCCCGGCGATCGCTCGCAAGGTGGTCGTCTTGCCGCACCCGGATGGTCCGAGCAGGGTGAGGTGCTCGCCGGCGGCGACGGTGAACGTCACGCCCCGCACCGCGACGACGCTGCCGTAGCGGACGACGAGATCACGCACCTCGATCGACGCGCGCGCCATCCTCACTCGCCTCCGGGCTGGACCGCGCGGCGAGCGACCGCGAACAGGAGCACCAGCGCCGCGACGACCGCCAGGGTCTGCAAGAGCGCCATGGCCGCGGTGAGCTCGGTGCTGGTCGAGAACCAGGACTCCACGATGGCCGGCGTGATGACCTTGGCCTTGGGGCCCATCAGCAAGATCGACGCGCCCAGCTCGCGGACGCTGGCGATGAAGAGCAGCAGCCACGCCGCGATCAGACCGGGCTTCAGCAGCGGCATGGTCACCGTGCGCAGCCGATAGCCCCACGTCGCCCCGCACATCTGGGCGCATTCCTCGAGCGAGCGGTCGATCTGGAGAATCACACCGGAGATCGTCCGGAAGCCCAGCGGCAGGAACACCGTGAGATAGACGATCAGCAGGAGCCACAGAGTGCCGTAGATCGGGATCGGGAAGATCAGCCACGCCCAGAGCATCCCGAAGGCGAACACCAGCCGCGGCACCGCCTGCGGAAACATCAGCAGATACTCGATGACGCCGGCACCGGGCAGGCGCGAGCGATAGATCAGCCACGAGAGAAATCCCATCAGCACGACGCCGACGCTCGCCGTGGCCAGTCCGAGAAGCAGACTGTTGCCGAGCGCCGAGCGCACCGCGTCGAGCGAGAGTGCGGTCTCGTAGTTGACCAGGGTGAAGTTGGCGGCGCGCGGGAACGCGGTCGTCAGGTGCTGGAACGACGCGTAGGTGATCGTCAGCACCGGCAGGATCACGGCAACGGCGAGATACGCGACGCAGACGCCGAGGAACGGCCAGCGCAGGCCCCCGACGTCCATGGCCCGCGGTCTGAAGGCCCTGCCGGTGATCGTGACATAGGTGCCGGAGCTCACGATCCGGCGGTAGATCCACACCATCGCGAACATGACGGCGAAGAGCGAGACGCCCATCGCGGCCGCGGTCGGGAAGCGCGGCGGATACTGGGACACGAGCTGGTACATGGCGGTGGTCACGACGTAGAAGCGGTTGGGGAGCCCGAGCACCAGCGCGGCGGAGAACGAGCCGAGCATCTCGGCGAAGACGAACACCGCTGCGCCGAGGACGCCGGGCAGCACCAGCGGCAAGGTGATGCGCAGCATCGTCCGGACGCGGCCGGCGCCAAGGACCTGCGAGGCTTCCTCCATCGCCGGGTCCATCGACTTCATCACGGCGCCGATCATCACGAAGGCGACGGAGCCCTCGAACAACGCCATCACCCAGGCGATGCCCCAGGGCGTGTTGATGTCGACGAGGTGGTCCGAGCCGCCGAGCGCTCGCCAGAACTGGTTGACGAAGCCGCTGTTGGGCGAGGCGATGAGCGCCCAGGCGAGGGCGCCCATGAGGGGCGTCACGTAGTACGGCAACGCCATGAGCTGCTCGAACGCCGCGCGGCCGGGCACGTTGGTGCGGGAGAGGATCCACCCCATCGCGAACCCGACGACGACGGCGAGCATCGTCGCCAGCGCCGCGACGAGCAGTGTGTTGCCGAAGATGTGCGCATAGCGGCCGAGGCCGGTGTAGTTGTCGAGCCCGTACGCCTCCGGCGGCCGGGCCTGCGGGTCGCCGACGCTGAGCGAGGCCTGGATCAGATACGCGATCGGATAGAGGACCAGCACGGCGGTCGCGCCGCCGACCAGCGCGCTGACGAGGCGTGGCCCCGGCGATAAAGACCAATGGGGGGCTCCGAGCGCCCCCCATGCCCGCCGTACGCTCGTCACGCCGCGGGGAACCCGGGGCGTGCCTCGGTCACGCGTGCGGCTCACAAGCCCATGATCGAGTTCCACTCCTTGACGAACACGGGATGGCTCGCCACGTAGTCGTTCCAGTCCGTGGGGAAGAGCAGCTTGAAGTCGGCCAGGCGCTTGCCCGTCGGCATCGGCCCGGCGTCGGGCCGCAGCGAGCCGTAGAGGAGGATCTTCTGGTTCTGGTAGACGAGCTGGCCGCGCTTGGAGAGCGCCCAGTCGACGAAGAGCTTCGCCGCCTCCGGGTGGGGCGCCTTGTTGACGACGCCGATGTAGATCGCGATGGCCGGCATGCCCTCGGGCGGCGCCACGAACTCGAGCTCGGCGCCCTTCTCCTGATAGAGCGTGTAGCCGGCGTATTCGGCGAGCGCGCAGATGCGGTCCTCGCCCTTGGCCAGCCGGTCGAAGAGCTGGGCGCGCGCGTCGAAGCCTTTCGGCCGCTGCTTGGCGAACTCCTGCCAGAAATCGTTGCCGTACATCTTGCGCAAGATGTACCACTGGGCGTGCTGCATGCCCGAGGTCGCGAGCTTGGCGCTGATGCCGTCCTTGAAGACCGGGTTGTTGATGTCTTTCCACGTCTTCGGCGCCTGCTCGGGTTTCACCTTGGTGCGGTTGTAGGAGATCCCGGAGAAGCCGACGCCCGGCACGCCGTAGTAGCCCGCCGGGGTCGACTGATATTCCGGCTTGTAGACGGCGTACTCGGGCGACATGTACTGCTCCCAGCCGCCCTTCTTCTGGAAGTCGATGGCCGGCGAGATGTCCGAGAGCTGGAGCACGTCGACGCCAAACCGCCCTGATGACCGCTCCGCCGTGATCTTGGCGTAGAGGGAGCCGGTCTGGAGCCGCACGTAGCTGGTCTTGATCTTCGGGAAGTCCTTCTTGAAGGCGTCGAGCAAGGCGGCGATCCCGGGCTCGCTGTCGTGGCCGTAGTAGACGACCTCGCCCTCCTGCTCGGCCTTGGCGACGTCGGCCGAAGTCTGGAAATCGTGCACCTTGCTGACGTTGCGCGCCGGGCTCTGGGCCGCGGCGAACGGCACGTCGGCCAGCAGCGGCACGGCGGCGGCGAGCGCGCCGGTCTTCAGGAAGCCGCGCCGCGTGACGGCGGTATCTGCGGGCTCGGGCATGCGGAGATCTCCTTTATCGAAGTCGTGAGGGCGCCTCGTTGCGCCGCCCGTAGCATAAGCTACCGACGAGTCAGGAGCCACCGCGCGGCCGCGCGCGTCTCCTGCTATGCTGTCGGGGTCACGAGGGGAGCTCATCGCACCACACAGACAGGAGAGCGCTGGCATGACCAACAAAGGGTTCTCCCACCTCGGTCTCTCGACGCTGGATCTGGACAAGACGCGCGACTTCTACGAGAACGTGCTCGGGTTCAAGGCGGTTCGCTGCGACATCATCAAGGTCAAGGAGGGCGGCCAGATCCGCCACATCTTCTTCGACACCGGACGCGATCAGCTCATCGCGTTCATGGAAGCCCGCGGCGTGCCCGGGGTGCCGGCCCGCTACGACGCCGGGATCACCCGCGGACTCGGCGTGCCGAGCGCCTTCTATCACTTCGCCTTCGAGGCGGGCTCGGAGGCGGGGCTCGACGAGAAGCGCCACGAGCTCATCGCGAAGGGCGTCGAGGTGACGGACGTCGTCGACCACGACTGGGCGAAGTCGATCTACTTCAAGGACCCCAACGGGATCCAGCTCGAGTTCTGCTGCTTCACCCGCAATCTGAACGCCAACGACGCGCGGATGCAGGATCGCTTCGAGATGTCCGTGAAGCGGCTGGGGCTGGAGGATCCAGACGCGCTGAGGTCAGCGTATGGCGCACAGGCTGACCTCGATCTGCTGGTGAAGACACCCGGCGCCTGATCCCGGGGAAGACACGGGCGCTCCGCGCCGTTGGAGCGGAGCGCCCCGCGTCGGATCACACCGCCTTCAACGTCTCGTACACGCTCCGCTCGAACTGACCGTAGAGCTTCAGGGTCTTCGTGTCGGCGAAGGGAAGAATCTGCGTCATGATCAGCCCGGTCACGCGCTTGGCCGGATCGAGCCAGTAGTACGTATTGAAGATCCCGCCCCAGCTCACCGTGCCGGCGCTCCGGCCGTTCGGCCCGGGCTCCATGTTCAGCATGTAGCCGAGCCCCCACCGGATCGGGGCGCCGGGGAAGAGATCGACGTCGTTCGAGCGCGCCGGCGTCGTCGTCTTCATGATGCCGGCCGGGATGGCGCCGGTGTGGTTCTTGCCCATCAACGCGACGGTCTCCGGCTTCAAGATTCGCGTGCCGTTGTGACTTCCGCCGTGCAGCAGCGCCTGGAGGAAGGTGAGGTAGTCTCGGCCCGTCGAGTAGAGCGGGCCGCCGCCCGACCAGAACTCCGGCGTGAACGGCGTCTCCAGGGGCTGGGGGGCCAGCGCCCCGTCGGCCTGCCGCTGATGCACGCGAGCCTGGCGCGCGCGCTGCTCCTCCGAGGTGACGTAGCCGCTGTCCTTCATGCCGAGCGGCGCGAAGATCTTGTCGCGGAAGTAGGCGTCGAGCGTCTGGCCGCTGGCGGACTCGATGAGACGGCCGACCCAGTCGATGTTGACCCCGTACTCCCACTTGTCGCCCGGGTCGAACACCAGCGGCATGCGGATGGACGCCACCTTGCCGGTCGCGGTCGAGGGCATCCCCGACGCCTTCACGTAGCGCACCATGTTCGCGTCCCAGATCTCGTAGCTGAATCCAGCCGTATGGGTCAGCAGGTGGCGCAAGGTGATCGGCCGCTTCGCGGGGCGAAGCTTGGGCGTGCCGGACGCGTCGAACCCCTCGAGCACCTGAGGCGAGCTCAGCGCCGGATCGATGTTGGGCACGGGCTCCTCGAGCTTGAGCTTGCCCTGCTCGACGAGCTGCATCGCCGCCACAGACGTGATCGCCTTGGTCATCGAGGCGATGCGAAATACGGAATCGAGCGTCATATCCGGGCCGCGGCCGAGCTCGCGCACGCCGAAGGCCCCCTCGTAGAAGAGGCCCTTGTCGGTGGCCACCATCGCCACGACGCCGGGCACCTCCTTCGCGTCGACGGCCTGCTTCAGCACCGAGTCGATCCGCGCGCGCGACGCCGGCGCCGTCTGAGCGTGGGCTCGGCGGGTGACGTTGCCGACGGCGGTCGCGGCTGTGATGGCGACCGCGCCTTTGAGCAGGTCACGACGGCTGGGCGATGTGGGAGTCATGATCGCGTCCTCCTGGTCTCACGGGTCAGAGCAGCGGGGTACACGACACGCGGTCATAGCACCGAGCGCACGAGCCCGCCATCGACGAGGATCGTCGTCCCGGTGATGTAGCTCGATTTGCCCGAGGCGAGGAACGCGACCAGATGGGCCAGCTCTTTCGGCTCGCCGATGCGGCCCACCGCGGTCTCCGCCGCGCGCTGGGCCAGCGCCTCGTCCACCGAGATGCCGAGCTCCTTCGCGCGGTTCGTCACGTTGGAGAGCATGCGCTCGCTCAGGATGGAGCCCGGACACACGTTGTTGACCAGGATGCCGTCGCGTCCGACCTCGTCGGCGAGGCTCTTCGCGAACGCCACCACGCCCATGCGCGTGGCGCCGGAGAGCGCCAGATTCGGGATGGGCTGGTACACGGTGCTGGCCAGGATGTTGATGATGCGACCGGCTTTCTGCCGTTTCAGATGAGGCAGCGCCTCACGCGACATCCGCGCGAAGAACAGGAGCGAGCGCTGGACGGCCGTCGCCCACTGCTCTTCGGTGGCCGTCTGAGCGCGGGCCAGCGGCGGGCCACCGGAGTTGTTGATCATGATGTCGAGCCGCCCGAAGCGCTCGACGGTCTTCGTGACGAGATCCTTGATCGTCTCGTGCCGATCCAGATCGCCGGCGTAGACGAGCACGTCGCGACCAGTCGTGCCCCGGATCTCCTTCGCCGCCTTGTCGAGGTCGGGCTGGGATCGGCTACACAGCGCGACCTTGACGCCTTCCTGCGCCAGCACCTCCGCGCACGCCCGGCCCAGTCCCTTGGAAGCCCCGCCGACGATCGCGACCTTGTCGTTCAGCTCGAGGTCCATACCGTGTCTTTCTGTTCGAGGTCAGTCCCATGTCGTTCAGGTCGAGAGTCTATCGACGGTGTTATCGGGGCAAACGTCCGGCTTGTCAACGCGCGCTGCGGCGCGGACGCGCGCCGCCGGCCGAATCACTCGATGTTCTTCGCCGGCGGATAGTCGCGCGAGTAGACCGGGGCGGCCAGGAACGCCGCCGGGTCGTACTTCCAGAACTGGCTCACGTCGCGGTACGTGTCGATCACGACGTTCATGAGCCGGCCGTCACGCCGCTCGACCCGGCGGATGTAGACGTTGACGATGGGGTTGCCGTAGGCGTCGAGACGGATCGGCCCCTGCGGCGTGTCGGCGAGCTGCACGGCGCGGAGCGCCTTCATGAAGGCGGCCTTGTCCTCGACGCGCCCGTTGACACCCTTCATGCCGGCCTCGACGAACAGCACGCCGAGGTAGCCGCCGATCGTGCAGTAGCCCGGGTCGTCCTTGTACTCCGCGCGCATCGCCTGGACCCACTTGCGGTTGGTCGGCGTGTCGATGGCCGCGCTGTACGTCCCCGCGGTGACCACGCCAAGTGCCTCGTCGCCCATCGACTTCAGGCTCGACTCCTCGGTGGTCGTCACCATGCCGAGCACGGGCAGCTTCAGGCCGAACTCCGAATACTGCTTGAGGAAGCGCTGGCCGTTGGTGGGGCCGAAGCCCGCGTAGATCGCGTCGACGTTGGTCTTGAGCTGGGCGATGAAGGGCCCGTAGTCGGGCGTGACGATCGGCGGCCAGAGCTTCTGCACGATCTTGCCGCCGTTCTCCTCGAACGTCCGCTGGAAGCCGGCCGTGTGCTCGTGGCCGTAGGCGAAGTCGTCCGAGATCGTCGCGATCCGCTTGTAGCCGAGCTTCTTGGCCGCGTATTCGCCGAGCGGGTGGGTGACCTGCGAGCCGCTCATCGTCGCGCGAACGAACCACGGGTTCGTCTTGCGCTGGGTGATGTCGTCGGCTGCCGCCGGGGAGATGACCATCGGCATTTCGGTCTGGCGCACATAATCGCTGATCGCGTAGGCCTCGAACGCGGCGACCGGTCCGGTCAGCACGTGCACTCGATTGCGCTCGACGAGCTCCAGCGTCTTGGCGCGCGTCTGGGCCGGCTGACCGGCGGAGTCGCCGAAGAAGACCTCGACCTTCCGACCGGCGAGGACGCCGCCGCGCTCCTTGAGCGCGAACTGGAGCCCTTCCTCCATCTGGCGGCCGCACGACGCGATCGGTCCGGAGCGAATCGTCAGGACGCCGAGCCGCACCGGTTCCTGCGCCGCCACCGGGACCACGACGAGGACGCAGAGCCAGACGAGAACGAGGACGCGGCGGGCCATGAGAAGCTCCTCTCGCCGCGGGATTGTGGAGAGCCCGGCGCGGAATGTCAACGGATCTTCGGCTCTCGGGCCGATTTTGTGCCATCCTTCCGGCGGCTGCCGAGAGGCCGCCCGACGAACGATCTCGCGAAAGGAGCCCATCATGCCGCGACTCACTCCGGTGACTGGCAAGTCCGACGTCCCCGCCGAGCAGCACGCCGTCGTCGACCAGGTCGTGAAGGTCTTCGGGGGCGTGCGAGGCCCGTTCAGCATGCTCCTGCACAGCCCCAAGCTGGCGGAGCGTGTGCTTGGTCTCGTCACGTTCTTCCGCGACGAGACCGTGACCGAGCCGAAGCTTCGCTCGGTCGCCATCCTGGCGGCCGTCCGCGAGCGCGAGGCCGCCTACGTGTGGTCGGCGCAGGTCGCTGCCGCGCGCCGCAACGGGGTGAGCGACGAGATCATCGACGTGCTCCGCGCCAAGGGCGACGCGGGCAAGCTGCCCCCGGAGGAGCGCGAGATCGTGACATACGTCCGGCAGCTCATGCGGACGAACCGCGTCGACCAGGCGGCCTTCGACGCGCTCAAGAAGCGTCACGACGCGCAGTGGCTCGTCGAGCTCACGGCGGCCGCGAACTACTTCGCGCTCCTGTCCGGCGTCGTCAACGCGTTCGAGGTCGCGGCACCGGCGGACGGCGATAAGCTTCCGGTTTAGCTGTCATGAGCGCCAGGCGCGCGAGGCGGGCGGGGCCTGGCGCAGGGCACGGCCCCGCCGGGGCGACTCCGTCACCCGCTCGCCCGAATCGCAGCTCTTCGAGCTGCGGGCGGGACGAGGGGGTCCCACTCCGCCCAGACCGCGCGTACGCCGTGCGGGCTTGGCGCGAGCGATAGAGTTCAACGAGGCACAGACCGGCGCGAAGAGGACGGTGTAGAGGAGAAGGCATGAATTTCGGGGCGGCGATCTTCTTCACGGACTATTCGATGGGGCCAGCCGAGCTCGGCCGAGCGCTGGAAGAGCGCGGCTTTGAATCGCTCTGGGCGCCGGAGCACTCGCACATCCCGCTGTCGCGCCGCTCTGCATTTCCGCAGGGCGGCGACCTGCCCAAGAAGTACTACGACGTCATGGACCCCTTCGTGACGCTCGCGGCCGCGGCCGCGGCGACGACGCGGCTGCGCGTCGGCACCGGCGTATGCCTGGTCGTTCAGCGCGATCCGATCCAGACCGCCAAGCTCGTGGCGAGCCTCGATCAGGTCTCGGGCGGGCGCTTCCTCTTCGGCATCGGCGCCGGCTGGAACGCCGAAGAAATGCTCGATCACGGGACTGACTTCAAGGCGCGCTTCAAGGTGATGCGCGAGCGTGTCGAGGCGATGCGCGCGATCTGGACCAAGTCGAAGCCCGAGTACAACGGCGAGTTCGTCAAGTTCCCGCCGATGATGACGTGGCCGAAGCCCGTGCAGAAGCCGCACCCGCCGGTGATCGTGGGCGGCGCGTTTCCCTACGGCGCGCGCCGCGCGATCGCCTACGGCGACGGCTGGATGCCGCACGCGCGGCGGCCGGAGTACGGCGACGTCATCAAGCTCCTGCCGGACTTCAAGAAGCTCGTCGCCGAGTCCGGCCGCGATCCGGCGACCCTGCCGATCACGGTCTTCGGCGTCGCGGAAGACGCGGACCTCATCAAGCGTTACGGCGACGCCGGCGTGGCCCGGCTCGTGTTCAACCTGAATCCGGCGAAGGCCGACGAGGTGCTGCCGGCGCTCGACCGCTGCGCCGGGTTGATGCGTCAAGCCGGATGAACATCCTCTCGCCGACGGGCCACCTCGGGTTCACGCCGATCGAGCGAGGCAGCTTCGAGATCGGCGTGACCCGCCGGCCCGACGCGATCGTGGCCGACTCGGGAAGCTGCGACATCGGCCCGCAACCGCTCGGCGCGGACGAGCACTGTAGCCCCGAAGAGTGGCAGCGGCACGACCTCGAGCTGATGCTGCTGGCCGCTCGCCGACTCGGCGTGCCGATGATCGTCGGCTCGGCATCCGACGCGGGCACCGATCGCGGCGTGAACCAGTACGCCGAGATCGTCCGCGAGCTGGCGCGGCGCCACCGGCTCGCGCCCTTCAATCTGGCCACGATCTTCTCCGAGGTGAGCCGTGACGAGGTAGCCCGGCGGCTTCGAAGCGGCGTCCGGATCGAGGGCCTCGACGGCCGAGCCGACCTCACGCCCGCGGTGCTCGCGCGCACGGATCGGCTGGTCGCGGTGATGGGGGTCGAGCCGATCATCCAGGCGCTCGGCCAGGGCGCCGACGTGGTCATCGCCGGCCGGTCGGGCGACTCCTGCCTCTTCGCGGCGCCGGCGATCCGCGCGGGCTTTCCCGAAGCCAGCGCGTACTACCTGGGCAAGGTGCTGGAGTGCGCGTCGTTCGCCGCCGAGCCCTTCATGGGCAAGGAGAGTATCCTCGGCACCGTGACCGCGGACGCCGTCTCGGTCACCGCGATGCACCCGGGCCAGCGCTGCACCGTGGCCTCGGTGGCGAGCCACGCCATGTACGAGCGAGCCAGCCCGTTCTTCGAACACGTGGCGGGCGGCGTCCTCGACATGACCCATTGCCGCTACGAGCAGGTCGACGAGCGCACGACTCGCGTGAGCGGATTCGCGTTCCGGCGCGACGCGGTCTATCGCATCAAGCTGGAGGGCTCGGGCAAGGTGGGCGAGCGCGCGGTGTCCATCGCCGGGATCCGCGATCCGTACACCATCCGCCACATCGACGCGGTCATCGGCTGGGCGCGCTCGAAGGTGGAAGAGCGCTGGGGCGAGCCGGGCACGCGCTACCAGCTCTACTACCACGTCTACGGGCGCGACGGCGTCATGGGCTCGTCGGAGCCTCGGCGCGCGGTGCCCGGTCACGAGCTGTGCGTGGTGGTGGAGGCCGTCGCCCCACGCTGGGAGGACGCCGAGGTCGTCTGCGCCCTCGGCACGCGCAACCTCTTCTATGCGCGGCTCCCCGAGGTCAGGGGCACCGCGGGCACCGCGGCCCTGATGATGGACGAGGTCCTGCGCGGCAAGCCGGGGTACGAGTGGACGGTGAACCACGTCATGCCGCTGGCCGATCCGCTCGAGCTCACGAGCGTGAAGCTCGAGGTGGTGGGCCGATGACGACGAAGCCGCTGGTCGAGCTGGCGAAGACGATCCGCAGCAAGAACGCCGGAGTCGACCAGATCACCTTCGACATCGTGTTCAGGGATCGCGAGACGTACGAGCTCGTGAAGCGGAGCCGGGCGCTCAGCCCCGAGGTGGTCGCGCGCCTCTACTCGATTCCGCCCGAGCGGATCACCGCGTTCGTCGAGTTCGATCCGGCGCTCGCGATCAAGTTCACCATCCGCCGCGAGCGGCCGAGCGGGAGCCCGGGCGAGCGCGACGTGTTCGGGGCGCAGCAGTACGCGCCGCTCTTCGACGTGCCGATCCCGATCGAGTAAGGCTGCGGCGTCCGCGGACCCGGCCGGCCGTGCGATACTCCCCCCGTGGCTGACCCTCTGTGCGCCGAGTGCTCCAGGCCGGTCCTGTCCACCGACCGCAAGTGGACAGTCCAGCAGATCGACGCCTGCACGAGGGCGGTCGAGCACGTGACCTACCATTCGACGTGCTGGGATCAGAAGACGGCGAAGAAGGGGTAACTGCTCGCTCAGCGAAAGAGGAGAGATCTATGGCACGGCCGATCCGGCTCTGCTTGTTCTTGTTCCTCGTGCTCGTCGCCGCGCTCGGCACCGCCGGCTTCGTTGCGCCGCCGGCCGCCGAGGCGCAGAAGAAGGTCCTCAACATCGCCGCCAAGGAGCCCGATACGCTCGACCCGCACTCGAGCACCCTCGGACAGAGCCAGGCCATCGCCCGGTTCATGTTCCGGGGGCTCACGCGCTTCGCCATCAAGGACGGCAAGGTCACCACGGCCGAGGTCGAGCCGGATCTGGCCGAGAGCTGGACGCTCTCGCCCGAGGGCACGATCTGGACGCTCAGGCTCAGGAAGGGCGTGCAGTTTCACAAGGGCTACGGCGAGCTGACGGCCGAGGACGTCAAGTTCAGCTTCGAGCGGCAGATCAACAAGGCGCCGGGCACGCGCTACGGCGTCAACCTCGACGTGATCAAGTCGATCGAGGCCGTCAACCCGTACACGGTCCAGATCGCGCTCAAGTCGTTCGATCCGATCTTCCTCCTGCGAATGGTCGGCTATCAGCAGGGCTACATCATCTCGAAGAAGGCGGCCGAGAAGCTCGGCGACCAGTTCAAGTGGAGCCCGGTCGGCACCGGGCCGTTCTATTTCGAGCGGCACTCGCCGCGGGAGAAGATCGTCCTCAAGGCCTTCGACAAGTTCTACGCTGGCCGTCCCCAGATCGACGAGGTGCACTGGTACGACGTGCCGGAGGATGCGACCAAGCTGATCGGCCTCGAGAAGGGCACGTTCGACCTGCTCTATCCGGAAGCGGTCACCGCCGACTTCGCCGACCAGGTGAAGAAGATGGGCGCCGTCATCGATCGTCGCGGCCCGGGCGGGCAGGAGCGCTTCTACATCAACATGACCCAGCCGCCCTTCGACGACATCCGCGTGCGCCGAGCGTTCATGCACGCGATCGACCGCAAGGCCATCAAGGAGACGATGTACCCGGGCGGGCTGGCGCGCGTGGCGACGAGCTGTCTGCCGGACGGCTACTTCGGGCACATCCCGATGGAGTTCCCGCCCCATAATCCGGAGCTCGCGAAGAAGCTCCTGGCCGAGGCCGGCCACCCGAACGGGTTCACGATCAAGAATTACTTCATCAGCAAGTCGTTCTTCTATCCAAAAGTCTTGACCCTGGCCCAGGAGCAGCTGCGAAAAGTCGGCATCATCGTGGAGCTCCAGGTGGTCGAGCACGCGACCTTCCACGAGAACATCCGGAAGAACCTCGACCCGTTCGTGCTCTACGGCGGCACGCGCATCACCGACGCCGATCCGTGGCTCTCGCTGTTCTTCGACTCCAAGGAGATCCCGGACCCGGCGACCGGCAACAAGGGGACCAACTTCGCCCACTACCGCGGGATCGACGATCTGCTGGCCGCGGGGCGGGTCGAGCGCGACGTGAAGAAGCGCGCCGCGATCTATCACGAGGCCCAGAAGCGCATCCAGAAGGACCTGGTCTGCCTGCCGATCAGCGACGTGCCGGGGCAGTGGGCGCGGAACCCCAAGCGCGTGAGCACGCCGTTCGCTCCCGAGTACGGCGAGTTCTCACTGCACTACAGCTACAACTATCCCGAGCTCCTGAAAGTGCTGAACTGAGCGGGCCAGGCGCAGAGCGCCATGCTCCAGTACATCGCGCGCCGCCTCATGGTCGCGATCCCCATGCTGCTGGGGGCGATGAGCATCGTCTTCTTCGCGATGCGCGTGCTGCCCGGCGATCCGTGCGTCGCGATGATGGGTGACCAGGCCACGAGCGGCGCGCTCGCCGACTGCACCAAGAACCTCGGGCTGGACCGGCCGCTGGCGGTCCAGTACGTGGACTACCTCTGGCGCTCGCTCCGGTTCGACTTCGGCAACTCGTTGCGTCAGGGCTATCCGGTCAGCGACTACATCGGCCGGATGTTCCCGCACACGTTCATCCTGGTCATGGCCAGCGCGATCGTGGCGGCGCTGGTCGGCATCCCGATCGGGATCGTCTCGGCGCTCAAGCGCCGCAATCCGCTCATCGACTACCCGTTGCGGATCATCGCGCTGCTCGGTCTCTCGATGCCGGTCTTCTGGCTCGGGATCCTGCTCCTCATCGTGTTCTCGCTCCGGTTCGACCTGTTCCCGCTGATCGGCGGGGGCGATCTGGACGGCGTCCTCGCCATGGTCGGCTCCGGCGAGATCTTCTCTCAGCCCCGTGACTTCCTGGCCGCCGTCGGGGACGTGCTGCACCACCTGACCCTTCCGGCTCTGGCGCTCGGGTTCACCCTGGCGGCGACGGTGAGCCGGCTGTCGCGCTCGGCCATGCTCGAGGTGATCAGCCAGGACTACATCCGCACCGCCCGCGCCAAGGGCCAGCGCGAGCGTCTGGTCGTCTACAAGCACGCGCTGCGCAACATGCTGGTGCCGCTGCTCACCATCATCGGCATCTTCGTCGCGATCGCGCTCACCGGCACCGTGCTCACCGAGACCGTCTTCACGCGGCCGGGGCTCGGCAAGATGCTGGTCGACGCCATCGGCGCCCGCGACTATCCGCTGGCCCAGGGCGCCATCACCGTGTTCACGATGACCATCATCGTGGTCAACCTGGTCGTCGACATGCTGTATGCGGTCGTCGACCCGCGGATCACGTACCGGTAGGCGGGGGAGCGACATGGCGCTCGTTCGCCGAGCCGATCCGGTCGATCTGCTCCTTCCGGGAGCAGGGGAAGGGTCGCGCGCCGCGAGCCGCGGGCGGCTGCGCCGATGGCTGCCCATCGGGATCGGGCTCGCGATGGCCGTCATCATGATCGTGGTGGCCGCGGCCGCGCCCCTCATCGCGCCGCTGAGCCCGTCGGCCCAGTTCTCCGACTCGGTGCTCAAGGGGCCGGGGGCGATCGAGCGACATCTCCTCGGGACGGACGAGTTCGGACGGGACATCCTGAGCCGGATCATCTGGGGCGCGCGCGTCTCGCTCGAGGTCGGCCTCGCCTCGGTGCTCTTCGCGTTCGTGCTGGGGGTGCCGCTCGGCATCGTGGCCGGTGTGCGCGGCGGGCGCGTGGAGACGGCCATCATGCGGTGCGCCGACATGCTGATGGCGTTTCCCACCCTGCTGCTGGCGCTGATCATCGTCACGGCGCTGGGCGGCACCTTGCTGAACGAGATCCTCGCGATCGGCGTGGCGTTGACGCCGAACTTCCTTCGGCTGGCGCGGAGCCTGGCCCTCACGATCCGCGAGCAGGACTACATCCTGGCCGCGCGCGCGCTCGGCGGCGGGCAGCTCCGCGTGATGGCCCGCCACGTGTTCCCGAACACCGTCTACGCGCTCGTCGTCGTGGCCACCCTCTACATCGCCACCGCCATTCGCACCGAGGCCGGCCTGTCGTTCCTCGGGCTCGGGATCCCGCCGCCCACGCCGAGCTGGGGGAACATCCTCAGCGAGGGTCGCCAGTACATCAAGTGCTGCCCGTGGATCACGACGTTCTCGGGGCTCGCGATCATGGTGGCCGTCCTCGCGTTCAATCTGGTCGGCGACGCCCTGCGCGACCTGCTCGATCCGCGCCTCAAGGGCGAGTAACGCCCCGTCTCGCCGTCAGGGCCGCGCGCGGCGCTCCAGCCGATCTCGCTCGGCCGGTGTCCACGGCACCGCCTGTTCCTTGGCGGCGCGCGCGCACCATCCCGGCTCGAAGTCGCAGGCCTGGCGGAACGCGAGTTTCGCGGCGTCGACCCGGCCGGCGCGCAGCGCGACGGAGCCGACGGCGTAGCGCCTCGCGCCGCAGAGACCCGACGCGGCCGCCGGGCAGAGATCGGCGTCGAGCACGCGCGCAGCGCGCGCCTCCCAAGGCGTGGCGGCGCCGAGGGCGCGTGCTCCGCGGTCTCGATCAGCCGGGTCGCGATCTTCGCGCAGGCCAGGTCGTTGCCGAGGCGGCAAGGCCGGAGCTGCGTGTCGCCTCCGCCGAGCCAGATCACGGCCAGGGTGAGCGCGGCGGCCAGGCCGGCGATCGGCACGATATCGATCGGCCCGAAGCTCGACCGCCGGGGCGCTCGCCGAACGACCATGAAGAGAGCCGCCAGCACCGCCGCGGCAATGGCGAGGCCCAGCAAGTAGCGAGCTGCCGTCCGGAACCGAGCGATGGAGAGGGCGCGTGGCGGCTCGCCGAGTCGACGGGGCTGGTCTTCTCGGCCGACGGCTCGCTGCTGGCCGCGACCGCGCACGAAGCGCGCACGCTCGAGCTGTGGCAGGTGTTGACCGGTCGTCAGGTCGCGGTGCTCGACGTCCGCGACAGCCGCGCGGCCGCGTTCCACCCGACCGAGCCGACTCTGGTCGTCGGGGCAGGCGCGAGCCTCTACGTGGTCGACGCGGAGCGCGGCCAGATCACGCGCACGCTTCCGAACGCCCACGCGGGGGAGCGCATCGACGGCGCGGCGTTTGCCTCGGACGGGCAGCTCTTGGTGACCGTCTCGGACCAGGGCTCCCTCAAGGTGCGGACTTGGCCGGCGCTCACGCTGCGCACGTCGCTGACGATGTCGAAGTCACTCGAGGCGATGGCGCCGGTCTCGCTCACCTTGGGGCGCCAGGGTACGCGCGCCGCGGCGAACGGTCTCCTGGGCCGGGTGCACGTGGTGGAACACGCCGGAGGCGCCGGGCCACGGCATGCACGCCGAGATGCGCCGGTCGCTCGCCTTCAGCCAGGACGGCGAATGGCTCTTCGCGCCGGACATGCACGACCGCGGCGTCCGCATCCTCCACGTCGCGAGCGGCCGCGCCTATCCGGTATTCCAGGGCGATGCGCCGTTCTACAAGGCGATGTCGATCTCCGTCCCGGCGAGCCTGGTGGCGCTGCTTCGTCCCGGCGACGATCAGGGCCGCGGGCCCTACGGCCTCGAGGTGTGGCGCGTGACGTACCGGAAACCGTAGTGGCGGGTCACGCCGTCACGAGCCGCTCGTGGAGCGCGCTCAGAATCTCCGCGATCCCGGCGCGGGCCCACACGTCATAGAACGGCGACTCGAGCAAGGTCGCGATCTCGCGGCCACCGCGTGCCTTCGACTGTTCTTCCGTCTCGCCGGGCCGCGCCTTGCGAAGGGCGCCGAGCACGCGGTCCTTGCGGTAGATGGCCGGATACTCGATGTAGCGGTAGAGCTCGACGAAGTCGCGGGTGAAGAAGACCGCGACCGGCACCGAGGCGAATTGCTGGCCGTTCTTCTCGTTGGCGTACTCCCGCACGAGGTCGGCATTGGGATGCGAGCCGGGCTCGGGGAGCCCCTGACGCAGCATCGTCTCGGTGTCGCGGTTGAAGATGCGTAGCTCCAGGCCGCCCGCTTCCGCCAATCGCGCCAGATACGGCACGTCGCGCCGGCAATCGGACGACCAGTCCTCGGAGATCACCAGGACTTTCGCGGGCCCGCCGGGCTGAGCGGCCAGCCACTTGATGGCTGCGGTCTGCTCCTCGCTGAGGCGCGCCTTCGCGTGGCGCTCGCGGAGAAACGCACTCCAGTCGAGGCGCGGCTTGGCCAGGCTGAACCGCCGGATGTCGAAGCCCTCGCGCCGGAGGTTCTCCGGCGAGCCGGTGAACTTCACGTAGTCGTCGAAGGTCATGCCGTGGGCGAAGCGTTCGGGCGTCATCAGGACACCAGCCTTTCGTGAGCCTACAGCTTCAGCAGCGACTCGAGATTGCGCCAGAGCACCTTTTCTTTCTCGTCCGGCGTCAGGGTCTTCAGGCCCTGCACCCAGCTGACCGGGGAGGGATGCCACGGCACGAAGGGCCAGTCGCTGCCGAGCACCACCCGGTCGACGCCGACCTCGTCGATCAGGAAGCGGAGCGCCTTCTCGCTGCCGACGACGCTGTCGTAATAGAGACGGCGCTGGTACGAGCTCGGCGGCTGCGCGATGCTGCGCCGCTCGGCCGGGAGGCCCTGCCACCCGCGGTCGAGGCGGCCCATCGCGTAGCAGGCCGGCCCGCCGCCGTGAGCGATGCACACTTTGAGATTGGGGCAGGCGTCGAGCACGCCGAAGATAAGGATCGCGACGACGATCGCGTCGTCCAGGATGACGCCGAGGCTGTTGAAGAGCCCGTACCTGGTCGTGCGCTGTATCAAGAAGTTGTGCTGCGGCTGTGGATGGAAGAAGAGGACGGCGCCCAGGGCTTCGGCCGCCTTGAACAGCGGGAGGAACTTCGGCTCGTCCCAGTTCTCGCCGTTCACGATCGTGTCGAGCTCGGCGCCCTTCAGACCGAGCACGGTGACGGCGCGCTCCAGCTCGTCGATCGCCGCCTTGACGTCCTGGACCGGCAAGGTGGCGAGGCCGGCGAAGCGCTGCGGCCACTGCCGGACCATTCCGGCGATCTCGTCGTTCACCTCGCGCGCCAGCGCGCGGCCCTGCGCCGGGTCCAGGTGGTAGCCGAAGAACGGCGTGTGGATCGAGACGACTTGAACGTCGACGCCCTGCGCGTCCATGTCCTTGAGCCGCTCTTCCGTCGTGAAGCGCACCTTGGGCGACGAGAAGCTCGTGCGTCGGCCGCCTCCCAGCATGGAGCCGAGACCGTCGCCGGGCTCGTGACGAAAGCCGTACCATTCACGGCCGGCGTCCGCGGCTTGCCACAGGGACTTCGGCACGAGGTGCGCGTGGATGTCGATGGTCTTCATGAGCGCGTTCTCCTTGGTTCGGGCGCTAGAGGTCGAGGAGCCGGCGGGTCGTGGCCTCGATCCATTTCTGCATCGGGTCTTCGTCGAAGACGAGTCGCTCGTCGGCGCGGGCGACGCCCCAGGCGCCGGTCGTCATCTCGGCGTCGAGCTGGCCCGGGCCCCACCCGGCGTAACCCAGACAGAAGAGTGCCCGGCGCGGACCGGCGCCGCCGGCGATCGCCTGGAGGATCCGCGGATCGTCGGTGATCGCGAAATGATCGTCGATCACGGTCGTGCCCTCGCCCGTCCAGTCCGGCGTGTGCAGGACGAAGCCGCGCCGCTCCTCCACGGGGCCACCGTAATGGACGCGGACGTCGCCGCTGCCGGGCGGCACCGCCAGGCCGAACGGCTGCAGGGCTCGCTCGAAGGGGATCTCGCCCATGGGGAGGTTGACCACCAGCCCGAACGCGCCCTCGGCGCGATGCCGCACGATGTAGATGACGGTCCGGGCGAACCGCGGATCGCGGAGCGCATCGGTCGCCACGAGCAGGCGGCCGGTCAGCGAGCGGCCGGTCGGCGACTGGGCGCGCCCGTCCGCCGCCGCCGTCACGACGAGCAACGCGGCGAGGAGGAGCGCGGTCACCGCCGGACTACTTCTTGAAGAGGTTGTCGAAGCCGCGACGGATGTCGCCGGGGCGCGTCGAGTCGGGCGAGGCGTCGCGCTCGACGGTGACCCGGAGCGAGAACACGCCGCAGTCGTTCCGTGCGTTCTTGTCGGCGATCTTCTCGGTGATGGGCTCCGTGCACTCGAAGCGCCGGCTCGGCTCGAAGTGGGTGCACTGGCGGCAGGCGTGAATGGCCGCCCGGCAGTTCGGGCACTGCTCGAGCGAGGCGGTCGCGATCGGCAAGACCGCGCCGCATGCCGCGCACCGCGAGACGGTGCGCTTGGCGAGCATGCCGCCGCCCCTCGGCGCGTCGGCGGGCGGCGGCGGCGGTGGTGACGGTTTGCGGGGCTCGGCGTTGGAGCTCCGGTATCCCTGCTGGCGATATTTTCGGTCGCTCATGGCCGATAAGATCTCAGGCTCGTGCGCGTCAGGTCAAGGGCGCTTCATCAAGCGGTTCCCGTCGGGTGCCTTCGGTGTCTGCCTGTTCAACGTGGTCGCGTTTCTCCCGTGGTCCTCGGGTATGCCGTCGACATCGCCCGCGTCGTGCTGGTCGCGCGCCTGATGCGGCCGCAGCCTCCGGAGAACGCGCTCGCGACGCTGGTGGCGGGTGGTTAGCGCGCCGCGCGGGCTCTCCGTTGCTTGACCCGCCGACGGCGGGCGACTACGGTGTCAGCGCCATGAGGGTCGCGCTCCTGCTCCTGGCGCTCGCTCTCGGGTCCGCGACCGCGGGCGCGACGACGCTCCTCGACTACATCACCTTCGACGGCATCGACTACATCCGCTGGACAACCGACGAGCCGGGTCGCCCGCTCACGCGTGCCGACCTCGGGCCCGAGTTCGCGGTCGTCGAGTGCTCGTTCGGCGAGGACACGCGCCGCTGCCCCTACGGCCTCGACGCGGCCGCGGCCTTTCTGCCGTCAGGGACGCGCGTGTACGCGGTCCAGGGCTATCCAACCAACTTCCGCCTCGCCGCCGTCTGGCGGGACCGCATCTTCCTCTATCAGGCCTGGCGCAATCCGCGCGCGAAGGTCGGCGCCGACCTCTACGACATCGTGGGCAAGGTTCGCGCGATCGACGTCCGACCCGGCGAGCCGCCGCAGGCGGCGGCGACGACGCCCACGGCGATCACGTCGTCGGACGACGTCGCCGCGCTCGTCGAGATGATCACGACGGGCGCCGTGCGCAAGCCGCAGGTGCACGCGGTCGGCGAGCCGCGGTATCTGGTCACGCTCTGGCTCTTCGACGGCACCACGCTCGGCCGGGTCTACTTCCGCGAGACGAGCGAGCTGATGGGCGGCGTGGCGGTGCCGGCTGCCTTCGCGCGAATTCTGGAGCGCTATGTGGGACCAAGGTCCGATTGAATCTTTTCGGCGTTACCCGAATCGTGTACGGAGCTTTTGGAGGTCGCGAATGAGCGTGCTCCGGATCGGGAGCGCACGGCACGCCTCGATCGTCCGGTTCGGGCTCCTCGTGCTGCTCTCCATCCTGCCGGCGAGCGCGCAACCGATCGACGTGCCTGCGACCTGGGGCGGCGACGTCTGGTCCCGTCCGCGCCTCACCGGAAGCTGGCTCGGCCTGCGCGAGGAGCTTGGCAAGAAGGGCGTGATGTTCGACGTCGACTTGCTCCTGACCCTCAAAGCGTCATGAGCGGCGGTCGCGACACCGGCTCCGAGTTCTGGGGCAACGCCGATTACACGCTCGCCGGCGGACGGCTGGTCTTGAGCGGCGCCTCGAGCGACCTGACCTTCGAGCGCGCCGCGCCCTGATGGGCCGGCGAAGCCCAGAAGACCGCTCGCGCGATCGCGCGTAATGAGAGACAATCGCGCGCCAACCCATGGCCGGCGACAGGAGGGGCGCCAGATGACGGCATACGATCAACGTGGCATCGGCAAGCTCCGCGTGTTGATCGGCGTGCTGGTGATCGCGGCGCTGGTCGTCGGGTATTTCTGGTCCGCTGTGAGCTGGAGCTACGCGTCCGGCGAGCGTGCGGGCTGGGTGCAAAAATTGTCGCGCAAGGGGTGGATCTGCAAGACCTGGGAAGGCGAGATGGCGATGGTGTCGATGCCCGGGTCGACCACCGAAAAGTTCGCGTTTACCGTGTGGGATGACTCCACCGTCGAGCACATCAACAAGCTGATGGGTCGGCGCGTGAACCTCCACTACGAGCAAAAGGTCGGGCTGCCGACGAGCTGCTTCGGCGAGACCCGCTACTACGTGACCCAGGTGACGCCCGTCGAAGAGATCCCGCTCGCTCCGGGAGTCGTCGTCCCGACGCCGCTCGCGCCGGGCGCACCGAACGCGCCGGTGGCGCCGGCCCCCGCGGCGCCGGCGCCGCCGCCGAAGTGAGTCGAGAGAAGCCGACGGGCGATATGAAGAGCTTCAACCCGATGGACCCGGAGTTCCTGGCGGATCCGTATCCGACCTACCATCGTCTGCGCGCGGAGGACCCCGTCCATCACAGTCCGCTCGGGTTCTGGGTGCTCACGCGATACGAGGACGTGTCGGCGGTGCTTCGCGATCCTCGGTTCATCAAAGAGCCGATCGCCGCGCTCGTCGCGGCCCGCTTCGGCGCCGAGGTGCCGCGCGGGGTCGGTCTGTCGATGCTGGATCGCGATCCGCCGGATCACACGCGGCTGCGAAGCCTCGTCAGCAAGGCGTTCACGCCGCGCGTCGTCGAGGGGCTTCGGCCGCGCATCCAGCAGATCGTCGACGGGCTCATCGCGCGCGCCCAGACCGTGGGCTCGATGGATCTGATCGAGGAGTTCGCGTACCCGATCCCGGTCAACGTCATCTGCGAGATGATGGGCGTGCCCGTGAAAGACCACGAGCGATTCAAGGGCTGGAGCCTCGACATCGCTCGCGGGCTGGATTCGATCTGGCTGCCTCCCGATTCGGAGGTGCCGCGGCGCAGCGCCGCCGCGCGCCATGCCATCAACGACTACTTCCGGGAGCTGATCGCGCAGCGCCGCGCCTCGCCCCGCGGCGACCTCCTCTCGGCGCTGATTGCCGCCGAGGAGGCGGGTGACAAGCTGAACGAGGAGGAGCTGTTGGCGACGTGCATCCTCATCCTGATCGCCGGCCACGAAACGACGGTCAACCTGATCGGCAACGGCGTCCTCGCGCTCCTGCGCCACCCGGATCAGCTGCGCCACTTGCGTCAGGCGCCCGCGCTCATCACGAGCGCCGTCGAAGAGCTCCTGCGGTACGACGGGCCGGTCCAGCGCACGGCGCGCGTGGCCAGCGACGACGCCACGATCGGTGACCGAACGATCCGCAAAGGCGACATGGTGATGCCCTTCATCGGCGCCGCGGACCGCGACCCCGCTCAGTTCCCCGACCCCGACCGGCTAGATTTTTCCCGCGGCGACAACCGGCACATCGCCTTCGGCTGGGGCATCCACTTCTGCCTGGGCGCCCCGCTCGCGCGGGTGGAAGGGCGGATCGCGATCGACACCCTCGTGCGCCGGCTGCCAGGGCTCGCGCTCGTCACCGAGGAGCCGGAGTATCGCCAGAGCCTCACCTTGCGCGGATTGAAGACCTTGCCGGTCACGTTCTGACACTTCTGATATTGATGACGAACGATGGATAGAGTCCGCCTCGCGATCGTCGGCTGCGGCAACATCTCTCAGCTCAACGCGCCCGGCTATCTGCAGCACCCCCGGTGCGACGTGGTGGCGCTCTGCGACACGATGCCGGAACGCGCGACGCGCCGGGCTCGCGAGTGGGGCATCACACCCCGGATCTATTCGGACTTCAAGCAAGTCCTGGACGATCCCGCGGTCGACGCCGTCGAGCTCCTGACGCCCACCTGGATGCACGCCGACCAGATCGTGGCGGCGCTCGCGGCGGGCAAGCACGTCTCGGCGCAGAAGCCACTGGCGATCTCCGTGCCCGAGGCCGATCGCATCGCCGCGGCGGTGGCGCGCGCGCGGACGACCTTCCGCGTGACCGAGAACTTCCTCTACTACCCGCCGATCTTGAAGGCCAAGGAGCTACTCGATAGCGGCGCGATCGGCGAGCCGTCGCTGGTGCGGATCCACACGACGCGTGCCGTGCAGATCACCGGGCAGGCGATGGATCTTGATCCCGACGCGATGGTGTGGCGCCGCGATCCCGGCCGGAACCCGGGCGGCCCGCTCTACGACGACGGCGTGCACAAGTATGCGACGGCGGTCCTCTGGATCGGCGAGATCGGCGACATCTCCGCCATCGTCACGCGGGGCACGGACTTTCTCGCCGAGACGCCGGCGGCGGCGATCTGGCGCTTCAAGGGACGCGAGTGTCTGGGCGTCATCGACTACACCGCGGCGCCCGAGATGACGATCCGCGCCCGCTACTACCGCGCCGACGAGTTCTTCGAGATTCACGGCAGTCGCGGCATCATCTGGGTGACACGGGGGACCGGCGAGATGCTCGACATGCCCGCCGTGGTCTTGATCCGCGGCTCGGAGACCGTCAACTACCAGGTGCCGGCCGACTGGCGGCTCGGCTTCGACGGCGCCGCGGCGGACTTCATCGACAGCCTCCTCGCCGGGCGCCAGCCGGCGCAGGACATCCACACCGCGAAGCACATCCTTCAGGTGCCGCTGGCGATCTACGAGGCCTCGCGCGTCGGCCGCGCGGTGTCGCCCGACTCGATCAAATAGGGGGATCGGAGGAATCCATGTCGACAGCACGACCCGGACCCGGCGGTCGACCGCCCGGATGGCAGCAGGCGCACGCGCGCCGGTACATCGAGACTGAGGGCCGCGACGGCCATATCTGGGAGGGCGTCACGACCTTGCTCCTGACCACGACCGGCAGGCGCTCGGGTCAGCCAAGGACGACCCCGTTGATCTACGGCCGTGCTGGCGATCGTTATCTCGTCGTCGCCTCGCGCGGCGGCGCGCCGGCTCACCCGAGCTGGTACGACAATCTCGTGGCTCAGCCGATCGTCCAGGTGCAGGTCATGGCGGACCGCTTCAAGGCGCGCGCCCGCACGGCGACGCCGGCCGAGAAGCCGGCTCTCTGGACGACGATGACCGCGATCTGGCCGCCGTACGACGAATATCAGCAGCGGACGGCGCGCGAGATCCCGGTCGTGATCCTCGAGCGCATCTGAGGTTGCGCCGCCCGCCGAGGCGTTGACACGCGTGGCGGCATCATCGATCATTCTTCAGAACCTTACGAAAGGCGAGACCAGAGCCCATGCGCTACGAGGCACCAGAATCGGTAGAGGGAGCGGTCGCCCTGCTCTCGGCGGCGACGGGCGAGGCGCGCGTGCTGGCCGGCGGCACCGACCTCCTCGTCCAGATGCGCGCCGACGTCGTCGATCCGGAGCTGATCGTCGACATCAAGAAGATCGCCGAGACCCGCGCCGTCAGGGAAGAAAAGGGCGGATGGCGCATCGGCGCCGCCGTGACCGGGGCCGAGCTCAAGGAGCATGCGAAGCTCAAGCGAGCTTGGCCGGGTGTGGTCGAGGCCGCGAACCTGATCGGATCCACCCAGGTCCAGGGGCGGGCGACCCTCGGGGGCAACCTCTGTAACGGCTCGCCGGCGGCTGACAGCGTGCCGGCGCTCATCGCCGCCGGAGCGGTCGCGACTCTGGCCGGGCCGCAAGGCCGGCGCGATCTGCCGGTCGAGGACGTCATGCTCGGGCCCCGCAAGCTCGCCCTGAAGAAGGGCGAGATCGTCGTCTCCTTCTTGCTGCCGCCACGTCCGCCCAGATCGAGCGACGCGTACCTGCGCTTCATCCCGCGCACGGAAATGGACATCGCCGTTGTCGGAGCGGGCGTGAGCTTGACGCTCGACGGCGCCGGGACGATCTCCGCCGCGCGGGTGTCGCTGGGCGCGGTAGCGGCACGGGTCCTGCTCGTTCAGGAGGCGGCGCAGGCCATCGTGGGAAGCCGGCTCGACGCGCCGGCCCAGCGGCGGCTCGAGGCGGCGGCGCGAGCGGCGTGCCGGCCCATCGACGACAAGCGAGGAACGGTCGAGTTCCGCACCGACGTGGCCGCCGTGCTGACGCGACGAGCGGCCCTGATCGCGCTGGACCGAGCGAGGACGAGCTGATGGCCAAGCACCACATCGAAGCAATCGTGAACGGCGACGCGGTCGAGTTCCTCTGCGAGACCGAAGAGACGCTTCTGGACGTGCTCCGCGACACCCTGAACCTCACCGGCAGCAAGGAAGGCTGCGCCTCCGGTGACTGCGGCGCGTGCAGCGTGACGCTCGACGGGCGCCTGGTCTGCTCCTGCCTCGTGCTGGGCTGCGAGGTCGGCGGGCGGCGCATCGAGACGATCGAGGGCATGGCGAAGGGCGAGACGCTCCATCCGTTGCAGCAGCGCTTCCTGGAGCACGCGGCGCTTCAGTGCGGGATCTGCACGCCGGGGTTCCTGGTGGCCAGCAAGGCGCTGCTGGAGCGCACGCCCGAGCCGTCGGAGCACGAGATCCGATTCTGGCTGGCCGGCAACCTCTGCCGGTGCACCGGGTACGACAAGATCGTGAGCGCGGTGAAGGACGCGGCCGCGACGATGAGAAAGGGATAACCATGGCCGAGACACTGACGAACGGGCACGCGCAGAGCTACGTCGGGACCCGCACGATCCGCCCGGACGGCGTCGACAAGGTGACCGGGCGCGCGCGCTTCGGCGCCGACTTCAGCCTGCCCGGCCAGCTCATCGGCCGCGTGCTGCGGAGCCCCCATCCGCACGCGCGGATCATCTCGATCGATACCTCGAAGGCCGAGGCGCTGCCCGGGGTGAAGGCCGTGATCACCCGCGCCGATTTCGCCGACCAGCCCTCGGAGTTCATCCCGGCCGGCGAGATGATGATGAACTACAAGGACGTCGTCCGGAACGTCATGGCGCGCGAGAAAGCCCTGTACGAAGGCCACGCGGTGGCCGCGGTCGCCGCCACGAGCACCGCGATCGCCCGGCGCGCGCTGAAGCTCATCGACGTGAAGTACGAGGTGCTCCCGCACGTGATCGACGTCGTCGAGGCGATGGAGCCGGGCGCGCCGCTCCTGCACGACGATCTCTTCACTGCCGGCGTGGAGCCCAAGCCCGAGAAGCCCTCGAACGTGGCCAAGCGCGTCGAGATCTCGCTGGGCGACATCGAGGCCGGCTTCAAGAAGGCCGACGTCGTCGTCGAGCGCGAGTTCAAGACCGCGCCGGTGCACCAGGGCTACATCGAGCCGCACGCGGCGCTGGCGAGCGTGTCCGAGGACGGGTCGACCGAGCTCTGGTGCTGCACGCAGGGCCACTTCATCGTGCGCGCCCACTGCGCGCGCTTGCTGGGCCTGGACATCAGCAAGATCCGCGTCACCGCTTCGGAGATCGGCGGCGGCTTCGGCGGCAAGACCGTCGTCTACCTCGAGCCCCTGGCCATCGCGCTCTCGCGCAAGGCCAAGCGCCCGGTGAAGATGGTCATGTCGCGCGAGGAAGTGTTCAAGGCCTCGGGCCCGACGTCGGGCGCCACGGTCAAGGTGAAGATGGGCGCGACGAAGGACGGCAAGTTCGTCGCCGGCTTCGCCGAGCTCAAGTATCAGGCGGGAGCCTTCCAGGGCTCGCCGGTGCAGCCCGGTGTCATGTGCGCGTACGCGCCGTACGACATCGAGAACGTCAAGGTGATCGGCTACGACGTCGTCTCGAACCGCCCGAAGGTGGCGGCCTACCGGGCGCCCGGCGCGCCGATCTCCGAATTCGCCGTCGAAAGCGTCGTCGACGAGATCGCCAAGAAGCTCCGCCTCGACCCGATCGAGCTGCGCATGATGAACGCGGCGCGCGAGGGCACCAAGGCCGCGTACGGTCCGAAGTTCGGGCCGATCGGCCTGGAGGAGACGCTCAACTCGATCAAGAAGACCGAGCACTGGAACACGCCGCTCCGGAAGTGGCAGGGCCGCGGCGTCGCGTCGGGCTTCTGGTTCAACATCGGCGGCGAGACGTGCGCGTCGCTCACGATCAACGAGGACGGCACCGTGTCCTTGATGGCCGGCACCCCCGACATCGGCGGGCTGCGCGCATCCTTGTCGATGGTCGCGGCCGACGAGCTCGGGATCCCCTACGACAAGGTGCGTCCGATCATCGGCGACACCGGCTCGCTCGGCTTCACCTTCCTTACCGGCGGCAGTCGCTCCGCGTTCTCGGGCTCGATGGCGATCGTCGAGGCGGCCAAGCAGATCAAGACCGAGCTCTGCGCGCGCGCGGCCAAGCTCTGGGAGCTCAAGCCCGACCAGGTCGAGTTCTCGGGCGGCTCCGTCAGGGCGCTCGGGTCGGCGGCCGAGAAGTTCAAGCCGATGTCGATCGCCGACTTTGCGAAGATCGCCGGCAAGACCGGCGGCCCGATTGGCGGCTACGGCCGGATCAACGCCCAGGGCGCGGGCCCGAGCCTCGGCACGCACCTGGTCGATCTCGAGGTGGATCCGGAGACCGGGCGCGTGACGATTCTGCGCTACACGGTCGCGCAGGACGCCGGGCGCGCCATCCACCCGAGCTACGTCGAGGGCCAGTTCCAGGGCGGCGCGGTCCAGGGCATCGGCTGGGCGTTGAACGAGGAATACATCTACGGCGAGGACGGGAAGCTGCAGAACGCGGGCTTCCTCGACTACCGGATGCCCGTGGCCTCCGACGTGCCGATGATCGACGCGATCCTGGTCGAGGTAGCGAACCCCAAGCACCCGTACGGCGTGCGCGGCGTCGGCGAGACGCCGATCGTGCCGCCGCTGGGAGCGATCGCCAACGCGATGGAAGCGGCGACCGGCATCCGCTTCACCGAGCTTCCGATGTCGCCGCCCAAGGTGCTGAAGGCGCTCAAGGAGAAGGGCGCCAATGGCGCGAGTGGTTCTGATCGGTAACCTCGCGCAGCTCACGGGGGGCGTCGCCGAGTTCAATCTGCCGGCGACGTCCGTGAAGCAGCTCTATCAGCAGCTCGCCGCGCTCCACCCCGAGCTCGGTCCGCACCTCGAGGACGGCGTGGCCGTCGCGATCGACGGCCAGATCTATCAGGAGACGCTCCTCCAGCCGATCGATCCCGACAGCGAAGTGTTCATCCTCCCGCAGATCGCCGGAGGATGAACGAAGCCGCCCGCTAGCTTTCCAGCCAGGCGCTCGCGCGATCGAGCGCTGCGCGCGCATCCGAGTCGAGCTGGAGCTCGATCCCACCGAGCAGCTCTTTGAGCTGCGTCACCGAGGTGGCGCTGGCGATCGGCGCGGTAATGCCGGGCCGATGGGCGAGCCACGACAGCGCGACTTGCGCCGGAGTCGCGCCCGCGGCCGCCGCGACCTTCTCGACCGCCTCCAGCACCGTGAAGCCGCGGTCGGTCATGTAGACCTTCTGCACGTTGCCGGCGCGCGCGGTCTTCGGCAGATCGCGGCCGCGATGGTACTTGCCGGAGAGAAAGCCGCTGCCGAGCGATGAGTAGGGGATGACGCCGATCGACTGCTCGAGACAGAGCGGCTCGAGCTCGCGCTCGTACTCGTCGCGGAAGACGAGGTTGTATTTCGGCTGGATCGACTCGTAACGCGCGTAGGCGCGCCGGTCGCTCTCCCAGAGCGCGCGCGTCAGGCGCCACGCGTGGTAGTTCGAGGCGCCGATGTAGCGCACCTTGCCCTGGCGGATCAGATCGTCGAACGCGCGCAACGTCTCCTCGAGCGGCGTGTCGCGGTCGTCCCAGTGCGCCTGATAGAGATCGATGAAGTCGGTCTGCAGCCGCCGCAGCGAGTCCTCGACGCCCTCGACGATGTGCTGGCGTGAGAGCCCGGTGTCGTTCGGGCCGGACCCCATCGGCCCCATCACCTTGGTGGCGATGATGACGGCGCGACGAGTGCCACGCGTCTTCATCCACGTGCCGAGGACTTCCTCGGACTCTCCGCCTTTGTGGCCGGGCACCCAGCGTGAATACACATCCGCCGTGTCGATGAAGTTGCCACCGGCCTCGACGTAGGCGTCGAGTACCGCCTCCGAGGCTTTCTGGTCAGTGGTCCAGCCGAACGTGTTGCCGCCGAGACATAGCCCGGACACCCGCAGCCCGGTCCGACCTAACCGTCGCATCAACATGTCAAGGACTCTCCCTTTGCCTAGCCTACCCGCAGCCGCCCACCCGCGGCACGTCGAGTAGGGGGGCGTTGCGCGAGAGGAGCACGCTGGCGAGCGTGTGCCTCAGCTGCTCCGGATTCGGTAGCGGACGTGGGCCCGAGCGAGCACGCGACGCCACGCCGCGTTCACCGCCCGGGCGTTCGCCCTTGCGGGTGATTCCCCGACGGGACACGATCGAACTTGCAGAATTCAAAAATACGCGATTTCATTGCACGCTGATTGCAGCCTGAGTCTATCAGACGAGCGCGTCGGCTAACTCCGCGTCGTTCACGGTCGCGGGGCGAAATGTTCGATGGCGAAGTCGGCGCCGAAGGCTCCGGCCGGGCCGAAGGCCAGCGATCAGAAATGGACGCGGTGAGGTAGGACAGCCACGGCCGAAACTGACCGCAGTGGGATAATCCAGCGCATGGCCGAGCCCGCCGGCCGCGCGTGCCCACGCTGCCAGGAAATCGCCCCGCTCGGCGCCCGCTTCTGCGCCGCCTGCGGCGCGCCGATGGGCTCACGCTGTGCGGCGTGCGGCGCCGACCTGTCGGAGCGGGCGAGATTCTGTCCGGCCTGCGGCCAGGCGGTCGAGACGGCGAACCGAGCCGCCGCGCCGGAAGCCTATACGCCCCGGCATCTCGCCGAAAAGATCCTCACGTCGCGCAGCACCCTGCAAGGCGAGCGCAAGCCGGTGACCGTGCTGTTCTGCGACGTCGTCAGTTCGACGGCGCTCGCCGAGCAGCTCGGCCCCGACGAAATGCACGCGCTGCTGAGCCGCTTCTTCGACCGCGCGCTGGCTGAGGTCCATCGCTACGAGGGCACTGTCAATCAGTTCCTGGGCGACGGTTTCATGGCGCTGTTCGGCGCGCCGATCGCGCACGAGGACCACGCGCGCCGGGCGGTACTGGCCGCGCTCGACATCCGAAGCGCGATCGAGTCGCACGCGATGGCCGTGTCGACCGGCGGCGATGTACACCTGACCCTCCGGATGGGACTGCATACCGGCTTCGTGGTCGTGGGTGCCATCGGCGACAACCTCCGGATGGACTACACCGCGGTCGGCGACGTCACCCATCTCGCGGCTCGTCTACAGCAGCTGGCCGAGCCCGGTCGTATCTTGCTCAGCGACGCGACCGCGCGCCTGGTGGGCGAAGAAGTGCGGCTCCACTCGCGGGGCCCGACTCCGATCCGGGGCCGGACGGAGCCCCTCGTCGTCCACGAGCTCACCGGACGGGGCACTCGGCGCGTCGGCCCGGCGGCGCCCGGTCGCAGCTCGAGTCTCTTCGTGGGCCGCGAGCGTGAGCTGCGCACGTTGACCGATCTGCTGTCCGAGGTGGAGGCGGGTCGCGGCCACGCGACATCGGTGGTCGGGGAGCCCGGCACCGGCAAGTCGCGCCTCGTCTTCGAGTTCGCCCGTGCGCTCGGCGAGCGCGGGATCACGCGATTCGAGGGCCGCTGCCTGTCGTACGGTAGCGCGATCCCGTACGTCCCGGTCCTCGACCTGCTGCGCTCGGTCAGCGGTATCGCGGACACTGATACGCCCGAGCAAGTGCTCACGCGGCTCGGCGCTACGCTCGCGGCCGTGGGCATGGACGCTGCCAATCGCGCTCCGTATCTCGTCCACCTGCTCGGGATCAAGGCGACGGACGAGCGGCTCGCGGCCCTCGAGTCCGGGGCGCTGATGGCGCGCACGTTCGACACGCTGCTCGAGCTCCTGGTGCGATCGAGCCGGCGCCAGCCCCTCGTCCTCCTCGTCGAGGACCTGCACTGGATCGACCAGACCTCGGAGGCCTTTCTGGGCGCTCTCGTCGAACGCATCGCGGCGGCGCCCGTGATGCTGCTCGCGACCTACCGTCCAGGGTACCGCCCGCCCTGGAGCGAACGCTCGTACGTGACGCAGCTCGCCCTGCGGCCCCTGGGACCGCAGGCGAGCCTGGCCATCGTCAGCGCCATCGCCCCCCGGGTGCAGCCTGCGGACCCGCTTGCCCGGCGTATCCTCGACCGGGCTGAAGGCAACCCGTTCTTCCTCGAAGAGCTGGCTCGCGTGGTCGCCGATCACGCCGGCGGCCCCGAGGCGATCGCCGTCCCCGACACGGTGCACGGCGTGCTGACGGCGCGCATCGACCGGCTGCCCGAGACGCCCAAGCGCGTGCTGCAGACGGCCTCGATCCTCGGACGCGAGTTCCCGGTCGCGCTCCTGGAGGCGATCAGCGAGGAGCCAGGGCCGCTCGGCGCGCCACTGGCCGAGCTTGCGCGTCTGGAGTTCGTCTACGCCAAGACGGACGCCGAGGAGCCCGTCTACGTCTTCAAGCACGCGCTCACGCAGGAGGTCGCGCGCGCCACCCTTATCGCGGCGCGCCGCCACGAGCTGCATCGGCGCGCGGCCGAGGCCCTGCGCCGGCGGGAGCGCGAGCGCGCGGACGAGCTGGCGCCCGTGCTCGCGCACCACTACTACGAGGCCGCGGCATGGCCCGACGCCGCGCGCTACGCGCGCCTCGCCGCGGCGGCCGCACGTCGTGCCCACGCCAACCGCGAGGCCCTCGCGCTCTACGACCAGGCGATGGCGGCCAGCGAGCGCGCCGGGACGCCTGGACCGGAGCGCTCGGCGCTGCTCGAGGCCCGCGCCGACGTGCACTCCACGCTCGGTGCCTTCGAGGCTGCCCGCGCCGACCTCGACGCCGCGCTGGCGCTGGCCGAGGCGGCCGGCGATGCCTTGACGCGCGGCCGACTCCTCGCCGCGCTCGGTGCGTTGTGGGGCGGCCACAAGGACTACGCGCGCGGTCTCGCGTTGACCCGACAGGCGGTCGCGGTGATCGAGGACACCGGCGATCACCGCGCGCTGGCCGAGGCGCGGGCGGGCCTGGGCATCATGCAGCTGAACCTCGCGCAGGTGGACGAAGGCCGGCGCGAGCTCGAGCAGGCGTTGCAGTTGCTGGCCGCGCTGGGCGACGAGCTCGGTCAGGCGCGCACCCTCGAGATGCTCGCGATGAACGCGTGGCTGGTCGTCGACGTCGAGGCGAGCATTCGGTATGCCGAGGACGCGGCCCATCGCCTGCGCGACCTCGGCGATCGGCCCACCGAGGCCTCGGCGCTCCTGACCCTGGGCGCCGTCCAGACGTATCGCGCCGGCTGGCGGGCCGGGGAGCCCTCGCTGCGCCGCGCGCTCGAGATCTTCACGGCGATCGATGCTCCCGGCGGCGAAGCTTACGCGCACGTCATCGCCGCCGAATCGGCCATGCCCCTGGGCGCCCTCGACCTGGCCCAGCGGGAGGCAACCGCCTGCTTGACGATCGCGCGTGAGATCGACCACCGCGAGTGGACGGCGCTCGCGCTGGCGGTGCTGGGCCGCACCGCCCTCGCCTGCGGCGACGTCGGCCGCGCACGCGATCTGCACGGAGAGATGCTTGACATCGCGGTGAAGCTCGGCACCGCGCTGTGGATCGCCGACGCGCATAGCGGGCTCGCCGAGGACCTCGTGGCGGCCGGCGAGATCGCCAAAGCCTCGGAGCACGTCGCCGCGGCGATCCGATCGGCCGGGGGCGCTCGGAAGTTCGCGCTGCGCCCGATGTTACTCGAAGCCGAGCTGTCCCTCCGCGTCGGCGAGGCCGCGCGCGCCCTCGCGGCCGCGCGCGCGGCGGCGGCGTATATCACGCAGTGGCCCGTCCAGGTCGCGGAATGCCGCCGCGTCGAGGGTGAGGCGCTGGCCTCGCTCGGCGAGGTGGAGGCCGCCATCGGAGCGCTGCGTGACGCCAAAGCCATTGCGCTCACGGTCGCGGCCGCCCCGCCTCACTGGCGCGCCACGCTTTCGCTATCAGAAGTGCTCGAGCGCGCCGGGCGGCGCTCCGAGTCTCGCGCGGAGGCCGAGGAGGCGCTGCGGACGCTGGAGGCGGTGGCCGCCAGCCTCAGCGATCCGGCGCTTCGGACTTCGTTCGAGCGCGCCGGGCCGCTCGTCCGGGCGCACGCGCGACGCGAACTCCTCCGCGACTAGAGCCGGCACGCGGTGGCGATCAACACTGAGGGTGAACCAATCCGTCGCGATGATGGCCTGCGCTGCCAAAGAACCTGTCGCCTCGCGGCGGTTACTGTCTGAAGTGACCCGCCCCTTCGACGTCATCACCTTCGACTGCTATGGCACCCTCATCGACTGGGAGGCAGGCATTATCGACGCCTTCCGGGAGGCCGCGGCCGCCGATGGTGTCGGCCTGGACCCTGCGGCCTCTCTGCGGGCTCTGTTCGAGAAGGAGCCCGAGGCCCAAGCGGCCGAGTACCGAAACTACCGCGAGCTCCTTACGGATGCGGCGGTGCGGGTTGGGGAACGCTTCGGCTGGGCGATCAGCCGAGAGCGGGCGACCTTCCTGCCGGAGAGCCTGCCTCGATGGAAGCCCTTCCCTGACACCAACGAGGCCCTCACGCGGCTGAGTCAAGCCGGCTATGCCCTTGGCATCCTATCGAATGTGGACGATGATCTCCTGGCGGGAACGAGACAGCATCTGGCGGTGAGCTTCTCATTGCTCGTTACCGCGCAGCAGGTCCGCTCCTACAAGCCGGCTCCAGGTCACTTCACTACGGCGCGGGAGCGGGTCGGCGGCCGACGCTGGCTCCACGCCGCACAGAGCTACTTTCACGACGTGACGCCAGCGGTCGCGCAGAAGATCCCTGTCGCCTGGATCAACCGGAAGAGCGAGCCGCCGACCGGGGCCGCCCGGCCGGATCGGGAGTTTCGGACCTTGACGGAGCTGGCTGATTGGCTTGCCTGAGAGGACTCGTCGCTCTGACTTCTTGGGGGACGAGCACGGCCCGGGCCGCCGTGGCGTGACGCTGAGTGGGCTGCGCTTGGGTTGCGTCCGGTGCCGCGATCTGCCGCGATCTTCAACCTCGGACCCGGAAGATTCCGCCAGACTTGAGGCCTATCGCAAACCGAGTATAGTTGGTGATGTCAATGAGGACGGGATCGGTGTTCTACGGCTGGTGGGTCGTCGCCGGATTCTCCTTCATGACGTTCATCTCCACCGGCATCCGCCACGCGGTGGGCCCGTTCCTCAAGCCGATCGTGACCGACCTCGGGCTCGATCGCGCCAGCTTCTCGCTCGTGATCGCGGTGAGCCTCTTCCTCTACGGCGTGTTCGGTCCCCTGGTCGGCCTGGCGCTCGATCGGTTCGGCGCGCGACTCACGGCCTCCGTCGGAACGATCTTGCTCGTAGGATCGCTCGTGCTGACGTCGCAGGTGCGCAGCTTCTGGGAATTCGCCGTCGTCTATGGAGTGATCTTGCCGCTCGGCCTCGCGGTGACGGGACCGGTGATGGCCTCCGGCGTGGTCGCCCGATGGTTCAGCAAGCGGCGCGGCACCGCGCTCTCGCTGCTGGGCAGTGCGTCGATGACGGGTATGAGCATGCTGGTGCCGCTGGTGACCTGGCTCATTCTCACCCGCGGCTGGCGGACCGCCTACGTGCTGATCGCCGGGCTGGTCCTGGTCGGGATCCTGCCGGTCGCGCTCTGGGTGATCCGCGAGTCGCCGGAGCAGATGGGGCTCACGCCGGATGGCGCGCCGCTCGACGCGAAGGCCGCCGGCGCCGCGTCGCGTGAGCGGGTGACCGCGACCACGGCCATGCAGACGCTCGCGTTCTGGCAGCTCGCCGGCTCGTTCTTCACGTGTGGCTTCTCGATGAGTCTTCTGTCCGCGCATGGCATCCCGATGCTGACCGACCATGGCTACACGCCGATGTTCGCCTCGTGGGCCTTCGGCGTGCTCGGCGGCTCGGCCATCGGCTGCACCGTGCTGCTGGGCACGCTTTCCGATCGGTTCGGACGCCGTCCCGTCCTGGCCGGGATCTACGCGGGTAGGGTGCTGATTTTCTCGGGGTTCTTCCTGATTCGCGACAACCCGGGCGCGATCATCATGGTCGCCGTCCTCGGCGGCATCACGATGGCGGGGACGGGCTCGATGACGTCCGCACTCACCGCCGATATCTGGGGTCGCTTCTCGGTGAGTCCGGTGCTCGGCGTCATCTTCCTCGTGCACCAGACCGGCGCCGCCATTGGATCTTCGCTCGCTGGCGTGCTCTTCGAGGCGACCGGCGGCTACGGCGCAGCGTTCGCGGTTGCGTGCGTGTTCCTGGCCACCGCGTCGGTCGTCGCGCTCAGGATCGACACGGCGGGCGCGCGCCGGATCTGGCGCGCCGCGCCAGCTCAGTAGTTTTCGAGTCTCCGAGCCGTCAGCGCTTCTCAGCGGGAGTCGACGTCGCGGGGCCCATGCCCGAGACCTGGATGATCGTCTCCTCGTTCTTCGCGCCGTCGTAGTGGACTTTTCCCCCGTAGTGGATCACGTAGCTGCCCGCGGGCGCCGGCACGGTGCTCTCCGGATCGAACTTCTCGCCGGTGCCCATCCACCAGGTACCCGACAGGACCGCGAAGAACCGGTCGTTGGGATGGAAGTGCGGCCGGCTCATGTTGCCGGGGAGCCATTTCACGCGCACGACGTAGGGGCCCGGCTTGCTCGGGTCCCCGAACAGCACGGCGGATTCGTTCGTACCGGCAGCGTTCCTGACCCATGTGATCTCCGCCGGAGTCTTGACATCGACCGCGGTGCGGTCGATGTCACCGGCACCGTAGCCCGACGGCACACCGAGAATCACGGCGAGGACTGCCGCGGTGAGGGCGATCGTGCGATCGCGGATCATGCCATCTCCTTGCGAGGTCGAGGATCAATCTCCACGGCGGAGCCGCGGTCCGAGCGGTTTCATCACGCGGACACCGGGCGTACCGACGAATCGATGCGCGGCCGCGGCCTCCACGACCGCCAGGCCGCGTCGCGGCACGCTGCGATCGAGCCCGACAGCGGTCATCCACGCGACCTTCACGCCGCCCGGCAGCGCCGCGCCGCCGTGAGCCTCGACCACTAGCAGGCGCGAGTCCATCGAGACGTCGGGAGTGTGCTCGACTCCGTCGAACACGTTGCGGTGCCAGTTGTTCATCCTCGCCTGCCACTCGCCGGTGTTCGTCGGGCCCGCCTTGGCGCGATAGCCCGGGCTCGTGAAGATCTCCGGCGAGTCGACCTCGTGGAGCGCCACGAAGGGCGAGTCGGCCTTGTGGATCGTCTCGAAGCGCTGGCTGGCGTGAATGCCGGGAATGGAGAGGAGCGTGTGCTGGTGGGCGACGTACCATGCCTCCCACTCGGCGCGGCGCGCGGTGTCGAGCAGCGCCATCTCGACCATGTAGATCATGGCGCGATCGCCTCGGGCCTAGGTGCGCTCGAGCAGCTCGATCCGTACGTTGTCGGGCGCCTCGATGAAGGCGATCTTGACGCCGGGACGGATAATGCGCGGCTCCATCTTGAAGGTGGCGCCACGGCGCTTGAGCTCGGCGACGGCCTCGTCCATGTCGTCGACGCGCAGCCCGAAGTGATCCAGGCCGATGTAGGGCTCCGTCGGGGCGGACGGGATGGTGGCCTCGGGCGCGACGGGCGCGATGAAGATCGTTAGCCCGTCCAGGTCGAGATCGGTCCGCGGCTTGCCGTCGGACTGGATCGACTCGACGATCTTGGCGCCGAACACGCGCCGATAGTACTCGGCGGTCTTCTTCACGTCTCGAGTGCGCAGGTGCATGTGGTCGTAACGGTAGGCCATGAGCTTCTCCTATCTCAGGTCGGCGACCCGCGGCGCGACGTCCTCCATCAGGAGGCGCAGGCTCTCGTGGTCCCACCCGGCATCGTCCGAATCCGTCGTGATCGTGAGGAGCGCGCCGAAGCCCCCGCTCTCCTCGTGGATCTGCCGGATCTTGTCGGCGCACTCGGAGGGGTCGCCGACGATCCAGAGGTTCTCCATCAGATAGTCGACCGTCACCGCCTCGTCGGCCATGGACGGCTCGAGCTTGGTCGACGCCATCTGCGCCGTGCCGATGCGATTGGGGTACTGATGCTGCACGTAGTTCCGTCCGAGCACGGCCCGCGCGCGCTCGCGCGCCATCGCAGACGTGGGCGCGACCAGGATGTCGCGCGCGATGCGCCAGTCGCTCCGATTCGCGGGGCGTCCGGCGGCCGCCGCGCCGGCCTCGACCAGTCGCCAGTGGTCGGCGAGGAACGCCCGGGAGAGAAGCGAGCTCGACATCGGGATCCACCCGCGCTCGCCGGCCATGCGCATCGAGCTCGAGCTCGGGGTGCTGGCCGCCACCGCGATCGGCGGATGCGGCTGCTGGTAGGGCTTCATGTAGTAGCCGCGGCCCTTCACCGGATCGAGCACGGGCGTGTCGATGTCGAAGAACTTTCCCCGGTACGTGAACCGGCCGTCGGATGCCCAGAGCTTGAGCACGACGTCGAGCACCTCGGCCGAGCGGGCACGAACCGTCGACGCCTCCAGACCGAACAGCGAGAGGTCCGTTGGGATGCCGCCGCCGCCGATGCCCCATTGAAACCGGCCACGGGCCATGTGGTCGAGCATGGCCAGCCGGTGCGCGAGGTAGACCGGATTGTGCAGAGCCAGCAAGGTCACGCCGGTCCCGAGCCTCACGGTCTTCGTCAACGTCAGCGCCTGGGCGAGCAGCAGATCGGGGGCCGGCGCGTTTTCCCAGCGCTCCGTGAGGTGCTCGCCCACCCAGACCTCGCGGAAGCCGAGCTGATCGGCCAGCACGATCTGCGCGACGTCGCGGTCGTAGCCGTCGGCGAACGCGCGATGGGGCGGGTGGAGCGGCATCATGAACAGGCCGAACTGCATGCGGGCTCCTTACACGATCTGGGCGCTCGGCGTCGTGACGAGATATCCGAGGGTCGGCCGGCCCTCGGCCAGCCGCAGTCTCAGGCAGGCGAGTGGCTCCGCGCTCACCGCGAGGCCGGGTCCACGCCCACGATCTCGTTGAACCGGCCGAAGCCGATGTAGAGCGTCGCGTGGGCGACCAGCTCGACGATCTCGGCCTCCGAGAAGTGCGCGCGCAGCTCGGACCAGAGCGCGTCGTCGACCTTGTGGTGGTCGACGGCGAGCTTCTCGGCGAACCGGATGGCGGCCCGCTCGCGCGGGCTCAGGAGATCGGACGTCTCGTCGTCGACTGCGTCGATGCTCAGCGGCTCGAGCCTCGCCATCGTCCGGTCCCCTTCACGGAAGGTCGATGATCTCGACCCAGTTCGGATTCTTGCCCATCGGATACTCCTTGAGCTTCGTCAGCTTGCCGCTCGACTGATCGATCGAGTAGCTCGACAGGCCGTGCGAGAGCTGGCCGACCGCGAGCAGATAGCGCCCCGACGGATCGATCCCGAAGCCGCGCGGTTGCTTCTCGGTCGGCACGCTGCCGATCGCGGTCAGGGTGCCTTTGCCCGCGTCGACCTGGAAGCCGGCCAGGGTACTGGTCGTGCGCTCCGAGCCGTAGAGGAACTTGCCGTTGGGTGTGATGTGGAGGTCGGCAGCCGAGGGCTTGCCCTGGAAGTCGGTCGGCAGCGCGCTGACGATCTGCTTCTGCTTGAGGTCTCCGGTCGCGGCGTCGTAGTCGAAGACGTAGACCGCGCCGTCGAGCTCGCCGATGACGTACACGAGCTTGCCGCCCGGATGGTAGACGAAATGGCGAGGGCCGGCCTTCGGCCGCGTCTCTGCCGCTGGCGATGCGGTGGGCGTCAGCTTGCCCGTCGTCGCGTCGAACGCGAACTGGTTGATGCGGTCGTTGCCCAGGGTCGGCACCAGCACGAAGCGATTCGACGCGTCGGCGAAGATCGAGTGCGCGTTGGGATAGTTCTCCAGCACCTGCTGCGGCGGCAGCACCTTGCCCGGCGCTCCGATCGGATTCACCGTGACCCGGTGACCCGGATACGACGCGCCCAGCAGGAAGCGGCCCGTCCGGTCGACGGCGATGTAGGCCAGGCTGTCGGCGAGCGGACCGCTCGCGATGTACTGCAGCTTGCCGGTCGAAGGATCGATCGCGAAGCCGGCCGCGACCTTCGGCTCGCCGCGCGTGCCGACGTAGAGGACGCGGCGATCGGGGCTCACCGACATCGGCGTCGAGATGCCCGGCTTCTCGATGCCCGGGATCGCCGTCTTGTCGAGGACCGTGAGGTCGCCGTTCTGCTGGTTGAGCTGGAGCACGTAGACCTCGTTGCTCTCGGCGTTGCCGACATAGACGAAGGTGGCGGCGCCGACCGGCGAGGCCATCAGTGCGCCCACGACCAGCGCGGCGACGACGGCCATCCGAGCCCAGATCGCGACACGATGTGCTCCACGCATGATGTCCTCCGTTGGGTCACTCCGGTACCCAGGCCGCGGAGCGGACTTCTCCGAACTCGCGCGCGATCTTGCGCCACGACTCCCCGGCGTCCTCGCTCACGTAGACCTCGCCGAACAGGCTGAACGCGACGATACGTCCGGCGTCGGCGGGGTGGGTGGCGAGGCCCCACATGGTGGCGTTGGGCCGGGTGGGCAGGGGAAGGCTTCGCCAGCTCTGCCCGCCGTCGTTCGAGCGGAGGACGCCGCCGGTCTCTCCGGTGGTCGTCTGACCGCACCCGGCGAACAGCACGCGCGGCTCGTCGCTCTTCACCGCGATGCCGCGAGCGTAGGGGAGTGGCCAGAGCGTCTTCACGCCGATCGGTGTCCACGTCTCACCGCGATCGTCGCTCCAGAACAGCTCGCCGTTCGTGCTCGTGTAGACGCGAGGCGGTGTGGTGGGCGCGAGGGCCATGTCGTGGACGTCGAGATCGTGAAGGCCGTGGACGACCTTCGTCCACGTGTCGCCGCCGTCACGGCTGCGAAAGACGCCGTCGATCTCGACGCCGGCCCACACCGTCCGGTCGGCGGGGTCGACGAGCACGCGGGTTACGAACGGCGTCCCGATGGAGCACTCGGTCGCGATGGCGACGTCGAGCCGCTTCCAGGTCGCTCCGCCGTCGCGCGAGCGATAGATCGCGGCCGGCCGCGTGCCCGCGAAGAGCGTCTGGGGATCGCCCGGATCCACGGCCAGCGCCCAGACCGTCGGCAGGTCTCCGGCGGCGCCGACCCGCGACCAGGATGCGCCGCCGTCCCGGCTCCGGAACACGCCGGTGTCTCCGGCGGCCACGAGCCCGCGGGGCTCGCCCGGGACCACGGCCAGCGCCTGGATCCGGCTGTTCAGCGGGAAAGGCTTTCGATGGCGAAGCCACGACTTGCCCGCGTCTGGACTGTGCCACACGCCCCACCCGGCGGTTCCGAGAACGATGTTGTAGTCCATGGTGAAAACACCACTACACGAAGGCACCGGCGTGGGCAATGGTCTTGCCCTCGGCGCCGCCTCACGACGCAGCGGCCTTGCAGTAGCGGGCGAGTTCTTCGTGCGTGGCGAACCAGACCCCGGGCACGCCCTTCATGTAGCGAATCAGCTCATCGAGCATCGCGATCCGTGAGCGGTGCCCGATGATGTGCGGATGCATCGTGAGCAGGAAGAGCCCGCCTTCGGCCAGCGCCCCCTCGAACTCGGCTCGAAAGATCTCATGCACCGCGGACGGCGCGGTGTACGGGCGAATGGCGGTGGCGCGGTTCATGTTGAGATACGGCGCGTCGTCCTTGATCCACTCGACCGGGAGCTCCACGATCCCGGTGGGCTCGCCGTCATCGAGGAGCTCGTAGGGCTCGTCGTCGGCCATGAGCGATGAGTCGTAGAGCAGACCCAGCTCGCGGATCAGCGGCAAGGTGGTCGCGCTGAAGTCCCACGACGGCACGCGCACCCCGACCGGCGGCCGGCCGGTGACCTTCGTCAGGGTGTCGAAGGCCCGCCGCATGAGGTCTCGCTCCGACGACTCGGTGAGCTCGCTGGTGCCTTCGTGGATCCAGCCGTGCATGCCGACCTCGTGGCCCTCGGCGACCACGCGGCGCTGCTCGTCCGGGTGCAGGCGCGCGATCACGCCCGGCACGAAGAACGAGGCGCGGAGGTCGTGGCGGCGTAGCAAGTCCAGGATGCGCGGGACACCGACGCGTGCGCCGTACTCGCCCTGGGCCAGACGGCCCGGCGAGGTCGAGCCCTCGCGCAACGTGCTCGTCTCGTGGTCGGAGTCGAACGACAGGGCCACGCCCACCCGTGCGCCGTTCTTCCAGCACGGGGGCTTGAGCGAGCGGCCCGCGCGCACCCTGTTCACGGCCGCCCGCCAGCGCGGCTCGTCCCACATCCAGGCGGGGTCGCCGGCGCCGTTGCCGGCCGCATGATGAGCGGCGGGTCGTGCCGGGGCGCGCTTGACGAAGGAAGCTTTTGGTCGACGACGCATGATGTCCTCCTCTCGACCTTGCTCGGCGGACGATAGCGCGGGCGTGCGCGCGACGCAATCGAGCGCTGGCGCCCTCGAGCGGCTATCATGTCCGCGCGTCGGCGCCGCGATTGATGGAACGCACGACCAGGAGAACGTGCCATGAAGCTCGGGCTGAGCATCGGCTACTCGGGTGCGGAGCTACGCCTGCCGGTCGAGCAGATCCTGCTCGCGGAGCGGCTGGGCTTCGACTCGGTCTGGACGGCGGAGGCGTACGGCTCGGACGCGATCACGCCGCTCGCGTACCTGGCCGCCCTCACGAGGCGGATCCGCCTCGGCACGGGCATCATGCAGCTCGCGGCGCGCCCCCCGGCCTCGGCGGCGATGGCCGCCGGCACGGTCGACGCCCTCGCGGGAGGCGGCCGCGTCATCGCCGGCCTGGGCGTCTCGGGCCCGCAGATCGTCGAGGGCTGGTACGGCCAGCCGTGGGGCAAGCCGTACTGGCGCATCCGCGACTACGTGACGATCATGCGGAAGGTCTTCGAGCGCAAGGATCCCGTCGCCCACGCCGGGCGCGAGATCTCGCTTCCGTATACCGGGCCGGGCGCACTCGGCGTGGGTAAGCCGCTCACGTCGATCCTGCACATGAACCCGCGTCTGCCGATCTGGCTCGGCACCGGCACGGAGGCGAACGTGAAGCTGACCGCCGAGATCGCCGACGGCTGGTTACCGCTCGGCTTCGTGCCGCGGCTGATGCCGATGCTGCGTCCCTGGCTCGAGGAGGGCTTTCGCCGCGCGGGTGGCGGCAAGGGCTTCGCCGATTTCGAGATCCAGCCGCGCGCCGAGGTGGCGATCACCGACGACGTGCGTGGCGCGCTCGCGCGCATGAAGCCGCGCGTGGCGCTCTACGTCGGCGGCATGGGCCATCGCGACAAGAACTTCCACAAGGAGATGATGATCCGGCGCGGCTTCGGCGACGCGGCCCAGAAGATCCAGGAGCTGTTCCTCGCCAGGCGGAAGGACGAGGCGGTCGCCGCGGTGCCCGACGAGTTCTGCGACGAGATGGCGCTGGTGGGGCCGGTCGCGCGGATCCGCGAACGCTACCGCGCCTGGGCCGACTCCGGCATCACCGGGCTGACCATCACCACCGACCAGCCCGAGGCGATGGAGCTGATGGCCAGCCTCGCCGGCCCGGTTACGGTAGACTTGAGCCCATGAGCCTCTCCATCCGCCAGATCCATCCGGTCTTCGTGGGCGAGGTGTCTGGCGTCGACATCGCCAGGCCGCTCACCCCCGACGAGGTGGCGGCGATCGAGGCGGGGATGGATCGGTACGCGGTGCTCGTGTTCCGCGACCAGAAGATCACCGACGAGCAGCAGATGGCGTTCAGCGAGAACTTCGGCCCGCTCGAAGACGCGCGCGGGGGCAACATCACCAAGCCCGAGGACAAGCGCCTGCAGACCGGCATGAACGACGTCTCGAACCTAGGCCGCGACGGCCAGCCGCTCGCGCGCGACTCCCGCGTGCGCCTGTTCAATCTCGGCAACATGCTCTGGCACTCCGACAGCTCGTTCCGGCCCATCCCGGCGAAGTACTCGCTCCTGTCGGCGCGTGTCGTGAACCCGACCGGCGGCAACACCGAGTTCGCCGACATGCGCGCGGCGTACGACACGCTCGACGCGGGGACGAAGGCGCAGATCGAAGACCTGATCTGCGAGCACTCGCTCATGTATTCGCGCGGCTCGCTCGGCCTGCTCGACTATTCGGAAGAGGAGCGGACGATGTTCCGGCCGGTGCGCCAGCGGCTCGTGCGCACCCACCCCGTGACGGGCCGCAAGTCGCTCTATCTCTCGTCGCACGCCGGCGCGATTCTCGGGATGCCGATGCCGGAGGCGCGGATCTTGTTGAAAGACCTGAACGAGCACGCCACCCGGCCGAAGTTCGTCTACGTCCACCAGTGGCGCGTATGGGATCTCGTCGTGTGGGACAACCGCCAGATGATGCACCGCGTGCGCCGCTACGACGAGAGCCAGCCACGCGACATGCGCCGCACCACGGTCGCGGGCCACGCGGCCACCACCGCTCAGGTCTAGACGAAAGAGCGAGCTGCCGATGAACGTCGTGATCTCCGTGATCGTCATGTGCCTGCTGCTGCTGACGGCCGCGCCCGCGTCGGCCGAATGGTATGGCGATGTGTACGCCGGCCGGAGCCTCACGTTGAGCGACGACGTGACCGTGCACAGCCCGTCCGGGCTCAGCATCTATCGCGACACCGAGCTCGATCAATCGTGGATCATCGGTGGGCGCTTCGGCCGCTACCTGGACCGCGTGCCCTTTCTCGGCTTCGGTGTCGATCTGTTCGCCTTCTCGCCGACGATCGGCCCGCAACAACTCCACATCGACGGGTGTGTGCCATCGGGTGGCTGTAGCGGAGGCCAGGGCGGCACCACCGGCCGCATCGACGTGGAGGCCATCGCGCTCTCGCTCGACCTCATGCTGCGCCTGCCGCTCTTGAAGTCGGAGACCGCGCCGTGGGGGGCGCTCCAGCCCTACATCACGGGCGGCGTGCCGTTTTTCAAGACCACCGTCACGCCGCGGACGACGGCGCAGTTCCGTAACCAGGACGGTGATACCGACTACTCGGTCGGCTACAAGGCCGGCGCCGGCATCGCGTTCCAGGTCGCGCCGAGCCTCATGCTCTTCGCCGAGTACCGCTTCACGCACACCGAGGTCTCGGTAGACCTTCGCGACTCGGCGCTCCTCAAGCAGACGCCGTTGCACCTGAATCTCGACTCGCACACCGCGGTCCTGGGTTTGTCCGCGCGCTGGTAGACAGCGCGGCGTCAGGCCGGGCCCGAGTCGGCCGGCGGCGGTTCGAGGCCGTCGAGGTGGGCGATACAGTTCAGCAGGCGCACCCGCCACGGCGCCGGCCAGTCGACGATGGTCAGCGAGGTGTTGTCCCAGCGCTCGGGCGCCGATTCGCCATCGCCGAGGACGAGATGCCGGGCGGCGAGCGATCGACACACGAGGCCGTGCGTCACCACCGCCAGGCCGCCGCCCGTGGGCGCCGCGATCTCCTGCACCCGGGCCCACGCCCGGTCGACACGCGCGTGGAACGTGGGCCACGTCTCGCCATTCGGCGGCGCGTAGTCGGGCTCGAACATGTCGAAGCCGAGCTCCGCGTACGGTTTGCCGCGGAGATCGCCGAAGTTCCGCTCGCGTAGCAGCGGCTCGATGGCGAGGGGGGCGCCGGTCGCGCGCTGGAGATGCTCGGCCGTCGTCAGCGCGCGCGCGTAGTCGCTCGAGACGATCCGCGCGATGCCCTCGCCCGCGAGGCGGCGCGCCAGCCGCTCGGCCTGGACGAGGCCGCGCGGCGAGAGCGGGATGTGCGGGTGCTGGACGATCCGGAGGGCGTTGCCCTCCGTCTCGCCGTGGCGGATCAGGAAGAGCCGGCTCATCGCGAGGGCTCGCAGACGCTCGCGAGCGCCGCGGGCAACGCCGCCAGCACGTCCCGGAGGCACGCGCGAACCCGGGCGATGTTGGCCTCGGCCTTCCGGGGGATCTCGCCGCGCGACACCTGGGCGATGAACTCGTCGCGGCCGGTCGTCATGAGGAGCGAGGCGTTGACCTCCAGCTGGAGCGCGTGCACGCGCCGCGCCCCGGGCTGGCCGTACGTCGTCACGATGTTGCCGCCGGCGTAGCCGCTGACGTTCTCGTGCACCTCGAAGCCGTGGCGGGCGAAGATCGCGGCCACGGCTTTCGCGAGCTCCGGCGCGCACGTCGTGTCGTGACGCGTGCCGATGATCACCTGGTGGTCTTTCATCCGCCGCGGGCTCCCGGTGTGGCCGTCGAGGAGGAGCGCATAGCCGTAGTGCCGCGAGAGCTCGGCGAGCAAGGTGTCCAGGGTCGAATAGTACGGGTCGTACAGTGCGCGCAGCCGCTCCTCGAGATCGGCGAGCCCGAGCGGGTGCCGGAAGATCGGCGCCTCGCGCATCGTGTGCGTGCGCACGACCCCGCGGCGCGAGCGCACCTCGCCGTCGTGGTGCTCGAAGTCGTCGCGGCGCCGGTTGACGTCGACGAACATCCGGGAAAACGGCGTCGCGAGCACGGTGGCCCCGTGCTCGTGCAGGTCGCCGTAGAGATCGCCCACGAACGTGTCGGCGAACCCGTAGGCGAAGGTCTCGAACCAGGGCTCGCTGTAGTGGTCGCGGGTGATGTGGGGCAGGGGCTTGGTGCCGTAGTGGGGCACGCTGACGAGCACCGGCGTGCGCGCCTCCGCCGGCGGCCGCCGGATGATCGGAAACGCGTCGTTCGCGATCAGCGTTCTCGCACGACCGGGTTGCGGAGCACGCCGATCTCCGGCACCTCCACCTCGACGACGTCGCCGTCCTTCATGTTTTCGGTCGCGCCGTCCGTGCCCATCCACAGCACGTCGCCCGGGTAGAGCGTCAGGTACTGGCTCATGCGGCTGATGAACTGGCGCACGCCGAAGATCGCGTCCTTGACGGCGTAGGTGAACATCTCCTTGCCGTTCAATCGTATCGTGACGCGGAGATCGTCGGGGTTGAGCCCGGTGACGATCCACGGGCCCATCGGCTTGAAGGTGTCCGTGTTCTTGCCTCGCCAGAACGTGCGGTCGCCGCGCTGCCAGGCGCGCTCGCTCACGTCGTTGCCGAGCGTGTAGCCGAAGACGTAGTCGAGCGCCTCGGCTTCCGAGACGCGCTTGCAGCGCTTGCCGATCACCACGACCAGCTCGCCCTCGTACTGGACCTGATCCCCGGCGTCCTTGGGGATGACGATCGGCTCGTCGGTCGCGACCAGCGCGTTGTTGGCGCGGTAGCCGACGTCGGCGTTCGGCGGAAACTCGGGCTTCACGCCCCGGCGATGGGCCATCTCGGTGACGTGCTCGCGATAGTTCACGCCGGCCGCGTAGAAGGTCGGCGGAATCACCGGAACCAGCAGCTTGACCCGGCTCAGGATGCTGGTGTTCGTCGTCTTCGTGTAGCGCTCGAACGGGCTGCCGGTGACCTCGGTCAACGCGGTTCCGTCGATGATGCCGTACGACACGGTCTTACCGGACTGGAATCGACACCATTTCATGGCCGATGCTCCTTGAGGAACGCGCCCACTTCGCGGTTGAAGACGTCGGGACGCTCGAAGTACGTCGAGTGGCCCGCGCCCTCGACACGCTCGAAGCGCGCGCCCGGCACGTGCGCGTGCACCCTGGCCGACAGCTCGGGCCAGATCAGGCCGTCCTCGTCGCTGGTCAGAAAGAACGTTGGCACTCGCGTGGCGGCGTAGCGCTCGACCGGCGTGGTGAGCCGCTGGAGCTGGTCGCGGAAGTCGGCGGGCAGCGGCGCGTTTAGCCCCGAGATCTGCGCGTAGAGGAACGAGCGCATCGGCTCTCGCGTGCGGAACGTCGGGCCGATGGCGGCGTGCCACAGCACGGCCGGTCGCGGCGGGCTCGCGGCGGCCAGACGCTGGCGCACCGCGGCGATGTCGGCGTTGGTCAGATTGCCGACCGTGTTCGCCAGGACGATCGCCCAGAATCGCTCGGGCGCCCGTACGGCGGCGCCCACCGCGGCCCAGCCGCCCATCGACTGGGCGACGATCGCGACCCGCGAGATCCCGAGATGATCGAGCAGCGCGATCGCGTCGGCTCCGAGCGCGGCGGGGCCCGGCCCGCCCGACACGTCGGGCGATTGGCCGAAGCCGCGCTGATCGACCGTGATGCAGCGGTACTCCTCGGCAAATACCGCGACCTGCTGCCACCAGCTCAGGTGGTTGCCGCCCGCGCCGTGCAGGAACATGATCGCGGGCCCGTGACCGCCGGTGTCCTCGTAGTAGAGGCGAAACCCGCCCTTGGTCATGAACGCCATGGTGCGCTCTCCTTAATTCGCTGACGCGGCCGGCCCCGCGGCTCGCACTGCGACGGCCTGCGGCGCGCACGCTGCGGCCCAAGGGTAGCCATCGCCGCGGAGGGCGTCAACGCTATACTCGGGCCCGAAAGGGAGAACCCCATGGCCACGGAACTCCACGACCTCTCGATCGCCGAGCTCGCCGGACTGATCGCAGCGCGAAAGCTTTCGCCCCTCGAGCTGACCGAGGCGTTGATCCAGCGCGTCGAGCGGTACGACGCTCAGACGCGCGCCTTCATCACGCCCACGTTCGACCTGGCGCGGCGGCAGGCGAGGGCGGCCGAGACCGAGATCGCGCGCGGCAAGACCCGTGGCCCATTGCACGGGATCCCGTTCGCGCTCAAGGACATCTACGACACGAAGGGCATCCTGACCTCGGGCCACTCGCGCGTCTTCGTCGACCGGATTCCCGACGAAGACGCCACCACGACGAGCCGGCTCTACGACGCGGGCGCCGTGCTCCTCGGCAAGCTCGCGACCCACGAGATGGCGCACGCCGGCCCCTCGTTCGATCTGCCGTGGCCTCCGGCGCGCAATCCCTGGAACCTGACGCGCTTCACCGGCGGCTCGTCGTCGGGGTCGGGCGCCGCCGTCGCCGCGGGGATGGTCCCGGTCGCGCTCGGCTCGGACACGGGCGGATCGATCCGGGGCCCGGCATCGCTCTGCGGCATCGTCGGGCTGATGCCGACGTTCGGCCTGGTGAGCCGCGCCGGTGTCATCACCAACTCGTACACGTTCGATCATTGCGGCCCGCTCGCTCGCACCGTCGAGGATTGCGCGCTGACCCTGGAGGCGCTGGCCGGCTACGACCCGAAGGACGCGGGCAGCCTGAGCCGGCCCATCCCACAGTATCGCCGCGCGCTCGGCGAGGATCTCCGCGGGCTCCGGATCGGTGTCCTGCGCCACCACTGGGAGGACGACATCCCGGCGTCGGACGACGTGCGCCGCGCGATGGACGCGGCGCTCGACGTCTTGCGCCGGCTGGGCGCCGAGCTCGAGGAGTGCCGGGTGCGGCCGCTCGCCAGCTACTTCGACGTCAAGATCATCGTCGCCGAGAGCGAGATCTTCAGCGTCCATCAGAAGAACCTGATCGCGCGGCCCAAGGACTTCGGCGCCGACTTTCGCTCGCGCGCGCTGCCCTCCGTGCTCTTCACCGCCAGCGACTACGTCCAGGCCACGCGGGAGCATCGCCGGCTGATGATCGAGATGGAGCCGCTCTACGCGCGCTTCGACGCGTTCGTGACCGCGGGCATGGGCGAGGCGCCGCGGCTCAGCGACTATCGCAGCGTCTCGTTCTGGCAGAGGGCGAGCCTGCTCACGGCCTGGAACGTGACGAGTCAGCCGGTGCTGGCGCTGCCGAACGGCTTCGGCGGCAACGGCCTGCCGCTCGGCATGCAGATCGTCGGTCGTCCGTTTGGCGAGGAGACGATCTTGAAGGTCGGTCATGCCTACGAGCGTGCCACCGAGTGGCACACGCGGCGCCCGAGCCTGATACCCGGCGCCGCCGCGCCCGAGGTGACGCCGCCGCCCGTGCTCTCGGAGCCCGCCGACGGCGTCGACGCCGAGACCCGCGATCTCTGCGTGAAGGCCGCGCGACGCGCGGGGCTTCAGCTCGACGATCTGATGCTGGCCCAGCTGCTGGAGGGCGCGCCGTACGCGCTCGGGATGGTCCGGCGCCTGCGCCGCGACCACGACCTCTCACACGAGCCCGCGAACGTCTTCAGCTTTCCCCCGGCTCGTCCTCCGGAGAGCTGATCAGATCGTCCGCGGATCCAGGGCGTCGCGCAACCGGTCGCCGACGAGGTTGATCGCGAGCACGGTCACCAAGATCGCGAGCCCCGGGAGCGTGGCGAGCCACCAGGCGACGGTTACGAAGTCGCGCCCGAGCGAGATCATCTGGCCCCACGTGGGGTAGGCGTTTCCGGAGCCGACGCCGAGGAACGACAGCGCGGCCTCGGCCAGGATCGCCTGCGCGACCTGCAAGGTCGACATCACCACGATCGACGACACCGTGTTGGGCAGGACGTGCCGGACGATGATGCGCAGCCGGCCCACGCCGATCGCCCGCGCCGCTTCGACGAACTCTTTCTCGCGTAGTGCCAGCACCTCGGCCCGCACGACGCGCGCATAGCGCTCCCAGCCCGTGAGGCCGAGCACCACGATGATGGTGACGAGGCTCGGCCCGAGCGCGGCCACGAACGCCAGCGCCAACAAGATTTGCGGGAACGACAGCGAGACGTCCACGACGGTGCCGATGGCGGTATCGACCTTGCCGCCCATGAATCCGCTCGCCAGACCCGCCGAGACGCCGACGACGAGGCTCACGAGGACGGCCGACACGCCGACGAGCAGCGAGATGCGGGCGCCGTGGATGATCCGGCTCAGCACATCACGGCCGACCTGATCGGTGCCGAGTGGATACGCCGCATTCCCACCGGTCTGCCACATCGGCGGAGTGAACCGGCGGAGCAGCGACTGCTTGGCCGGATCGTGCGGCGCCACCCACGGCGCGGCCAGCGCGACGCTCACCATCACGAGCAGGATCGCCGAGCCGACGAGTGCCGCGGGGTTGAGCGCGAACCGGCGCCACGCTCGCGAGCCGCCGGCGATCGACGCGCCCACCTCGTAGGCAACCGTGGCCCGAGGCAGCATGACCGCCATCAGTGAAGCCTGACCGTGGGGTTCAGGTAGACGTAGAGGACGTCGACTAGGAAGTTGACCGACACGATGATGATCGCGAGCAGGAAGACGCCGGCTTGCACGATCGGGAAATCGAGCTGGCGGATCGCCCCGACGATCAAGCGGCCGACGCCGGGCACCGCGAACACGGTTTCGGTCAGCACCGCGCCGCCGAGGAGGAGCCCGAACTGAAGGCCGGTCACGGTGACGATCGGGAGCGCCGCGTTGCGCAGCGCGTGGCGGCAGATCACCAGCCACTCCGACAGGCCCTTGGCCCGCGCCGTCCGCACGTAGTCGAGGTTGATGACCTCCAGCATGCTCGACCGGATGATCCGCATGAAGAGCGGCGTCGTGAACGCCCCGAGCGTGACCGCGGGCAGCACCATCGACGACCAGGTGCCCCAGCCCGAGACGGGCAGGAGCCGCCACTGCACCGCGAAGAGCAGCATGAGCATGATGCCGATCCAGAACACGGGCATCGATTGACCGAGGAAGACGATCGCCGTGGCCGCATGGTCGCCGAGCGTGTTGCGAAAGACGGCGCTGTAGATGCCGACGGGGATCGCGATCGCGAGGGCCAGCGTGACGGCGAGGCACGTCAGCCCCAGGGTCGTCGGCATACGCTCGACGACGAGGCCGAACGCCGGCTCGCGATGGAAGAACGACTGGCCGAAGTCGCCGCGCGCCGCGTTGGCAACGAAGCGGACGAACTGTGTTGGAAGCGGATCCGAGAGACCGAGCGCATCCCGGAGCTTGGCCCGGTCCGCCTCGGGGGCTTCCGGCATGATCAGGGCGACCGGGTCGCCGCTGGCGTGCAGGATCGAGAAGGTGACCAGCGAAACGCCGATACAGACGACGACGAAGCGGAGGAAGCGCCGGATCAGGAATGCCGACACGGCGCCGCCTCCTTCAGGACCTCAGTTCGCCGGCTTGGCCGCGAAGAGCCAGAGCCATTCGTCCGGACGCGCCTCGTACGCGACCTTCTTCGAGATGCCGAGCGTGTCGTTCTGCGTCCACAAGAACACCGACGGCGCCTCTTCGCGGATCATCCGCTGGATCTCCGCGTAGATGCGCTTGCGCTTGGCCTGATCGATGCTCGAGCGGGCCTCGTCGATCAGCTTGTCGAGCCCTTCGACGCGCGCGTAGTGCTTCCCGATCCAGCCGCCGGGCTCGGTGTGATAGAGCGGGTGTAGCACCGCATCGGCGTCGAACACCGAGTAGTTCCCCCAGCTGCCGTACTGGCCGTTGGTGGCCTTGCCTTCGGCCTGGAAGAACTTGTTCCACGCCGGGCCCGGGTCCCACATCTTGACCGTGGTGCGGAGGCCGACCTCGGTGAGCATCTGGCCGAGCGCCTCGAAATGCGGGCGCCAGTCCACCGCGGCGCTGTGCAGCGTGATGTCGACGCCGTTCGGATAGCCGGCCTGCGCGAGCAGCTCCTTGGCTTTCTTCGCGTCGTACGAGTACGGCGCGACAGAGGGATCGAATCCGAAGGCCGCCGGCTGGACGACCGTTGCCACCTGCTTGCCCAGCCCCGCCATCATCTTCTGGATCATGGCCTGCTTGTCGATGGCGTAGTTCGCGGCCTGACGTGCGGCCTTTTTGTCGAATGGCGCGCTCCGCATGTCGAGGGAGATGTAGTGCACGCGGAGGATCGGCGTCGTGCTGATCCGCGTCTGCGGATGACTCTTGAGGTCGGGCATGAGATCGGCGTTGACGTTGCGGATGATGTCCACGCCGCCCGTCTTGAGCTCGGCCACCGCCGTCGCCACCTCGGGGATCGCCCGGAAGACGACGTACCTGAACGCGGGCTTGCCGCGCCAGTGCTGATCGAACGCCTCGAGTCTGATGTGCTGGTCGCGTTTCCACTCCACGAGCTTCCACGGGCCGGTGCCGACCGTCGCCGTGCTGCCGAACGCCTCCTCGCCTACTTTCTCGATGTGCTTTTTCGGCACGATGCCGAAGTACACGAGACGCTCGAGCAGGAGCGGAAACGGCTTGTCGGTGATCAGGTGGATCGTATCCGGGTCGACGATCTTCACTTCCTTGATCGCGCGAACGTTGCCGTACTGGGGAGACTTCTTCTTCTCCTGGCCCGGCTCCAGGACCCGATCGAACGAGAACTTCACGTCCTCGGCCGTCATGATCGAGCCGTCGTGGAATTTGACGCCCTTGCGGAGCTTGAACTCCCACATCGTGTCGCTGAGCGCCTTCCATGACACGGCCAGCGAGGGCTCGAACTCGAGCTTGGCGGAGCGATGCAGAAGCGAATCGAACATGTTGATGTTGACCAGGACGCCCACGCGCTCGAAGTGCATGTGGGGGTCGAGAGTCGGCGCGTGGGACGGAAGTGCGACGGTGATGGTGTCCTTGCCTTGTGCGCCCGCGCCGATCGGCACCACGAGCGCTGCGAGCGTCAGGGCGAACAGGCCGGTGAGCCAACACCTCATGAGTGTCCTCCTTCGGGATCGCGACTGGGCAGGACCGCCCGGGCGAATCGTGCGGTGACGATACAACAAGCGCGGGAAGAGTGGAAGCGCATGGATCGCCGGCCCACCTTTTAGGCTAGAATCCCGCGGAGGAGGCACCATGAACATCCGACCGAATCGCGTGAAGCAAAAGCTCGCCGCCGGCCAGGTCGCGACGATCGTCGCCGGCACCAACGAACCGGACCTGATCGATCAGCTCGGCACGCTCGACGTCGACGGCATCTGGCTCGAGGGCGAGCACGGCGGCGTCGACTACGGCGAGCTCGGCAACCTGACGCGCGCCTGCGACCTCTGGGGGAAGACGTCCGTCGTCCGAGTGATGGACAACGACTACGCCACGATCTATCGCACGCTCGATCGCGGCGCCCAGGGGATCGTGGTGCCGCACGTCAACAACCGCGCCGAGGCCGAGTCGGTCGTCGCGGCCGGCAAGTTCGCGCCACTCGGCAAGCGCGGCATGTACACGAGCCGCCAGGGCTTCGGCGTCGACGGCTATCTGAAGACCGCCAACGACCAGAGCCTCCTGATCGTCCTGATCGAGGACATCGTGGCCGTGCGCAGCCTCGACGAGATCCTCAAGGTCGACCACATCGACTGCTTCTTCGTGGCGCCCAGCGACTTGGCGACCTCGATGGGCCAGATCGGCAATATGGGGCACCCGGAAGTCCAGCAGACCATCGACGGCGCGATCAAGAAGATCGTCCAATCCGGCCGCGTGGCCGGCACGCTCGTCAACGTCGGCAACGTCGAGCGCTACACGCGCCTGGGCGTGCGTGTGGTGATGACGAGCTTCTTCCCGTGGATCCAGGCGGGCGCCAAGGAGCTGATCGAGCGCGCGGCGGCGGGCGCTCGAGGCTGACAAGGCGGAGACCCTCGCCGACCGGGAGCCGGCGCGCGAGCCGGCCGGGCGCCTCCTGAGCGAGCCGGCGATCGAGTCGGTCGTGCTCGCCGCCGTGGACGGGGACAAGCCGGTGCTCGAAGTGTGCACCCGATAAGAGGAGATCGAGATGACAACCGTCCAGACCGCACTGGGTCCGATCGCCACGACCGAGCTCGGACCAACCTTGATGCACGAGCACGTCGTCACCCGCTCTCCGGGCGTGCAGGAGAACTGGCCTCACCTCTGGGATCGCAACGCCATTCTGGACATCGCCGAGCGCAAGATGGCCGACCTCTATCGCCGCGGCATCCGCTCCATCGTCGACCTGACCACCGTCGATCTCGGGCGCGACATCGATCTGATCCTCGCAGTCGCGCGCCGCTCGCGCGTGCACATCGTCGTCGCCACCGGTGTCTGGTGGATGCCGCAGCGCTACTTCAGCGTTCACGGCGTCGACGCGGTGGCCGATCTCTTCGTCCGCGACATCACCCAGGGCATCGGCAACAGCGGCGTGAAGGCCGCCATCATCAAGTGCGCCACCGACACGGCGGGCGTGACGCCGGTGATCGACAGCATCCTGCGCGCGTCGGCGCGGGCCCAGAAGGCGACCGGCGTGCCGATCTCGACGCACACCTGGGCGGCCGGCCGGACGGGCGAGATGCAGCAGGCGATCTTCGCCCAGGAAGGCGTCGATCTGGGCCGCGTCATCATCGGCCACAGCGGCGATAGCGAGGATCTGGGTTACCTGCGCGGGCTGATGGAGCGGGGCAGCACGATCGGGATGGACCGCTTCGGCCTCGAGAACTTCCTGTCGACGCCGAAGCGGGTCGAGGTGCTGGCGCGCCTGTGCGCCGAGGGCTACGCGCCGAAGATGGTCCTCTCGCACGACGCGAATTGCTGGTCCGACATGCTCTCCGAGGACGCCAAGCTCCGGACACGGCCGCAGTGGAACTACAACCACATCCCCGACGATATCCTCCCGGCGCTCCGCAAGGCGGGAGTCAAAGAGGATCAGATCGAGCAGATGCTCGTGGGGAATCCGCGGGCGATCTTCGAGGCGCAGAAGAAAGCATGAGGCGGTTCGCGTTCGTCGCCGTTCTGCTCGTCGGGCTGGCCAGCTTCGAGGCGCGGGCTGAGCCAACGGGATCGGCGCTGCCCGGGCTCGCCGCCTACGACGAGCTCATGACGGCGCTGATCAAGAAGTGGGACGTCCCTGGCGCCGGGCTTGCGGTCGCCCACAAGGACAAGCTAGTCCTCGTGCGGGGCTACGGGCTCGCCAACAAGGAACGCGCGGTCGTCGTGGAGCCGACGAGCCTGTTTCGCCTCGCAAGCCTCTCCAAGACCATCACCGCCGTCGCCGTGCTGCAGCTCGTCCAGGACGGACGCGTGAAGCTCGACGACAAGGTGCTGCCGATCCTCGGTGACGCCGGGCCGCGCTCCGACCGGATCACGGATGCGCGCGTCCACGACATCACCGTGCGCCACCTGCTCCAGCACTCCGGCGGCTTCGACCGCGATCGATCAGGCGACGTCGTGTTCTTGCCGGGCGCGGCCGACGCGGCCCATCGCCAGGGCGGGCCGCTGCCGCCCGACTGCCCGACCATTCTGCGCGATACACTCGAGCGCAAGCTCGACTTCGCACCGGGCGAGCGGTTCGCCTACTCGAACATCGGCTACTGTATTCTCGGGCGTGTCGTCGAACGGGTGACAGGTTCACCGTACGAGACTCACGTCCGCCAGCACGTCCTGGCGCCAGTTGGCGCCACGCGCATGAAGATCGGCCGCACCTTACAGCCGGCCGAGGCGGAAGTGACGTACTACGACTACCGCGGGGCGAAACAGGTCAAGGCGATGCCGGGCCTCGGCTTGACGCTCGCGCCACAGCCCTACGGGGCCTTCGCGATCGAGACGATGGGCTCGTACGGCGGCTGGATCGGCACGCCGATCGACTACCTGCGCTTCATCCTCGCGATCGACGGTCGGCGCGGTGCCGCTCTATTGAACACCGCGACCCTCGCCGACATGAACGCGCGCGCCGAGCTGAAACTGACGACGGCCGAGGGGGACGAGTCGAACGGCAACGGTGTGTACTACGGCCTCGGCATCCGTATCCGACCCGTCACGAACGGCGCCAACCTGTTCCACACCGGCTCGATCCCCGGGACGAGCACCTTGGCCGTGCGCACCGGCGACGGATTTGCCTGGGTCGTCATGTTCAACAGCCGGCCGCAGGATCGCAACGGGTTCAGAGGCGATGTCGACCGCGGCCTGTGGGTCGCCAAGGGCAAGGTGAAGAGATGGCCGGATGGCGATCTGTTCGGACAGAACCAGTGAGGGGGGTGCGCGCGGCAGGCCGTCGCGGGGTGGGGCCCCGCCGGCCGAGGCGCGCATATGAACGAAATGGCTGAGATCCCGATCACGCTGACGTGCGCCGACTACGCGCGCATCATGCCGCTGGCGATCGGCGAGGTGAAGCCCGAAAATATCGCGCTCACGATGATCCTGGGCAGCCGCGGCTCGTGGCCGGCCCGCGCCGAGATGCTCCGCCGGGCCGTCCAGGACCCGGCGGTGCAGGGCGGCGAATGGTCGATGGCGCAGTACCTCTACCGCATCGAGAAGGGCGATCGCCGCTACGTCGGCATTCCGGTGTTCCCGCTGCGCAACTTCACGGCGCGCGACCTCTACATCCGCCGGGGCGGGCCGATCCGATCGGCGGCCGATCTGGCCGGCAAGCGGATCGGCATGTATAGCTACACCGCGAGCGGATCGATCTGGTATCGGCACTTTCTGCGCTTCGTGGGGCTCGACCCATCGGCGATCGAGTGGTGGATCGGCGACATCGACACGCCCTGGTCGGCGCCAATGGATCAGACCCTGCCGCCCGGCGTGAAGGCGCCCGCCAAGGGCCGCTCGCTGTCAAACATGCTGATCGCCGGCGAGCTCGACGCCATCTACAGCCCGCCGCGCCCGGCGGCCTACCACCCGAGAACAGGCCCGATCCTGCGCCTGTTCCCGGACTTTCGCCTGGTCGAGCAGGAATACTTTCTCAAGACCGGCGCGTTCCCGCCGCAGCACCTGATCGTCCTCCGGCGCGAGGCGTGGGAGGCGAATCGCTGGATCGCGGAGAGCCTCACCAAGGCGTTCAGCGCCGCCAACGATTGCTTCACCGCCGCGCAGAAGGGGTTTCCGTACGCGACGCCGTGGCTCGAGGCCGAGCTCGAAGACACCGCGGCCGTGATGGGCGAGGACTTCCACCCCTACGGGCTCGAGCGCAACCGAGCGCAGATCGACGCGTTCACCGGGGAGGCGTTTCGGCTCGGTCTGACGAGTCGTCGGATCACGATCGAGGAATACTTCGCGGACTACCTCCAGGGAGGCTGAGTGAGCCATGGCGATCATTCTGGGGACCGGCGCGCATCGCTACGAGGTCGTCGACAACTGGGCCAGGCTGCCGCCCGGGCAGGAGTTCAACGCCGACGTCGCCGCGGTCGGCGTCGACAGGCAGGATCGGGTGTACGCGTTCAACCGCGGTAAGCACCCGATGGTCGTGCTCGACCGCGAGGGCAACTTTCTGCGCTCGTGGGGCGAGGGGCTGTTTCCCCGCGCGCACGGCGTCCACATGGCGCCGGACGACACCCTCTGGCTGACCGACGACGGCGATCACACCGTCCGGCACTGCACGCTCGACGGCAAGGTGCTGTTGACCATCGGAATTCCCGGCAAGCCGAAGCCTTACATGAGCGGCGAGCCATTCCATCGCTGCACGCACACGGCGCTGTCGCCGCAGGGCGATCTCTACGTCTCCGACGGCTACGGCAACTCGCGCGTCCACACGTTCGCGCCGAACGGCACCCTGATCCGATCGTGGGGGGAGCCAGGGACCGATCCGGGGCAGTTCAACATCGCGCACAACATCTGCTGCGACGCCGACGGCTGGGTCTACGTCGCCGACCGCGAAAACCATCGCGTCCAGGTCTTCGACGGTAACGGCAGGTTCGAGACGCAGTGGGTCAACATGCACCGGCCCTCGGGTCTCTTCATGGAGCGTGGCCCTCAAGGCCGCTTCTACGTCGGCGAGATCGGCGGCGGCATGGGCGTGAACTACGACATGCCCAACATCGGACCCCGCGTGAGCATCTACAGCCACAAGGGCGACCTGCTCGCGCGGCTCGGTCAACGCCCCGCTGGACTCGAGCCGGGTCAGTTCATCTCGCCGCACGGGCTCGCGGTCGACTCGCGCGGCGACATCTACGTCG
>QHSP01000032.1 GCA_003220495.1 Candidatus Rokuibacteriota bacterium | reverse complement strand
TATTCTCGGCGTCCGAGGCCAGCGCCGTGAACGAGTTCATCGACACGATCACCCGCACGTCGATCTTCGCGGGTCTCGCCCGCGAGGATCTGGCGAGGGTTGCGGGCAAGCTCGACGAGGTCCGGGTCGCGGCGGGGACCGTCATCATCCGCCAGGCCGATCCCGGGGATGCCCTCTACGTCGTGCAGACCGGCGCCGTCGAGACCCTGCACCGGGACGCCGCGGGCGACGTCGAGCGCATCGCCATCCTCGGCCCCCGCGAGTGCTTCGGCGAGATCGCCATCTTCACCGGGACTCCCCGTTCGGCGAGCGTCGTCGCGCTCGTCGACACGTCCCTCTTGAGAATGAGCAAGCAGGCGTGCGAGGCCAGCGCCTGATGGCCGCCAAGCTCGTCGTGTCGCTGGTCGCGGTCGCCATCGGCGTCCCCTGGTGGCGCGCGATCGGGCTCGTCCGATGACCGTGGAGTAGGTGGCGTGCCCAGCTACTCGCTCGGAATCGACATCGGCGGCACGTTCACCGACGTCGTGGTGTACGACCACGACACCGGCCGGCAGTGGAGCCGCAAGGTGCTGACGACCCACGACGACCCGGTCCGCGCCGTCGTGACCGGTGTCGGCGCGATCCTGAGCGACGGCGCACTCGAGCCCCGCCATTGCACGCGAGTCATCCACGCGACGACGCTCTTCACCAACGCGCTCATCGAGCGCAAGGGCGCCGTCGCCGGGCTCATCACGACCGCCGGCTTCGGCGATACGCTCGAGATCGGGCGCGAGCGGAAGTTCGAGCTCTACGACCTCAACATCGCCAAGCCCGAGCCCCTCGTCCCGCGCAACCTGAGGCTGGAAGTCGCCGAACGCATGAGCGCCGACGGGACGGTCCGCCGGCCGCTCGACCGTGATCAGCTCGCGGCGTCGGTCGAGCGTCTCGCCGCCGCCGGCACGGGCTCGATCGCCGTGATGTTCCTCCACGCCTACGCGAACCCGAGCCACGAGGCCGAGGCCGTTCGGCTCATCGCCGAGCGCCACCCGGACATCTTCACCACGGCGTCGTACGAGGTGGCGCCGGAGATCCGCGAGTTCGAGCGCGCCTCGACGACGGTCGCGAACGCCTACATCAAGCCGCTGGCCCACCAGTATCTCGGACGCACGGCGCGACAGCTCGTGGAGCTACGAATCCCGGCGCCGCTGCTGCTCATGCTCTCGAGCGGCGGCCTGACCCATGTCGCCGAGGCGCAGCGGGCCCCGGTGCAGATGCTCGAGTCCGGTCCGGCCGCGGGGGCGATCGCCGCGGCCTTCTTCGGCCGCGAGGACAGCGGCGGCGATCTCCTGGCCTTCGACATGGGCGGCACCACCGCCAAGCTCTCGCTCGTCGACGGCGGCGAGCCGCGCACCGCGTACAGCTTCGAGGCGGCACGCCAGAAGCGGTTCATCGAGGGCAGCGGGCTGCCGATCCGCATCTCGACGATCGAGCTGATCGAGATCGGCGCCGGCGGCGGCTCCATCGCGCACGTGGACGAGATCGGGTTGCTCAAGGTCGGGCCGCGCAGCGCGGGCTCCCAGCCCGGCCCGGCCTGCTACGGCCTGGGGGGAACGGAGCCGACCGTCACCGACGCCGATCTTCTGCTCGGGTACCTGAACCCCGACTACTTCGCCGCCGGCACGCTTGCGATCGACGTCGCGGCGGCGCGTAGCGCGCTGACTCGGCTCGCGGAAACCGTGCGCCTGCCCTTGACCTCGGTCGCGTGGGGCATCCACGACATCGTCAACGAGAGCATGGCGAGCGCGGCGCGGGTGCACGTCGCCGAGCGCGGCCGCGACCCGCGCGACTACGCCCTCCTCTGCACGGGCGGCGCCGGACCTGTCCACGCCTGCCACGTCGCGCGCAAGCTCGGCCTGAGCCGGGTGATCTGCCCTCCGTCGGCCGGCGTCGCCTCGGCGCTCGGCCTGCTCGTGGCCCCAGCGCGCGTCGACCGCGTCGCGACCGTCGGGATTCGGCTCGATCGCGGCGACTTCGGCGCGCTCGAGGCGGCGTTTCGCGGCCTCGAGGACGAGGCGCGCGCCGTCATGGCCGATACGGGTCTCAAGCTCGAGACGGCGCGCTTCCAGCGGCTCGCGGACGGGCGCTTTCTGGGCCAGGGCTTCGATCTCGTGGTGGACCTGCCCGATGGTCCGTACGACGGCCGAGACGCCGACGCGGTGCGCCGCGCGCTCACGTCGGCCTTCGAGGCGGCCTACCGCGAGAAGTTCTCGCTCACGCCGCCCGACGTGCCGATCGAGTTCATCAACGTCCGCGTCGCCGTCCGCGCGCCCGTTGCCGGAAGCGAGGTCGCCCGGCAGGGACGGTCGCGCCGCGCCGAGTCGCCGCTGAAAGGACGGCGCCCGGTCTGGTTCCCCGAGGCCGACGGGTTCGTCGAGACGATCGTGTACGACCGCGCGCGCCTCGCCGTCGGCGATCGGTTCGCCGGTCCGGCGGTGATCGAGGAAGAGGGCTCGACCCTGGTCGTCGGGCCGCGCGCAAGCTTCACGGTGGCCGCGACCGGCAACATCGTGGTGAGCCTCGACTCGTGAAGCCGCCCGCGACTTTCGAGACCGCCCGGCTCCGGCTGCGAACGCCCATCATGGACGACGCGGAGGCGATCTTCACGACGTACGCGAACGATGCCGAGGCCACACGATACGTGAGCTTTCGGACGCATCTGAGCCCCGCCGAGGCGCGCGAATACCTCCGGCACTGCGCAGCCGGCTGGGCCGGAGACGGGCCGTTCACGTGGGTCATCCTCCAGCGCGAGGACGGCCGCCTCGCCGGGGCGATCGACATCCGGCCCCAGGACCACCGCGTCGAGCTCGGCTACATTCTCGGCCGCGCGTACTGGGGCCGCGGCTACATGACGGAAGTCGTTCGCGCCGTCAGCGACTGGGCGCTGGCGCAGCCCGCCGTCCATCGCGTCTGGGCCGTGTGCGACGTCGACAACCACGCCTCGGCGCGCGTACTGGAGAAAGCCGGACTGGCGCGCGAGGGCCGGCTGCGGCGCTGGGGGGTCCATCCCAACGTCAGCGCGATACCCCGCGACTTCTGGTGCTACGCGCGCGTGAAGGAGACGCCGTGACCACGCGCTTGGACGCGATCACGCTCGAGGTACTGTGGACGCGCCTCATCTCGGTCGTCGACGAGGCGGCGAAAGCGATCGTGCGCACGTCGTTCTCGACGCTCTCGAACGAGGCCAACGACTTCGCGTGCATGCTGACCGACGCCCGCGGCTACTCGCTGGCGCAGAACAGCGGCAGCATCCCCTCGTTCATCGGGACCCTGCCCGCCACCGTCCGCCACTTCCTGCGCGCGATGGGCGCCTCGGCGATGCGGCCCGGCGACGTCCTCATCACCAACGACGCCTGGATGGGCACCGGCCACATGAGCGATGTGTGCGTCCTCAAGCCGATCTTCCGCGCCGGGCGCCTCGTCGCCTTCTCGGCCACGACGTCGCACATGCCGGACATCGGCGGGCGGCTTCGCGCCATCGAAGCGCGCGAGGTGTTCGAAGAGGGGATCCACATCCCCTTGATGAAGCTGATGCGCGAGGGGCGCACCGACGACACCTTGATCGAGATGATCCGCGCCAACGTGCGCACCCCCGATCAGACTGTCGGCGACATCTGGGCGCAGGTCGGCGCCAACGAGCTGATGGAGAAGCGGCTGCTCGCGCTGATGGACGCCGCCGGGCTCGAGACCCTGGACGAGCTCGGCGACGAGCTCTTCACGCGGGCCGAGCGCGCGATGCGCGCGGCGATCCGCGCGGTGCCCGATGGGACCTACCGCTACGCGATGCGGACCGACGGCGTCGACGAGCCGCTCGACTACCGGGTGGCGCTGACGATCGCCGGCGACGAGATCACCGCCGACTACGCCGGCACCTCGCCCCAGCAGCCGCGGGCGATCAACTGCGTGCTGGCCTACACCTATGCGATGACCGCGTACGCGATCAAGTGCGCGCTCCTTCCGGGCCTCGCCAACAACGAAGGCATGTACCGGCCGATGCGCGTCACCGCGCCCGAGGGCTCGCTCCTGAACCCGCGCTTCCCGGCCGCCGTCGTGAGCCGCGCCGTCACCGGCCACTACGTCCCCGTGCTGCTCTTCGGCGCGCTCCATCAGGTGATCCCCGAGCGCGTGATGGCCGGCGCGGGCTCCCCGCTCTGGGCCGTTCAGCAGACGGGTCTGCGCCCGGACGGGCGGCCCTACACGAACATCTTCTTCTTCAACGGCGGCATGGGCGCGACACCCAGCAAGGACGGCGAGCACGTGCTCTCCTGGCCGAGCAACATCTCGTCGACGCCGATCGAGGTGGCCGAGCGCAACAGTCCGCTCTTTTTCCGCGAGAAGCGCCTCACGCCGGGCTCGGGCGGCGCCGGCCGCTTCCGCGGCGGGCTCGGGCAGGACATCGTGTTCGAGTGCGAGTCGGACGTGCCGATCGTCGCCTCATTTATGGCCGAGCGCACGAAGTTTCAGGCGCCGGGCTTCGCGGGCGGCGCCGACGGCGGGCTGGGCGACGTGCAGATCAATGGCGTCTCGATCGACAACCGTCGCCAGCACGTCCTCAAGCGCGGCGACGTCGTGCTGGTGCGGACGCCGGGCGGCGGTGGCTACGGTCCAGTCGCGCAGCGCGATCGGACATTGGCCGAGCGCGACCGCGCCCTCGGCTACGCGTAGGGTGAACCGTGACCGCGCGGGTTCCCGATGTCCCGCGTTCTGGTGCTGCTCGTCGCGGTCGACTTGATTTCGAAGCTCGCGGCGATCGCCCTGTTACCCTGGCGCCCCCTCGTCGATCCGGATGCACTGTTCCAGTTTGCGCTCCAGAAGAACGAAACAGGCGTGGGAACCGTTGCCAATGCCTACATTGCCCGCTTTCCGTTGCCCGACGTGCTCGCCGGTTTGATCGGCTATCTCGGAGCCACCTTCGTTCAGGCCTTCCGGAAGCGGTGAATGCCGTCGGGGTCGACGACGCGGACGGCGCGCCCCTCGTCCTCAAGAAAGCGCAGGTGCGCGAGCGCTTCGCCGACGGCGAAGCTCAACTGGTGGCTGTCGAGCTCGCGCCGGAACAGCACCGGCACCAGCTCCGCCGCGGTGCGCGGCTCGACGAGCGCGTCGAGCGCCTCGTTGAGCCGCGCGGCGTGGTGGTCGCGCAGATAGCCGAGACGCGCGTGGAGGCCGCGGAACGGTAGGCCGTGCGAGGGCAGCACCAGCGTATCCGGCGCCATCGGCTCGAAGCGGTCGAGCGAGTCGAGATACAGGCGCAGCGGGTTGAGCCCGGGCTGCTCGGACCAGACGCTGACGTTGGTCGTGATCTTCGGCAAGACTTGATCGCCGGAGATCAGCACCCGACCCGTCTCGTCCCAGAGACAGGCATGCTCGGGCGCGTGACCGAGCACGGTCATCACGCGAAAAGTCCGGCTTCCGATCGTGATCGCGTCGGCCTCACGGATCCGCCGGAACTCGCTCGACACCTCGGGCACGAGGCTCGGATAGTGGTTGCCGCGACGCCCGAGCTGCACGAGCGCCTCGGGACCGCAGCCGTGGCGGCGGAAGTGAGCCAGGCGTGGCTCGAAGTCGGCCGCTCCGCGGCTTCGCCAGGCGAACTGCGCGTAGAGCCACTCGGCCTGCGTGCACCAGAGCTCGGTGTTCCAGCGCGCCGTCAGCCAGCCCGCGTTGCCCATGTGATCGGGATGGAAATGTGTCACGAGGACGCGCTGCACCGGGCGGCCGCGGAGGTGCGAGGTGAAGATGCGCTCCCACAGGGCGCGCGTGTCGTCGAGGCCGACGCCGGTGTCGACGATGGTCCAGCCCGGGCCGTCCTCGAGGAGCCAGAGGTTGATGTGGTTGAGCTGAAACGGCAGCGGCATGCGCAGCCAGTATATTCCGGGAGCGACCGCGCGCATCTCGGCGGGCGCGGGCGGCTCCGTCCACGGATGGTCGAGCGTCATGCGGTGCAGTGTACCTTGCGTTCGCGGGCCGAACCTGACCTTCTATGCGCCGCCGTCCTCATACGGGAGGAGATTCTATGAACGCGTTGCGGCTCGCCACCGTCTTCGCCCAGGTGCTCATCTCCGCTCCGATCACTCACGGGCAGCTGCTCCTGTCGACCAACGACAACAAGGTCACGCTCGTCAACGGGGTCGCGACGGTCGTGAAGAGCCCGCCGCCGGACACCTTGACGGTGATCGACATGGTCGAGAAGGAGATTCAGGTCCTGAGCCTGGACGGGACCACCTTGCGGGACACCGGCGTGCGCATCGCGGTCAAAGGCGGGCCGGCGGCGATCCGCATCGCCGACAGGTAAGGGTCAGGCGCGTTCTTCGCACCCCGCGGTAGGAAAGAGGAACCAGCGCTTGCCGTCGAGCAGGTGGGCGCAGTGCTGGCGCCACCACGCGGCGGCGGTCGGGTCCTTGGCCTGCAGCAGGTCGACGGCGTCCCGCGCGTTCACCGCGTAGCCGGTCTGCACGCCGTAGCGACCCAGGAAAAGCGCGGCGATGCGCTCCCACCACCCGCGCGGCGCGGAGACAACCCCGGAGGTCATCGCGAGCTGACGGCTGGAGCGTCGGGGCGCCAGCGGTAGCTCGAGACCGACCCACGCCAGCCGCACGGAGAGAGGCGCTTCGCCCGGCGGGCACGAGATGATTCGGATTCGAGTCGCGGGCGCCACGAGACCACGATAACGTGACGCGGCGGAGAGATCTGAGCGTTTTTTCGACTACGACTGCGCCGTCACGGCACGATCAGCGCGGCTTCACCCAGGTCTCCGACCACGCCAAGCACGCGCTCGAGGCCTGCCGGTCGCCGCGCGTCTCCGCCCAGGGCTGGCCGGTCGCGACGCGGCCGTTCCACTCGACCTGCGCCGAGCGCGCGGGGAAGAACGTGCTGAACACGCCGATCGGGCGGTTATTGAAGCCGGGCGGCGCGTTGAGCACGAACGGCTCGAGGCAGTCGTACCAGGTCAGGCGGATCCGGTCGGCGCCGGAGACCACGGTTTCCACCGCGGTCGAGCGCGGGTCGCCCGAGCGCCCGAACTCCGCGGTGATCACGGGCGCGTTCGTGTCGGCGAACGCGGGAAACAGCAAGGTCTCGATCGTCCGCTGGAGCCAGCGCGCCACCGCGGCGTTGTCGCTGAAGATGCGCAGCTGGCCGGGGCTGAGCTCGCTCTGGGCGAACAGCACGTGGCCGGCGCCCGAGGGACACCACAGCACGCGCCAGTGGCTGAAGCGGTCCGACTGGGTCTTGCCGCCGTCGTGGCTCAGGCGGATGAACGAGTTCTCGCCGGTCATCAGGACCGCGTTGGGATCGACGGGTGGGGTCATGGGCTCGTCCTCAGGGTGCCGCCACCTCGACGCGCGCGTCGTTGTAGCAGGCACCCTCGGAAATGTCGGCGTGATCGGCCGGGCACAGCGCCGAGATCGTCTGACCATTGTCGCTCGTTGCCATCCACGCGCCCTTCAGCGTGCAGACCACGCCGCGCGGGATGATATCGGTGACCCGGAGCGGCAGCCGGACCTCGCCGAGATCGTTCCACACGCGCACGCGCATGCCGTCGCGCAGGTTCCTCGCCCGGGCGTCGTCCGGGTGCATCTCGAGCGGCGGCGCGCCGTCGGCGACGTGGAGCCCGCCGAAGGTCGACGTGATGCGCTGGTCCGAGGCCGGCGAGATCAACGTCAGTGGATAGGACGACGGGACCGGCCGCCAGCTCGGCAGGCGCGCGCCGTACTTCCCCTCGAGATAGGGCGACGCGAGCTCGACCTTGCCCGACGCCGTCTTCGGAAACACGTTCTTGAACAGGATCGCTTCTTCGCCGCCGCCGCCGACGGTCATCGGCGTCGCGCGATCGAGCGGGATCGCGCTCGGCCGCTTGCCGCCCATGCGCGGGTCGGCCCCGTCGAGCGCGTCGTCCATCAGCTCGGCATCGCTGGCGCGGAACGCCGGGTCGTCGAACCCGAAGCGCGCGGCGAGCCGTCGGAAGATCTCGGTGTTGGGCAGCGCCTCGCCCTGGGGCGGGATCACCCGGTCGGCGCGCTGGAGCCAGTGGGTCCCGTACGCCGCGAACAGGTCGGCGTGCTCGAAGTGGCTGCTGGCCGGCAACACGACGTCCGCGTAGGCGAGGCTGTCGGTCATCACCACGTCCGACCCGACCACGAAGAGATCCTCGCGCCCGAGGCCGCGGCGCAGGACGTTCTGCTCGGGGTGCACCACCACGGGATTGTGGTTGTAGATGAAGAGCGCCTTGATCGGCGGCGACATGCTCGCGTCGTTCAGATGACGGCCGACGTCGATGATGTTGATCAGGCGCGTGCCGACCGGGACGAAGTCCGGGCGCCCGAGTCGCGCGGGCGTCTTCGGGAACGCGAATCCCGCGCCGTTGATGAGGCCGCCGCCCGGCACGCCGAACTTTCCGGCGAGCGCGGGCAGCGCGAAGACCGCGCGGATGCCGCTGCCGCCATTCCGGTTGCGCTCGAGCCCGTTGCCGACGGTGATCACCGCAGGCGAGATCGTCCGGTACCACTCGGCGAACTGGCTCACGAGCCGCTCGTCCACGCCGCAGATCCGCGCCGCGTCCGCCAGGGTGTAGCGGCGCGCGAGCGCCATGTAGTCCTCGAAGCCGGCCACGTGGCGCTCGATGAACGCGCGGTCGAGGCCGCCCCGCCGCTCGAGGTCGGCGGCCATCGCCCACGCGAGGATCACGTCCGTCCCCGGCCGGAGCGCGATGTGGAGATCGGCCTGCTCGGCGATCTTCGTGCGCCGCGTGTCGACGACGACGAGCTTGGCGCCCGCGCGGCGCGCGCGGTTGATGATCGGCACGACGTGTAAGTTCGACCACGTCACGTTGCTGCCCCACGCCACGATCAGCTTCGAGTGCTCGGCCTGCTCGGGCCGGACGCCGGGCGTGGGACCGAAGGTGCCCACCCAGGCCTCGGTGCGGATGCCGCCGCAGAGCGGACGGCGGTCGAGCAGGCTGGCGCCGAGCCGATGGAAGAACCGCAGATCCATCGAGCCCCCGGCGAGCATTCCGTGCGGCCCCGCATAATTCAGCGGCAGGATCGCCTGCGGGCCGTGCGCGGCGATCACGGCCGTGAACCGCTCGTGGACGATGTCGAGCGCCTGGGACCACGTGATGCGCTCGAAGCGGCCCTCGCCCTTGGCGCCCGTCCGGCGAAGCGGCGTCTTGATACGCCCCTCGCCATGGACGAAGCCCGGATACGCCTCGGGCACTTTCGCGCAGAGGACGCCCGCCGTGTAGGGGTTCGCGCGCGAGCCGCGGATCGAGACGATCTTCTCGTCCTCGACGGTGACGGTCAGGCTGCACGTGTCGGGACAATCGAGCGGACAGACACTCGGGTGCTCGGTTCTCATACGCTTCCTCCGGGCGGCGCCGTGCTCAGGGTTGGCGCTCCATCCTTGTGTACACGGTGCGGGCGACCGGGAAAAGAGCCATTGGACGGGGCGCCGACAGGGCCAATCAGCGCGACGGCGTCGGGGGCAAAGTCGCCATATAGTGCGCCAGGTTCTGGATGTCCTCCTCGCTGAGCGGCTGGGCCGCGGTGGTCATCGTGCCGTCGAGATCTCCCGCCGTCTGCGCCTTGAATGCGCGGAGGAGCTTCACGAGATAGGCGAGGTCCTGACCCGCCAGGCGCGGAATCTGCTCGTGACCGACGAGGCCCGGCCGGTGGCAGGAGACGCAGTGGTGCTGCTGGGCGAGCTCCTGGCCCGCGGCGACCTTCGGCGGATCGGTCACGGCCGGACGCGGCGTCGGGCGCTGCGCCGCATAGAAGGCGGCCAGGTCGGCCATGTCCGCGTCGGTGAGGTTCGCGGCGAAGGGCGTCATCTGTGGATCCTTCCGGCGCCCGTCGCGGAACTTGATGAGCTGCCAGTGGGTGAAGAAGACCGGCTGCCCGGCGAGCGAGGGCGTCCCCGGAATCGACGCGTTGCCGTCGGCGCCGTGGCAAGCCTTGCACGGCTCGGATTTTTGCCGCCCGGCCTCGAGGTCGGCGGCCCGCGCGGGCGCCGCGGCCGCCACCGCCAGAAGCGCGGCGGCGACCGAGGCGCCGGCGAGCGTGCGAGCGCGCCTCAGCGCTGGTAGCTGACGCGGTAGATCGCGCCCGCGTAGTCGTCGGCGATCAGGAGCGAGCCGTCCTTCATCTGCTGCGTGTAGACCGGGCGGCCCCAGACCTGATCGCCCTGGAGCCAGCCTTCGGCGAACGGCTCGTACTTCGCGACGCCGCCCTTCGCATCCAGCGTGACCATCATCACCCGGAAGCCGATCTTCTGCGTGCGGTTCCACGAGCCCCGCTGCGCGAGGAACGCGCGGTTCTGATACTCGGACGGGAACATCGAGCCGGTATAGAACTCGACGCCGTTGCCCGCGACGTGCGGTCCGGTCTTGAGAAGCGGTTTCACGTAGTCGTTGCAGCTCTTCCCCTTGCCGAACTCGGGATCGAGGATGTCGCCCTGGTGGCAATAGGGGAAGCCGAAGTGCAGGCCCTTCTTCGACGCGACGTCGAAGCGATCGCTCGGCATATCTTCGCCCAGCCAGTCGCGGGCGTGCGTCGCGAAGTAGAGCTCCTTCGTCACCGGGTGCCAGTCGAAGCCCACGCTGTTGCGCACGCCGTGCGCGACGTACTCGAAGCCGGTGCCGTCGGCGTTGACGCGCGAGATGTTGGCGTGGGTGTCGGGCGGGATGCAGATGTTGCACGGCGCGCCGATGTTGAAGTAGAGCTTGCCGTCGGGTCCGAAGGCCAGGTACTTCCAGCCGTGCGGCAGATCCTTCGGCAGCGTCTCGTAGACGACGTCCATCGGCGGCGGGTTGTCGAGCTTATCTTCGATCCCGACCATCTTGGTGATCCGCGAGATCTCGGCGATGTAGAGCGTGCCGTTCTTGAACGCGACGCCGTTGGGCATGTTGAGCCCCTTGGCGATCACCTTCACCTCGCGCGTGCTGCCCTTGTCGAGGACGGCGTAGACGTTGCCGGCGACGCGGCTCGATACGAACAGGGTGCCCCTGTCGCCCCAGGTCATCACCCGCGCGTTGTTGATCCCGCTCGCCCACAGCGCCACCTTGAATCCGGCCGGGACCTTGATCTTGTCGACCGGGATCTCGCCGGGCGCCTTGGGTCCCGGCGGCTGCGCGATCGGCGCCAGGGGCGAGTCCGCCATCGACGGCGGCTGGCCCTGCTTCCAGGTCGGCGGCGGCGCGGGCTGCTGAGCCTGGACGAGCGGCCCGAACCCGAGCACGAGGGCCACGGCGACCACGAGCAATGTCAGGGTGATGCGCGGCATGAGGGCCTCCCTTTGGGTCGATGAACGGTCGGGAACGGATTGTACTTGGCGGGCGGACGATACGTCCCGGCCCTCGGCTTGTCAAGACTGCGCCCCGTGTGTAGCATGCTCGGCCGACGATGCCGACGACGCCCTCGCAGCGCGTGCTCGGAGCCCGGTGACGCGGCGGCTCGCGGCGCTGCTCTTCGGCCTCGTCGCGGCGTCCCCGGCCGCGGCGCAGGCGCCCGACGACGCGACCCGCCTCGAACCGGTCGTGGTCACGGTGACCCGCATGGAGCAGAAGGCCGGCGACGCGCCGGCGAGCGTGACGGTTCTCACGCGCGACGACATCCAGCACTCGGCCAGCCAGACCGTCGACGACCTCCTCCGGCAGGTGCCGGGCTTCAGCCTCTTCCGGCGCTCCTCGAGCCTCGTCACGCACCCGACCACGCAAGGGCTCTCGCTTCGCGGCATCGGCCCGAGCGGGACCAGCCGCGCGCTCGTGCTGGTCGACGGCGTGCCGGCCAACGATCCGTTCGGCGGCTGGGTTTATTGGGGTCGCATGCCGATGCTAGGCATCGATCAGATCGAGGTGGTCCGGGGCGGCGGCTCAAGCGTCTGGGGCAACTACGCGCTCGGAGGCGTCGTGCAGGTCATCAGCCGCCGGCCCACCGAGCGCGCGGTGCTCTTCGATGCGACCTACGGCACGAACGAGACCATGAACTTCGACCTCCTGCTGCAGGACGTCGAGGGACCGTTCCGGATCTCGCTCGAAGGCAACTACTTCAGCACCGGCGGCTACGACGTCGTCAAGAAGTCGCGCCGAGGGTCGATCGACATCGAAGCCGATTCGAACCACTCGACCTTCAACGGCCGGGTCGAGCTCGTGGCGACGCCCGAGGCGGCGCTCTTCGTCTCCGGCTCCTACTTCTACGAGGCGCGCAACAACGGCACGCCGCTCCAGATCAATCACACCGGCACCGGCTCCGGAGCGATCGGCGGACGGCTCGGCACGCTCGACGAAGGCGAGTGGCGCTTCGTGGCCTTCGCCGACACGCAGGAGTTCCGCAGCACGTTCTCCAACCAGGCGGCCAACCGGAGCTCGGAGACGCTGGCGCTCGATCAGCGGGTGCCGAGCACCTCCGCCGGCGGCGGGCTCCAGTGGAGCCACCGCTTCGGCACGAACCTGCTTTCCGCCGGCGGCGACGCGCGCTGGGTGAAGGGCGAGACCGACGAGCGCGTGTATAACGCGGGCGCCTTCGTCCGCACGCGCGACGCCGGCGGCCAGCAATTCATCGGCGGCATCTTCCTGCAGGACGTGTACACGCCGATCCCGGCGCTCGAGCTCGTCGGCGGTGTCCGCGGCGACTACTGGTACAGCTACGACGGCACGCGCCACGACACGCCGCCCGCGGCCGGCGTCCCGGCCGAGCAGACCTTCAACGACATCGAGCGCGTCATCCCGAGCGGACGCGTCGCCGCGCTCTACCACGCGACGCCCACCACCGACCTGCGCGCCTCCGCCTATCAGAGCTTCCGCGTCCCCACGCTCAACGAGCAGTACCGGGTCTTCCGCGTCCGCAGCGACGTGACCGTCGCCAACGAGTCGCTCCGGCCCGAGCAGCTCACGGGCGGCGAGCTCGGCGTCCAGCAGCGCTGGGGGCCGTTCGAGGGACGGATCACCGGCTACTGGAACGACGTGCACGATCTGGTCGCGAACGTGACGCTCACCTCGCGTCTCCCCGACTGCCCGGCCGGGACGACGTGCCGGCAGCGCCAAAACCTCGACCTCGCGCGCATCCGCGGCTTCGAGACCGAGCTGGAGCTGCGTCCGGCCCGCGATTGGCGATTCCTCGTGAGCTACCTCTTCGTGGACGCACGCGTCGTGAACGCGCCCCAGCAGCCCGGCCTCGAGGGGAACCGGCTGGCGCAGGTGCCCGAGAACAGTGTCACCGCCACCGTGCGCTTCTCCCGGCCGTCCTGGTTCGATGCGTCGGTGACGGCGCGCTACATCGGACCGCAGTACGAGGACGATCTGAATACGCTGCCGCTCGGCGGCTACTTCGTGATGGACGCCATGGTCTCGCGCGCGATCACCAGGAACGTCGAGCTCTACGTCGCCGCCGAGAACATCTTCGATCGCGTCTACACGACCGGGCGGACCACCGACGGGGTCATCTCGATCGGCGAGCCGTTCATGGTCCGCGGCGGGGTGCGTCTTCGCTTCTGACCGCGGCCGCGGTCCGGAGACCCTGCTCCGCCGTCAGGAGACGAGGTCGAGGCCGAGCAGCGCCCCGAGCTCGCGCAGCGCCTGATCCGGTTCGTCGACCTTGATCGTCGCCATTCCGAGCTCCCGCGCCGGCTTGAGGTTGCGGCCGATGTCGTCCAGAAACGCGACCCGTGGCGGCTCCACACCGAGCTTCTCGCAGACGAGCGCGTAGATCCGTGGATCGGGCTTGCGAAGGCCGACCACCGCCGACTCGACGAAGACGTCGAAGTGCGGGTCGAGGCGCGCGCGCGTCGTCTGCTCGCCGCGCGGCCCTCGCCTCGGCGTGTCGGTCAGCCAGTTGTTCGTGAGGGCGGCGACACGGCGACCGCCCGCGCGGATTCGCCGGATCGCTTCGAGCATGCGCGGGCGCGGCACGCTTGCCTCGCCGATCTTCGCCATGAGGTGGTGTGCGTCGACGACGAGATTCTGCGCGCGGCAGTCGGCCTCGAAGTGCGCGTAGAACGTCTCGATCGTCAGCTCGCCGCGCTCGAGCCTCGCCCAGGCGCCCCGCTCACCCGTCGCGACGACCACGTGGTTGATCGCGTTGGCCTCGATGCCGCGCTCCCGCTCGTAGCGCGCGATGGCGTGGAGCGGCGAGTCCTGCACCACGCCGCCGATGTCGAAGACCACCGCCGCGATCGTCTGCATGATCAGGCCCCTTGGAACATAGCAAATTCACGGCTACGCTACCGCCCAGGAGCGCGCGTCGTCCGGCGGGGCCCCAGCCCCGCGACGGCCTGCAGCGCGCGCTGCCACGCCATGGACAACGCGCAACCGTTCGCCGGCATCGAGGTCGTCGAGTTCGGCCAGTTCATCGCCGTCCCCTTCTGCGCGCAGGTCCTCTCCGAGGGCGGCGCGCACGTCATCAAGATCGAGTCGGTCGAGGGCGATCCGGTGCGCCAGCTGGCGCCGCTGGCGCCCGGCGAGACCCGTCACTTTCTCTCCCGGAACCGCGGCAAGCATTCGCTGCCGCTCGATCTCCGGCATCCCGCGTCGGCGCGCGTCGTCGAGCGCCTGCTCGCGCGGGCCGACGTCGTGCTGACGAACTTCCGCCCCGGGCTGGCCGCCGAGCTCGGCCTCGACTGGCCGAGCCTCGCGCCGCGTTTCCCGCGCCTCGTCGTCGGCAACGTCAGCGCGTTCGGCCGCCGCGGGCCGGCCGCGCCGCTGGCCGGGATGGATCTCGTGGTGCAGGCGCGGAGCGGTCTGCTCGCGGCGGGCGGCAATGTCAGCGACGGGGTGCCGACCGGCGGCGAGAATCCGGTCGTCGACTACATGTGCGCGATGACGCTCGCGTTCGGCGTCGCCTCGGCGCTGCTGCGCCGGGCGAGCACCGGCCGCGGCGGCGAGGTCGACGCGTCGCTCCTGATGGCCGCGCTCGTGGTCCAGAACAACAACATGGTGCGCATCGACTCGGCCGATCGCGCGACTCACACCGCCGTGCGCGCCCGGCTCGCGGAGCTCCGCGCGGCCGGGCGGCCGTACGCGGAGCAGGCGGCGCTCACGCCGCAGATCCGGCCTCCGGGCACGGTCAACGTCTACTACCGCACCTACGCGACCCGAGACGCCGCCCTTGCCATCGCGTGCGGGAGCCCGGCGCTTCGGCGCGCGTTCATCCGAGCCGTCGGGCTGAGCGACGACGCCCTGGATCGGCCGATCGTCGACCGGCCGAAAGAGGTCGAGCACTACCTGGCGCTCCGCCGGCGCGTCGAGGCGATCGTGGCGACGCGCACCACGGCTGAATGGCAGACCACGCTCGAGGCGGCCGGCGTGCCGGCGGCCGGCGTCAAGCTGCCGCTCGAGCTCCTGGACGACGAGCAGCCGCTCGCCAACGGGATGCTCCACGACCTGACCCATCCGGTCCTCGGCCCCGTGCGCGTCCTGGCGCCGCCGCTCGGGATGGACGGCGGCGGGTTCGTCCCGGCTCAGGCGACCGCGCCGTTCGGGTCGGAGACGCGCGCGATCCTCGGCGAGCTCGGGTTCTCGAGCGCGGAGGTGGACGCGCTGCTGGCGGAAGGCGTCACGCGCGACCGGTTGAAGCCGCGCGGCTGAGCGCGCGGCGCGCCCGGCCGACCGTCAGTTGCGCGAGGGGTTGGGGATCGCGGGCTGAAGATCGCCGAGGGCGATGCGGCGATCGATCCGCGGGTTGCGCAGGTCGATGGTGACCCGGAGCGCGCGCAGGCCGTGCACGCCCTGCAGCTCCTCGAGCTCGACGTCCTCGACTTCGCCGGTGAAGTAGCCGAGCGACTGCAGATATTCGATGTAGCCGCGGTATTCGTGGCCCTCGGCGGGGTGCGAGTAAACGATCGCGACCTTCCCGGGCTGCGTGATCCGCTCGGCGGTGCCCTTGATGACGGCCTTGTCGATCCGCTTCTTGACGATCTCGTAGCGGATGTCGTACGCGCCGTCCACGTCGAACCGCTTCTCGTCGAACCGGAAGCGGATCGACAGCGGCGCGTGCTGGACCAGGACCAGGTGCGTCACCTCGAGCGGGACGGGCAGCTTGTCCTTGAGCCGATTCACCTTCAGCGCCACGCCACACGTCACCATGAGCTGCCAGAGGCGGAGGCTCTTGAGGTACAGCGGGTCGAACTTGCCGTCCTCGAGCAGCGAGGCGCCGACGTAGATCTGATGGTCCACCCCGTCCGTCTTCTGCTTCTCGAAGTAGTGCGGGAACATCGTCTGCGCGGTCTGCTCCTCGAGGTCGAGGTACGACGAGATCCCGTCGGCGATGCGGGTCACGCTCTCCTCGAACAGCCGGCGCCGGTCGTACACGGTCCCGATGTGCGGATCGAGCGCGGCCCGGTACGCCTCGATCCGCTCGCGCACGCCGGGCCCGAAGGTCTGGAGGTGGTCGAACAGCGACTCCACGTCGGATCGGAGGAACGCGATGATCGAGACCTCGTCGCCCGAGTTGAGGTTCGTCTCGATCTTGGCCGCGTGCTTGTCGATGCGGTACAGCAGCTCGTGCAGGCCGGGCAGCGGCCGCGCGTCGTGCGCCCAGCGGACGACGTCGCGCGCGAGCTTGAGCTGCGCCAGGAGGTCCGTCTGGATCGCGAGGCTCCGCTGGATCGAGGACCCGCGGATGTCGGAGAGCGCGTAGAGCGGGTAGATCCGCTCGAACACGATCGGCTCCATCTCGACCACCGCATCGTCGACGTCCTCGGCATGGCTCTCGATCCCCTTCAGCACGGCCTTGCGGAAGCGCCACTCGACCACCGGGTGGATCGCCGTGCACTTCTCCTTGATGAACGCCTGGATGCGCGCGTTCAGCTCCTCCATGCTGCGCTGGACGGCCATCGAGAAGAGCGGCAGGATCTGCATGAGCTTCGGCAGATGCGTCCAGTCCAGGTCGCCGGGCCGCGGCGAGCCGAGCTCGAGCGTGCCGATCACACGGTCCTGGTAGAAGAGCGGCGCCACGATGATGTTGCGCAGCCCCCACTCGATGATCTCGTCGTCCGCCGGCGTGCGCCCGGGCATCTCGGCGAGGTCTTCGACGATGAGCGGGCCCCCCTGCTGGACGGCGCGCTCGTAGACGGATCCGCGGAATTCCTCGACCGTGTGGTGGCGCGAATCGGCGAAGATGCAGGCGTGCTCGCACTCGGCGCCGTAGTTGAGGACGAGCACCTGGTCGCCGTCGAGGGCGGCCAGCCCGAAGCGCAGCTCGGGCCGCCTGAAGAGCGTCCGGAGCTTGTCCTGGAGCGCCTTGAAGCGCGTGTGCGAGACGATCGACTCCTTGTCGATCAAATCGCGCTCGAGCGAGGACAGCACTTCCTGGTCCGTGACCTCGATCGCCCTGAAGATCGTGAATCCCCGGAACACGAAGCGGTCGGCCGGCAGGACTTCACGGAACATCGCCGTCTCGAAGAGTTCGCCGTGCAGTCGCCGCCGCATCGCGTCGGTCAGCGCCGGCACGGGGCCGACGGGCTCCACCTCGACGAACCGCCAGTCGAACTCCATCTTGAAGTGGCGGTCGAGGCCGGTGTCAGGGTCGGTGGCGGTGAGGATCAGCGGATAGTCGACGTCGAGCTTCACCCCGTAGACCCGCTCCAGCACGAGCGCGTAGGCGAAGAAGATCCGCATCGCGCTGATCATCGTCGCGTCGAGGTTCACGCGGCCGCGCAGCGAGCCGTCCTCGGCGCGCAGGAGCCGCTCGAACGGCGGCGTGGCGTAGAAGCTCTTCAGCAGGAACGGGACCAGGACGGCCGTGAACTCTTGCTCGAAGAATGCCGGCGGGAAGATGCCGGCCATGAGCACGTCGACCAGCGGGCGATGGCGCTCGATCACGCTCAGGTCGGTGATCGGATTCAGGAGCTCCGGCACCTGCTTGATCTGCTCGCGGACCGTTCGGACGAACACCCCCTTGGCGGAGGTGTCGTCGCCGAACTTCTTGCCCCAGAAGGCGAGCAGCGGCGCGAGGCTCAGCTCGCTCTTGAACGGAAAGCTGCTCGGGTCGGTCTTGAGCGCGGCCTGAAGGTCGGCCGAGCGCTCCAGTAGCCCGCGGGGGGATCCAAGCATGGGGCTATTGTAGCAAGGCGCACCAGCCGACCCCGCGGCTCGGTGGTGTAGAATCGCGCGACATCGTTCTCGAACAAAGGGGGCGTCCATGGAACACCGCCAGCTCGGCCACAGCTCGCTCTCGGTGCCGGCGCTCGGCCTGGGATGCATGTCGATGTCGGGCACGTACGGCAAGCACGACGACGCGCAGTCGATCGACGTGGTCCACAAGGCACTCGACCTGGGCGTGAATTTCCTCGATTCGTCGGACATGTACGGCTTCGGCCACAACGAGGAGCTCCTGGGCCGGGCCATCCGGGGACGGCGGGATCAGGTGGTGGTCGCGACCAAGTTCGGTCAATTCCGGACGCCCGAGGGCCGCATGACGGTCAACGGCCGACCCGACTACGTGGTCCAGGCCTGCGACGCGAGCCTGAAGCGCCTGGGAATCGACGTGATCGACCTCTATTATCAGCATCGTGTCGACCCGACCGTGTCGATCGAGGACACGGTGGGCGCCATGAAGCGGCTGATCGAGCAGGGCAAGGTGCGCTACATCGGCCTCTGCGAGGCGGCGCCCGCGACCGTCCGGCGCGCACACCGGATCCACCCGCTCAGCGCGCTGCAGAGCGAGTTCTCGCTGCTCTATCGAGTCGAGGCGGAGGGGATCCTTCCGACCCTGCGCGAGCTCGGCATCTCGTTCGTCGCCTACTCACCGCTCGGGCGCAGCTGGCTCACCGGCCGCGTCGGGAGCCTCGGCGAAATCCCGTCGGACGATCGGCGGCGCGATCACCCGCGCTTCCAGGAAGCCAACTTCGCCAAGAACCTCGAGCTCGTGCGCCGGATCGAGCCGATCGCGAAGGAAAAGGGCTGCACGCCGGGTCAGCTGGCGCTCGCGTGGCTCCTGGCGCAGGGCCCGGACATCGTTCCCATCCCGGGCACGAAACGCAAGGAGCGGCTCGAGGAGAACGTGAAGGCCGCCTCTCTGCGCCTCGACGCGCGTGACGCCGAGCGGATCGCGGCGGCGATCCCGTCCGGTGCCGCCGCCGGCACCCGCTATCCCGAAGCGCAGATGAAGGGCGTGCACATCTAGGGCGTCCGCTCGGGGTCGTCGTCGGGCGGCTCCGCGCGTCCGCTCGATTTCCCGAGATCGAGCATTTCGGGAAGGTGGCGCTGGCGCTCCGCGGGCACGAGCCGGGTGATCTGGTTCATCCGCATGACGACCTCCCGGATCCGCTCGAGCGCCTCGAGCATCGGCGCGAGCCGGCTGCCCCAGCGGGCTCCAACCTCCCGGGAGAGCAGCTGGAGCTCGCCCGACACGACGGTCAGCGGATTGTTGATCTCGTGAGCGGCGGCCACCGCCAGGCTCGTGACCGACCTGAGGGTCGCCGCCTCGCGCAGCGCCGAGTCAGCGCGCTTCTTCTCGGTGATGTCGCGGCCGATCGCGGACGCGCCGATGACGGCGCCCGACGGGCTCCGCAGTGGGGAGATCGCGAGCGACACCTGGACGCGCGTGCCGTCCTTCCGGAGCCGCGCGGTCTCGTAGGGCTGGATGTGTTCGCCGCGCTTGAGCCGGGCCAGGACGCGGAGCAGCTCGTTGGGGTGATCGGGCGGAATGATGATGGAGATCGGTCGGCCGACGGCCTCCGCGGCCGAGTAGCCGTACAGCCGCTCGGCGCCGGCGTTCCAGCTCGTGACGACGCCCTCGAGCGTGCCGCTCACGATGGCGTCGTCGGAGAATTCCACGATGGACGCCAGGTGCGCCAGCGCCGCCTCGTCTCGCTTCCGTTCCGCCACGACCGCGGCGATCAGGATGCTCATCACCGCCATCGTGCCGAGGAACGCCTGCAAGAGCAGCAACGCCTCGTTCGGCGGGCCGTCGGCGAACGGACCCAGGCCGCGGACGGTTCCCCCGATCGCCAGCCCTGACAGGATCGCGATCGCGGCCGCCGTCTCTCGCCGCCCGAAACGAAACGCGGCCCAGACCAGGGGCGGCACGCAGAGAAACGTGAGCGGCTGACCGACGAACCCAAAGAACACCAGGGCGCCGACCGCCACCACCGTCGCGAACAGACCGACCCCCTCGAGCCGACGCGCCAGGCTTCGCGGAACGCCGCCGCGCACGCTCCACAGCACCAGGACGGGCCCGACGATCAGCGCGCCCACGGCGTCGCCGAGCCACCACGTGAACCAGATCGCGGGGTACTCGCGCCAGTGGGCGTAGCCGCCGAGCGTCAGGCTGCTCACGCCGATCGTCGCGCTCACGGTCGTGCTGAACAGTCCGCCCAGCACGACGAACTTGAAGACGTCGCGCGCGCGGTTGAAGACACCGCGGCCGTTCGCGAACAGCTGCACCAGATCAGCGCCCAGCCGGCCTTCGAGGGTGTTGCCGATCGCGATACCGATCGAGGTCGCGACCGAGCCCGTGGTGGTGACGTTCACGAGAAACGCGCCGACGAAGATGGCGGGCCAGACGCGCGGTCCCAGCAGCAGGAACGACGCGAACGCGATCCCGGTCGGCGGCCATACCGGTGACACGCTTGCGTTGACGACGGCCAGGGCGAGGCCGAATTTGCCCGCGGCGAAGTACGCCAGCGTCAGGAGGGCCAGCTGCCACAACGCGAGCCGTTTTCGAAGTTCGGCCATCGCCCGACCCGTTCCGACGCTGCTGTCGGGCCCCTGCAGCCCGCGTCGTTCAACCGATTCCGATATCACCAGCTTAACACTCGGCGCCCGGCCGGGGCCGACTCGTGTAGGCTTACTCGGATCGCCGGACCAGCGTCACCCATCGCCTCGAGGAGGGAGACATCGTGAACGACTGGCTCGAGACGTACCGCGGGATCGTCTACCGCTGGGAGGTCGACCACAACGACCACCTGACGGTCGCGTTCTATTTCGCCCGGCTCGGCGACGCCACGCTCGTCTTGCTCGATTCGCTCGGGCTCGGCGCCGCCTATACCCGGCGCCGCGGGCGCCTCTGCGTCACCGCCGATTGCTACGTGCGCTACGTCCGCGAGCTGCGGGTCGGCGACATCATGCACGTCGAGAGCGGGGTCGTCGCAGTCGAGCGGGATTCCCTCGTGCTCGGACACAAGCTCTTCAATTCCGAGACCGGCGACGTCTGCACGACCGTCGAGCAGCGCGTCCGCCACGTGGACGCACGGCGCCACGCGGCCCGGCCCCTCCTGGCGGTGCAGCGACGCGCGGCCGAGCAGCGGCGGGTCGAGTGGGACGTCCCCGCCCGCGAGCGCCGCCCGAGGCCGAGCGGGCTCGACGGCTTCCACGAGAGCTCGCGCGACACGGTCAAGCCGGACGAGGTCGACGTCCTGGGCCAGGTCGCCCTGATGCACTACATCCATCGCTTCTCGGCCGCCAACGGCCACGCGACCGCGGTGTTCGGGATCACCCCGGGCTACATGCGGAACGAGCACCGGGGCTTCTCGACCTTCGAATTCCAGCTGGAGCTCGACGGCGTGCTCAGGCCGGGCGACCCGATCCGCGTGCGGTCGGCGCTCGTCCACGTCGGCAACTCCTCGATGCGCCTGCTGCACGTGATGACCAACGAGCGCACGGACGAGCGCGTCGCCACGCTCGAGCAGCTGGGCGTGCATCTCGACATGGACGCGAGGCGGCCGACGCCGTTGCCGGACGCGATCCGCGACCGCGCGAAAGCGATTCTGGTGTCCTGAGGCGGAAGAGACCGCTGGCGGCCGGTGCCGGCCCGGCTCAGGCGCCCGCGGCCGGAACCGAGCGACGCCGGCCACGTCCGCCGCGCCGCGAGCGCCGGCGGCCTCGCCTCGGAGCCGCGGCGGGTGTCGGCACTGGCTCGACCTCGGGCATCTCCTCGACGGATGGCGCGGGCGGCGGCGCGGCCTCGGCGCGGATCATCGCGCCGGGTACCAGCGAGATCATCCCCGTCGGGCTCACCGACAGCTCCTTGATGCGCCGCAGCCGGGTCACGAGCCGCGGCGACCCGGCCGGTCGGCTGAAGCCGCGCGCCTTGAGTGTGCGCGCGACGTTGTCGATGAGCACCGCGCCGTTGGGTGAGCGCTCCGCGAGCTCGCGCACGACGAGCACGAGCTCATCGTGCGGCGCGCTGTGCGCTTCGTCGGAGCCGGCGGGCGCCGGCGCCGGCGCGTGACGGACCGCGTCGACCCGGCGCGGCTCGATCTCCGACGCGCTCGGGCGCCCGCCACGTCGGCCCCGGCGCCCACGACGCTGGCTACGGTCAGCTCCAGGCGCGGGGCGACTCGACTCCGCCGGCGGCGCGCCCGAGAGCGTCCGGGCGGTGAGCCGATGAAAGGTAATGCCGAGCGCCGCGGCGACGTCGCCCACCGCGTCGAAGGCGCGGTCGTCAGACACGATCTCGAGTACGTCGCCCGGGCGCGCCCCGGCGAGCCACACACCCGCGCTCACGGCGATCCGGAGATCGCTCCAGTCGCGGACGCCGGTGGATGGCGCGCTGTGGAGGAGCTGGGCGCCGAATCGGGCGAGCACGCGCCCCGTCTCGTGACCGATCACGCGCCAGTTGCCGACGGCGAAGAATTCGGTACTCCGGCCCACGTGATCGATGGCGAGACGTCCGACCACTCGTTCGATGTGCGCGGGGTTGCTGGTGTTCTCGACGTCGAAGAAGATCGCATGACGGTTCGTGGGCCGAAGCCGCTCGGGCGCCGGCGGCGGGACGCGCGCGGCGAAGACAGGCTCGGGCGCGACGACCGGCAGAGAAAGTTGGGGCTCGGGCTCGACGATGGGCGGCGGGAGCGGCTCAGGGCTGGCGGAGGCGACCTCGACGGGGACCGCCGTCTTCCTGGCACGGCGTCGGCGAGGTCGACCGGTGCTGGTTCGTTCCATGCTCGCATCATACGGGACGCGCCGCCGACCGGCCACACGCGCGGGCGGCGTGGCCGCCGACTCGACCGACGAAGAAGACGCCCGCGACGTCCCTCCAGCGATGCGGAAGAACCCCTCGTTCCCGCCGGTTCACGCCCCCGCGTCGCGCGCGGGAGACGCGAACGCTAGTCCTGCCGCGAGACGGGAACCGGTGGCGTCGTCTGCAGGCGCCGCGCGATGTCGGCCAGGGGCCGATGCATCTGCCCGAGCATGTCCACGACGCCGCCGAAGGCCTCGGCCACCGCCGTGCGCTCTCCCCGGAGCGCATCGAGCTCACTCTGGAGCGAGCCGTGGATGCGGCGAAGCTCGCCGAGCTCGCCGCCGAGCCGCTCGCACTCCTGTTCACGCGATTCGAGCGCGCGACGCAGGCGGTCGCGCTCCTCGACCAGCGACGGAATCACATGGCTGAGCTGATACTGGCTCTCAGCGAGCCAGCGGGTAGTCCGCTGCGCGTCGTCGACGGTCTCGATCTGGCTCATCTGGCGTGGTGCCTCCTCGTGGCGAGCACGGGGTTGCGGTTTAGGCGTCGGGGTCTCGGCGGTCATCTCCGACGCGAGCGCGACCAGCTCGTGTGATGCCCCGGTCATGAGCGACGACCGACGGCGGCGACGGTCGACCGGCGGTGGCTCTGACGAGTCGTACTCGACCGCGCCGCGACGGTCGAGCATCACCCGGACCTTGGCGTCGCCGAGGTGACGATTGCGGAGATGCTCGTAGACCGCCGGTTCCGTCCGCGCGACGACAATCAGATAGCGCGTCATGCCGCCTCGGTTCGGTTCGTCCGCCGTGGGCGCGGGTCCGGCGAGGTCGGGGATCATCTCCCGGAACAGCGAACGGAGGAGCAAGAGATGCATTACGGTGTCGCTACGTTCTCCCGGCTTCCTCGAGCGTGATCGAAGCGGACTCTACACTCCTGCTCGTGAACATTCAAGAGTGAATTCGATTTCACCGCGAGCGTCCGGCTCGAATGCGCGCTCGATCGAGAAAATTTTGCGCGAACGCGGCGGTCGAGCGCGCGGCGCGGCGAAATCGGCGGTACGTGCCGCGCGCAGGAGCGTTCGGCGCCGCGCGCCGCTCGAGAAGCCCGATCGCCGTGTCGCGGGCCCCGTAGGAACTCATAACTGAGGGTTACCGGCGCCATCGCCTACGAGCCTCCAGGCGAGGACTTCAGCGAAGGGGTGGCGACCTCGGTATTCCCCTGGGCGCGGCGCGGATCAGACGGCGCGAGGGGCCAGAGCCGTTCGAGGGCCGCATCGAGGTCGCGCCGCAGGCGGAGCGGATTCAGCGTCTGGTAGAGCCGATCAAGCTCCTCACGTTTGGCGGGCGCCAGGACGCCGGCGGCGCAGAGCCGCTGGTCCGGGGTCTGCGCGCGATCGTAGATACGATGCGTGCGCGCGCCCTGGCGTGTCTTCGTCACGAGCTTCTGCACGGGCTGAAAGAAGTTGATGTGCAGCCGCACCAAGTCGTAGACGCGCTGGAGTTGGGCAAAGGCCGGCCTTGGAGACGAAACGATCATAGCCGATGAGGTGGCGCACGATGGCGCCGTTCTTCTGCTCGACGTGAGCACTGTCGTTCTTTTTCCAGGCACGGCTGCGGGTGAACGTGATGCGATACCGCCGACACCACGCCAAGAGATGGTGGTTGATGAACTCGCTGCCATTGTCGAGTATGAGGGTATGCGAAAGAGGGAGGCGACATCGCCGCCCTGTTCGGGTTATCCCTTCTCGCGTCTGCCCAGACACGAAGGAGGGGCCCACATGCCTGACGATCGACGCCGCCTCGGGAGTCGTTCCCTCGGGCATTGAGTCCGAATGAGGCTCGTTGGGAGCCCCGCGGAGGGGCCATCCCGGAATTGCTACTCGATCGGACCGCCCAACGGGGCACGATGATGGCGGCAGAAGCTCGTACGCTCGGGGACCGATGCAAAACCGATCGCACATTTGCCTCAGGATGAACGATCGATGACGGGGCCGCCATGGTGGTATCCCCCGAAACGATGGCATCACTCGGTCGTTCGCCGCTCACAGTCGAAGAGAGTGCGCGGCCTCAGGTCGGCATTTCGCGCTTGACGAAACACTCATAGCACGCGCTGTCGAGGCCCACCAGGGGCACCGGCAAGCGCTCGCGCACGCGATGCACGGCGCTGCCCACGCGCTCCTGATTCTTGCCCCAGACCGCGTCCAGCTCGATCCACGCCGTCGTGATGTCGACGGCGCAGAGCGTACAGAGATAGACGCCCTCGGGGCTGCTGCCACAGTGCGCGACCAGATCGATTTCCAGGAAGCCCGGCCGGGCATCATCCCAATCCGTGAACGTGCGGACCGGGATCTCCTGACGCAACAGGTGACTCGGCCGCGTGATGGTGGCGCCACGCAGGGGAAACTGGGCCCGCGCCGGCTCCAGCACGCGGGCCAGCGTCGGCCGACTGATCTGCCGCAGGCGTTTCTCGACGTCGGGGCTGACCGTGAGCTCGCCCCAGACGACGAGCCGGTCTAGCAGCTCGGGGATAAAGGGCTGCAGGCGATGGGCCCCGATCCGGCCACTGGCTTGCCACAACACTTCCGCCGCGGCTGCGACCTCGGGTCCGTAAGCCCGCGGCCGGCCGCCGGGCCCCGGTATCGGCCGGGCTCGCGGCGCTCGCCGCAGTAGCCGGATAGCGGCCTTGCGGTGGAGCCCCGTCACGGCCACGATCTCGTCTAACAGGTGGTGCTTCTCCGCTCGAGTGGCCTGCTGGTACCGCAACCGCTGGACGGCAGCGTACTCGCGCAAGCTGGCTCGTGTCACGGATCCCTCCCCGCCGGAATTGGTAACCGTGACTTCTGAGTTACGATCCCTCCTTCGGTAACCGAAGTTTTGAGTCGATGCGGGCCCTTGACAGCGTCGGGCTCGCCGACTAGCCTCGTTGCGCATCCGCCATGGATTTCGAGTTCGCCACCGAGCACGAGAGCTTTCGCAAGGAATTCCGCGACTGGCTCGCCGCGAGTCTCCCGCCGGAGCTGTGCTTGGACGACGCCTCCGACGACCGTGTCGCGTCCGATCGCGAGACCTTCGAGCGCCGCCGCATCTGGCAAAAGAAGATGCACGCGGCGGGCTGGGTCGGCATCACCTGGCCCAAAGAGTACGGCGGCCGCGACGCTGGGCTGATCGAGCGCGTCATCTGGGACGAGGAGTACACCGCCGCCCGCGCGCCCGTGCTGCCGGGGAACATGGGGTTGAGCCTGGTCGGGCCGACCCTCATCCACTGGGGCACCGAGGAGCAGAAGCGCCGCCACCTGCCCGCGATCCTCAACGCCGACGAGATCTGGTGCCAGGGCTTCTCCGAACCGGGTGCCGGCTCCGATCTAGCGAGCCTCCGGACGCGCGCCGTCGACCAGGGCGACCACTTCGTCGTCAACGGCCAGAAGGTGTGGACGTCGGGCGCGCACTTCGCCCACTGGATCATCTTGCTCGTCCGAACGAATCCCGACGCGCCGAAGCACCAGGGGATCAGCTGCCTGCTCGTCCCGATGACGACGCCGGGTGTCAGCGTGCGTCCTCTCGTGCTGATGACGGGGCACCACCACTTCAACGAGGTCTTCTTCACGGACGTCGTCGTACCGAAGGCGAACCTGCTCGGGCCGGTCAACCAGGGTTGGAAGGTCTCGACGACCACGCTCATGTACGAGCGTCACTCGGCCGGCGGGCGCAGCCACACGGCTCAGATCGCGCGGCTGATCGATCTGGCGCGACAGGTGGAGATCGACGGGCGGCCCGGGTGGGATCATCCGGCGATCCGGCAGCGACTGGCTCAGCTCGCCATCGAGTCCGAGGCGCTCAAGTACACGCGTCTGCGGAGCCTCACCCGCCAGCTGCGCGGCGAGCCTCCCGGGCCCGAGGGATCGGTGCTGAAGCTCAGCGGCTCCGAGCTCGGCGTGCGGATCGCCGACGCCGCCGGCGAGATCCTGGGCATGCACGTGCTCGTGAATCAGCCCTCGTCGACCGTGGCGGACGCGCCGCGGTGGTTCAACCGCGTGCTCGCCGCGCGCCAATACACGATCTCGGCCGGTACGAGCGAGATCCAGCGCAACATCATCGGCGAGCGGGTGCTCGGGCTGCCGCGCGGATGAGCCGCGCCAGAAGCGGCCATGGTCGAGTCATCCAGGGATTCCCGGGTCCCAATCAGGTATTCAACCGGTTGGTCATTGCGTGGTTTCGCCTACCTTGTCACCATCCACAACGGACGACGACGACAGGGAGGAAGTTACCGGGATCATCTGACAACAACTCCGGAAACCGGAGCAGGAGAGCGCCCTATGCGGAAGGATTTCCTGGTGTTCGGGAGTCCGCTTATCGAGAAGGAGGAGATCGATGAGATCGTGGCGACGCTCCGGTCTGGCTGGATAGGCACGGGGCCGCGAGTCGCGCGCTTCGAGGAGCACTTCAAGAAGTACATCGGGTCCGCGGAGGCCGTGGCCGTAAGCTCCTGCACCGCGGCCTTGCATCTCGCCATGCTCGTGTCGGGCGTTGGCCCCGGCGACGAGGTCATCACGACCCCGATGACATTTTGCGCGACGGCGAACGCGGTCGTCCACACCGGGGCGCGTCCCGTGTTCGTGGACGTCGAGCCGGACACCGGCAACATCGATCCCGCGCTGATCGCGACCGCGATCACGCCCCGCACCCGGGCCATCTTGCCGGTCCACTTCGCCGGCCGCCCCTGCCGCATGGACGCGATCGAGGCGCTCGCACGCCAGCATGGCCTCCTCTTGATCGAGGACGCCGCGCACGCGATCGAGGCCGCGTATCACGGCCGCAAGATCGGCACCATCGGGGACCTGACGTGCTTCAGTTTCTATGCGACCAAGAACGTCACGACCGCCGAAGGCGGCATGATCACGACCGCCGATGCCGAGCTCGCCGCGAAGCTCAAGATGTACGCGCTCCACGGGCTCAGCATGGACGCATGGCGGCGGTTTTCCGACGATGGCTACAAGCACTACGAGGCGCGTGTCCCCGGCTTCAAGTACAACATGACCGATCTGCAGGCGGCACTGGGCCTCCACCAGCTGGCGCGCATCGGGCGGAACGCGGCGCGGCGCCAGGCAATCTGGGCGCGATACGACCAGGCGTTCGAAACCCTTCCGGTGGTGCGGCCCGCGCCGGTCGAGCCCGGAACAGTCCACGGGCGACACCTCTACACGATCCTCCTGAAGACCGAGGCGATCGGCAAGAGTCGTGACGAGGTGCTGAACGAGCTGATTCGGCGGAACGTGGGCACCGGTGTTCACTACACTGCGGTCCATCTGCATCACTATTACCGCCAAACCTTCGGTTTCAAGCCGGGCGACTTCCCGAACGCGGAGTGGATCGGAGCCCGGACCCTGTCGCTCCCATTCTCGGCCAAGCTCAGCGATCAAGACGTCGAAGACGTCATCGCCGCGGTCAACCAGGTCTGCGTCGGTGTCTGATTCGGAAGCCAGGGACCATTTCCGGACCTCGTTCGATCGCTACGCGGCGTCCTTCTCGGCCCGGTGCTGATGGCGGGGCTGGTCGCATATACCGAAGCGCACGTAGTCCTGGCGCTGAGCGTCGCGACCGGGGTCGTGTCCTACGGGGCGTGGCTCTGGTTGACCAATGCCGAGGCAATGCGTGAGGTCCGGTCGCCGGGTGGCAACCAGGGGTAAGCGGGCGGTGAGCGGTGCGACCGAAGGCGGGAAATGCCTTCCGGTGGTCGCTCATTTCGTGTCCTCGTATCTGTTCCGCACGGGCAGCTGGATACACTCTCCCCTGGTCAACATGACTCGGCACACGCCGATCGTCGTCACCGAGCAAACCGAGAATCTCGATGTGTTCCCGTTTTCGCGGCTCTACGCGTACCGCGATCTGGGGAACGCGCGAAAGGTCTGGCTCGGTCTTCGGGGGCGACGGCGTCACGGGTTGCGGCCGGTATTCTTCACGCGCGTGCTGCGTCGGCAACGCGCGTGTCTGATCCACGCGCATTTCGGCCCGACTGGGGCCGAAATGCTCGACGTGCGGCGAGCCGTCGGCCTGCCGATGGTCACGAGCTTCTACGGGTCTGACGCGACTCAGCTCGCACGTGATCCCGTGTGGCGAGAACGCTATCGGCGGCTTTTCACCGAAGGGGACGCGTTCCTCGCCGAAGGTACGGCGATGCGCCGCACGCTCCTCGCCTTGGGGTGTCCGCCCGAAAAGGTGATCGTCCATCGCCTGGGAGTCCCGCTCAACACGCTGCCTTTCGCCGTGCGCCGGCCGGACGCCTCCGGGGTCGTCAAGATCCTCATCGCCGGCACATTCCGTGAGAAAAAGGGGATCCCCGACGCGCTACGTGCAGTCTACCGGGTGCGCCGACGGCACCCAGGACTCCAGGTGACGCTCATCGGAGACAGCACCGGCAAGGTCGGGGACGAGGAGGAGAAGCGTGAGATCCTGGCCCTCGTCGACCAGCCGAGCTCTGCGGTGAATTGGGTCGGCTTTCAGCCATATTCGGTCTTCCAGAAGCTGCTCCTCGAGCACCACATCTTCCTGAGCCCGAGCGTCACCGCTCGCGACGGCGACAGCGAGGGCGGAGCACCGGTTTCGATCATCGAGGCCGCGGCGACGGGTATGCCCGTCGTCGCCTCCACCCACGCTGACATCCCCGAGGTGGTCGTCGACGGGGAGAGCGCGCTCCTGAGCCCCGAGCGGGATGTCGACGCGCTCGCGCAGAATCTCGAGCGCCTCGTGACCGAGCCCCACGTGTGGGAGCCGATGGGACGCCGCGGGCGCGCCCACGTCGAGCGCCACCATGACGCGAAGGTTCAGGCCGGGCGCCTCGAGGATATCTACGCCGCCCTGTTGGGTCCGGGGCGTTGAGACCGATTCGCGATCAGGCCTGCCGATCGACGGGCGGCGGGCTCAGGCCGGCAGCGAGTCGAGGAAGCTCAACAGCGCGCGGTCGAAAGCCTCCGGCTGATCGAGGTTGGAGGCGTGGCCGGCGCCGGCGATGACCTCGAACCGCGCGCCCGGGATCTTCTTCGCCATGTACTCGCATGGCGCCAGGAACGGCGTGTCCTGGTCACCCACCACGACCAGCGTCGGCACGCGGATCGACGCCAGGCCGTCGATCACATGCGCATCTTGTTGCGCCAGCATGCCGCGCGCGGCGTGCGCGAGCCCCTGGGCGCTCTTGTGATGGCCGAGCGCGTCGCGCACCTCGCGACTGCGGCCACCGAGCGCCTCGAGCCCGCGCGCCTCGAGGGCCGCGGCGCGCTCGCGGGCGCGCTGGTTCCACGCGTTGCGGGCCTCGGCGTTGCGGTAGCCCGGCCCCGAGTCGCAGATGATCAGCGCCTCGACCATCTCGGGGTAGGTCAGGTAGAACGCCAGCGACATATAGCCGCCGAGCGAGAGCCCGCCGACCACCGCGCGGCTCACGCCGAGCGAGGCGAGCAGCGCGCGCATGTCGGCCACCGTGAGCTCCGTCGAGTAGCGCGCCGGATCGTCCGGGCTCTCGGTCTGGCCGTGGCCGCGCATGTCCCACGTGATCAGCCGGTAGCGGTCGCCGAGCGTCCGGCGCTGACCGTCCCACATGCGCCCGGTCGCGCCGTAGCCGTGGCTCAGGATCACCGAGCGCCCGCGACCGCCCACCGCGTAGTCGATCTCGATGCCGTTCAGGGTCGCTCGCGCCATGATGTGGACCTCGGCTGTCGCTAGTAGCGGTTGGCGATCGGAAGCTCGTCGGCCGGGAAGAGCGTGATGATCTGGGCGCCGCTCGGCGTCACGATGACTTCTTCCTCGATCCGGGCGGCGGACATGCCGTCGGTCGCCGGGCAGTACGTCTCGACCGCGAACATCATGCCCGCCTGCAGCTCCATCGGATCGTCGAACGCGTTCAAGCGGCTGATGATCGGCCGCTCGTGGAGCCCGAGACCGATGCCGTGACAGAAGTTGAGACCGAAGGCGGCCATCTCGCTGTCGAAACCGATCTCCTGCGCCTTCGGAAACGCGCGCGCGATCTTGTCGGTAGCCACACCGGGCTTGATGAGCGCGATCGCCTCGTCCATCCACTCGCGCGCCTTCTTGTAGGCGGCGATCTGCGGCTTCGTCGCGCGCCCCACGCTGAAGGTGCGGTAGTAGCAGGTCCGATAGCCGACGAACGACATGATGATGTCGAAGAACGCCTGATCGCCCGGCCGGATGATCCGGTCGGTGAAGTTGTGCGGGTGCGGGCTGCAGCGCTCGCCCGAGATGGCGTTGATCGCCTCGACGCAGTCCGAGCCCATCTCGTAGAGACGCTTGGTGGCGAGCCCGACGATCTCGTTCTCGCGCGCCCCGGGCTTGAGCGCCTCGAAGATGTCCTGGTAGACGCCGTCGACCATCGCCGCCGCCATGTTGAGCAGGGTCAGCTCGTCCTGGCTCTTGAGCATCCGCGCCTCGAGGAGCACCTGCTGACCGTCGCGCACCTCGACCCCGAGCTCCTGGAGCGCGAACAGGAACGGCGGCTCCACCAGGTCGATGCCGAGCGGCATGCCGGCAACGCCCTCGGCGCGGAGGATGTCGCGGATCTCGACGGCCGCCTTCTGGAAGAGCCCGGCCTTCGGCGAGACCGCGCCGCGCATCCCCACCATGCCCGCGAGCGACTGGCGCGCGGGGATCTGCGGCGTATAGAGCCGGTGGTGCCGCGCGGCCGAGCCGAAATCCCACACCCACGGCTCTCCGGTCCCCGTCAGCAGGCACCAGCGCGTGAGCTTGTCGCGCGCCCATTCGCCGATGACGGTGCCCGAGAGATAGCGGATGTTGTACTGGTCGAAGACGAGGATCGCGCCGAGCCCCGATCGCGCCAGCGCCTGGCGCGCGCGGCCCAGCCGATAGGCGTGCAGGCGCCGGAAGTCCACACGCTCCTCGAAATCCACCTGCGTGTGTCCGGGCGCCTGGAGAGGTCGGTCCCAACGATAACGGGGATCCACGTCGTCGGCAGTCACGGGCCGGGGCTTCGGCGTATCCTGCTTCCGGGCCATCGGGGTCTCCTCCTCTAGGCGCGCCTCGACCGGCGGGATCCCCAGCCCCGCGACGGCCTGCAGCGTGCACCTCGGGGCGGTACTTTACCCCAGCTTGCGTGTAGAATCCTCGCCCATGGACCTCGAACGCCCGCTCCCGACGCCGATCACGCCCGAGTGCCGCCCCTACTGGGAAGGCGCGCGCGAGGGCAAGTTGATGATCACCAAGTGCCGCGCGTGCGGCAAGCCGTTCATGTACCCGCGCGTGTCGTGTCCGTTCTGCGCTTCGCGGGACATCGGCTGGGTGCAGGCGAGCGGCCGGGGCCGCCTGTTCTCGTTCGAGATCGCGCACCAGATCCTGAACAAGGCGTTCAAGGTGAAGACGCCGGTGGTGCTGGCGATGGTCGAGCTCGAGGAAGGGCCGCGCCTGCTCAGCAATCTGGTCGGCATCGCGCCGGATCCGAAGCAGATCCGCTGCGACATGCCGGTCGAGGTCTGCTTCGAGAAGCTCACGGACGAGATCAGCCTGCCGATGTTCCGTCCGGTGGGAGGTGCGCGATGAGCGACCTCGCGCGGATGCGAGAGCTCAGCAACGCGGTCGGCATCGTCGGCGTCGACGAGAGCGACGAGATCGGCACCTTGCCGGGCAAGAGCCAGCTCACCCTGCACGTCGAGGCCATCACCAACGCCGCGCGCGACGCCGGGATCAAGGTGTCCGAGATCGACGGCGTCTTCACCGCCGGCCAGCACTCGCCCGCGACCATCGGCGAGGCGATCGGGGTCGTCCCGCGCTACGTCGACGGCACGACTGTCGGAGGCTGCTCGTTCATCATCATGGTCGGGCACGCGATGGTGGCGCTCTACCACGGGCTCTGCGACGTCGCGGTCGTGTGCCACGGCGAGTCCGGACGCTCGGGCGTCGGCGTGTCGCCGCGGCGCGACACGGCGCTACCCGGCCAGTTCGAGTTCCCTTACGGCTTCGGGGGCGCGCCGACCTACTTCGGGCTGATCACGACCCGGCACATGCACGAGTACGGCACGACACTCGAGCAGTGGGCGCAGGTCGCGGTTTCGACGCGGAAGTGGGCCGCGCTGAATCCCAAGGCGCGCAACCGCGAGCCCCTCACCGTGAAGGACGTGCTCGACTCGCGGCCGGTCGTCTGGCCGTTCAATATCCTGAACATCTGCCTCGTCACCGACGCCGGCGGGGCCGTCATCCTGACGCGCGCCGATCGGGCGAAGGACTGCGCGAAGAAGCCGGTCTACGTGCGGGGCGCCGGCGAGGGCAGCGAGCACGTCATGCTCACGCAGATGCGCAATCTCACGTTCAGCGAGGCCACCCAACGCTCGGGTGCGAAGGCCTTCGCGATGGCGGGCGTGAAGTCGACCGACTTCGATCACATCATGCTCTACGACGCCTTCACCTCGGGCCCGCCGCTCATGCTCGAGGCCCTCGGGCTCGCCAAACGCGGCGAGGGCGTCCACTTCTTCGCCGAGGGACGCTCGACGCCGGGCGGCAAGCTCCCGATCAACACGAACGGCGGCGGCCTCTCCTACACGCACAGCGGCATGTACGGCATCTTCCCGATCATCGAGGCGACGCGACAGCTCCGCGGCGAGTGCGGTGCGCGGCAGGTGCCGAACGCCAGGATGTCGCTGGTGAATGGCATGGGAGGAATGCTGAGCGCCGCGGGCACGCTCGTCCTGTCGAACGAAGGGAGCCGCTGAAACAGGCTCGTCGTGAAGCCCGGGAGTGGGTGCGCGGTTAGAGGAGCTGGGCGGCCAGGTGTTGGACTAGAGGGATTGCGCTGGCTGAGATGTCGGCGCGGGCGACGCGCGCCCAGTCGCGGACGGCCTGAACCGAGGTATCGTCGAGCGAAAGGCGCGGGCGGTCGGCCAGCGCCGACCGGAGGCGCTCGGCAACGGTCTCCGGAGCGATATCGTCCGTGATCGCGCCGCGGCCGAGCAGCCGCTCGCGCAGCGTGTCGAAGCGATCCCGCTGCGCCTCCGACGCCCAGCTCACATAACGCCCGAGCTCTTCCCTGGCGGCGCCCTCGAGGGCCGCTCGATACGCGCGCTGCGCGCGTTCGTCGCCGGACAGCGCGGCATCGAGCAGGACCTCGACGCCGACGTGCGCGACCGCGAGCGCGCTGCCGCTCCGAACCCCTCGCGACGACAACCAGACGACCGCCTGGTGAGTGAGCGCCCGGAACGCCGGCGAGCGGTGGAAGACCTCGTCGGTCCGCCAGTGGAATTGCATCCCGGATTCGATGTCGGCGTGTTCCGTGCCCGGCGGACGCGCCCGGATCATCGTGGCGAAATCGGGGAGCATCGAGCCGAGCACGAAGGCCGGATCGCCGCTCCGCCGGACCGCCAGCACGCTGTGGCCAAAGAAGTTCACACGGGCCGTCTCGGCTCGAGGAGCCCCGCGATCGCTTGCCCGACCTCGCTCGTCGACGCCCGGCCGCCGAGATCGCGCGTCAAGGTCTTGCCCTCCTCGACCAGCCGCTCGACCGCGGCGACCACGGCGCGTGCCGCATCGGGGTGATCGAGGTGCTCGAGCATCATCGCGCCGGTCCAGATCTGCGCGATCGGATTGGCCACGCCCTTGCCTGCGATGTCCGGAGCCGAGCCGTGGACGGGCTCGAACATCGACGGATACTCCTTCTCGGGATTGATGTTCCCGCCCGGCGCCAGCCCGATCGAGCCGGCGATCGCCGGACCGAGATCGGAGAGGATGTCGCCGAAGAGGTTCGAGCCGACGACGATGTCGAACCAGTCCGGGTGCTGGACGAAGTGGGCCGTCAGGATGTCGATGTGATACTGAGCGGTCTTCACCGACGGATACTCCTTCGCGATGGCCGCGAACCGCTCGTCCCAGTACGGCATGCTGTGGATGATGCCGTTCGATTTGGTCGCCGACGTCACGTGGCGGCGCGGCCGATGCATCGCCCGCTCGAACGCGTAGCGCATGATGCGGTCGCAACCCTTGCGGGTGAAGACCGACTGCTGCACGGCGAGCTCCTCCGGCGTTCCGCGGTAGAGCCGCCCACCGATCTCCGAGTACTCGCCCTCGTTGTTCTCTCGGACGATCAGCATGTCGATGTCGGCGGGCCCGCGGCCGGCGAGCGGCGACTTGACGCCCTTGAGCAGCCGCACGGGCCGTAAGTTCACGTACTGATGAAACCCGCGCCGGATCGGGATCAGAAGCCCCCAGAGCGAGACGTGGTCCGGCACGCCCGGGAAACCCACCGCCCCGAGGAAGATCGCTTCGAACGGTCGGAGCCGGTCGAGGCCGTCCTCGGGCATCATGCGACCGGTTTCCGTGTAGCGCTCGCAGCTCCAGTCGAACGTCGTCCATTCGATCTCGAACCCGAACCGGCGGCCGGCGGCGTCGAGGACGCGCATGCCTTCCGGGACGACTTCTTTGCCGATGCCGTCGCCGGGAATCGCCGCAATGCGGTGCTTCATCGAGGCCCTCCGTGCGCTCTCATTCGTGAGAAACGGAGCCCTAGCGTATCAAGAAAGCGCCACTAGACACACTCGCGGTCCTGTGTTTCGATACCTCGTGGTCTCGGGTTTCGCGTTTCCTACCACCCGGTAGGCCTTCGATCGTCGCAGCACAGCATCGTTCACTCGGGCTCGGCGCCAGACGCTTCGCGTTCTCGCGCTGAGCTTGCCGGGCGAAGGGCTCGGACGTCACGGTCGTCGCGCAAGCTGGGAGTCGTCATGCCGATCATGCGTGTCAGCGATCCCACGTTCGAGGAGAAGCGTTCCGACAACCGCGTCTTCGTCCGATTCCGGGTGAACCGAGCGCCCGACCAGAGCTGGATCGCCACGTTCAAGGGCCACGCGAGCTCGAGTGTCCTTCGCGTGGCCAACGCGGTGTTCACCGGCAACGACGTCACCCTCGAGATCGTCAAGCCGAATAGTCGTGCGGAGCTGACGACCGCTCTGGATTGCTTCATCGAATGCGCGAATCTCGGGCTTCGCAGCTGGGGTGGCGTCGAGGCAAGCCCGGCTTCGAGCCGGGGCGTCCTTCGTCGCGCTTAGGCGCGATCCAGGCTTCCGGAAATTGCCGGAGACCGGATGACACGCTCGTGTCGCCTCATTGACGGGCTCCGTCAGTGCCCGGGGCGTCGCGGTGCCGTGCATCGACCGAATAAATCTAGTCTTTGTCAATGCTGGCTCCTGGCATTGGGGTTGCGTTCTTGAAGGGTGCTGCGCAAAAGACCCATCCAGAATGCCGCTCGCCAGGCAACAAACCCGGAGGAAATTCCTTGGACGCGAAAGCGACGATCCGACGCCTCGAGCGAGACCCGCTCTCGCCGCTCGCGCGCCACGCGCTGGGGCTCGGAGTCTTGCTCCTGACGATCGTCCCGGCGTACGGCTATTTCGGGTCGCGGGTGAATCAGCCGGAGTCCGAGATCATGCGGATGGCGCGCGAGACCGTCGAAGCAACCGATTCAAGCGTCGAGATCACGGAGATCGTCGAGATCGAGGCACACATCCGAGAAGTCGCCGTGCGCTACGACATCCCGCCGATTCTGGTGGCCGCGATCGTCGAGGCCGAGTCGGAGTTCAACCCGCGCGCGGTCTCCCGGCGCGGCGCTCGTGGCTTGATGCAGCTCATGCCGGACACGGCGTCGAGTCTTCGCGTGTCGGACACGTTCGACCCGTACGAGAACATCGAAGGCGGCGTGCGCCACTTGCGCCGACTGATGGACCGTTATCGCGGCAATCTGCCCCTCGTGCTGGCGGCCTACAATGCCGGTGAGCAAGCCGTCATGGTGTACGGCGGCGTACCGCCGTACCGCGAGACTCGGCGGTACGTCAACCGCATCTTGCGGCGCATCGGGCGGTCGGACCTCGTCCCGCAGCCGCGGGTCAGCCACGTGCACGCGACCGTTATTCCGGTGGCGACGACCCGGATCGACCCCAACTTCGCCTTGTTGTCGCCCCCGTCTCTGGCGCCGACCTCGCCGCGCTCGGCCTGGGCCGAGCGCCAGGCGCTCGAGCGTCAGGCGCCGGCAAAGGTCGAGCGCACTGTCGCCGCCTCGCCGTCCAGGGCCAGCTCGAGCGAGCCTCCATGGTCCGGCCGCACCAACGGCCAGGGCCCCTAGACCGCCCCGGATCCACCCCCACAGTCCAGGCGAGTCTTGCGTCGGAATAGTTTTGGAATTGGCTCTCACGCAGGCAGGGTATGAAGGAGGGTCAGATGATTGATCGGATCATAGGCAAACTTCCCGAGGCGTGGCGCGGCCCGGCCGAGCTGGTCGCGGCGCCGATCGCCTGGGTTCCGGTACTGCAGCAAACGCTCGTGAGCTTCTTTTTCGACGCTCAGCCCGGCTGGATGGCGGCGCTCAAGTACGTGTTTCTGCTGTTTCCCGTGCTCCTGGGTGTCGTCGCCGTCTGGTCCACCGGACTCTCCGTCTACACGCTGCCCTTCCGCTCGAGTCGCACTCGCTTCGTCTCGCTGGTCCTGCTCGCGTGGTGGGACGCGGCGTTGGCGGTGTGGCTCTACTGGGTAGGCATGGTCCGCGTCGCGGGCGTCGTGCTGGGGTGGGCCCTCGGCATCTCGCGGCTGGCCGTCCGGCTGGTCATGGGCTTCCTCCGCGATGTCGTGGGGACGCCGGCCGCCATGTCGGGCATGCTGGTGCGCGGCTACTTCAAGCCCGGCGTGCCGTGGCTCGCGTTCGTAATCCTGCTCCTCTGGTGCGCGCTCGAGGCCGCCGTCTTCACGTATACGCTCGAGCCGCGAATCACGACTCTGGTGAACGACCTCTCCGGCTCGGACGATTCGCGCTTCACGATCCCGATCCTGTACGTCATGGTCCTGGCCCTCGTGATCGCGAGCTTCGCGTGCGTGCAGGCGCTGATGAACGCCGTGCGCACGAAGAACCCCCGGTACATCACCCAGATCATCGGGATCGAGCTGTTCGCGATATTCTTCGAGGTGATGTTCTTGTATCGGGGCGTGGTCGAGGTGACGATGCCGTGGATGGCCAAAGGCAACGGTGCCCTGGTGGCGACGGCCGTCGTCGGCTGGCTCGGCGTCCGGGGCCTCACGTGGTTCCTGTTCGGTCAGTACGGAACGCCGCCGATGCTGGCCATCATCGCGCGCCGGCCGCTCACGGACATCGAGTCGCACTCGTCGAGCATGCGCTCGGAGCCGTTCTGGCGGCTGGCCATGGACGACTTCCGGCGCGATCTCGACTGGCTTCACATCAAGAGCGATGAGATGCTTGAGCTGCTAGCCCTCCCGGTCGTGCATCTGCTGGGGGCGGCCCTGAACTTCGCCATGATCCTGACGGCGTCGCGACCCGTCTTCAATCTTCCGTTCCGGAGCCTCAAGGAGGTGACGGAGTCGCGGGACATGGAGACGACGATGCATCTGGAGCCGCGCAAGCAGGTCAGTCTGTGACGGTTCTTCGATATCACTTCTCCGGCATCGCGGGCGCCGGCATGGGCCCGCTCGCGTGCCTGATGCGGGCTCGCGGGCACGTCGTGCAGGGATCCGATCGCGCGTTCGACCAGGGCAAGAAGCAGGACATCGCTGCGCAGCTTCGCCGGGTCGGCATCGAGCTGGCCCCGCAGGACGGGACGGCCGTCACGGCCGCGATCAATCGCCTGGTCTACTCGGCGGCCGTCGAAGCAGACACGCCCGAGTTGCGCGCGGCGCGCGCGCTCGGTCTCGACTGCCTGCCGAGGCCGCAGCTGCTCGCCGAGGTGGTCAACACCGCCGCGCCGGGCGTTGCGATCGCGGGCACCAGCGGCAAGAGCACCATCGTCGGCATGCTCGGCTGGCTCCTGCGTGAGGGCCGCGTCAAGGCCACGGTGCTGGGCGGCGCGGATTTCGTGGGCGAGGGCACGGGCGGCTGCTTCGTGGCCGGGCCGGCCGAAGGCCCCGCGGTCGCCGAGGCGTGCGAATCCGACGGCACACTCGTCGGCTACCACCCCGCGATCGGCGTCATCCACAACGTGAGTCGCGACCACGACGAGCTGAGCGCGCTGCGCCCACAGTTCACCGCGTTCGCGCGGAACTGCGGGCGGCTGCTCGTCGGCGCCGATTGTCCCGAGGCGGCGGCGCTCGGCCGCCGATTCAAGGCCGCGACCTACGGCGTCTCCCAGGACGCCGACGCGAGGCTCCGCGTCACCAGCGTGGGGCCGCGCCGTGCGCGGGGCGTGCTGAGATACGGTGGACACGATCTGACTCTGGACATTCCGCAGCCCGGTCTGCATAACCTCGAGAACGCCACCGCCGCCGCGATGGTCGCGCTCGAGATCGGTCTCGACGCCGATCTGGTGGTGGGCCTGCTCTCGCGCTTCCCGGGCGTCGCGCGCCGCTTCGAGCTGGTGGGCACCACGGCGCGCGACATCCACGTCGTGGACGACTACGCGCACAACGGCGAGAAGATTCGAGCGGCCATCACGACGGCGCAGGCGGGGTCGGCGCGAGTGGTCGCCGTCTTCCAGCCTCACGGGTTCGGACCGGCGCGGTTCCTGCGCGGCGAGCTGCGGGCGATGATCCCGACTCTGCTCCGGCCGCAGGATCGCTTCTGCTACGCCGAGATCTTCTACGCCGGTGGAACGGTCGCCAAGGACATCTCGAGCCGTATGCTGGCCGATGATCTGCCGGCCGCCCTCAACTGCGGTTACGCGCGCGGCCACGAGGCCGCTCGGCAGTGGGTGGTGAGCGAGGCCCGGCCGGGCGACACGGTGCTCATCATGGGCGCGCGTGATCCCGATCTGCCGCGCCTGGCGCGTGCAGTGCTCAGCTCCCTGTAAGAGATCTCTTCAAGAAGGAGAGGTTCCTAATGCGCTACGCACTTCTGGCGCTTCTCGCGCTCGTCTCCGCGGCGCCGGCCGCGGCTCAGGTGCACGTCGATATCGGCATTCGCCTGCCGGCCCCGCCGCCACTGGTCGTCGTCCCAGGCGTCGCGACCGTGCAGTATGCCCCCTCGGCGCCGGCGAACGTGTTCTTCTACAGTAACCAGTACTGGATCTACGCCGACAGCGGCTGGCACGTGAGCCGCCGACACGACGGCCCGTGGATCCTCGTGGCTCCGCAGTTCGTCCCTCGGCCGGTCCTCCTCGTGCCGGTGCGGTATTACCACGTTCCGCCCGGCCACTGGAAGCAGTGGCAGCACGAGGCGCCGCCTCACTGGGAGCACGAGTGGGGCCACGGGTGGGCCGAGAAGCGAGCGTGGAAGGACCGTGGCAAGGACCACGGATGGGATCCCCAGGAGGCTCGCGTCAGCGGTCCTCAGGGCTTTGGACGAGGCGATGGCTCTGGACGCGGCGACGGCCCTGGACGAGGAAATGGCCCGGGCAATGAGGGGCACGGAAAAGGTGAGGGGCACGGAAAAGGTCACGGCCGAGATAAGTAGCCGCGTCATCCGGCGGACAGGCGCTCGGTCAGCCGAGCGCCTCCGCGATCTGCACCAGCTCCTCGTATTCCTGGTTCCAGTAGTTGTGATTGCGGAACATCGGAAAGGCGGGGGGGAACGACGGATCGGACCAGCGCCGCGCGATCCAGCCGGACATGTAGACGATCCGCATGGCGCGGAGCGGCTCGCACAGAGCCAGGGTCGAGCGATCGAACTCGCGGAAGAGCTCGTAGCCCTCTAGAAGATCCTCGCGAAGCTTTCGCGCCTCCTCGGAGTTGCCGCGCGCGAGGAGCCAGATGTCTTGCACTGGCGGGCCGACCACACAGTCGTCGAAATCGACCAGCAGCGGATCGGGCGTCCAGAGGATGTTGCCCCAGTGCAGGTCGCCGTGGATGCGCTGGACGCGCGCGGTGGCCAGCACCTTGGCCGCGAACTCGGCGATGCGCACCGCCACGTCCCGGTAGCGCGACGCCAGCCCCTCGGGAATGAAGCTCCCCGCCATCAGGACCTCGAGCGGCTCGGCGATGTAGCGCTTCACGTCGACCCGCGGCCGGTGCGGCGCGTCGCGCGAGGCGCCCGCCGCGTGCATCCGCCCGATGGTCCGGCCGATCCGCCGACGATTCTCCGCGTCGAGCTCGTCGAGCGAGCGCCCTCGCACCTTCGGGAACGCCGCGTAGTAGATTCCCTCGATCTCGCTGAGGGTGGCGCCGGTGCCGATGTCGATCGGCGCGACGGCCGGCACCTCGGCGGCCGTGAGATCGGCCAGGAACGTGTGCTCGTCGAGAATCGTCTCGCGTGACCAGCGACCGGGCCGGTAGAACTTGACGACCAGCCGCCGCTCGTCGTCCAGCTCGACCTCGTAGACGCGGTTCTCGAACGCGCGGAGCGGCAGGCAGCGACCGGTGCAGCGGAGACCTCCGACCTCGACCGCGTCCAGGACGCGATCGGGGGTCAGCGCGAAGAACGTCGCCCCGGGCTCCCCCGCCACGCCTGATACCATAGCGCGCCGTCAGGAAACATTCACCTGGGAGGCCGTGATGCCCGAACACAAGCTACCCACGGAGCAGGAAGTGCTCGGCTGGATCCGCGATCGCCGCAACTGGGGCCGCTGGGGCAAGGACGATCAGCGCGGCGCCATCAACCTCATCACGCCCGCCAAGCGCGCGGCCGCGGCCCGGCTGGTCCGCAGCGGGCGCAGCGTGTCGCTGAGCCGGCCGTTCCCCAAGGACCCCGGACCCAACAATCCGCTGCCGGCCCACCACTTCATGCGCACGCACCCCCGGGGCAAGGGCGGCTTCTCCGCGGACTACTACGGCATCTACTACCACGGCATCGCCTCCACCCACATCGACGCGCTCTGCCACACCTGGGACGACGACGCGATGTGGAACGGGCGCGACCCGAAGAAAGAGATCACGTTCGAAGGCGCGCGGTTCGGAGCGGTCGAGCACTGGGCCGAGGGGATCATGACCCGCGCCGTCATGCTCGACGTCCCACGACATCGCGGCGTTCCGTGCGTGACGCACGACACGCCCGTGCACGGCTGGGAGCTCGACGACATCCTCACCAAGCGCGGAATCAAGCTCGAGCCCGGCGACGCGGTGTGTGTTTACTCTGGGCGCGAGGCCTGGCAGGCGCAGGATCCGGAGCGGCCGTACGGTCGTCCATTCAACCCGATGCAGCAGCAGCGTCCAGGGCTCCACGTGTCGTGCCTGCCGTTCCTGCGCGACCACGACGTGAGCGTGCTGGTGTGGGACATGCTCGATCACCTGCCGATCGGTTACGACATCCCGTGGGCCGTTCACGCGGCGATCTTCGCGTACGGGGTGGCGCTGGTCGACAACGCGCTGCTCGAGCCGCTCGCCGAGGCCTGCGTGGAGGAGCAGTGCGACGAGTTCATGCTGCTCGTGTCGCCGCTGCGCGTGGTGGGAGGCACGGGGTCGCCGGCGAATCCGCTCGCCGTGTTCTAGGGATACGGGATCGGCCCGGCGTACTCCGTGTGGAGCGGGGCCCAGCGCGTCGCCCAGATGCGCGCGAGCGTGGCGCTGAGCTGGGTCAGGTGCAGGCGGTCGTGCTCGACCCAGGCAGCGGCAATGTCCAGGCCCGACAGTCCGCCGGTTCGCGGATGGGCCACCACGGCCGTGAGGCGGGACGGCACCGCCGTCACCAGCGCGCCGAGACTCGCCGCCCGCCGCTCGCGAAAGGCCGCAAGTGCGCGCGGCCCGTCGTCCTCGAGATATCGACGCTCGGTCGCCCAGCGCTCCGGGTCGATCGGCGTGAAGCGCTCCCCGCCGTCCAGCACCACGCGGAGCCGCGCGCCGAAGTCCTCCACCTCCTCGTCGCGAAGGTGACAGACGATCTCGACCGGCGCCCATTCGGCGGGAGCAGGGCGCGCTCGCCACGTGGCGTCGGCGAGACCGTTCAGCAAGGCTTCGAGCACCAGGGGATATCGCGCCAGCTCGATGCGAGCGTTCGTCAGGAGGTCGCGGGGGTCGTGCACGTCTTGACACCTCCTTCGACCGCGCTGTATAGCCCTCGAAGCATCACACGACGAACACGAGCATGAGGATACTCGCATGGGACGTCTGGACAGGCGCGTCGCGCTGTTGACCGGAGCAGGACGCGGCTTCGGCCGCGCGATCGCCCTGGCCTTCGGGCGAGAGGACGCGGACGTGGCGGTCAACTACAACGCGAGCGCCGCGGGAGCGAAGGAGGTCGTCGCCGAGATCGAGCAGCTCGGCCGGGGCGCCGAGGCCGTGCGGGCCGACGTCGCCCGAGCGGACCAGGTGGACGACACCGACATGAGCCGCGCGGTCATGACACCCGAGTACCGGGCGCGCCGGATCGGTGAGCTGCCGGTGCGTCACCTCGGGCAGGTCGAAGACGTCGGCCAGGTGCTCCAGCCCAACGGCGGCTGGGTCATGGCCTGAGGACCCTGATCGACGACCCTATCGTCCTCGCCACCTGCCGCACCTGGCCAGAGCTGAGCCCGAGCGATCGCTGTCTCGCAGACGCGCTCGAGCGGCGGGGGGTCCGCGTCGAGAGCGCGCCGTGGAACGGCCCCTACGAGCCCTTCGTCCACTCGGCTGCCGTCGTCATTCGCGCGACCTGGGACTATCACCAGGCGCTCGACGACTACCGTGGATGGCTCGACCGCCTGGATGGCGCGCGCACCTTCAACGCGCCGGCGCTCGTGCGATGGAACCTCGAGAAAAGCTACCTGACCGAGCTCGCTGCTCGCGGCGCTCCGGTCCCCGCCTCGGCGATCGTCGAAGCCGACGCCGCGGTCCTGGCCGGCGCGCTCGAACGAATGGCGCTGACGGAGGCGGTGATCAAGCCGACGGTCGGGGCCAGCGGTGTCGGCGTGGAACGGGTGTGGCGAGGTCGGGAAGCGGAAGCCCTCGCGCGGCTCCGAGCCGTCACGCGCTCACCGCGAGTGCTCGTCCAGGAGTTCGTTCACGAGGTGGCCGCGGGCGAGATCGCCGGCGTCTTCCTCGGCGGGGCGTTCTCTCACGGTCTCCGGCGCGTTCCGGCCGCGGGCGAGTTTCGCGTGAACAGCCAGTACGGCGGGCGGATGGAGGCGGCGGCGCTGGACCACGCCACGATCGTGAGCATGACCCGCCTTCTGAGCATGCTCCCGAACGAGCCCCTCTACGCCCGAATCGACGGCGTGCGGCGGAATGGTGGGCTCCTGCTCATGGAGGTCGAGGTCAACGAGCCCGGCCTCGGGCTTCAGCTGGCCGCAGGCGCGGGCGATCGCTTCGCGGCGGCCCTCCTCACTCGCCTGAGCGTCGCTTGACAGTGGATGGCCCCAGACCGATCATCGTGGCAACGTTCGATTTCCCGGAGGGACGCAATGGCGATGACGTCGCTGGAACGGGCCGAGGCCGCCGAGCACGCGATGAGCCAGGAGCTCGACAGGATCGTCGTGAAGTCGGTGATTTATACGTCGGGTGAGCGTGATCCGCGACAGCCGCTGCCGCCCCAGCAGAGCCAGGGCAAGCTCTACATGATGGGTCACGATCCGCGGCTGCCCCGCATGCCCGAGAAGCCGACCCTGTTCGATTTCTACAAGCTCCGCTTCGGGCCCTCCGCGCACGTGCTCCAGAGCGCGCGCCTCGCGCAGAAGAACGGCGTCAGCGAGAAGATCGTGCTGGCGTGCCTGCTCCACGATATCTCCGTCATGGGACTCATTCGCGGCGACCACGGCTACTGGGGCGCTCAGCTCGTCGAGCCCTACGTCGACGAGGAAGTGAGCTGGGCGATCCGTCATCATCAGGTATTGCGGTTCTTCGCCGATGAGTCGTACGGGTACAAGTACCCCGACTCCTACATCCGGCTGTTCGGCGCGGACTATCAACCCGAGCCGCACATTCAGGAAGCCTACCGGCGCGCGCGCGAGCACAAGTGGTACGAGACGTGCCGTCTCATCACCGTGAACGACCTCTACGCGTTCGATCCAAACGTGCGCGTCGAGCTCGAGGAGTTCACGGACGTCGTCGGCCGCCACTTCAAGCAGCCGAAAGAGGGGCTCGGCTTCGATCAGAGCCCATCGGCGCACATGTGGCGGACGATGAACCACCCGACGAAATATCTCTAGGTGAGGCGGCGCTCCATCAGCACCCACGTGGGCTCGGTGTAGCCCTCGTGGCAGCGAAACTCGAGATCCTCGAAGCCGCACGACCTGAACAGCTGACGATTCTCCTCGAGCTCGAGCCGCACACCGAGCGTCATCCGGGGTAGGCCGCGCCGGCGCGCCTCGCGCTCGGCTTCGTCGACCAGCGCACGCGCGATGCCTTGCCTGCGGTAATTCGGATCGACCGAGACGCGGCTGATGTAGAGGGCGCCCTCCTCCACTTCCCACAGGACGGCGCCGACGACGACGCCTCCGCGCTCCAGCACCGCGCCTCCGCCGCGCGCGAGGTGCGCGGCGATGGTGGCGGCGGTCTCCTTCAGGGCACTCGACGGCGGGTCGGTCGGCCGCGGCTGTGCCGCGAACGCGCGCCGAATGAGGTCCGCGATGACCGCGGCGTCGCTCGCCGCCGCGACGCGAATCGAGTGAGGACTTGCGCGCTCGACACTGGCCACATGTCGATTATAGGGATCAGAGCGCCCGGCCCCAACGATCCGCGAAGGCCACCTCGCGCACCGGCCGGCGCGGCGGACGCCCAAATTTTCCGAGCGGATAGCCCAGCGGGATCAGGGCCGCCGTCTCGACGTCCGCCGGGATCGCGAGCAGCTCCTTCACCCGGGCGTCGCGGAAGCGGTGGATGGTCGTGATGCAGCTCCCGACGCCGAGGGCGCGCGCCGCCAGCATGATGTTCTGCACGGCCGGGTAGATCGACGCGCCGGTGGTCAGGCTCGCCTGGATGCCTGGATCGAGCGACACGCAGGCCAGGATGATGACGGGCGCCTCGCCGAGGTGCTCGGCCAGATGGCGGGCTGAGGCGAGCATCTTGCCCGCCTGGCTGTCCGCCGGCTCCTTCGCCGCGCCGGCGTAGTAGGGCACTTTCATCAGCTCGCCCCACGCCTCGCGGTAGAGCTCGCCGAGCCGCGCCCGCTTCGCGGGATCACGGACCACCACGAAGCTCCAGTTCTGGCGGTTGCCGCCGCTCGGCGCGCAGATGGCGGCGTCCATGATCCTTCGCAGAACATCGTCGGCAATGGCGTCCGACTTCAGGCGTCTCATCGCGCGCTGCGTGGTCACGACATCGAAGAAGTCCATATGCCCTCCGGGGTATATTCAAGGCCCTGTATAGGAGAGAACCATGCCCGACTACAAGTGCCTGATCTACGAAGTGAAGGACGCCGTCGCCACGCTCACCCTGAACCGCCCGGAGCGCCTGAACGCGCTGGGCGACACCTTGCGCGACGATCTCTACGACGCAGTCCTCCGGGCCAGCCAGGACTCGGAGATTCGTGTGCTGGTCGTGACGGGCGCCGGCAAGGGCTTCTGCGCCGGCGGCGACGTCAAGGCCATGAACGACTCCAAGGAGGGCCGCGCGCCGGCGCGTCCACTCGAGGACAAGGTTGCCCCGCTGCGCGACCGCGTGCTGCTGGCGATGCGCGACGCGCCAAAACCCGTGATCGCCGCGGTGAACGGCGCCGCCGCCGGCGCCGGCATGAACCTGGCGCTCGGCTGCGACATTCGACTGGCCTCGACCGCCGCGAAGTTCACGCAGGCGTTCGTCAAGCGCGGTCTCCATCCGGATTGGGGCGGGACGTACTTCCTGCCGCGCCTGGTCGGCATGGCCAAGGCGTGCGAGCTCATCTTCACCGGCGAGATCATCGACGCACAGGAGGCGCTGCGGCTCGGGATCGTGAACGCCGTCTACGCGCCCGAAGAGCTGATGCCGGCCGCTTACGAGCTGGCGCGGAAGATCGCCTCGGGTCCGCCGGTCGCCATCCGGCTCGCCAAGCGCGCGCTCTACCACAGCGAGGAGACCGATCTGCGCGGCGCGCTCGAGTTCGAGACGTTCGCCCAGAACGTCTGCTCCGAGACGGAGGATGCGCGCGAGGGTATCCGGGCGTTCGTCGAGAAGCGCGCGCCGTCGTTCAAGGGCCGCTGAGCGGCTCGACGCGCACGCGGCCCGCTCAGGGCGTGGCCGCGATGAGGTCGATCTCCACCAGGGTGCCGGGCACCAGCAGCCCGGTCGTGCCCACGCTGGTGCGCGGCGGCGGGGTGGGGAAGAACTCTCGCCATGCCTCGTTGAAGCCGGCGAAGTTCGCGAGGTCGGTGTGGAACACCTGCGCCTTGACGACCTGGTCGAGCGAGGTGCCAGCGGCCTTGAACGTCTTCGCCAGATTCTCCAGCACATACCGCGTCTGACGCTGGATATCCGAGCCGTAGAACGGAAACGCCGGGTCCACGCGAGCTTCGCGCGGCACGCCGGTCCTGTAATCGCTCGCGATCTGGCCGGCCGCGAACACGAGATCGCCGACCCGCGTCGCCGGTGTGTAGTGCGCCAGCGGCCTGGGGATGTCCGGCACCGAGACCGCCTGCACTCGGGCCGACGGCAGCGCCGCGATCAGATCGATTTCCACCAGCGCGTCTCTGACCAGCAGCCCGGTCGTGCCGACCGTCGTCCGCGGCGGCGGGGTCGAAAAGAACTCGCGCCAGACCTCGTCGAACGCGAAGAAGTTGTTCAGGTCCGTGTGGAACACCTGGGCCTTGACGACGCGATCCAGCGACGTCCCCGCCGCCTCGAAGGTCCGCGCCAGATTCTCGAGAACGTACCGGGTCTGGCGCTTGATATCCGACCCATAGTACGGAAACGCCGGATCGACGCGCGCTTCTCGCGGGACGCCCGTCTTGAAATCGCTGGCGAGCTGACCCGCCGCGAACACGAGATCGCCCGCCACCACCGCCTCGGAGTAATTCGCCAGTGGCCGCGGGCCGCTCGACTGCACGACGCGACCCCCCGCCCTCGGCATCGTGGCCGTCAGGTCGACCTCGACGAGACAGCCGGGGACCAGGAGCCCGCTCGTGCCGACCGTCGTCCGCGGCGGCGGCGTCGGGAAGAACTCCCGCCAGACCTCGTCGAACCCGTTGAAGTGCACGAGGTCGGTGAGAAACACCTGCGCCTTCACGACGTGGCTCAGCGCTGTGCCGGCCGCCTCGAACGTCTTCTTCAGATTTTCGAGCACGTAGCGCGTCTGCCTCTTGATCGACGAGCCGTAGTAGGGAAACGCCGGGTCCAGGCGCGCCTCGGGAGCGACGCCCTGCTGGAAGTCGCTCGCGAGGTGGCCCGCCGCGAACACGAGGTCGCCCGCGCGCGCCGCCGGCGTGTAGGTCGCTAGCGGCTGCGGGATACTGGGCACGGGAATATCGATTCGCGGCACGCGGGGAGAATAGCCCGTTCCCGTTTGGGTATCCATTCCTTCGCGTTCCGTCGCCATCGCCGGCCGGCTCCCGCCGGCATCGCCACCGCCGCCGGCCGGGCTCACCGCCGCGTGTGGCCCTTCCGCCGCTCGATGGCGGCGCCCCAGCTCGCCAGGAACGCCGTGATGAAAGCATGCTCCTTCGCCGGATCGACGGCCAGCGGGGCCAGGGCCAGCGCGACCGCGAGAGCCGTGTGGTAGCCCTCCGAGCGCGACGCGGCGGCCCTTCGGTATGCGGGGTGCGCTTCATTCACCCACACGGTCGACTCGACGAGGCGCCCGAGCTCTGAGTCGTCGGGGCGCGCCTCGAATCCGATGCTCAGCCCATAGCGGGCTGGCCTCCGCGTACGCGCACCTTCGGCGACGTGGCCCGACGCCGCCGCGGGTTGCGCGGGTGGCGTCGGCGCCGCCGCGCCCATCGCCGCCTCGATCGCCGGCGTCGCGGATGATGCGTCGGTGGCCACGGCTTCAGGCAGTGCGTGTACGGCTTCAGGCAGTGCGTGTAAGGAGCCGCCCGGCCCGAGCGGTCCGGAGCCGGGGCCGGCCGCCCGCAGCCGGCGTTGGCCACCGGCTCGCTGCTCGATCAGCGGCACCAGGAGGGGGAAGTCGTCGGCCAGATCGGCGAGGACGGCCTCGAGGTCGCGTTCGACCGGGCGCGCGGCCCGACGGCGGGCGCGCTCGGCCGGCTCACCCGCGTCGCCCCAGAGAGTGAGCTGATGCGCGACGGCCTCCTGGATCGCCTTCCGGTACGCGAGGTAGACCGCGCCGCGCGCGCCCGCGCGGATGAAATCCGCCTTGCTCAAGGTCAGGCTCTCGGCGAGCGCCGGCACCTCGATCACGCCCGCGACGCGGTCGGCCGCCGCGGGCGCGAGCGCGAGCCAGTCCCAGCCACGCCGGATGACCTTGCCGAAGGTACTGACGGCGACCCCGCGGAGCTCCTCGGGCAGCGGTTCCGCGGAGCGCATGAGATAGCCCGCGCCGGCCGCCTGGCGCCTGCGCGCGACGCGAATGGCGAGCGGCGCCACCTCAGGCGCCTCCGCACCGTGAGGATCGAGCGCATGCCCGTTCAGGACGAAGACGACGCCGCGCGGATACGATTGACGCAGGACCGGAGCGAGCGCCGGATCGAAGAGGGGCTGAAACGCCCGGCGCAGCGCGCCCTCGACGAAGCCGGGATCGACGAGCGGCGACAGCGCGCTCTCCGGAACGAGCCGCACCGCGGTCCCACGTTCCGTCACGCGCCCCTCCGGCGGGATCCAGCGCCACGGGGCCCTGTTGCGCGACGCCAGCCGCCACGACGACGCGACGGGATGCTTTCCCCGACGTGTCTCGGTGATGACCTCCGCGCAGATCAGAAGCGCGATCTTGATCCCGACGCCCGCGAAGCCGATACCGGCGCCGCGCGCCTTGGCGCTGGCGGCGACGTCGTGATAGCGCGCCAGCTCGCGCCGGCGCATGCCGGCGCCGTCGTCCACGATGGTGAGCGCCGGCGCGACCGGGTCAGTCGAGACGGCGATCGTCGTCGCGCCCGAGTCGAGCGCGTTGGCGACGATCTCGGTGAGGATCGTCGCCTCGGTCGAGCCGGGATATGCGTCGCGCAGGTCCTCGAGAAGGTGCAGGAGATCGACCCGCGTCTCGCCCACCGGCGGGGCCCAGGTTAGCGCTCGGGCGCGGCCGGCTTGGGGTGCGTGTAGGTCATCCCGGAGGCGCGTTCGATCTCGACGACGTTCTCAGGTCGCGCGAACGGCGCGGGCGCGGCCTCACCCGGCGTGCGCGGCCGGCCGATCGCTCGGAAGAAGTTCTCGAGCCCCGCCGGCGACACGAGCCAGAGCATCACGAGCTCCTCGTCGGTCTCGTTGATGATCTCGTGCTTGACGTCGTAGCCGAGGAAGCATGCGGTGCCCGGCACCAGCGGATGGCTCACGCCGTCGACCACGACGCGGCCGCGCCCGCGGAAGCAGATCTGCAGCTCGATCTGGTCGCCGTGCGAGTGCTCGCGCACGCGGCTGCGCGGCGCGATGGTCTGGTAGCCCATCGAGAGCTCGCCGTACCGCGTGTTCGCGGGCGTGAGCTTGGGATCGGCGTGGCCGTTGGCCGGCACGGGCTGCCAGAAGGAATCACCCTCGTTCGGCTGAATCACGGTCGCGCGGCCTCTCGCGGACTCGACTGAGCTCATGGTTCTCCTACCCTTTGCTCTCGATCTTGGCCCACGTGTCGCGAAGCCCCACGCTGCGGTTGAACACCAGCTGCGACGGCGAGGAGTCGCGCTCGTCGACGCAGAAGTAGCCCTGACGCTCGAACTGGAAGCGGGAGCCGCGGTCGGAACCCGCGAGCGCCGGCTCCAGGCGCGCGCTGCGCACGACCTCGAGCGAGCTCGGGCTCAGCGCGGTGTGCCAGTCGTCGGCGTCGTCGGGCCTGGGCGCGGCGAAGAGATGGTCGTAGAGCCGCACCTCGGCCGGGATCGAATGGGACGCCGACACCCAGTGGATGGTCCCCTTCACTCGCCGCCCGCGCGAGTCGCCGCCGCGCGAGTCCGGATCGTAGGTGCCGCGCACCGTCGTCACCTGCCCCGCGCTGTCGCGCTCGACCCCGGTACACTTCACGATGTAGGCATAGCGCAGGCGGACCTCGGCGCCGGGCGAGAGCCGGAAATACTTCGGCGGCGCCGGGTCGCGAAAATCGTCCTGCTCGATATAGAGGACGCGGGAGAACGGCACCTTCCGGGTGCCGGCCGCCGGATCCTCCGGGTTGTTCACCGCCTCCATCGCCTCCACCTGTCCCTCGGGATAGTTCTCGATCACCAGCTTGAGGGGCCGCAGCACGGCCATACGCCGCTCGGCGCGACGGTTGAGATCCTCGCGCAGACAATGCTCGAGGAGCGCGATGTCCACGACCTTGGCGGCCTTGGCGGTGCCGACGCGCTCGGTGAAGTCGCGGATGGCTTCCGGGGTGTAACCACGGCGGCGCAAGCCCGCCAGCGTCGGCATGCGCGGGTCGTCCCAGCCGGAGACGATCCCCTGCTGGACCAGCTCGAGCAGCTTCCGCTTGGACGTGATGATGTGCGACACGCTCAAGCGCGCGAACTCGATCTGCTGCGGATGGTGCACGCCGAGCTGGTCGAGGTACCAATCGTAGAGCGGCCGGTGGTCCTCGTACTCGAGCGTGCAGATCGAATGCGTGATGCCCTCGATCGAGTCCGACTGGCCGTGCGCCCAGTCGTACATCGGATAGATGCACCAGGCATCGCCCGTGCGATGGTGCGATGCCTTGCGGATCCGGTACATGACGGGATCGCGCAGGTTGATGTTGCCCGAGGCCATGTCGATCTTCGCGCGCAGGGTCTTGGTGCCGTCGTCGTACTCGCCCGCGCGCATGCGCGCGAACAGGTCGAGGTTCTCCTCGACCGAGCGATTGCGGTACGGGCTCTCGCGTCCCGGCTCGGTCAGCGTCCCGCGGTACTCCGAGATCTGCTCCTGCGTCAGATCGTCGACGTACGCGTTGCCGGCTTTGATGAGCTGCACCGCCCACGCGTAGAGCTGCTCGAAGTAGTCGCTCGCGTAGTAGAGATGCTGGCCCCAGTCGTAGCCGAGCCAGCGCACGGTGTCGATGATCGAGTCGACGTACTCCTGGCTCTCCTTGGTCGGGTTGGTGTCGTCGAACCGCAAGTGGCAGCGGCCGCCGAACTCACGCGCCAGTCCGAAGTCGATCGAGATCGCCTGGGCGTGACCGATGTGCAGATAGCCGTTGGGCTCCGGCGGAAACCGCGTGATCACGTTGCCGCCGAATCGCCCGCTGGCGTTGTGCTCCAGGATGATGTCCCGGATGAAGTTACTGGGCTTTTCTCTCGGCTCCTCGCTCATCCCGTTGAGTGTAACGCAAGCGCCGCGCCGATTCCCGCTCTCACGCGCGGGCCGCGCGCGGCAGCCACGTCAGGTCAGCAGCGCGAGTCGTCGTTGATCGTGAGGCCGAGCGCGCCCGTGGCGGGGTCGTACTCGAAGTCGTTGCCCGGGCACTGGAACCGTGGCGGCGAGGCGAGCAGGCCGATCACCGTGGCCTTGTCGGCCGGATACTGGCCCTTCTCGGCCTGATAGTTTCGCAGGAGCCCCTGTACCGACGTCAAGGTCGCCTGATCGGCGGCGAGCTTGGTGCGCGCGAGCGGACGGTCTTGCTGCATCTTCTCGACCGTCTTCGCGGTCGAGGTGAAGTACTGCATCAGGAGGAATCCGGCGACCGCCACCACCGCGACCACGATGACGATCTCGATGTAGCCGAACCCGCGCTCTTTCATCATGTTCATGATCGCGCCTCGGTCGGCGGAGCCCCCGCCCGCGACGGCCCGCGGCGCGCACCGCAGACGATCGTATCACCCAGGCCTCCAGGCGCCGCGAAGATGGAGCGCTCAGCGGGCCTCGGGCGCCGGCGCGTCGGGGCGACGGCGCCGCCAGCGCACGGCCCCACACGAGCAAGATCGCGGTGTGGTCGGGCGCGCCGCGATGGGGCGCTCCGGATCGACACGTTGCGCGCCACGTCTCGCCGATCGACGCGGGCCCGCGCCCTCCGGTTGACGGCGACGGGCGCGGGCGCCTAGAGTGACGCGCCTGCAGGCGCGACGGCTCTCGAGCGAGGCGCTTCGCCGGCGGCGAGTCGGATCGAGCAAAAGGGGCGGAGCGATGGCGAAGATGCTGGACGGCATGGAGGCGATGCTGCGAGGCGAGGCCCCGCCGCCGGCAGCGGCCACCTTGCTCGGCATGCGGCTCGCGTCGTTCGCGACGGGCGAGGCGCGCGTCGAGCTCGACGCGACCGCCTCGCACGGAAACCCGATGGGCACCGTACAAGGCGGTATCCTCGCCGCGGTTGCCGACGCCGCGATGGGCTGGGCCTACATGACGACCCTCGGTGAGGGCGAGAGCTACACGACGGTCGAGATGAAGGTGAACTTCCTGCGCGCGGTTCGCACGGGCCGCATCTCGGCGCGCGCCCGCGTGAAGAACGCCGGGCGCACGCTCGGGCTCGTCGAATGCGACGTGGTCGATGCGAGCGACACGCTCGTGGCCCACGCCGTGAGCACGTGCATGATCCTTCGGACGTCGTCGCCGGACGGCCGCTGAGCCAGCCTCGAGCCGCGAGATCGCGCTGATCGCCTTCCCGAGCGTCTACTACGGCTGGATCGTCGTGGCCAGCCTCTCGATCACCGAGACGGTGTCGTGGGGCATCCTCTACTACGGCTTCCCGGTCATGCTGCGGCCAATGGAAGCCGGGCTCGGCTACTCCCGCGTCCAGCTCACCGGCGCGCTCTCGATCGGGCTCCTGACCTCCGCGCTCGCCGCGCTGCCCGTCGGGCGCTGGATCGATCGTCACGGCGCCCGGGGCGTGATGACGCTCGGCTCTTGTCTGGCCACGGCGCTGCTCCTGGTGTGGTCGCGGATCGAGAGCCTCGGCGCGCTCTACGCCGTCTGGGCCCTCATGGGTCTCGCGATGGCGGCGACGCTCTACGAGCCCGCCTTCGCGGCGATCGTCGGCTGGTTCCCCCTGAAAGACCGCGACCGCGCCCTGCTCGTCGTGACGCTCGTCGCGGCGCTCGCCAGCACGATCTTCATGCCGTTCGAGGCATGGCTGGTGGGGCGGCTCGGCTGGCGCGGGACGCTCACCGCGCTCGCGCTGATCCTCGCGATCCCGACGATTCCGATCCACGCGCTGGTCCTGCGGCCTCCGCCGCGCGCCGCCGGGCGGAGCGCGGCATCGGGCACCACCGCCGAGGTGCCGGGACTGACGCTCGGCGCCGCCGCGAAGACCGGAGTGTTCTGGGTGCTGGGGCTCGCGTTCCTGGCCAGCAACTTCACGACGAACACCGTCACCGTCCATCTCATCCCGTATCTGAGCGACCGCGGCTACTCACCCACGCTCGTCGCGGCGATGATCGGCTGGATGGGCGCGATGCAGCTGCCGGCGCGAGTCGTCTTCGGCCCGCTCGTCGCCCGCTTCGGTCACCGGACGCTCACGGTCGGCATCTTCGTCTTCCAGGCGGTGGCGCTGGCGCAGCTGGCTCTGGTGCGGCGGCTCGGCACCCTGGCGCCGATGGTCGTCATGCTCGGCGCGGCCAACGGCATGGCCACCCTGGCGCGGGCGACGACCATCGCCGAGATCTTCGGACCGCGCCACTACGGGTCGATCAGCGGCGCCATCGCGCTCGGAGCCAACGGCGCGCGCGCGGTCGCGCCGTTCGCGGCCGCGCTCCTGCAGGTGGCGCTCGGCGGCTACGAGCCCGTGTTCTGGCTCCTGGCGGGCGCGCTCGTCCTGGCGGCCCTCGGTCTCCTGGTGGCGCCGTCCCGCGTTCGCAACGGATGATCGCGCCGGTGAGGTTGCGGTAGGGTATGGGGCATGAGCACGCCCATTCCGGCCGGTCCCGAGCTCACCCGTGTCAAAGACTGCGACCTCTGCCGCGCCCTGAAGCTGACGCCGTGGTTCTTCGAAGACGATATCTGCTGGATCGCCGAATGCGAGATCTGCGAGACACCGATGGTGGTGTGGCGTTTCCACGGCACGACCCCTCCGGAATCGCACGTCGCGCACATGCGCGAGCGCCTGCGCGAGGTCGCCACGGCGCAGCTCGGCGAGTTCTGGGTCGACGGTCACATGCGCAACATCCCCGACCATTTCCACGCCCACGCGCGGCCCAAAGACGGGTTTTTCGGCCGGGACCGCAAGCGGTGAAAACGATCGAGATCGAGCCGACGTTCGAGAGCTGGCAAGCGGCCGCGCGCGCGCTCCTTCGAGACGAAACGCCGCCCGCACAGGTGCGCTGGCGGGAGGCTTCGAACGCGCGGCAGCCGTCGCTGCCCCACGAACCGACGTCGTCCGGCGCGGTCAAAGTGCCGCGGCAATTCCTGGAGCTGGCGCGTCAGGCCGCGGCGGCCTCCGATCCCGCACGCTGGCAAATCCTCTACGACGTGCTGTGGCGGCTCGTCCACGAGCATCGCGATCTGCTCAAGGACCCGCACGATCCTGGAATTCAGCGCCTCCACGGGCTTCTCACGCCGAAAGCGGCCGGGCCCGACGGGGACGGCGCCGCGCGGCTCGTTCCCGCCGGCGCGGGCCTTGGCGAGCTCCGCGCTGCGGCCGCGCGCTGCACCGGCTGCGACCTCTACCGCCAGGCGACCCAGACCGTATTCGGCCGCGGCTCGGCCGATGCGCGCATCGTGTTCGTGGGCGAGCAGCCGGGAGATCAGGAGGATCGGCAAGGCGCGCCGTTCGTCGGACCCGCCGGCGAGGTGTTCGACCGGGCGCTGGCCGAAGCAGGTCTGGAGCGCGAGAACGTCTACGTCACCAACGCGGTCAAGCACTTCAAGTTCGAGCAGCGCGGCAAGCGCCGGATCCACCAGACCCCGCGGGCTACCGAGCTCCAGGCCTGCCGGCCGTGGCTCGAGGCCGAGCTGACTCTGATCAAGCCGGACATCCTCGTCTGCCTCGGGGCCACCGCTGCGCGCGCGATCTTCGGCGACACGTTCCGGATCACGAAGGACCGCGGCCGCTTCGCCGCGACACGCTGGGCGCCGAAGACGATCGCGACCTACCACCCCTCGGCCGTGCTGCGCGGCGAGACCGAGACACAGCAAGCGGAGCTCTACGCGATGCTGCTCGAGGATCTCCAGAAGGTCGCGCAAGCCTAGCGAACGCTCGGGAGCGGGACCGGTGCGCCGCTCCCGAGCGCCGTATGGTTCATGCGCAGCATCGAGGCTGCGCGTCCCGACTTGCGCCGGGACTCTGGCTTACGACACTAGACTAGGCGCGCCACCAGCGGCGGACCACCAGCGGCACGCCACTCGAGCCCGGTGGTATCTCCATAGTTCTCTCCACGGGGTTAACACCCAGACCAGGAGGCGGCGCCTTGCCTCCCGTCGAGTCCAGTCAACCGCCGTACGCGTGTTCTGTCAACGAGTCGGGGTCGCCGTACCGAGAACCCGGCCGAGCCAGGTGGCGATGTCGCGAATCTCCTCCGGGCACACGGAATGCGGCATCGAGTACTCGCGCCATTCCACACGATAGCCGAGCCCCGTGAGCGTCTCCCGCGCGCGCAGCGCGCGAGCCATCGGGATCGTCGGATCGCGGGTGCCGTGTGCCATGAAGATCGGGACGTCGCGGTTGGCGGGCGCGGCCTCGACGGCGAGTGTGTCGGCGAGCGGGAGCGAGCACGAGAGCGCCATGACGCCGGCCAGCCGCTCACCATGGCGGAGGCCCGTGTGCAGCGCCATCGCCCCGCCCTGCGAGAATCCCGCGAGCACGATCGCCGACGCCGGAACGCCGCGCTCCTTCTCGCGCTGGATCAGCGCCTCGATCGACTTCTGAGAGGCGCGCACGCCGGCGGGATCCTCGCGCCGCACGCCGCCGGCGTCGCGAATGTCATACCAGGCGCGCATCACGTAGCCGCCGTTGATCGTCACCGGCCGCATCGGCGCGTGGGGAAACACGAACCGCACGCCCGGGCGCGCCGGAAGGCCGAGCTCGGGCACGATGTCCACGAAGTCGTGGCCGTCGGCCCCGAGCCCGTGCATCCAGATGATGCTGGCGATGGGCGACACGGTGGTCTCGATCTCGATCGCTTCCAGCTGGTCGGCCACGGTCAGGCCCTCGGCTGTCGATCGCTCACGGCACGCTCACCGGCGCGCGGGGCGCCTGGGTGAAGTCGAACGCCTCGAGCGGCGCGGCGGCCCGGCGGTCGCGATCGGTCAGGGGCGGCAGGCCGAAGCGCCACTCGATCAGCTTCAGCACGGAGGCGTGATCGTACTCGCGGCGGCCGATGAAGCCGCGCTTCGCGTAGGGCGACACGATCAAGGCGGGCACGCGCGTCCCCAGGCCGAAGCCGTCCACGACCGGCGGTCTCACGTGATCGAACCAGCCGCCGCCCTCGTCGTAGGTGATCACGATCGCGACTCGGCGCCAGTAGCGGCTGGCCATCACCTCGCGCACCATCTCGGCGATCCAGCGGTCGCCCGCCCCGACCGTCGAGGAGGCGGCGTGCGCGTTGTCCTTCGCGTGCGGCTTCACGAACGCGACCGATGGCAGACCACCCTCGCGCAGCGCGCGGCTGAAGTCCGACGCGTCGCGAATGTGCGCGAGCCCCTCCGGGGTCTCCATGATGCGTTTCACGTACTGGAACGGGTTGTGGTGCGGCACGAGCCCCTGCTTCACCGCGTCGGCGCCGCCGCCCCATCCGGTCGCGTACCAGGCCCAGGTGATGCGGGCGGCGTCGAGTCGGTCCGCGATCGTCGGCGCGGTCTGCGGCGCGCGAAGAATGAGATTCACTCGCTGCGGCGGATAGGGCGGATCGAGATTGTTGACGACCCACCCGTCCGGGTCGACCTCGCCGTCCTTATCGACTCGGCCGTCGGGTCGGATCCCGGCTGCGCGTTCCTCGGCCGGCGCGTCCGGATACCGCGCAAGCCCCCCAGAGATCAGATAGAAGTGATTCGCGAACGACCCGCCGTGGATGCCCTGAAACCAGTGATCGAGGAGCACGAACTCGTCGGCGAGCTTCCACTGCGCCGGGCTCGCAAAGCGATCGAAGTACCCCATGGTGGTGCCGCCGCTCGTTCCTTCCGCCACCCACTTCCCCATCGGAAGGCCGTCGGCGCCGGCGCCGTATTGCCGCTGCATGTGATAGAAGCGGTGGATCGGGTTATTGGTCAGATCGAACGGCGCGACGAACTTCTGCATCGCGAACGGCGCGTTCGGCGGATCGGCGGGGAAGCGCGAATCGGGCTTGCCGTCGCGCCCGAGCGGCGCCGGGAGCGTCCCGTACGCGATGCCATTCTTGTCGGCCTGCCGGCCGCGGTAGCCGGCGAGCCCCTCGGCGCCCGGATAGGTTCCGAAGAGATGGTCGAACGCGCGGTTCTCGAGGAACAGCACGATGATGTGATCGATCGGCGCGCGCTGGGGGTCGACCGGCTCGGCGGCGCCGGAGCCTCCGGCGGCGCACGCGCTCAGGATGAGGCCCAAGAACACCACGCCGACGAGCCCTGGACGGCGACCGCGCATGCGGTATTCTAACTGACCATGGCGACTCCACGACTGATGGGAGCGGAAGTCAAGCGCAAGGAAGATCCCCGCCTGATCACGGGCACCTCGAGCTACGTGGGCGACCTGGCGCTGCCGGGCATGCACTACGTCGCGTTCGTCCGGAGCCCGCACGCGCATGCGCGCATCCGTCGGATCGACGCCGCGCCGGCGCTGCGCCGTCCGGGCGTCTTCAAGGTGGTCACCGGCAACGACATCCGCAAGCTCTGCGCGGCGCTGCCGCTGGCCGGCGCCGGCGAGGGGGGGAGCGGGGACGCGGCGGCCAACGTCGGGCGCAAGCACTATCCGCTCTCGGTGGATCGCGTGCGGCACGTCGGCGAGGCCGTCGCCGCGGTCATCGCGACGTCGGAAGAGGTCGCCGTCGACGCCGCCGCGGACGTGGTCGTCGACTGGGAGCCGCTGCCCGCGGTCGCCGACGTGTTCCAGGCGATGGCGAAGGGCGCGCCGCAACTCCACGACGACGCGCCCGGCAACATCGAGCACCAGACCCCGATCAAGTCCGGCGACCCGGACGCCGCGTTCGCCAAGGCCAAGCGCGTCGTGAAGCAGCGCATGGTCAGCCAGCGGCTCTGCGGCGTTCCGATGGAAGGGCGCGCGGTCCTGGCCGCGCCCGATGCAACCTCGGGCGGCCTCGTCGTCTGGGCGACGAACCAGGCGCCCCACGGCTTGCGCAACGATCTGGCGACGGCGCTCGGCATGCCGCAGAACCTGATCCGCGTGATCGCGCCGGAGGTGGGCGGCGGGTTCGGCGTGAAGTTCGGCTGCTATCCCGAGGACGCGACCGTCGCCGCGCTCGCGCGGCTCTACCGGATGCCGCTTCGCTGGACCGAGACACGGCTCGAGCACATGATGGCGACCACGCACGGACGCGCCCAGGTCACCGATCTCGAGGCCGCGGTCGAGGACGACGGCACCATCACGGCGCTCCGCATGCGGGTGACCGCGGACATCGGCGCCTACCCGGTCTTCACGTTCATCCCCGACCTCACCTTGAGCATGGGCGTCGGCGTCTACAAGTTCACGAACGTCGACCTGCAGTCCACGTGCGTCTTCACCAACTCGACGAGCGTCGCCGCCTATCGCGGCGCCGGGCGCCCGGAAGCCGCGTACTATCTCGAGCGCCTGATCGACCTGATCGCGGCCGAGCTCGGCCGCACGCCCGAAGAGGTGCGGCGCAAGAACTTCATTCCGCCGAGCGCGTTTCCCTACCAGGCGCCGACCGGCCAGCACTACGACAGCGGCGAGTACGACCGCGCGCTCACGAAGGCGCTCGAGCTCGCCGGCTACGCGAAGCTCCGCGCGGAGCAGAAGGAGCGCCAGCAGCGCCAGGACCGCAAGCTCCTGGGCATCGGCATGTCCTGTTATGTCGAGATGTGTGGCTTCGGCCCGTTCGAGAGCGCGGTGGTCCGCGTGGAGCCCGGCGGCACCGTCACCGCGTACACCGGCACCTCGGCGCACGGGCAGGGGCACGAGACCTCGTTCGCGCAGATCCTGTCCGACCATCTCGGCGTGCCCTTCGACAAGATCGTGGTGCGGCACGGCGACACCCTGAACACGCCGATGGGCAACGGCACCGGTGGGAGCCGCAGCCTGGTGGTCGGCGGCTCGGCCATCATGGGCGCGGCGCTCAAGGTCCAGGCCAAGGCGCGGCGCCTCGCGGCCCACATGCTCGAAGCGGCCGAGGCCGATATCGTGCTCAACGACGGCCGCTATCAGGTGAAGGGCGTGCCCGACAAGGCGCTCACCCTGGATGCGATCGCGGCGCGCGCCTACGGCGAGGGGCTGCCCGACGGGATCGAATCAGGGCTCGAGTCGACCGAGTTCTTCCGGCCGCCGGCGCTCGTCTACCCGTTCGGCGCCCACGTCGCGGTGGTGGAAGCCGATCGCGAGACCGGCCGCGTCACGGTGCGCGACTTCATCTCGGTCGACGACTGCGGCGTGCGGATCAGCCCGATCCTCGTGGCCGGGCAGGTGCACGGCGGCCTCGCGCAAGGCATCGCCCAGGCGCTGCTCGAGGAGCTGGTCTATGGCGCGGACGGGCAGCTCGTGACCGGCACGCTCATGGACTATCCGGTCCCCCACGCGGACGATCTGCCGTCGTTCAAGACCGATCAGACGGTGACGCCGTCGCCCCGCAACCCGATGGGCGCCAAGGGTATCGGCGAGGCGGCCACGATCGGCGCGACGCCCGCGATCGTCAACGCGGTCGTCGACGCGCTCCGCCCCTTCGGCGTGCGGCATCTGGATATGCCGCTGCGCCCGGAGCGCGTCTGGCAGGCGTTGAAGGGACGCTAGCGAGCGCGGGCTAGGACGCGCCGCGGCTCGCGGCCTCGGCGAGCCCGGTCGGACACGCGACGCCGGTGCCGCCCAACCCGCAGTAGCCGCCGGGGTTCTTGGCGAGATACTGCTGGTGATAGTCCTCGGCGTAGTAGAACTCCGGCGCCTCGAGGATCTCCGTGGTGATCGGCCCGTAGCCGGCTTTCGCCAGCAGGCTCTGATACGCGTCGCGCGACGCCTCGGCCCGGCGGCGCTGCTCCGACGTGTAGACGTAGATCCCCGAGCGATACTGTGTGCCCACGTCGTTGCCCTGACGCATCCCCTGGGTCGGATCGTGGCTTTCCCAGAAGCCTTTGAGGATGCCGTCGTAGCTGATGCGCTTGGGATCGAAGACCACCAGCACGACCTCGTTGTGGCCGGTGAGACCGCTGCACACCTCTTCATAGGTCGGATTTGGGGTGAAGCCGGCGGCGTAGCCGACCGCCGTCGTGAACACGCCCGGCGCCTCCCAGAACTTGCGCTCGGCGCCCCAGAAGCAGCCCAGGCCGAACATGGCCGTCTCGAGCCCGGCGGGAAACGGCGCCGTCAGCGGACGACGATTCACGAAATGCGCGGCGGGCACCCGCATGCGCTCGGTCCGGCCCGGAAGCGCCTTGTCCTTCGACGGCATCGCCAGCTTCGCTCGGGAACCCCACATGGTCGCGTCCTCCTGGTGTTTCGATTTTACCAGGGAGATGGCGCATCCCGGGGGCCGCGTTGCCGAGCGCCGGCGGGGCGTGCTACCGTCCCGGGCTGTGATCCCCGATTCCCCGTCGCTCCACGGCTGCCGCGGAGAGCGCCTGATCGTCGCCGTAGGCTGACGGGCGAGGGGCCGTTTGCGCCTCAGCGTCCGCCACAAGCTCACCCTCTTCAGCACCCTGGTCATCCTCGCCGTCTCCTCGGGGTTCACCTGGGTCAGCCTCGGCCTCGCCCGGCGCGCGATCGAGGAGGATCTGCAAAATCGCGCGATCGTCTACGCGCGTGAGGTGGCGGCCGCCATCGGGCGCGGCCGCGAGCTCGAAAGCGGTCCGGCGCTCCACCAGCTCATCGTGCGCCTGCTCGAGATTCGTACCAGCGTGCTCCAGCTCGACGTCCTCACCTTCGACGCGGACGGGATGACGCTCGTCGCGTCGAACGAGCCGCGAAGCCAGCTGTCGTTCAACTGGAGCGACGCCGAGGATGTCCAGCGTGGTCGCGTCATCTCGCGAGCCGTCAGCAGGGGAACGGCGCATCACTGGGAGGTGATGGCCCCGATCACGCTCGAGGGCGCGGTGGCGGGAGCGGTCGCCGTGAAGTTCTCCGCGCAGCGCTCCGACGAGCTGATCGGACGGATCCAGTTCTGGGCGCTCACCCTCGCCGGCGCGTCGCTGGTGCTGATGGGCGTCCTGATGACCGGCGCCATCCAGTTCGTCGTGGACCGCCCGATCCGGCGCTTCATGGACGCGATCTCCGCGGCCGCGGACGACGGAGCGCCCGCTCCGGTCGCGGTAACGACCACGGACGAGTTCGGTGTGCTCGCCAAGCACTTCAACGAAATGGTGGCGCGCATCGAGCGGTTCAGCGAGGAGCTCCGGACGCGGATCGCCGAAGCGACCGGCGAGCTCGACCACCGGGTCCGCCAGGTGGAGCAGCTGAACGTGCTGCTCTACGAGATGCAGCGGCGGCTGAGCCACGCCGAGCGGCTGGCGCTCTCGGGGCGGGTCATGGCCGAAGTCGCCCACGAGGTCGGCACGCCGCTGCATTCTGTCGCGGGACATCTGGAGCTGCTCCGCAAGGACCTGCCGCCGGCCCTCGTGTCCGAGGACGTCACGCGGCGTCTCGGCGTCATCGAGACCCAGGTGGCGCGCGTCATCGAGATCATCAGCCGGCTCCTCGACGCCACACGGCGCGTGCCCAGCGAGCCGACGGCGGTCGACCTCAACGCGCTGGCTCGGGACACGGCCGAGCTGGTCCGCCCGGGGCTCGCGCGCGCCCGGCTCACCCTCGAGGTCCGGACCGAGCCCGGGCTGCCCACGGTCCTCGGCCAGCGCGACCAGCTTCAGCAGGTGATTCTCAACCTCCTCACCAACGCGATCGACGCCACCCCGCACGACGGGCGCGTCGAGATGACGACCCGGAGCCGGCCGGGCCAGGACGAAGTCGAGATCGCGATCGCCGACACGGGTCTCGGCATCTCGCCGGCCGACCGCAAGCACATCTTCGAGCCGTTCTTCTCGACGAAGGAAGGCGGACACGGTACCGGGCTCGGCCTCTTCATCACCGCCGAGATCGTGCGCGAGCACAAGGGCCGGATCGAGGTCGACAGCGACCAGGGCAGCGGCAGCGTCTTCCGCGTCTGCCTTCCGCCCTTGAGGGCCGAAGGGTGACCGCCGCCGCGCCGGTGCTCCTGGTCGTGGACGACGATCAGGTCGCGCGCGAGCTCCTGGCCGAGACGCTGGGCCGCGAGGGCTATCGCGTGCGCGTCGCCGGCGGCGGTGAAGAAGCGTTGCGGCTGGCCGGCGCCGAGCCGTTCGACATGGCGCTGGTCGATCTGCGCATGCCCGACCTCGACGGGTTGGCCGTCCTCAAGCAGCTGGCCATGATCCAGCCCGACCTGCCCGTCGTCATCCTCACGGCCTTCGCCACGATTGAGACCGCGATCGAGGCCGTGAACGCGGGCGCGTTCGATTACCTCTCCAAGCCGTTTCGGATGGAAGAGATCAAGATCGTCGTGCGGCGCACGCTCGACGCGCGCCGGCTGGCTCGCGAGAACCTCCAGTATCGTCAGGAGCTCGGGGCGCGCTACGGCTTCGAGGCGCTGGTCGGCCAGTCACACCAGATGGTGGAGATCTACAAGCTCATCGCGCGGATGGCGGCGCTCGACACGACGGTGCTGATCGAGGGCGAGACCGGCACCGGCAAGGAGCTCGTGGCCCGCGCGATCCACGGCGCGAGCGCGCGCGCCGCCCGTCCGTTCGTCGTGGTGGACTGCGCGGCTCTGCCCGAGACCCTCTTCGAGTCGGAGCTGTTCGGTCACGAGCGCGGCGCCTTCACCGGCGCCTTCGCGGCGCGGCGCGGCCTCCTCGAGACCTCGACCGGCGGGACCTGCTTCCTCGACGAGATCGGCGAGCTCACGGCGCCTCTCCAGGCCAAGCTCTTGCGGACGCTCCAGGACCGATCCATCCGCCGCGTCGGCGGCAACGACGCGATCCCGGTCGACGTGCGGGTCGTGGCCGCGACCAACCGCGACCTGCGCCGCCTCATCGCCGACGGTGGATTTCGCGACGACCTCTACTATCGGCTCAACGTCGTCACGATCACGGTGCCGCCGCTGCGCGAGCGGGCGTCCGACATCCCGCTCCTCGCCCAGCACTTCCTCGAGATCTTCGCGCGCCGCGGCGGGCGCGCGGTCAAGCGCCTGGCGCCCGAAGCGGTCGCGCTGCTCACCGCCTATCGATGGCCGGGGAACGTGCGCGAGCTCGAGCACGTCATCGAGCGCGCCACGGCGCTGTCGTCGTCGGAGACACTCTTGCTCGACGATTTCCCGCCGCATCTGCATGAAGAACGCGACCGCGCGCCGCGACTGCCTTCGGAGGGCATGACCCTGGAGGACGTGAAACGCTGGTACGTGAACAAGGTGCTGGAGGAAGCCGGAGGGAACAAGCTGCGCGCCGCCGAGCTTCTCGGGATCGACCGGCGCACGCTCTACCGGATCCTCGAGCGCCAGGCGACCGAGGACGAGGCGTGAGATACACGCTCGCGCTGGCTGGGCTCGTCCTCGCGGGAGCCGGTTGCGCCTCTCCGCCCAGACCCCCGGACCGCCCCCCCGATCGCGGCGACCTGATCCGAGGCATCCTCGCCTCGACGGTGCAGCTCAAGTCCGAGCACGAGTCCGGCGTCAGCCGCGCGGCGTCCGGCGTTGTCGTCGCGACGCATTTCGCGTCGCGGCGCATGTGGATCGCCACCGCCCGGCATTTCCTCGAGCCCTCTCGCCCGCAGCAGCTGTACGTGCGCCTGGCGGGCCAGACCAGTATGGCGCCGGCGACGATCGCGTTCGTGAGCGGCGACCGGGACCTCGCCATCATCGAGACCGAATATGCCGACGTCGCCCCGGCCCGTCTGAAGATGGCCACGACGCTCGGCGACGAAATCCTCCTCGTCTCGTTCCCGTGGGGTCAGCGGTTCACCGTGGTGCGAGGCGTCGTCAGCCAGATCGACGCGCCCGCGGGGGAGCTTCCGGTGGCCGGACCGCCGCGGATGGTGAGCGCCACGGTGAGCTACGGATCGAGCGGCGGCGGCGTCTTCGACGCGCAGACCGGCGAGCTGGTCGCGATCGTCGAGAGCTACCGCACGGCGAAGGTGGCGATTCCGGAGATGAAGGAGCGAGTGCTCGAGGTGCCGGTGGCGGGCGAGACGACGGTCATTCCGGCGCCCCTGATCGCCCGGTTCCTCGTGGATTCTGGATTGAACAGCTACCGGCCCCGTTGAGACCGGCGCGCTGTGGCGCTTCGCCACGGTGTGGCATTCTGCCACGGTGAATCGGCCCCTGAAAACGCGCGGGTGGCGGCCAAGTCCACGCGGAATCGACGCATCGGGATCATCTCGATCCGGCACGCCAATTGCCTTACCTCTAGGTGACCCATTTTGCGAAGGAGATCACTGATGAGGAAGACGTTGGGATTGGCGCTGGCACTGACGCTCGGCCTTTCGCTCACCGCGGCGGCCGCGGAGATGCAGGGAACGATCCGGTCGATGGACACCAGGAACCATACGATCGTCCTGGAGGACGGCACGCGCCTCTGGGTCACCGAGGGCCAGGAAGCCACCGTGTCGCCCGGTAGCTACGTCGAGGCGGCGTACGAGTCGAAGGGTGACAAGAAGGTCGTCATCGAGCTGCATCCCCGTGTTGGCCTGGACGGCAGCACCGACCCGCTGAAGTCGATTCAGGCCGGGGACTAACTCAGACCACGGTCGATCGCAGCACCGGGGCCACGCCGGCTGGCGGCGTGGCCTCAGTTTTTTGTCTCGCTAGGTCTTCTGCCAGACCGCTTCCCACTGCGACCAGCTGCCCGTCTTCGGCGGCGTTCGTAGGGTCACGTCCTCGCGTGGCCCGACCAGGAGACGGAACCGATCGCCCGCCAGCTCGACGAGCTCTTCGCGCGAGTAGAAGTGGACGCAGAGCCCGCTCTTCGGCCCTTCGTCGTAGCGGACCGTCAGCCCTCCGAAGTCGTTGCGATCCACGATCGTGTGCCGAAGATAGACCGCGGTCGACGCCGAGTTCACGCGCAGGAAGAAGAGCCCGCCCGCCTTCAGCACCGCGGCGGTCCGCGCGAAGTACTCGTGCGCGTCGATCTGCGCGCCGTGCTGGAAGACTTGAATCGCGATGAGATAGTCGTAGCGCGACGTGATCTCGAGCGCTCGAAAATCCACGCACGCGAGCCGTGGCGTCAGGGCGGCGCGGCGCGCGATGAGCTGATCGAGCGCCTCTCGCGACACGTCGATCCCGTGAAGGTCGAGCCCGGCGTCAACGAGCGGCACGTAGTTGCGGCCGTTGCCGCAGCCGACGTAGAGCCCGACACCGGCCATCGCGCCAGGGCGGGCTCGCAACGTGGAGAGGATCTGGTCGACGAACGGTAGCGGGCGCTCCGCGACATAACGGCCCGCGCGGTACTCGGAGTCCCAGCGCGACGCGACCGGCTCGGCGCTCACACCTCGCCCTTCTCCCGCATCGTCTTCTCATCCCACAACCAGATGTGATAGCCGTCGGGATCCTTCAGATCGGCCCCGTAGCCCCAGAACGTCTTCTGCGGCGGATGGACGAACTGCACGCCGGCGGCCACCAGCTGGCGATGCTTGGCCTCGACGTCGCTGACCTGGAACGTCAGAACGCAGCTTGGCCGCCCCGGGCCCCCGGGCGTCTCGGCGAGGAACAGCGTGAAGCCGAACTCGTCCTGCACGGCCGAGGTGCGCCGCTCTGGAATCTCGAACTCGAGCTTGAGCCCGAGTGTCTCGATGTACCAGTTGCGCGACTTCTCGCAGTCGGTCACCGCGATCGTCAGGTGGTCGAGCTTGATCATGCGTCCTCCGTTGGGCCCCCCTGGCACCGGACGGGCGACGACAGGATACGCCATGCGCGGGCCGCCAGTCACGGAACGCGGGAAGCTCGCTCGCGGTCGACCGTGGGGATCACGGCGGAGCCGATCAGCTCGATCGCGGCGGCGGGGTCGCCGTGCGGAGCCAGCGCGATCTCCGTGAGTCCCAGCCGCTCGAACTCCAGGAGGCGCCCGACGCACCCCTCGAGGCCCCGGCGATCGGAGGTCAAGGTCAAATGCTCGATCAGGCGCTCGGCGACGGGCGGCGCCGGCGCCCACGGCTCCCCGCCACTGAAGATCGCGCGCAGCATCTGGGGCTGCTTTTCCGCAAGCTCGCGGGCCTCCGCCTCGCCGAGGCCGATCGAGGACGCGACGTCGCGGATGTAATAGAGGCGAAACGCGAGCTGGCGGCGGGCCAGGCGCTCGGCTTCCGCGCGTGTTTCCTGGACGTTCCACACGAACCAGTTGCTCAGCACGAACGCGCTCGGCTCTCGCCGGGCCGCGGCGAGCTCGGCGCGGATCCGCGCGATGAGCCCGCCGAGGTAGGCGAGCGGCATGTCGGTCACCATCACGCCGTCGGCCTTGCGCGCGCCGAGCCGCAGCATCCGCGGGCGATTGGCGCCGAGATAGAGCCGATCCATCGCGACGCGGCTCCACGGCGAGAAGAGTCCGGTCACGCGATAGTGCGCACCGGCGTAGTTGATCTCGCCACCCGCGGCCTGGGCGCGAAGAATGTCGAGGCATTCTTCGACCGCGTCCACACGGCCGCGCGCCGGCGGCTCGAGCGTCGCCGCCAGGTCGCCGCCGGCGCCGAGCACCAGACACGCGCGGCCCGGCGCGATCTCGTCGAGCGTCAGGAGCGCCAGGCCGATGTGCACGGGATGCATCTCGAACGGGCTCACCGCGATCGGGCCGAGCCGGATCCGCCGCGTCGCGGCGGCCGCCAGCGCCAGGCGCACGAAATGGTCCTTCGTTCGGGCGCCGCCCGAGAGCCATACGTGGGAAAACCCGTGTGTCTCGGCCAGGCCCGCGAGCTCGGCGATCTCGGCGGCCGACCGCCGCCCGTCCAGGACTACGCCGACCCTCATTCGGCCAAAGATACGCTACAATGACCTTCGCCCATGAAGCTGGCTAAAGCGAAACGCGTGAAACGGAAAGTCGAGACCGTCCCCGCCACCGTCATCCGTATCACTCCCGAGCACACCCTGCAGCGGACGGCCAAGCGATTTCTCGCCGCGCCCCAGGCTCGGTGCCCCAAGTGCGACAGCACGTACGTCGGCCGCGAGCCGGCGTTCATCCACTGTCGCCTCTGCGGCAAGCTCGCGCGGATCGCCGACGCGCCGCTCGAGCTTCAGGAGCTCTGGGAGATTCGTTCCGGCCTCCGCATCGCCTCCTGAGGACCGCCGATGGCGCTCGACTCCGGTAAGATCCGCGACTTCGTCCAGAAGACTTGGGATCAGAGCATCGTTCCCACCCTCCACGAGTACGTCAAGATTCCCGCAAAGTCGCCGATGTTCGACGCTCAGTGGCGTGAGCACGGCCACATCGACCGTGCGGTCGAGCTCTTGCGCGGCTGGGCCAGCGAGCGGCCGATCGAGGGACTCCACATCGAGGTCGTCCGGCTCGAGGGGCGCACCCCCGTGATCTTCATGGAAGCGCCCGGCACCGGCGCCGACACGGTGCTGCTCTACGGCCACCTGGACAAGCAGCCGGAGATGGTCGGCTGGGCCGAGGGCACCGGGCCCTGGACGCCGGTGCGCCGCGGCGACAAGCTCTACGGCCGCGGCGTCGGCGACGACGGCTACGCCACCTTCGCCGCGCTCACCGCGATCCAGGCGCTACAGGAGCAGCGGGCGCGCCACGCGCGCTGCGTCGTGCTCATCGAGGCGTGCGAGGAGAGCGGGAGCGCGGACCTGCCCTACTACGTCGACGCGCTCAAGGCGAAGCTCGGCACGCCGAGCCTGGTCGTGTGCCTCGACTCGGGCTGCGGCAACTACGAGCAGCTCTGGGGCACGACCTCGCTCCGCGGCGTGGTCGGCGGCGTCCTCACGGCCGAGGTGCTCACGGAGGGCGTGCACTCCGGCGCGGCCAGCGGCATCGTGGCCTCGAGCTTCCGCGTCCTGCGCCAGCTGCTCGATCGCATCGAGGACTCGCGGACGGGCGAGATCCTCCCGCGCGACTTCCACGTCGAGATCCCACGCGAGCGGATCGCCGAGGCGCGCGAGGTGGCGAAGGTGCTCGGCACCGAGATCTACGATCGCTTTCCGTTCCCGCCGGGCGGTCGGCCGATCAGCACCGATGCCTACGAGCTGATCCTGAACAACACGTGGCGGCCCGCGCTCGCGATCACCGGCGCCGCCGGGCTTCCGTTGCCCGCCGACGGGGGCAACGTGCTCCGCCCGAAGACATCGCTCAAGCTCTCGCTCCGGCTGCCGCCGACGTGCGAGGCCGGCCGCGCGGTACGCCGGCTCAAGGAGATTCTCGAGGCCGATCCGCCCTACGGCGCGCGCGTCACCCTCGACACCTATGGCGACGCCGGCAACGGCTGGAACGCGCTGGCGACGGATCCGAAGCTGCTCGAGTCGATCCAGCGCGCGTCGGCCAGCTATTTCGGCAAGCCCGCGATGTTCGCGGGCCTCGGCGGCTCGATTCCGTTCATGAGCATGCTCGGCGAGCGCTTCCCGCAGGCCCAGTTCCTCATCACCGGGGCGATGGGCCCGGGCTCGAACGCCCACGGACCGAACGAGTTCCTCCACCTGCCGACCGGCGCCAAGGTGACCGCGTGCGTCGCGCAGGTCATCGCCGACCACACGGGGAGAGCGAAATGAAAGCCGGCTTCCGTGTCCTCGACAGCGATCTTCACGTGATCGAGCCCTCGGACCTCTACGATCACTATCTCGACCCGGCCTTTCGCGATCG
>QHSP01000031.1 GCA_003220495.1 Candidatus Rokuibacteriota bacterium | reverse complement strand
CCGCGAAGTACGTCCCGCTCGAGAACCTCTGCCTGAGCCCCCAGTGCGGCTTCTCCAGCACGCACCACGGCAACAAGGTCACGGTCGACGACCAGAAGCGCAAGCTCGCCCTCGCGCTGGAGATCGCGCGCGAGGTCTGGGGCGCCGCGTAGCACGTGACACTTCTCAACCCGCCGGGCCACATCGGTACCCTACGTGGTCGGCGACTCATCACTTCCTGGTAGGACTGCGGATCGCGCGCGCACTCGAAAGCCTTGGGTCGTTCTCGTCTCTCTTCCATCGCAGGGTCGGTGTTTCACCGACGACGTTCCGCCGTCGCACGCGCCTCAATTAAGCAACGCTCGAGAAGTCGCATAGGGTCGGAGGCGTGATCGTCGCGCCATGGCAACGGCCGCACTCATGACCCGTCTCGACGTGATCGCGTTCGGAGCGACGCACCGTGACGCCGTCGCGTTGTATCGGGGCGTGCTGCTCGTCAACCCAGGCAGCCCGACCCATCCGGCGCGGCCCCGGTTTGATCTGTCACCTATGTCGCCGGTCCGGACCCACTTTCCGCTTGACACGTTTTTGTGTGCGCGGGGGCCTAGGCTCCGCAGCACCCTGTAGATGGCGCACTCGCAAGCCGCGCAAGGCTTGCGAGTGCGCGGAGGCTCGGCGCCCCGCGAAAAATGCCGATCGCGTCGCGATCGCCGCGTGTCGAGCCTCGCAGGCCGGTCCGAAATCGCGGTGTAAAGTCTCCCCAACAGGAGACTCACCATGAACGTGCTCACGACTGCCGCGCTCGATCCCGCAGGCTCCACTGCCGCGCTTGATCGTCTCGGCGACGAGATCGCCGAGCTCTCGGTGCACCTCGAAGCGGCGACCGCCAGGCTCCTCGATTTGATCCGAGAGTTCGACATCCGAGCGGGCTGGAACAACGGATTCCGCTCCTGCGCCCACTGGTTGAGCTGGCGTGTGGGGCTCGATCTCGGCGCGGCACGAGAGAAAGTGCGCGTCGCCCGCGCGCTCGGTACCCTTCCACGCCTGGCCCGGGCGCTCGGCCGCGGCGAGCTCTCGTACGCCAAAGTGCGCGCGCTGACCCGCGTGGCAACGCCGGCGACCGAAGAGCGCCTGATGGAAGTGGGGCGCGCCGGAACCGCGGAGCATGTCGAGCGCATCGTGCGCGGTTGGAGGCGAGTGGACCGGAACGCCGAGGCTCGCGAGGCCGCGCAACGCCACCGGTGCCGCGCGCTCCACGTCTACCGCGACCACGACGGGATGGTAGCTGTCCGCGGACGACTCGAGCCCGAGGTCGGCGAGCTCCTCATCCAGGCGCTGACCGCCGCGCGCGAGACGCTGTATCAGCGCACGTACAGAACATTTGCCGACGCCGACGTGGGAGAGGTTTCCGCAGAAACGCCCGTGGTCGAGCAGCAACAGGCCGACGCCCTGGCGCTGCTCGCCGAGACGGCCTTGCACCGCGGCATCGATCCCGGCGCCCCCGGCGAACGCTATCAGGTGGTGGTCCACGTGGATGCGCCCGCGCTCGCCGATCCCGAGGCGCCCGGGCAATCCGTGCTGGAAAGTGGCGAGCACGTTTCCGCGGAAACGTCCCGGCGCCTGGCATGCGACGCGAGCCGCGTGGTGATGCAGCACGCGCAGAACGGCCGAGTGGTCGAAGTCGCCGCGCGGACGCGTACGATTCCGCCGGCTGTACGCCGCGCGCTCCATCATCGGGACCGTGGGTGTCGCTTCCCGGGCTGCGGAGGGCGCTTCGGCCAGGGCCATCACATCCGGCACTGGGCCCAGGGAGGGCCGACCACGCTCTCGAACCTCGCGATGCTGTGCCGGCGCCACCATCGTGCGGTGCACGAGGAGGGTTATCAGGTCGACCGCGACGCCTGCGGCGAGTTAAGGTTTCGCCGTCCCGACGGAAGGCTCGTGCCCGAGGTGCCGCAGCAGCCGAAGGTGCCCGCTGATCCCGTCACTGTCCTACGAGCGCAGAATGAAGCGGAAGGGCTGGTACTGCACGCGCGCACCGCGATGCCGCTCTGCCTTGGTGGAGGGCTAAACGTCAGCTATGCGATCGACGTGCTGCACCCGCTAGCTACGCGCGAATCAGAGCCGAGCTAGCGAAACGCCGGAAGAACCTCCCGGGCGAAGCGTTCCATCGAGCGCATCACGCGCGCATGCTCCAGATCCCCGAACCAGAAGCTGCAGTTGAAGTGCGTGATCCCGACCATCTCTTCGACGCGCTTGATCTGACGGATCACCGTGTCCGGCGTGCCGATGACCAGGAAGCGGTCGAGCAGGTCGTCGGTGTCGGGCTCACTGGGCGCGGGCACCGGGATCGCGCGGCCCCGCTCGACGCGCTCGTATTGATTGCGGAGTGAGAGCGTCACGCGCATGTTCCAGCGCGCCTCTTCGGCCGCCGCGCGGGCGTCGGCCTGGCTCTCGGCGACGTAGACCGCCCGCTGCACGCCGACTCGCAGCGGGTGCGGGGGTTTGACCTCGCCCACCAGCCGATCGAAGAGCCGACGGAACTCGGCCATGCGCTCGATTGGCACGCCGAAGCCTCCGGTGAGCACGTTGAAGCCCCGGCGTACGGCCGCCTCGACCGATTCCGGGCTCTGCGCGGTGATCCAGATGGGCGGGCGCGGCTGCTGCAGCGGTTGCGGGAAGACCGTCGTCTCCGGAATCTTGAAGAGCTTGCCGTCGTAGCTGAATGGCCGGCCCTCGAACGCCTTCAGCAATATGTCGATCGACTCCTCCCAGCGCGCGCGTCCGCTCTCGAGCTCGAGGCCGAAGCGCTCGAACTCGTACGGCTGGTAGCCGCGGCCGAGTCCGACGTCGAGGCGCCCACCCGACAGGAGATCGAGGGTCGCGACCTCCTCGGCGATGACGAGGGGATGATGGAGCGGCACGACGATGACGGCAGTGCCGACGCGGATCCGGGTGGTTTTCGCCGCAATATACGTCGCGAGCTGGGCCGGGCGCGAGAGGTAGCCGTACGTCGAGAAATGATGCTCGGCGAGCCAGACATTGCCGAAGCCGAGCGCCTCGGCGGTCTCGGCGATCTCGAGCCCGCGCGCGTAGATCTCTTTCGACGAACGCGCGGACGGCGACTGCATCAACAGGAACGTTCCGAAGTTGATCATCGCTTGTACCAGGGAAGCGGACGCCCCGGCACCTTGACGCGCATGGTGTAGACCGACGTGCGGGCCGTGAAGAACAACGTCCGGAGATCCGGGCCGCCGAAGGCGAGGTTCGCGGGGACTTCGGGTGTGCGGATGATCCCGAGCTTCGTGCCGTCCGGCGCGAAGACCCAGGTGCCGCCCGGACCCGTGCAGAAGACGCGGCCCTCGACGTCGACCTTCATGCCGTCGGGCACGCCGTCGGTCTCGTCGGAGGACATGTCGGCGAAGATGCGGCGCCGCACGAGCTTGCCGTCGCCGTCGATTTCGAGGGCATGGATGTACTGCGCCCACCGCGTGTTGGCCACGTAGAGCACGCGCTCGTCGGGCGAGAAGGCCAGGCCGTTGGGATATTCGCAGTCCGCGACGAGCGACGTCTTGCCGTCGGGCGCGATGCGATAGACGCCGGCGGACGCGAGCTCCCGCTCGGCGAGCGGCACGCGCAGGCCCGGATCCGTGAAGTAGATGCTGCCGTCGGATTTGCAGACGACGTCGTTCGGCCGGTTCAGGCGCTTGCCCTCGAAGCGGTCCACGAGGATCTCGCTCTGGGCGCCGGTCCAGCGCGTGACGCGACGATTGCCGCCCTCGCAGATGACGAGCCGGCCCTGCAGGTCGAACGTCGTCCCGTTGCCCTCGCCGGTATTCGACCGCACGAGCTCGGGCGCTTTGCCGGGCGTCAGCCTGTGCAGGTGGCTCCGGCGGATGTCGACGAAGTAGTAGAAGCCGTCGGGGTGCCAGACCGGACCCTCGGTGAACACGAAGCCCGTGGCCAGCCGCTCGGCCTCCTTCGACTCGAGGATTCCGGACAGCGCCTCGCTCATGATGTCGCCCCTCGATTCTTCGTGCGCAGCTCGACGCCGGCGCGCTCTTCCTGCAGGCGGAAGAACGTCATCGAGTCCTTGTCGCCCCAGCCGCGCCCGAGCGCTTCCTCCAGCTGTTGCTCGGCCAGCGCCGCGATCATCATCGGCACGTGATACTCGCGACCGAGCTCGGTGGCGAGCCCGACGTCCTTCCGGAGCAGCCTGAGCGCGAAGTTCACGTCGTCGAAGGCGCCGGGGAACACGGTGTTCGGAATCATGTCCTTCAGCACGCGGCCCTGACCGAACGAGCTCTTGGAGAGCGCGTCGAGCAGCACTTCGGGCGCTACGCCGGCCTTGACCCCGAGCGTCATGCCCTCGGCGATGGCCATGCGCGAGCACGCCGACACCATGTTGTGCACGAGCTTCGCGACGGTGCCGCAGCCGATCCCGCCGACCCAGGTTACCTTGTCGCCGATGGCATCGAGCACGGGCTTGACCCGCTTGTAAAGCGCTTCGTCGCCGCCGACCAGCACCGCGAGCTTGCCCGAGCGCGCGCCGGGGACCCCGCCACTGACCGGCGCGTCCAGCACGTCGACGCCGCGCTCGGCGCAGATGCCGTGAATCTTGCGAATCAAGGTCGCGGAGTTCGTCGAGAGATCGACGTAGAGCGTGCCCCGCACCGCGCCCTCGAGGATCCCGTTGGCCCCGAGCACGACGGCCTCGACCTCACGCGGGCCGGGCAGTGAGGTGAAGACCACTTCGCTCGCCTGAGCGACCGCCTTGGGCGTGTCGGCCCACCTGGCGCCCTGGGCGAGGTGCGGCTTCGCCAGCTCGTGGCGGATGTCCGTCACGACCATCGAGTGCCCGCCTTTGAGAACGTTGAGGGCCATCGGTCCGCCCATGTTGCCGAGCCCGATGAAGCCGATACGCATGCGTGTCTCCTCCGTGATGAGCGCGCCTCGACGGCGAGGCGTCCGCGTGTATGCCCTACAACGTTGTGCTAAGGTACACCAACCGAAGGAGACCTCGCGTGCGACGATTCGAGCTGGTCCTTCCCGGAAGTGTGGACGACTGTGTAAAGGCACTGGCCCAAGCTGGGCCCGAGTCGAAGCTGCTGGCCGGGGGCACGGACTTGCTGCCCCAGTTGAAGAACGGGCTTCTCAAGCCCGCCCGGGTGATCGATCTCTCGGGCGTGCCACGGCTTCGCGCGATCGAGCCCGGGAACGGGCAGGGACTCCGGGTCGGCTCGGCGGTGACGGCGCGGACGCTCGAGCTGGACCGCGCGGTCCGTGCGAAATACCTCTCGCTGGCTGAGAGCGGCGCCCTCGTGGGCTCCGTGCAGGTCCGCAATCTGGCGACGCTCGGCGGCAATCTCTGCAACGCCGCGCCGTCGGCGGACATGGCGCCGCCGCTCCTGGCGCTCGACGCCGAGGCGGTGGTCACGGGACCCAAGGGCGAGCGCCGAGTGCCGATCGCGGCGTTCTTCACTGGCGTTCGGAAGACCGTGCTCGCGCCCGACGAGCTCCTCGTCGAGCTGGTGCTGCCGAACCCGGGAGCCCGCAGCGGCGGCAGCTACCTGCGCCACACGCCTCGTCGCGAGCTCGACATCGCCGTCGTCGGCGTGGCGTCGCAGCTCACCCTGGCGAACGGCGTGTGCACGAAGGCACGGATCGCGCTGGCCGCGGTGGCGCCGATCCCACTCCGCGCGACGGCGGCGGAGCAGGCGCTCGAGGGCCAGGCCGTGACACCCGACCGGATCAAGCGCGCGGCTGACCTCGCGGTCGAAGCGGCGCGCCCGATCAGCGACCAGCGAGGCTCGGCCGATTTTCGCCGCCACCTCGTTCGCGTGCTGACTCGCCGCACATTGACCACTGCGCTCGCCCGGGCGAGCGCGTAAGCAAGGACTCGCAGTGCGGACGGCAGGCTAGGTAAGGAGAACTCGGCGTGGCCAAGCAGGTTCTGAGTTTCACCGTGAACGACGAGCCGGCCGAGGTCCTCGTCCAGCCCTGGGATACGCTCCTCGAGGCCCTACGCGAGCGTATGGGCCTGACGGGGCCGAAGGAAGGATGCGGCACCGGGGACTGCGGCGCGTGCACCGTGCACTTCGACGGCAAGCCGATCGCGAGCTGCCTCCTGCTTGCCATGCAGGCGCGCGGCCACACCGTGCGCACGATCGAGGGGCTGGGGAAGCCCGGCGCGCTGCACCCGCTGCAGGACGCGTTCATCCGCCACGGCGTGCCCCAGTGCGGTTTCTGCATCCCCGGTGTGCTCATGGCCGCCGCGGCGCTCTTGACCGAGAATCCGCGTCCCAGCGAGGAGGAGATCCGCTACGGGATCGCCGGCAATCTGTGCCGTTGCACCGGCTACACGAAGATGCTGGCCGCGATCACCGAGGCCGCCGGCGCCACCGCCGGCCGGAGGAGCTGACGCATGGCGAGCGTGATGAAGACGACCCGCGACGTGAAGGGCATCGGCCTCTCGATTCTCCGTCCGGACGGACCGGACAAGGTCACCGGCCAGGTCCAGTACGTCGCCGACCTCAACCCGCGCGGTCTCCTGCACGCGAAGCTCTTGCGCAGCCCCTACGCCCACGCCAAGATCGTCCGCATCGACGTGAGCCGCGCCCGCGCGCTGCCCGGCGTGCGCGCGGTCCTGACCGCCGCCGACATCCCCGTGCTGAAGAAGAAGGCGCCGACGCGCGCGCACGCCGTGCTCGCGATCGATCGCGTCGTGTTCGCCGGTCAGCCGGTCGCGGCCGTCGCCGCCGACGAGCTGGCCATCGCCGAGGAAGCGCTCGATCTGATCGACGTGCAGTATGACGTTCTGCCCGTGGCGGCCGATCCACTCGAGTCGATGAAGCCGGGCGCGCCCCCCGTTGCCGAGCTCGGGACCGAGGCGGATACGAGCGAGGCGCTGGCTCACGGCAGCGTCGCCGGCGTGACGACCGAAGCCAAGTCCTCGAAGGCGGTCAACATCTCGCAACAGGCGCGCCTGCAGCGCGGCGACGTCGCGAAGGGCTTCGCCGAGTCGGACGTCGTCATCGAGAACACGTATCGCGTTCCCATGGTCCACCAGGGCTATCTCGAGCCGCACGCGGTGCTGGCCCAGTGGGATACCGCCGGCAACCTGACCTTGTGGGCGAGCACGCAGGGCTCGTTCAACACGCGGTCGGAGGTCGCCGACGTCCTGGAGCTGCCCGAGAACCGCATCAAGGTGATCCCGATGGAGTGCGGCGGCGGATTCGGCGGCAAGATCCGCGCGCTGTGCGAGCCGATCACGGCGGTCCTGGCGCGCGCCACCGGCCGGCCGGTGCGCTACGTCATGACCCGGCGCGAAGAGCTCGAGGCCGGGATGCCGGCGCCGCAGGTCATCATCAAGATGAAGACCGGGGTGAAGCGCGACGGCACGCTCATGGCCCTGGAGGCCGAGGCGATTCTGGAGTCCGGTGCGTTCTCGGGCGCCGTGCTCGCCGTGGCCGGCGTCTTCCTGGCGAGTCTCTACCGGTGGCCGAGCTTCGACGTCCAGGGCTTCGAGGTCCTCACGCACAAGCCGAGCATCGCCGCGTATCGTGCGCCGGTGGCACCCCAGACGATCTTCGCGATCGACTCGCAGATGGAGCAGATCGCGAAGGCGATCGGCGTCGATCCGGTCGAGTTCCGCCTGCGCCACCTGCAGCGCGAAGGCGACAAGATGGCCAACAACCAGCCGTGGCTGAGCAACGGCGCCGTCGAGGTGCTCACGCGGCTCGCCGAGCACCCGCTCTGGAAGAAGCGCGCCGAGTGGAAGGCGAGCTCGAAGGACGGAAAGCTGCGGGGGACCGGGCTGTCGCTCGGCGGCTGGCTGGGCGGTCTGCAGCCGACCGGCGCCACCGTGCGGCTCAACCCCGACGGAACGCTCCAGGTGCTGACCGGCCAGGTGGACATCGCCGGGACGAACATCGCGCTGGCGCAGATCGCCGCCACCGCCTACGGCGTCGACATCGACAAGGTCAAGATCACGACCGGCGACACCGACGTGGCGCCGATGACAGGTCTCAGCGCCGGCAGCAAGACCACGTACACCGTGGGCGTGGCCGTGATGCAGGCCGCCGAGAACGCGCGCAACCAGACGCTCGAGATTGCCGCGAAGGAGCTCGAGGCCTCCGTGCACGACCTCGAGATCGACAACGACAAGGTCGTGGTGCGGGGCGTGCCCGACAAGGGCATCACGCTCGCGTCGATCGGCAAGAAGGGCAATCTCTACATGTCCAAGGTGGAGCCGGTGCTGGGCACGAGCCACCCGGCCTTCTCGGTGCAGGCGCCCGCGTTCTGCGGCCAGCTCGCGCGGGTCGAGGTCGACCCCGACACCGGCGAGGTGACCTTGCATAACTTCGTCGTCGCCCAGGACGTCGGCAAGGCGATCAATCCGCTCCAGATCGAGGGGCAGATGCAGGGCGGGGCCGTCCAGAGCCTCGGCATGGCCCTGACCGAAGCCCTCATATACGACGACCAGGCGCGGCTGACGAACCCGAGCTTGCTCGACTACCGCAAGCTCACGTCGGCCGATCTACCCAGCATCGAGACGATCATCGTGGAAAAGCCCGCGCCGCACGGCCCGTTCGGCGCGCGGGGCGTCGGCGAGCCCCCGATCGTGCCGGCGCCGGCGGCCATCGCCAACGCGATCGAGGACGCGACCGGAGTGCGCCTCACCCACTTGCCGCTCTCGCCCGAGCGGATCGCTCTGGCGATCGCGGCCGCGTCTTGAAGTCCTTGCCCCGGAAGGCGCGGAGGAACTGGCGGAGGGTGGCGGCCTCGAGGCCGAGCCTGAATTTCTGATAGCGCGCCAGGAAGTCTCGGCCGGTGGCGGTCAGGCGCATCCCACTGCGCGGACCGCCGCCGGGCATCCGCTCGACGAATTTGAAGCCGGCCGCCCGCTCCAGCTCTTGCAGGTAACCCCACGCGTTCCGGTAGGAGATGCCGAACTCGGCCGCCGCCTGCCGGAGCGATCCGCGCTCGTCGATCAATCGGAGGAGCTGCGCGCGCCCCCGGCCGAGCTTCGGCCCCTTGCCGAACACCACCCACACTCGTATCTTTGGGTCCACGATTTGCGAGAGTACGCCAAGACGAGGGAGATCGGCTCATGAAGGTGACGGCCGTCACGCCGTTCGTCGTCGATCCGGGCTACGGCAAGAACTGGCTCTTCGTGAAGGTCGAGACGTCCGACGGCCTCCACGGCTGGGGTGAATGCTATACGCAGGCCGATCGCGACCACTCGATCGTCGCTCATGTGCGCCAGCTCGCGCGATATCTGATCGGCCGCGACGCCGGCCACATCCGCCACTTCACGCACTGGGCCTATCACGACTTTGCCGGCAAGCGCGGCGCCATGGATTTCTGGAGCGCGGTCAGCGGGATCGAGCAGGCGCTCTGGGATCTCGCCGGCAAGCGCCTGGGTGTGCCCGTGGTGAGCCTGCTCGGCGGCCCGTGCCGCGAGCGGATCCGCGTCTACGCCAACGGCTGGTATTCCGGCGCCAAGACTCCGGACGCCTACGCGGCGAAGGCGAAGGAGACCGTCGCGCGGGGCTTCACCGCGCTCAAGTTCGATCCGTTTCCAGGTCCGTGGCGCACCCACATCACGCGCGACGCCGAGCGGCAGGTGGTGGAGACGGTCCGCGCCGTGCGCGACGCGGTCGGGCCCACGGTGGATCTGCTGATCGAGGTCCATCGCCGGCTCGCGCCGATGCACGCGGTGCGGGTGGCGCGCACGCTCGAGCCCTTCGATCCCTTCTGGTACGAAGAGCCCGTCTCGGCGCGCGACCTGGGGGCGCTCGCCGAGTGCCGGCGCGAGATCCGGATGCCGATCGTCACGGGCGAGGAGCTCTACACCCGCTTCGAGTTCCGTGAGGTGTTCGAGCGCCGCGCGGCCGACATCATCAACCCCGACGTGTGCAACGTCGGCGGCATCGAGGAGCTCCGCGAGATCGCCGCGATGGCCGAGGCCTATCACGTGGTCGTCTCGCCCCACAACTACAACAGCACTACCGTCGGCCTCGCCGCGACCTTGCAGGTATCGGCCGCGATCCCGAATTTCCTGATCACCGAGTACTTCGTGAACTTCGAGACGAGGGCGGCCCAGGTGGCGGTCACGCCGTTCCGGGTCGAGCACGGCTATCTGACGGTGCCCACGACGCCGGGGCTCGGGATCGAGCTTCGCGAGGACGCGCTGGCGCGGTACGCCTACCGAGAATTTCCGCCGCGGACCATCCCGACACCCGGCGACGAAGGACCCTAGAATCGCCCTCCCTTCGCACGCGCGGGTGGTCGTCATCGGCGGCGGTATCGCCGGCTGCAGCGTCGCGTATCACCTGACGAAGCTCGGCTGGCGCGACGTCCTGCTGCTGGAGCGTCGCGACATCTCCTGCGGTACGACCTGGCACGCCGCCGGGCTCGTCGGCCAGCTGCGGGCGACCCAGAACCTGACGCGGCTGGCCAAGTACGGCGGCGATCTCTACGAGCAGCTCGAGGCCGAAACGGGTCAGGCCACGGGCTTCCGCCGGCCGGGCAGCCTGAGCCTCGCGCGCAACGCGGAGCGCATGCACGAGCTCAAGCGCCTGGCCTCGATGGCGCGCTGCTTCGACGTCGACGTCGCAGTCATCACGCCGGCCGAGGCGGGCCGCCGCTGGCCGCTCATGCGCACTGACGACCTGGTCGGCGCCTTGTGGCTGCCCCGCGACGGCCGTACCAACCCGATCGATACCACGCTCGCTCTGGCCAAGGGCGCGCGCCGTGGCGGCGCGACGATCCTCGAGAACACCGCCGTCACCGGGATTCGCGTCGAGAACGGGCGGGTGACCGGCGTGACGACGACCAGCGGCGAGGTGGCGTGCGAGGTCGTGGTGAATTGCGCCGGCATGTGGGCGCGCAACGTCGGCCTCATGGCCGGTGTCACGGTGCCGCTCCACGCCTCCGAGCACTTCTACATCGTGACCGAGCCGATGGCCGGCGTGACGTCAGATTTGCCGGTACTGCGCGACACCGACGGCTATATCTACGTGCGTGAAGAAGTCGGCGGGCTGCTCATGGGCGGCTTCGAACCGGTCGCGAAGCCCTGGGGCATGGACGGCATCCCCTCCGACTTCGCGTTCTCGCTCCTCCCCGAGGACTGGGAGCACTTTCAGGTCCTGATGGAGCAGGCGCTGATCCGTATCCCCGCGCTCGAGACCGCGCCGGTGCGCCGCCACGTCAACGGTCCCGAGAGCTTCACCCCCGACGGCCGGTATCTCCTGGGCGAGGCGCCGGAGTGCCGCAATTTCTTCGTCGCGGCCGGCTTCAACTCCATCGGCATCGCGTCGGGGGCGGGCGCGGGCCGGGCGGTGGCCGAGTGGATCGTGGGCGGCGAGCCGCCGATGGATTTGTGGGACGTCGACATCCGGCGTGTGGCGCCGTTCCAGGGCAATCCCAGCTATCTGCGCGACCGCACCGTCGAGATGGTGGGCGCGCTCTACGCGCTCCACTGGCCGTTCCTCCAGCCAGTGACGTCCCGCGGCGTGCGCAAGAGCGCGCTGCACGACCGTCTCCTCGCGCGCGGCGCCTGCTTCGGCGCCGTGATGGGCTGGGAGCGCGCCAACTGGTACGCGACACCGGGCATGGAGGCCGCCTACCGGTACAGTTACGGGCGACAGAATTGGTTTCCGTGCGCGGCCGCCGAGCATCGCGCCGTCCGGGAGACGGTCGGGCTCTTCGATCAATCCTCGTTCTGCAAGCTCCGTCTGGAAGGGCCCGACGCGCTCGCCGTGCTCCAGCGGCTCTGTTCCAACGACGTCGACGTGGCCCCAGGCCGGTTGGTCTACACGCAGATGCTGAACGCGCGCGGGGGAATCGAGGCGGACCTGACGGTCACGCGGCTCGCCGCCGAGGCCTTCCTGATCGTCACCAGCGCGTCAGCCTCGACGCACAACGCGCATTGGATCCGGCGCCACCTCGGGGAGACGCGAGCCGTGCTCACTGACGTCACCTCGAGCGAGGCGGTGCTGGGCGTCATGGGGCCGCGCTCGCGCGAGCTCCTCTCCCGGCTCACCGACGCCGACCTCTCGAACGCGGCGTTCCCGTTTCTCTCGTCGCAGGAGATCTGGCTCGCCTCGGCGCCGGTGCGCGCCGCCCGCGTGACTTACGTGGGCGAGCTGGGCTGGGAGCTGTACGTCCCCACGGAGTTCGCCGGCGGGGTCTACGACGCCGTGGTCTCGGCCGGAGACGGCCTCGGTCTTCGTCACGCCGGCTATCACGCGATGGACTCGCTGAGGATCGAGAAGGCGTATCGGTCCTGGGGTCACGACCTGGGCTGCGAGGATTCGCCGCTCGAGGCGGGGCTCGGGTTCGCGGTGCGCCTGGACAAGCGCGCGCCGTTCACCGGGCGCGACGCGCTGCTGGCTCAGCGCGAGAAGCCCCTGACCCGTCGACTCCTGGTGTTCCTGCTCGACGACCCGGAGCCGCTCCTCTACCACGACGAGCCCATCTGGCGGGACGGCGCGCTGGTCGGGCGCATCGCGTCGGGCGCGTATGGCCACACCCTCGGCCGCTCCGTCGGCCTCGGCTGGGTCGTCCATCCCGATGGCGTCACCGAATCGTTCGTGACGAGCGGCCGGTGGGAGATCGAGATCGCGTGCGAGCGCCGGAGCGTCCGAGCTCAGCTCGCCCCGCCCTACGATCCGAAGTCGGTCCGGGTCCGCGCCTGAGGCGCGTCTCTAGATCTGGCGAAGCGGCCAGACGAGCTGGCGCCAGTACCCCTCCGGTACGGGATGCCCGTCGATCCCGTACGCCTCTGGCCAGCGTCCAGCGGGCAGGTAGGCGGTGCCGAAGAGCCGGTCGAGCCAGGGCAGGTGCACCGCGAAGTTCTTGTCCACCGGGCTCGCGGCGTGATGCCAGTGGTGGAAGCGTGGCGTGACCACCAGCCAGTCGAGCGGCCCGAGGCCGAATCGCACGTTGGCGTGGATGAAGACGGCGAGGAAGGACACGAAGACGAGGTAGGCGTAGAGCGCCATCGGGGCGAAGCCCAGGACGTAGAGCGGCACGAACGAGAGCCCGCGGGTCACGACGATGTCGATCAGGTGCAAACGGGATCCCGCCAGCCAGTCGAGAGTCTGGGACGAGTGGTGAATGGCGTGCAGACGCCAGAGCCATGGCACGTGATGAAAGGCCCGGTGCACCCAGTACTGGGTGAAGTCGGCGACGAGCACGATCTCCACGAACTGCAGGGCCAGCGGCTGAGCCGCGACTGCATTCTGGAGCCACGGGTGCGTGGCCCACCGAAAGAGCACTGCGGCGGGCAACATCGTGAGCACGACCGTCACCTGCACCATCAGATGGCTCATCGCGAAGTGCATGAGGTCGGTCGTCCAGCCCTGGCGGAAGATCGCCTGATCCGGGAGGCGGGGGATCACGCGCTCGAGGGGGACGAAGAGCAGGGCCAGCACGAACAGGTTCAGCAGGAACCAGTCGAGCCCCACCGCGGTCGTTCCGCCGAGAGCTCCCACCTCGGCGGTGGAGCCGCCGAGCAAGGTGCCCGCGGTGGCCAGCGCCATCCCGGTGAAGCCGAGTACCTTGCGGCGCCGCAGCACCACGCTCAGCGCGCCGAGGCCGAAGCCGAGGACGAGCATCACGTAGATCAGGAAGCGGACCAGATCGAGCGGGTAGAGCGCGCGCGCCGAGGGCGTGGTGAGCCAGCTCGGGAACAAGAGGCACAGGACCCCGCCGTAGCCGAGCGCGCCGCAGGTGACGGCGAGGACCCCGCTGATCCAGCCCGAGCCGTACCGGCGACCCGTGCCCCGGCCGAGGCCTGAGCTCATGCGAAGGCGAAGGCGCGGGCCGGGTTCTCCACGAGAAGGCGGGTGAGCCCAGCGTCGTCCACGCCCTTGGCGCGAAGCCGGGGCACCACGTTCACGAGCAGGTGGTGGTAGCCGTAGCCGCCGTATTTCACCAGCGAGGTCTTGTAGGCGATGTCGTGCGACAGGAGAATCTGATCGCGATGGCCGGCGGCGATGAGGGCGAGCACGTGGGCCATGCGGCCGCCGTCGTTGGGCATGTCGAAGCCCGGATTGTAGGGATAGAACGAGTTCTCCAGCCCGAAGAGGTCGTACTCGAGCCAGATGCCGGTCTGGGCGAGGTCGATCACCGCCCGCACGTCACTGATCGTGCGGCAGATGTGACACATGATCGTGCGGCGCAGATCGCCGCCTTCCTTGCGGACGAACTCGGCGAGCTGGATCGGCATGGCCGGGTGCCGCCCGGGGTGGATCATGAGCGGCGCGCCGGTCTCTCGCTGGGCGATGACCGCCGCGCGCAGCACTTTCCGTTCGTTCTCGGTCCAGGGGTACGTGGTGCCGATCTCGCCGATCAGGCCGGCGCGGATGCCCGTGCCGCCCACTCCCGAGGTGATGTCGGCGACCATCTCGCCCGCGAGGTCGTCCACGGTGCGGCGGTCCATGCCGGCCGGGTGGGAGGCGTCGACGTAGTAGCCGGCGCCCATGACCACGTTCAAGCCCGTCGCGCGGGCGATGCGGGCGAGCGCCTGGGGATCGCGGCCGATCGTCTTCGGTGTCGGATCGACCACGGTCCGGCCACCCGCGCGCTTGAACAGCAAGATCTCGTCTTGCGCCACCTGCTCGTCGAGGAGCCGGAGGTTGTCGAGATTGGCGTTGAAGTTCTGGCGGACCCAGCCGAGGTTCGCCAGGCTCACCGGCTCCCACGCGCGCCCCTTGTCGCTGGCCGCCGTCGGCTCCGCGAACATCACCTTGAAATCGATCAGGAGGTGCTCGTGGGGCAGGGTGATGCCGATCGCGTCCGGCGCCACCGCGCCGAGCACCGTCTGGACCTGTCCGGCGAGCGGTTGTGGCATCCTTACCGGAAGGCCGGCGCGATCTCCGTGATGAACCGGTCGAGGTCCCGGCGCAGCTCGTCCAGAGGGCGGAACATGCTCGGGATGAAGAGCGTGTCCACCCGAGCCGACCGGAGCTGCTGGAGCTGCTCGCGAATCTGATCGGGTGTGCCTGCCAGACAGGTGTCGCGCGCGTCGGCCGCGTGGCGTCCCATGCGCTTGGCGATCGTCTCGGCGAGCTGGTCGACTTCGATTTTGTTATCAGTGATTAGGAGCGCCATGTTCGCAGAGCGCTTGAGGCTCTTGGGGTCGCGGCCGAGCGCAGCGCAGTGATCGTCGAGGATCTTGCCCTTGCGCGCGAGGACTCGCGGGCCGCCCCAGCAGTTCCAGTGGTCGGCGTGCTTCGCGACGATCCGGAGGGTGACGCGCTCGCCGCCGCCGCCGATCATGAGCTCGGGGTGGGGCGTCTGGACGGGCTTCGGGTCGAGCGGGGCGTCGGAGAGCTGGTAGTAACGCCCCTCGAACGTGGTGCGGCGCTCCTTCCACAGCGACCGGATCACCTGACAAGCCTCGTCCAGGCGCTCGAGCCGCTCGCGCATCGTGTAGAAGGGAATGCCGTAGGCCTCGTGCTCGTTCTGTTGCCATCCCGCGCCCAGGCCCAGGAGAAGCCGTCCGCCCGAAATGATGTCGACCTGCGCAGCCATCTTGGCGACCACGGCCGGGTGGCGGTAGGTGTTGCCGAGAACGATCGTTCCGACCCGGAGCCGCGGCACCAGGGCGGCCAGGGCGCTGAGCGTGCTCCACGACTCGAGCATGACGCCCTCGCGCTCCTTGGTGTTCGGCATGAAGTGATCGGTCACGCAGGCGATGTCCCACCGGGACGCTTCGAGGTGTTTCCAGAGGTCCAGCACGCCAGGCCAAGTCTGGCCTCCCATGCTCGTGAAGATGCCGAAGCGCATGTGTCGATCTCCTCTCTAGGTGCAACATACTATCGCGACCGTGCGCTCTTTCGTGATGCTACCTTGGCGCGGGAGGTCCTATGGCCATCATCCGCATCCACACCGGTTCAGACGGCAAGTCACACTTCGAGGAGATCGTGCCGAAGCTCGAGCCCCGCGGAGACAAGTCGGAGAGCGCCGAGCTCATCCCCGGCAGCGGCATCGTCATTCGCCGCTTCGAGCCGACGCGATCTAACCCGTGGCACCACGCTCCAGGCCGCTACGCCGTGTTCACGCTTTCCGGCGCGGTCGACATCGAGATCGGCGACGGCACGGTTCGCCGGCTGGGCACGGGCGACATTCTCATCGCCGAGGACGTCACGGGCCAAGGCCACGTCACGCGCGAGGTCGGTCCTCAAGCTCGCGTCTCCGTCTTCGTCCCTTTGGGTTAGCGGAGCGTGTTGCCGTCGCCGTCTCTCGCTCCGTCTCAGCTCCCGCGCTTCAAAGCCTTGAAGCTAGGTCGATTTCGTCGGGCCCGAGCGGACACGTTCCCTGTGAGCGGACGGCGGGAGTCGAGCGCCCAGATGGAGCCCAGCCGCCGCGGAGCAGCGCACGCGTGCCGCGTGGTCCGTCCGACCCCTCCCACGCCCCGCCGTCCCAACGCCGCCGGCTCCGGCGCTAAATGACGCCTTCCGAGATCCAGCGAGCGAGGTCGTCGCGAGAATGGCCGAGGAGGCCGACGAAGACGGCTTCGTTGTGCTCGCCGGGGTTGGGAGCGAGCCACTTGATGCGTCCGGGAGTCTCGGAGAGCTTCAGGGGGGTGCCCGTCGTCTTGACTCGGCCATAGGTCGGATGGTCGAGCTCCACGAACATCTCGCGAGCCTGCACCTGGGGATCGGCGACCATCTCGGCCACGTTGTTGACCGGGGCAGCCGGGACGCCGCCGGTCGACAGCGTATGGACGACTTCCGCCTTGGAGCGCTCGCTCGTCCAGCTCTGGATGATGGCCGCCACCTGGTCCCGCCGGTCGCGCCGGGCCGCGGCCGTCGCGAACCCCGCGTCGCGGGTCAGGTCGCTCCGGCCGATGATCTCGCAGAATCGGCGCCAGACCGCGTCGCTCGCCCCGGCGGCGATCGCGACATGGCCGTCGGTCGTCGGATAGACGCCCGAGCTGGAACCGCCGAACGAGACGTTGCCCGCGCGCGTGAGGAGCTCGCCGCCGACCGTGTAGCGCTCGCCCAGGTTGTCGAGGGCGATGAGCAGGCTATCCAGGAGCGCCAGATCGATGCGCTGGCCGTGGCCCGTTCGCTGGCGGTAGTGCAGCGCCGACACGATGCTGAAGGCGCAGAGCATGCCGGCGTAGTAGTCCGAGATCGACTGGCCCGATCGGGTGGGCGGGTGCTCGGGAAAGCCCGTGATGCTCATGTAGCCGCTGATCGCCTGGGCGAGCATGTCATAGCCCCGCTGGGTGGCGTACGGTCCGTGCTGGCCGAAGGCGGTGATCGAGGCGTAGATGATGTCCGGCTTCTCGCGTTTGAGGTCGTCGTAGCCGAGCCCCAGCCGTTCCAGAGTGCCGACGCTGAAGTTCTCGGTCACGACGTCAGCGCGACGGACGAGCTCCTTGAAAAGCTCGATGCCACGCGGCGTTTTCAGCTCGAGGGTGATACCGAGCTTGTTCCGATCACGATACTGCGCCGCCGGTACACGCTCCTCGACGCCGTTGCGCTTGCGCTTGATGCCCAGGGAGACGCGCTCTCGCCCGCGCTCCCGTGACTCGACCTTGATCACCCGTGCCCCCATATCGGCCAGGAGCATCGTGCAGAAGGGCATGGCGATGACCTGTCCAAGGTCCAGCACCGTGACGTCGCTCAGCGCCTGATTCATGTACCCTCAATGGCGGCCAGGCCCGCGCCGCCCCGGCGATAGTGCGCCGGGCCAGGTGGCCCGGTCAACCGGCGCCGCTTCGGTCGAGGCCGGAATGGCAGGATGCCAGCTTCCGCGGGGGCGGGTGATAGCATTGAATCCTGCACGGCAGGCCATTTCCGTGGAGCTGACATGGACCTGAGGCCGAAACGTTACGTGGACACGGTGGTGCTGTCCCCCGTGGGCCGCATCGATCACTCCACGTCGGAGGACTTCAAGATCACGCTGGCGCCCCACATGACCCGCTGCGCGGAGGGGCAGGACAGGGTGATCCTCGACTTCGCAAGTGTGGAGTACATCAGCAGCGTAGGGCTCCGCGTGCTCATGCTGGCCTCCAAGCAGGCCAAGAGCCAGCGTGGCTCGCTCGGGATCGCCGCCCTGCAGCCGGCCGTACGAGAGATCTTCGACATCAGCCGTTTCACGATGGTCCTCGACGTCTTCCCGTCGGTCCGCGAGGGGCTCGCTCGGCTCTCGCCCAAGGCGCTGGCGGCGTTCGATGCAGCCTGACGGGCGCTTGAAGGTCAAGTTCTGGGGGACCCGCGGGTCGATCCCGGTGGCCATGACATCGGCCGAGGTCCGGCGCAAGCTGATCTCGGCGCTCACGCGCGCGTCCGGACGGAAGCTCGAGACGCCCGATCAGGCGGCGGCCTTCCTCGACCGCGAGCTCGACTTCGCGGGCTCGCACACGTTCGGCGGCAACTCATCCTGCGTCGAGATCATCACGGGCCAGCGGGACTACGTCCTCTGCGACCTGGGCTCGGGCGCTCGAGTGTTCGGCAATGAGGTCCTCACGACGCGGGGGCCCTCGGGCCAGCGGTTCCACGCGTTCATGTCCCACACGCACTGGGACCACATCATGGGCTTTCCGTTCTTCATGCCCGCCTACGCGGCCGGCAACCACATCCGGATCTACGGCTGTCACGCCGACCTGGAGGAGGCCTTTCGAGGCCAGCATGCGGCGCCGTCCTTCCCGGTCGATTTCTCGCGGCTGTCCGCGACGATCGAGTTCGTGCGGCTCGAGCCCGAGCGCGAGTACGAGATCGCCGGCCTGCGGGTGCGGCCCAAGCTCCAGCGGCACGGCGGCGACTCGTACGGCTATCGGTTCCAGGGGGGCGACAAGGTCGTCGTCTACTCCACCGACGCCGAGCACAAGCAAGACGATCTGACGGAGATCAAGGCGTTCGCGGAGTTCTTCCGCGACGCCGACCTGGTGATCTTCGACTCCCAGTACTCGCTGGCTGAGGCCACATCGATCAAGGAAGACTGGGGGCACTCGAGCAACGTCGTCGGGCTCGAGCTGTGTCAGATGGCGCACGCGAAGTGCCTGTGCCTCTACCACCACGAGCCCGTCTCCGACGACGAGCGAATCGCCGCGCTCCTCGCCGAGACGCGTCGACTCGAGGAGATCACCCGCAGCGACCGGCGGGTCGAGATCCTGGCGGCGTACGACGGCATGGAGATCGCTCTCTGAGCCTGCCGGGCTGAGCCCGATGCACTGGTCGGAACGGCGCTGGGTTCGGGTCCTCGGCGGCAGTCGCGGCCAACCCCTCGGGATCGCGCTGCTGGCCTTGGTCCTGACGATCGAGCTCGCGCCCGACCTGTTCGGCCTCGGGTTCATCCGGCTCGCGGCGTTCGACGCCTACCAGCGCTGGGCCCCCCGCGCTCGGCACTCAGGCCCGGCCGTCATCGTGGCCATCGACGAGGAGAGCCTTCGGCTGCACGGGCAGTGGCCGTGGCCGCGGACCTGGCTCGCCCAGCTGGTGGCCCGCATCGCCGAAGCCGATCCCGCCGCGATCGGCGTCGACATCCTGATGCCCGAGGCAGATCGGCTCTCGCCGGCACGCCTGCCGGAATTCGTGCCCGGCATGGGCCAGGACCTGGTTCAGCGGCTGTCCAGCCTGCCGAGCAACGATACGGTTCTCGCGCGCACCCTCCAGGCGTCTCGGGTCGTGCTCGGGGTTGCCGGTCTGGAAGCAGAGGTGGCCGGGACGCGACGCAGTATCCGGCGAGTGCCATTTCGAACCGTCGGCGGCGACCCGCGACCGCTCGTGCGCCGGTTCGACGCTACGCTCCACAGCGCCGAAGAAATCGATCGTGTCGTCAAGGGGCACGGTCTCCTGAGCGTGGACACCGAGCGAGGCGTGGTGCGGCGGATGCCCCTCGTCGCCACCGTCGGTGACGCGCTGGTTCCCGCGTTCGGCATCGAGATGCTCCGCGTCGCAGCTGGGGGCGCCGTGGTGACCGTCCGCACCGGTGCGTCGGGTGTCGAAGCGCTGGAGATCGGAGATCTGGCCGTTCCCACCGAGCCCGATGGCAGCGTGCGCGTACACTTCGCGCGGTCCGATCCGGCGCGCTTCGTCTCGGCGGCCGACGTTCTCGCCGGAAAGGTCGATCGTCATCTGCTCGAGCGCAAGCTGGTCCTGATTGGTGTCACCGCGCTCGGTCTCTCCGACTACCAGGCGACGCCGGTGACCGATCGGATGCCCGGTGTCGAGATTCACGCCCAGCTCCTCGAGAACATCTTCGATACCGATCTGCTCTCCCGGCCTCGCGCCGTCGTGTGGGCCGAGGCCGGTCTGTTGCTCGCCGGCGGGCTGCTGCTGATTCTGACCATGCCGCGATCGTCGCCCCTCGCGTCGGTGGCGCTCTACGTGCTGATGGTCGGCGCCATCGTGACCGCGGGCGCGCTGCTCTATCTGCAGCGCGGGATTCTGCTCGACGCCGCGTCGCCGTCGCTCGCGCTCGGTACCTTGTTCACCGCGATGCTGGTGGTCACGCTCGCCGAGACCGAGCGCCACCGTCAGTCGCTGCGCCGCCAGGTCGAGCAACAGCGGGAGCAGGCCGCGCGCCTCGCCGGCGAGCTGGAAGCCGCCCGCCGGATCCAGATGGGCAGCCTCCCGGACCCGGCAACCGCGTTTCCCGGAGACACGCGCCTCGATCTCTACGCGTTTCTCGAGCCGGCGCGCGAGGTCGGCGGCGATCTCTACGACTTCTTCCCTCTGGATCGGGACCGGCTGTGCCTCCTGATCGGGGACGTCTCGGGGAAGGGCTTGCCGGGCAGCCTCTTCATGGCGGTCAGCAAGGCGCTCTACAAGAGCGCCGCGCTGCGAGGAGTCGGATCCGTCGATGCCGTCATGCGCGAGGCCGATGGCGAAATATCTCGGGACAATGCGGAGGGGCTCTTCGTCACGATGCTGGCGGGCATCCTCGACGTGCGGACCGGTCTGCTCGAGTACTGCAATGCGGGCCACGAGCCGCTCTATCTGCTGCCGAACGGTGACCGGCCGCTCACCCGTCTCACGGACGGGGGCGGCCCGCCCCTCTGCGTGCTGGACGGCTTTCCCTACGCGGCGAGCGCTCGCCGTCTCACGCGGGGCGACACGATCTGCCTCGTGACCGACGGCGTGCTGGACGCCATGAGCCCCAAGGCCGAGGCGTACGGACGGACCCGCTTCGAGGCGCTGCTCGAGAAAGTCGGCCGCGCGGCGAGCGCCGCAGAGATCGGTGAGGCGATCCGGCTCGAGGTCAGCCGGTTCGCCGATGGCGTCGAGCAATCCGACGACATGGCGATCCTCGTGTTGCGCTGGAAGGGCCCTAGCGGACGCTGATCTCGACGCGCCGGTTCCGCGGCTCGGACACATCCTGGGCCGTCGGGATCTCGGGCTCGCGCCAGCCGCGGCCCGCGATCGAGATCCTCACTTTTGGAATGCCCAGTTTCAAGAGCTCGTCACGGCAGCGCTCCGCGCGCCGGAGCGAGAGCGCGTCGTTGTACGGCACGGTGCCCACGCGGTCGGAGTGGCCGATGATGGCGATCTCGGGCGCGGGCCGCCGGGCGATCTCGGCGAAGATCTTGTTGACGAGCGCCTTGGACTCCGGCGCGAACTCGTCGGTGTCGGCCAGGAAGTACAGGTAGAAGGACACCGGCCGCTTGGGCTGGGCCTGGAGCGCCGGACCGAAGTCCTGTTTCACCTCGGCCGCGGAGCTCTTGATGCCCTCGACGCTGCCGACGTTCTTCACGCGCGCCGCGGCATACGGTGTGTCGAGCGTCTGCTTCTTGCCCTCGCTCTCGACGATCAGGGCGCCGGTCTTTCCGTCCTTGCCGGGCAGCAGGACGTACAGATCGTTCCGGGTGGCGCAGCCGACCAGGGCGGTCAGCGCGAGGGGCGCCAGCCAGACGAGATTCCGCGCCCGGGCGGGCCGAGAATCAGTCTTTCGCCGGGCTGGTGCGAACAAGGAACTCGGTCCCGCGCACGCCGAGAATCGCCGCCGGAGTCTTGACCTTCATCGCCTCGGGCGACTGCTTGGCCAGCTTGCCGGAAACGACGGCGAGGGTGCCCTGCTTCAGTGAGCTGTCAAAGGAGCCCTGGTGGGTCGTCGAGTCGAAGACGAAGCGGTCGATCGCGAGCACGCTGTCCGGACCGACCGAGAGCAGGCTGCTGTCGCGGAACGTGATGCCGACCGAGCCATCCGCGCCGGTCACCACCACGTCGCCCTGGTGCACGACCTGGCCGACGGTGGCGGGAAGCTTCTTACCGGAGCGCTCGATCTGGGCCGAGCCCTTCGAGACTTTGATCTGTCCGGCCTCTTGCGCGGCGACCGCGACACTGAAGGCCAGAACCATTGGCAAGGTCAGAGCAATCAACGCGGATCTCATGGCTCCCTCCTCATATCCTCGCAATATCCTCGCAATCGTCGGGCCTATTCCGGAATGCACAGCCGCCCGACGCGCAACCCGATGTATATATAGTAGCCGAGTCGGTCTCGACATCTCCCGAGATCCGGAGGCCGCGCACGAGCCACGACGCTCATACCGGAAACCACCACCGGACCTTCCCGGCCCGTCGGGATACCCTACCCGCAGTAGCGCAGTTCATCGCCGACATCTGCGCGGTCAATGGGGTGCCTCGCAAGGCGTGTCTTCGACTGACGTTGCTCGTCGAGGAGCTTTTCACGAACACGGTCGTGCACGGCTACGGGAGCGACAGCGAAGCGCCCGTATATCTCGCCTTCGCGATCAAGCCCGGCTCGATCGCGGTCACCTACGAGGACACGGCGCGTCCCTACGATCCGTTCGCCCGAGTCCGCGTGCCCGACGATAGCCTCGGGGTCGAGGAGCGACCGGTGGGTGGGCTGGGAGTGGCCCTGGTCGCCGCGATCGCCGAGCGCGTCGAGTACGCGCACGTCGCAGGCAGGAACCGCATCTCGCTCGTGATCCCGACACCGTCGGATTCCTGAGGAGCCCGCCATGACCACGCCGCTCGTGACGTACGCCGCCGACGGCCGCGTCGGCATCGTCTCGCTCAATCGAGCCGAGAAGCTCAACGCCATCAGCGCCGATCTCAAGAAGACGCTCGTCGAGCGCTTCCACGAAGCCGACCGCGACCCGGCCACCAGCGTCGTGATCCTCCGCGCCGAGGGCCGGAGCTTCTGCGCCGGCTACGACATCGCGCCCAACCCGGCCCGGGCGGAACGGCGCGGGAACGCGCTCGCGTGGCACGAATCGCTCACCGACGACGTCCAGCTCGAGATGACACCCTGGGAGATGAAGAAGCCGGTGATCGCCTCAGTCCAGGGCCACTGCCTCGGGGGCGGCTGCGAGCTCGTGATGATGTGCGATCTCACGATCGCCGCCGCCGATGCGCTCTTCGGCGAGCCGGAAATCCGCTTCTCGAACGTCGGCCCGGCGCTCGTCATGCCCTTCATCATCGGCCTCAAGCGCGCCCGCGAGCTTCTGTTCTTGGGCGACCCGATCGACGCGCAGACCGCGCTCCAGTACGGGATGGTGAACCGCGTCGTCCCCAGAGCCGAGCTGGCCTCCGCGACCCTGAAGTTCGCGCGGCGGATGGCCTTGATCTCCCCCGAGGCGCTCGCGGGCACCAAGCTCGCCATCAACCGCGGCGCCGAGTCGGCCGGATTCCGGAACGCGATCAACGCCGGCCTCGACATTCTCGCGGCCGTCTACGCCGCCCGCACCGAAGTCGGCGTGAAGTTCGACGAAATCCGGGAAAAAGACGGACTCGGCGCGGCCCTCCGCTGGCGCGCATCACAGTTCGCCGACTGACCGTCCGACGGACGCCCGGGCGCGGGGGACCGGGGGGCGCGCGACGCTACGTCACCCGCTCGCCCGAATCGCAGCTCTTCGAGCTGCGGACGGGACGAGGGGGTCCCACTCCGCCTCGCGCGCCCCCCGGTCCCCCGCGCCCGGGCGTCCGTCGGACGGTCGCTTAGCGGCCTCTGAACGTGGGCTTGCGCTTTTCGATGAAGGCGCGGGCGGATTCTTGGAAGTCTTCGCTCAGGTGCAGACTGAGTCCCTGGGTGTACATGCGTGACTGGCGCTGCATCTCGTTGACGAACCAGCGCATGACCCGCACGTTGGCGCGGACCGCGAGCGGCGGGTTCTCGAGGATCTCCGCGGCCAGCGCCTCGGCGGCGGCGATCGTCTGCTCGGCGGGGACCACGCGGTTCACCATGCCATGCTGGAGCGCTTCTTCGGCGGTGAACATGCGGCCGGTCAGGGCGACCTCATTCGCGAAGCGGCTGCCCGTCCAGAACCAGGTCGCCACCCAGTGCTGGCCGCTGGCGAGCCCGCGCTGCACCTCGCGGATCTGGAACTTCGTGCCGGCGGCCGCCACGACCAGATCGCAGGACTGAGAGAGCGAGTAGCCGAGCCCGAGCGCGTAGCCGTGCACCGCGGCGATCACGGGCTTCCAGTTGACGGCGTCGCCGAGGCCGTTCTCGCGCGAGCGCCGGCCGGCGGGCCCGCCCAGTCGCTTGAGCTCCTCACGTGTGCGGAGCTGGCGCTGACGCACGTCGGCGCCGGAGCAGAAGGCCCGACCGGCGCCGCTGATGATCGCGACCTTCAGCTCGGGATCGGCGTCGAACTCGAAGAGGGCGTCGTTGACCTCTTCGACGAGCTGATCAGTGGCGGCGTTGAGCTTCTCCGGGCGGTTCAGGACGATGTGGCAGATGGCGCCCTTGGGCTCGTAGCGGACGGTCTCGAATTTCGTGGCGCCGTTGTCGCGGGTGGCCATCGGGAACGCTCCTTATTTGAACCTTGGCATCACCTGCTGCGTGAGGAGCTCGAGGCTGCGCTTCTCTTGCTCCATCGGCAGGAGCCCGCCGGGGTTCAGCTCCGCCGCGACGCCGTTCAGGCTGAGCTCTTCCCGGAGCTGGGCGAAGCGATCCACGAGCGCCGGGCCCGTCCCGAACGCGACCTTGGTGCTGAGGATCTCGGGATACGAGAGGCTCGACAGCGTCCTGGCCTGCGTGATCCGTCGCTCGGCCGGGCCGGTGCCGGCGCGTCCGACCGGCGCGCGGGTCAGATCGGCCTGGCGCTGGAAGTAGTACATGATCGTCTCTTTCGGCTCTTCCAGCGCGGCCTTCTCGGTGGGAGCGGCGTACACGGGAATTCGCAGGCACACGTCGCCGTCGCCGGGATGGCCGGCTTCCCGCCAGGCTTCGCGGTAGCGCTTCACGTGCACGGCCAGCTCGGGGGTGGCCATGCCGCGAAGTCCCACGAAGATCGATAAACCCATCCGGCCGACTTGGGGAAACGTTTCAGCGGTCGTCGCGGCCATCCGAACCGGGGGATGCGGCTGCTGATGCGGGCGCGGTGTGACCGTCGTTTCGCTGAAGCGATAGAACTTGCCCTCGTAGCTGAAGGGCTCGCCCTTCCACGCCGTGAGAATGATCTCCAGCGCTTCGAAGAAGCGCGCCTGACTCTCCTCGTACGGGACACCGAGCGCGTCGTACGCGCGCGGGCCGCCGCTGCGGCCGATCCCGAAGTCGAACCGTCCCTGGCTCAGATGATCGAGCGTCGCGACCTCGCCGGCGACGCGGAGCGGATGGTTCAATGGCAACAGCTGAACGGCGGTCCCCACGCGCAGGCGGCGCGTTCGGGCCACGATCCAGCTCGCCACCAGCAGCGGCGCCGATAGGACCGAGCGGGCGGGGTTGACGAGCATCTCCGCCATCCATACGACGTCGAGGCCCCACTGCTCTCCCGCGTCCGCGAGCTCGAGCAGCTCGCGGAACCATTCGCCCTGACTGCTCCCGCGCCGTATCTGCTCCGTGAAGATCCCGAAGTCCATGCGCTCTCCCTTCCCGGGCCGGAGCCGGTCGCTGTTACGGCCTGCCCGGGAGCGATACTGCTCCGGCGCCGACCGTGCCGTCAAGGAGGCCGTGAGCGTCAGCACTCATCGTTCGCGCGACCCCGACGAATTTCTGGGAAGGGCGCGCCCGGCAGCTACGGGGAATTTCCGCCGACGTATCGGGGATTCTCCGAGTGGTACCCAGCGGGGTTCCACCTCTATCGTGGTAGTGCGGTTGGGCAATCGGACCCATGAGTCCGTAGCGAACGGGTCTCGCGGAGGCGCGGCGATGTGGACGCGATGGGCGGGTGCGGCGGTCGCAGCGGCGGCGCTGGGGCTAGGGACTGGAAGCTCCCTCGCCGCGCCGCCGGCTCCGACGAACGAGTACACGATCGGCCCCGAGGACATCCTCGACGTCACCGTGTGGAACAACGCCGGCCTCAGCCGGACGGTTCCGGTTCGACCCGACGGCAAGATCTCCCTGCCGCTGCTCGACGACGTGCAGGCCGCCGGTGTCACCCCCAAGCAGCTCAAGGCCGATCTGACCAGGCGGCTGGCCAAGTTCATCGCGTCGCCGGAAGTGTCGGTCATCGTTCGGGAGATCCGCAGCCGCAAGGTCGCGGTGCTCGGCGAGGTGCGGAAGCCCGGCCGCTACGACGTCGGGAGCCGCGCGTCCGTCCTCGATGCCATCGCCCTCGCGGGAGGATTCAATGATTTTGCTCGTCGATCGAAGATGGTGATCCTGCGCGTGGAGGGCTCGACGGTGACGCGGATTCCGTGCGACTACGACAAGGTCGTCTCCGACGGTCAGCTGGAGACCTTCCTGCTCCGGCCCGGCGACACGCTGATCGTGCCTTGAGATGGCCATGGCGCAGCGAGAGCCAGGCGAGACGCTCGTGAGCCGCGCGGCGCGCAACGACGGCGGCGGCGCGACGACGCGCGCGCTGACCGCCTTACGCCGCCACGCGTGGCTGGCGGCCATAGCCTTTCTCGTGATCTTCGCCGGAGTCGCGACCATCGCGATGTCGCTGCCCGACATCTATCGCGCGACGGCGACGGTGCTGGTCGAGCATCCCGGAACCACGGAGGGAAGCGGGAAATCGCTGATCGCCGGCGAGCTCGAGACTCGCCTGCAGACGATCGGCCAGGAAGTGCTGAGCCAGGCCCGGCTCATGGCGCTCATGGCATCGTTCGATCTCTATCCCGAGCTCCGGGAGTGGGGCGCGCACGCGAGCGCGGTCGAGCGGTTACGGCGCGACATCCAGGTGAAGCTCGTGAGGGCCGAGCCCGCGGGGCGTCCGACCACCGTGGCCTTCGGCATCACGTTTCGCGCGCGCGATCCTGAGACGGTGGCGCGGGTCGCGAACGTTCTGGCCGCCTTCTACGTCGAGGAGAACGCGAAGATCCTGGTGCGGCAGGCGAGCGGCGCCCGGCTCACCCGGCTGAACCAGGAATTGATGCAGATGCAGGAGGTCTACACCGCTCAGCATCCGGACGTCATCCGACTGAAGGCGGAGATCACGGCGCTCGAGCGCTCGCCGAAGGCGACCGCCGCGGTGGGGGAGGAGTTCAGGATCCTGGATCCGGCTGGCCCCGCGCGGCACGCGGTCGCGCCCCGGCGTCTCTTGTTCTTTCTGTTCGGCGCGGGCCTCGGCCTCGGAGTGGCGGCGCTCGCGGTGCTGCTGGCCGAGCGGCTCGACGGCTCGTTCCATTCGGTCGAGGAGCTCCAGGCGTTCAGCAAGCTGCCCGTGCTGGTGACCATTCCGCATATCGGCGTCGCGGACTCGGCTCGGCCGCGCTGGCTGACGGCGGCGCCGATCGCGATCGGCCTCGTGCTGGTGGTGCTCGCCTCCTATCACCTCGCGAGCGGCAACGACCAGCTGGCCTTTCTCTTCTCGCGCGGCACGCCCTGAGCGGTCGTCAGATCCCGCGCTCCGCCAGAAACTTGGCGTAGTCGCGTTGTCCGGCCTTCGCCTTCTCGATCTGCTCGGGCGAATAGAACTTGGCGAGATCCACGACCTCGACGTTGTAGCGGGCCCGCTCGAACGCGTCCTTGTAGATGAACGGGCGCGTCGCGTCGATGCCCAGCGCGCCCGAGAACCGGATGTTGCTCTGCGTCCACTGGCGATCGCCGGCCGAGCTGCGCTCGGCAGGCTGGAAGGTCTGGCCGAAGCCGCCCTCACAGATCGTCAGGATGTCCTCCTTGGGGTTCACGCGGGTCGTGAGCGCCCACAGGACGTCCTCGATGTTGTAGATGTCGACGTCCTCGTCGACGACAATGCCGAGGCGCGCTCCCAGCGAGATCGAGAGCGCGGCCGTCAGGATGTTGCGCTGCAGGCCCTCGTCGCGGGCGCGCCGCTTCTTGACCTGGAAGATCACGCCGCCCCAGTCGGTCATGCCCATGGGGATGTGCGTGTCGACGCAGAGGCCGGGCACGATCCGCTCGGCGAGCTCGAGGAAGCACGCTTCGCGCACCACGCCATCGATGAAGTGCTCGTCCATGCCGTGGACGATGAGCCCGTAATAGAGCGGCCGGTCGGCCCGGTGCGTGATCGCCGTCGCCTGGAACTTGTACGTCCGATACGACTTGCCCATGTAGCCCGACCACTCCGGGTGGAACGGATGAACGCCCTGCGCGTCGTCCTTCTCGGCGAGCGGGCTCTCCCAGACCTTCTGGGTCGTGTCGATGTAGCCCTCGACGACGTACTCCGCGTTCGCGATCGACCAGGCGTCCTGCGTCCGCGCGCGCACGAGCTCGACCGGATAACCCTGGAGCGCGCCCGCCACCCCGAGCTCGTCGCACCCGCGCGGCAGGATCACGTACGTGAATCCAGAGCCCGCCATCATCGTGCAGGTCGGCGGGATCCCGATGTTGATCGTGACGGGGATGGGACCCTTGCGGTACCAGTGGGTCGCGACCTGGTCCATGTGCGAGCCCGGCGAGATCTGGAAGCTCGAGTAGTCGGGCCCGCGGAAGTTCATGCGGTTGTAGCCGATGTGGGAGCCGCCCCAGAAATGCATGCCCCGCACGACCGTGGTGCCGGCGCCCAGGGTGCGGCCGGGATCGCTGTCCGAGTGCGAGATCATCGGGATCACGTCCCACACGTCGATGTCCTTCGTCACGACCACTTCCTGGCAAGGCCCGTCGTTCACCTCGACCGGGGGCAGGGGAGCCCGCAGCGCGTCGGCGACCTTGTGCTTGAGCTTTCGCGGATCGTCGAGGTCCAGGAGCCGGGCGATGCGCTCGGCGCTGGCGAAGATGTTGTTGCAGATGCGCGCGTTCGGATAGCCCTTGACCTTGTTGAAGAGCAGCGCGGCGCCGCCGTCGAAGCGCTTCTGGATCGCCGCGACCTCGAGGTGCGGATCGACCTCGACGTCCGTCGTGACCAGCTCGCCGGCGGCCTCCAGGTATTCGAGGGTCGAGCGAAGGCTCGAGATGTCCTTTTTCATGGGGGCGATACTGCGCCGCGCGCCTTGGCCCCGTCAAGGCCGCTTCGGCGCGCCGTGCGGCGACGCGGTCCCGTACGGAGCGCGACATCGAGCTCGACGATTTCGGCCCGGGCGCCCGAGGGACCGAGGCTCAGGCGAGCCACGGCGATCGGCAGGCTGAAGCGGCGCGGGCCGGCGCTTCCGGGATTGAGGAGCAGGACCCCCGACCGGTGCTCCACGCTCGGCTTGTGCGAATGGCCCGAGATGACCACGTCGACGCCCAGCCGGGCCGGGCCGCCCCGCAGCATCTTGAGGTCGTGCACGACGTGCAGGCGGACTCCAGCGATCTCGGTCGTCACGGTCTCCGGAAGCGACGCCGCCCAGCCGTCGCGGTCGTTGTTGCCGCGTACGGCGAGGACCGGTGCGATCGTGGCGAGCTCGTCGAGGAGCGCGGCGGAGCCGATGTCCCCGGCATGCACGATCAGGTCGACGGACGTCAGCGCCGCGACCGCCTCGGGCCTCAGAAGCCCGTGCGTGTCGGCGATGACGCCGACGACGGTCGTGTCGCTCGTCCGGCGCTGCCGCGCGCTCCGTTCCATGACTGTCGAGTGTAGCCGCTCGAGTCTTCGCTTGCCCAGGGGGCGCTCCGGGACTAGCATCGCGTCAGTTTGAAGGAGGGCGACATGCACTACACGCGGATCTCGGCCGACTGCCACATCGACATGCCCTGGCTGCCACCCGATCTGTTCACCTCGAATGCCTCCGCGCTCATGAAGGACCGCATGCCCTATGTCGTGGACGGGCCCGACGGCCCGCAGTGGACCACGAAAAAGGGCGCGCCGTTCGGGCTCGTCGGCGGCATCGGGTCGACGGGCACGAAGTACGTGCCCGGACAGAATCGGCGCGTGGACGTGATGGCGGCGACCGGGCTCTACGACGACGGCAAGAGGGGAATCCGCCGCCCGGGTGACCCGCACCTGCGCGTGAAGGACATGGATCGTGACGGCGTCCAGGCGGAGGTCCTCTTCGGCATCCTCGGCGCCGCGACGCGACTGGGCGACCACGAGGCGGCCGGGGAAATGTTCCGGATCTACAACGACTGGCTCGTGGAGTTCTGCAAGCCCTACCCCGAGCGGCACGTCGGCCTAGCGTGCCTGCCGTACGGTAACCTCGACGCGGCGGTCAAGGAGATCTATCGGGTGGCGCGGCTCGGGCTGCGCGGCCTCGAGCTCTCGTGCTCGTGGGACATGGAGCCCATGTGGCACCCGATCTGGGAGCCGCTCTGGCAAGCCGTGAACGACGTGAACCTGCCGCTGCACTTCCACACGTTCCCGTCGCTTCCGCCGGGCGTCCGCGAGCGCCAGACGGGTCAGACCCGCCGCGCGGCCTTCTTCACGAGCGTGGCCGGTTTCCAGATGAACCTCGTCAACATTTTGGCGGCAGTGATCGGGGCCGCCGTCCTCGAGCGCTACCCCAACATCCGGATCTCGTTCGGCGAGAGCGGGATCGGCTGGATCCCGTACGCGCTCGACCGCATGGACTTCGAGTGGGAGGACCGCTTCCGCGACCTCGGGCTCACGATGAAGCCGAGCGACTACTGGCGCCGGCAGTGCCGCGCGACCTTCCAGTTCGATCCGATCGGCACCAAGCTGATCGAGGACATGGGCGTCGAGACGCTCATGTGGGGGTCGGACTATCCGCACCCCGACGGCGTCTGGCCCCAGTCATCGCGTTACATCCAGGAGCAGTTCGGCCATCTCCCGGTGGGCGTCGTCGACAAGATCACCTGCGAGAACGCGGGGAAGTTCTACGGGCTGATCCGCTGACGGCGAGCTCAGGACCTACGTCCTGAGCTGGAGCTGGCGGAGCGCCGAGTGGGGGAGCGCCCGGATGAGCTCCTCGAGATTCGTCCGGCCCAGCGCGAGCTTCTCGGCGACGTCGTCGGCCATGGAGAGCGTCGTCTTCCGGGCGCTCTCCCGGACCTCCTCGAAGGGGGCCCCTTTGTTGATCAGCACGATGTCCGCGTCGTTCGGCGTCCACAGCTCCGAGAGCATCATGCGACCGCGGTAGCCCGTGTAGTTGCACGCCGCGCAGCCGACGCCCCGGAACCATCCGAAGTCGAGCGGCGGCTTCCCGAAGGTTTCCTCCAGGAGCTCTCGCGGCGGTGCGTAGCGCTCGCGGCATTCGGCGCAGACCTCCCGCGCCAGTCGCTGCGAGAGCACGCCCAGCAGTGACGAGGCGATCAGGTTGGCGTCGACGCCGAGATCGAGAAGCCGGGGCAGCGCGCTGATCGCGTCGTTCGTGTGAAGGGTGCTGAGCACGAGGTGACCCGTCTGGGCCGCCCGGAACGCCAGATTCGCGGTCTCGCCGTCCCGGATCTCGCCGATCATGATCACGTCCGGATCGTGCCGGAGGAACGAGCGCAGGAACTTGGCGAAGGTGTTCCCGAGGCGCTCGTCGACCTCGTGCTGCCGGAAGGCATCGCAGACGTACTCGATCGGGTTCTCGGCGGTGAGGATCTTGATGCCCGGCTGGTAGACGCTCTTGAGCGCGCCGAAGAGCGAGGTGCTCTTGCCGGAGCCGGTGGGACCCGTGACCAGGACAATCCCGGTGGACGATCGGAGGAGCTGCCGCAGCCGCAGCGCGACGGGTGCGCGCAGGCCGAGCCCCTCCACCGATTGCGGAAGGCCGCGGGGGTCGAGGATCCGGATCACCGCGCTCTCGCCGTAGTAGCCCGGGATGATCGAGACGCGGAAATCGACGGTGGCGGTCTGTCCGTCGCGCGCCAGGCGTGCGCGGAAGCTACCGTCCTGAGGCCGGCGTCGCTCGGCGATGTCGAGCTTGCTCAGGATCTTGAGCCGCGACAAGAGCTTGCCGCGATTCACGTTCAGCGTCTCGTCGAGGTCGTCCAGCTCGAGCTCCTGCAGGACGCCGTCGATGCGAAAACGCGTCTGGAGCCCGTGCTCCACCGCTTCGAGATGGATGTCGGAGGCTCCCCACTCGATGGCCAGCCTCAGGAGTCGTCGCACCATGCTCGCGGTGCCTTCCGCGGCGTGATGGACGTCGACGTACGTGAGCTTCTCTTCCGTGAGCCGGTCGATCTCCTCGAAGCTCAGGATGTTCGGCTCGCCGACGATCGTGGGGGCCTGGTGGCCGACGGCGGCGAGCGCCGGCTCGGCGGCACCCGGCGCCGCGGGCGTGGGATACATCTGCTCGAGGGCCCGGCGGATGCTGGCCGTCGTCGACGTGATCACCTCGATGTCGAGTCCGGTGCTCGCCTTGAGGTCGTCGATGACGGCGGTCCGCGTCGGGTCGTCCAACGCGACGACCAGGGTCTGGGCCACGCGCGCGATCGGCACGACGAGCCGCTTGCGGGCAAACCGCGGGTTGATGAGCCCTCGCAAGGCCTGGTCGAGCACGATCGAGTCGAGATCGAAGAAGTTGATGTGGAGCTGCTGGCACAGCGCTCGTCGCATCTGTTCTTCGGTCACGAACTTCAGCCGGACGACCACTTCGCCGAGCGTCTGTTTCAAGCGGCGCTGCTCGGTGAGCGCCATCTCGAGCTGGCTCGACGTGATCGCCTGCGACTTGACCAGCAGCTCGCCGAGCTTCGAGCGTCGCCGATGGCGGTCGAGGACCGACAGGAGCTGGGACCGCGTCATCACCTTCTGGGCGACGAGGATGTGGCCGAGCAGCATGTACGTCTTCGACTGGCTCTGCAGTCGGAGCGCCTTCTGGATCTGCGCGTGGGTCGCGAGACCCTCGGAGACGAGCAGGTCGCCGAGCCGGAGGACCGCGGCGTGACGGCGCGCCGCGCCGTTCTGGATCGAGAGAGCGCCGCCCTGGAGCGCGACCAGGCGAGGAGGCCCGAATTCGGGACGAGCAGCCGGGGTCACCGAGCTAGTGAGACGAGCAACCGATGTGCCACGACGCGTCGAGAGCCAAACGATTGAAAAATTGTGAGCGCTCTTTCCGGAACCGCGCGCGTGAACGCGGACGTCCTGGTCGATCTGTTGCCATTGGTAGGTTTCGCTCCGCCGCGCGGTTATCATCGCGACCACATGTCCGACGTCCGCCGCCGGCAGGGCTGGGTGGTGGTAGGCGCGTGCTCGCTCGTCATGTTCGGTGTCTGGAACTCGCACGCCGGGTTCGGCGTGTTCCTTCCGGTATTGGCGGGTGAGTTCGGCTGGAGCCGCGGCGCGATCTCGATCGCGCCGTCGCTGAACTTGATCATCGGCGGCCTCATCGCGTTCGCCGTCGGCGCGGCCAGCGATCGCTACGGCCCGCGCCTGATCCTGACGACGAGCGCGCTGTTCGTCGGCGCCCTCTTCGCGCTCGCCTCGCGGATCGACGCGCTGTGGCACCTCTATCTCGTGCTCGGAGTGCTGCTCGGAGTCGCGATGTCGTCGGTCTATCTGGTGCCGACCACGACGGTGTCGCGCTGGTTCGTCGATCGGCGCGGTCTGGCGCTGGGCATCCTTCTGGCCGGGCTCAACCTGGCCTTCGTGACCGGTCCGCGTCTGTCCGCCTCCCTGATCGCGCGCTTCGGCTGGCGGACCACGTATCTCGTCCTCGGCGCCCTCGTCTGGGTCCTCGCCATCCCCGGCAGCATGCTCACGCGGTTCCCGCCGGCCGCGGCGGGCGGCCGCACCGACACCGATCGCGCGGCCGCGTCGGGAGGCTCGAGCCTCGGCGAGGCGCTGGCCGATCGCCGCCTGTGGCTTCTGGTGACGGCGTGGATGCTGCTCGGGTTCAACCAGATGATGATGTCGATTCACCTGGTGTCGTACGTGAAGGATCAGGGCGTCACGCTCGAGCGCGCCTCGCTGGCGCTGACGATCCTGGGTACCGGCACGATCGTGGGGCGAATTCTCTTCGGGGTCGTCTCCGACCGCGTCGGCACGAAGCCGACGTTCTGGTTCTGCCTGACGATCCAGATCGTCTCGCTCCTGGCGATCGTCGCCGCGCCGTCGCTGTCGACCCTCGACTTCCTGCTGTTCGGGTTCGGGCTGTCGGCCGCCGGCAGCGACACGACGCTCGTGAAGGGCGCGGTCGAGACGTTCGGCGTTCGGGCGATCGGCGCGGTCATGGGTGTCTTGAGCCTCGGCTGGCGGTGCGGTGCGGCGCTCGGCCCGACCGCGGCCGGCTTCATCTACGACGCGATGGGCAGCTACGTGCCGGCCTTCGTCCTGGCCGCGGGGGGGCTCGCGCTGAGTAGCGCGTTCTTCACCTTGGGCACCTCGACGCCCCCCGAGCGGCGCGGTTACTTGTAGAGGATGTCCTTCAGCTTCGCGAGGAGCGCGGGCTCGAGCGCAAGCGCCTCGGCGACCATCCGCTCGAGATCCTCGGCCGTGGCCGGGTCCAGCGTGAGCTTGGCCTTCTCGGCTTCGGCCAGGAACGCCGGGTCCTTCAGCGTCTCCTGGAAGGCCTTTCGCAAAACCAGAACGCGGTCCTTCGGCGTGCCGGGCGGAAGCGCCAGGGGGCGAGCGAAGGCGGCGGCGTTCTGGATGCCGACCTTGATCAGCTGACGAGCCTCGTCGGTCTTCGCGAGGCCGAGCGCGAGCGGAATGCCCGACAGATCGGGAAACGTCCTGGAGCTCGTCTGGAGCACGGCGACCACTTCGCCCGAGTCGAGCGCGCTGCGCCAGGTCGACCGCATCGATTCCCACGACCAGCATGCCCCGGCCACCTCGCCGGACGACGCGGCGAGCCGGATCTCGGCCGTGCCCTTGTAGCCGGAGACGAGCTGGATCGGCAGCCCGAGCGCCGCCTTCAAGATCCTGGCGTTGGCGTCCGGGGTTCCGCCGGGCGCGACGCCGCCGAGCTTTACCGGCGTCTTCGCGGCCATCCACTTCTCGACCGAGGTGATGCCGCTCGCCCGGGTCAGCGCGCAGACCGAGTCTTCCTTGATCGGGGCCCCGATGAGCTCGAACTTGCGCGCGTCGAACTCGATCCCGGGCTGGCCGAGCGCCTGACCGAGAAAGAGCCCACCGTTGAAATGCCCGATGGTGAGACCGTCGGGTTTCGCGACACGATAGAGGTGATTCGCCGAGATGAGACTGCCCGCGCCGGTCATGTTCTCGACGACGACGGTCGGATTGCCGGGAATGTGGCGCCCCATGTGACGCGAGAGCACCCGCGCGTACGTGTCGAAGCCGCCGCCGGGAGCGAAGCCCACGACCAGCCGGATGGTCTTGCCCTCGTAGAAGGATTGAGCCCGGGCTTCGCCGCTACCCGCGGCCAGCAAGATTGCGACGGTCGAGAGAGCGAGAAGCCGCTTGCTCATACGTCCTCCCGTTGTGATCCCCGGGAATCTACCACGCCGTGGGCGCCGCGCGCAGGCTCGGCGCCAACGCCGGCCAGGACCAGCTCGTCCGCACGATGGCACCGCACGAAGTGCCCGGCCTCGATCTCGCGGAGTGGCGGCGCCTCGGTGCGGCACGCCTCGATGGTGAACGGACAGCGCGGGTGGAAGTAGCAGCCCGCCGGCGGATTGGCGGGGTTGGCCACCTCTCCCGCCAGGGCGACGTCGCCGCTCGGCGCGTGGGGGTCGGGTACGGGCACCGCCCGCATCAGCGCGGCGGTGTAGGGATGGCGCGGATGCCGGAAGATCGCCTCGGCGGTGGCGAGCTCCACGAGCTGGCCGACGTACATCACCGCAACGCGATCGCTGATGTGCTTGACGACCGCGAGATCGTGGGCCACGAAGAGCAGGGTCAGGTGCAGGCGCTGCTGGAGCTCGAGGAGGAGGTTGAGCACCTGCGCCTGCACCGAGACGTCCAGCGCGGACACCGGCTCGTCGGCCACCACGAGCCGGGGCTCGGTCGCGAGCGCCCGCGCGATGCCGATACGCTGGCGCTGGCCGCCCGAGAACGCGTGCGGGAAACGGTGCATGTGCTCGGGGCGCAGCCCGGTGAGCTCGAGCAGATCGGCGACGCGCTCGAGCCGAGCCCGGCGGTCCCGGAGACCGTTGACCAGCAGCGGCTCGCCGACGTTATCGAAGATGGTCATTCGTGGATTGAGCGAGCCGAACGGATCCTGGAAGACCATCTGGATCTGCGGCCGCAGGGGACGGAGTTCCGCGCGGGAGAGCGGGGCCAGGTCGACCACGCGGCCGTCGGCCGCGCGGAAGAGGATCTCGCCGCTGGTCGGCGCCATCGCGCGCAGGATGCACCGCGCGGTCGTCGTCTTGCCGCACCCCGATTCGCCGACGAGGCCGAGCGTCTCGCCTTCGCGGATCGTGAAGCTCACGTCGTCGACCGCCGCCACCGCGCCCACGACCTTCCGGTTCCACCCGCGCCGAATCGGGAAGGATTTCTTCAGACGGCGCACCTCGAGGAGCCATCGCGTCGCGCTCACGGCTCGCTCGCCTCGTCCCGGTTGTAGAGGAAGCAGCTCGCGAGCTGAGTCGACCCGATCGGCCGGAGCGCCGGCACCCGCTCGGCGCAAACGCCGGGGATCGCGTCCGGGCAGCGCGGGTGGAAGGGGCAGCCGCGAGGGCGTCCGAGGGGGTGCGGGATCGATCCGGCGATGGTCGGCAGCAAAGTGCGGGGCGGTACGTTCATGCTCGGGATCGACTTCAGGAGCGCCCGCGTGTAGGGATGCTTCGGCGCGTGGAAGATCTCCTCCACCGCGCCCTGCTCCATCACGCGCCCGAGGTACATCACGACGACGTAGCGCGCCATCTGCGCGATCACGCCGAGGTCGTGCGTGATGAAGACGATCGCCGTTCCGTGCTGACGCTGCAGGTCGCGGAGGAGATTCAAGATCTGGGCCTGTGTGGTCACGTCGACCGCGGTGGTCGGCTCGTCGGCGATCAGGATCCGCGGCCGGCACGACAGCGCCATCGCGATCATGGCGCGCTGGCGGAGCCCGCCAGAGAGCTGCCACGAATAGGCGTCGATGCGCTCGGCCGGCATCGAGATCCCGACGCTGCGGAAGAGATCGACGGTCATCGATCGCGCTTCGGCCCGGGAGAGGCGCGGGCCGCGCGGCCGCCACTGGCGCTCGTGAAGCGTGAGCGCTTCGATGATCTGCTCGCCCACCGAGTGGACCGGGCTGAACGCCGCCATCGGCTCCTGCGGGATCAGCGCGATCTCGGCGCCGCGGATCGCCCGAAGCTCGGCGCCCTTCGGCGAGAGCCGGGTCAGGTCGATCGCCGCTCCCGAGTCCTTCTGAAAGAGGATCTGGCCGCCGACGATGCGCCCGGGCGGCTCGACGATCTGGAGGATCGCCTTCATCGTCACGCTCTTGCCGCACCCGCTCTCGCCGACGATCCCGACGACCTGGCCGGGATGCACCTCGAAGCTCACGCCGTCGACCGCGCGGACGAGCCCCTCATCCAGAAAGAAATGAACCCGGAGATCGTTGACCCGGAGGACCGGCGTCGTCACTGGCTGTACGGATCCGCGGCGTCTCTCAAGCCGTCCCCCACCAGATTGAACGCCAGGACCGAAAGAATGACCACGGCGCCGGGTACCAGGAGCCAGGGCGCCAGCGCCACCGTCTGGATGTTCTGCGCTTCCTGGAGGAGCACGCCCCAGCTGATCGCCGGCGGCCGAATGCCGAGACCGAGGAAGGACAGGGACGTCTCGTTGATGATCATCGCCGGGATCGCGAGCGTGCTGGTCGCGATGATGTGCGACAGAAACGTCGGAACCATGTGGCGGATGATGATGCGCCCTTGACTCGCCCCCGCCAGCTCCGCCGCCAGCACGAAGTCCTCCTCGCGGAGCGCCAGGAACCGGCCGCGGACTTCGCGCCCGAGCGTCGTCCAGCCCACCAGCGACAAGATCACGGTGATCGCGAAGAAGACCTGCTGCGGCGACCAGTCGCGCGGCAGCGCCGCGGTGAGCGCCAGCCAGATCGGAATCGTCGGCAACGATTGGAGCAGCTCGATCAGCCGCTGGATCACGGCGTCCGCGGGCCCGCCGCAGTAGCCGGAGATCCCGCCGAGCAGCACGCCGAGGACGACCGAGAAGGTGACCGCGGTGAGACCGATGGTCATCGACGTCCGCGTGCCGTGGACGAGCCGCGACCACTGATCGCGTCCGAGGCGGTCGGTGCCGAGGAGATAGAGCCGCGCGCGGCCGTCCGCCGCCGCGGCGCCGAGGAGGTGGATCCGGGTCGGGACGAGGCCGAGGAGGCGATACGAATAGCCGGTGACGAAGAACCGCACCGGGATCCGCCGGGTCTCGTCCACGCGCCACTCCATGCGGAGCGTCGTGAGATTGCGCTTGCCCGCCACGTCGGGGACCCACGGGCTCGGGTGAAGGCCATCGAAGACGTGGAGGCGTTGGATGGGGATGAAGGCCAGCCGCGCGTCGGTGGCCTCGGGATCCTGTGTGCTGAAGAAGTCGGGGCAGAGCACGACGACGTAGAGGGTGATCAGAACGACCGCGCTCGCGAGCGCGAGGCGGTGCTTCCGGAAGCGCCACCAGATCAGGCGCCAGCTCGAGGCGACGGAGACGCGCTCCTCGGCTGTCACGGGGACCGCCGGCGCGAGCACGCTCATCTCATCCCCTCTTCGAACCTGATCCGCGGATCGAGCCAGGCCAGGAGGATGTCCGAGATCAAGGTGCCGACGATCGTGAGGAAGCAATAGATGAGGAGAATGCTCCCGGCCAGGTACATGTCCTGGTTGATCAGCGCCCGGAGCAGGAGCGGCCCGATGTTGGGCAGATTCATCACGGTCGCCACGATCAGGCTCCCGGAGAAGAGGGCAGGGAGATACCACCCGATCGTGCTCACGAGCGGATTCAGCGCCAGACGCGCCGGATAGCGCACGACCAGGCGCCACTCCGACAGCCCCTTGGCGCGCGCCGTCGTGACGTAGGGCTTGTTCAGCTCGTCGAGCAGATTCGCGCGCATCACGCGCGTGAGCCGCGCGGTCCCGGCCACCCCGAGCACGACCGCGGGGAGCCAGACGTGCTTGAGCAAATCGACGACGCGCGCGACGCTCCAGGGCGCTTCGACGAAGTCCGGCGAGAACAGTCCGGTGACGGACATGTCGAGGTACGCGAAGGCGCCCCACATGAGGACGAGCGCCAGCATGAAGTTGGGGGTGGCGACACCGACGTAGTTGACCAGCGTGAGCGCGTAGTCGATCGCGGAGCGTGGATGCATGGCCGAGTAGATGCCGGCCGGGATCGCAACGACCCAGGTGAACACGAACGACAGCAGCGCCAGGACCATCGTGAGGACCAGCCGCTCACCGATGAGCTCGGCATTCGGACGCTGGTACTCGAGCGAGAGGCCGAGATTGCCCTTCGCCAGGTTCTCCATCCATTTGAGGTACTGGACCCAGATCGGGCGGTCGAGCCCGTATTCGCGCCGGAGCGCCTCGACCTGCTCGGCGCTGATCGAGCTGCCGGACGACGCGAGCGTCGCGACGTAGGTCGTGAGGAAATCGCCCGGCGGCGCCTGGACGATCGCGAACACGGCCACCGAGAAGAGGAAGAGCAGCGCTGGCAGGAGCACCAGCCGCTTCAGGACGTATCGGGTCATCGGCGCCATATCTTCGCACGATCCCTGGATGGGCCTTGACAGATCCGAACGGTCGTACTATTTTGTTTGCCATGGCGACGGCGAGCAAGGCCGCGGCCCGGCCGCGGGCCCCGTCCAAGGGCGAGCAGACGCGCGAGGCGATCCTCGCGCACGCCCTGGGACTGGCGACGCGGATCGGGTTCGAGGGGCTGACGATCGGTCGCCTGGCCGAGGATCTCCGGATGTCCAAGAGCGGCTTGTTCGCCCACTTCCGCTCGAAGGAAGCCCTCCAGCTCGACATCCTCCGCATGGCCGGCGCCCGCATGGTCGAAAGCGTCGTCAAGCCGGCGCTCGCGGTTCCGCGCGGCGAGCCGCGCGTGCGCGCGCTGTTCGAGCGCTGGCTCGCGTGGGAGCAGTCGCCGAGCTTGCCGGGCGGCTGTCCGTTCATGGCGGCGTCGTTCGAGCTCGACGATCGCCCCGGGCCGGTACGCGACTTCGTCGTCCAGAACCTGCGCGACTGGATGGACACCCTGGCCGGCGCCGCACGCATCGCGGTCAACGAAGGCCACTTCCGTGCCGCTCTCGATTGCGAGCAGTTCGCCCACGACTGCCAAGGGATCGGCCTGGCGTTCGTGCACGCCTCCCGCCTGATGCGCGACCCCAAGGCGTACGCGCGGGCCGCGAGCGCGTTCGAAACCTTGCTGCAGCGCTGCCGGGCTCCGGGCCGGCGCCGCTAACCTCGAGAGGAGACCCATCATGACCGACGCGGACTACGTGGAGATGGAGAAAAGCACGATCGTTCGATCATTCAAGCCGTCACGCCTGCTCCCGCTCGTCAGGACCGGAAACCGCGCGCTCTCCGCGCTCGCCCCGGCGCTCGCCGCGCGACTCGCGGGCTGGCTGTTCACGACGCCGTCGAGACCGCGACGACCCGCGCTGGAGGTCGAGCTGCTCGCCACCGCGCGCGCGAGGCCGATGCAGGTCGGCGCGCGCCGCATCGAGACGTGGATGTGGGGCACCGGGCCGAGCGTGCTCCTGGTCCACGGTTGGGGCGGCCGCGGCGCTCAGCTCGGCGCACTCGTCGGTCCGCTCGTCGCGCGTGGGTTCTCGGTGGTGACGTTCGATGCGCCCGGCCACGGAGCGTCGGACGAAGGCATGGTCACGATCCCGGAGATCACGCGCGCGATCCGCGCCGTCGCCGAGTCGCGCGGGCCGCTCGCCGCGATCGTCGCGCATTCGGTGGGGGCCACGGCAACCGTGCGAGCCCTGTGGGAAGGCCTCGAGGCCGGCGCCGTGGTTCTCGTCGGCCCGGCTGCCGATCTGGTGACTCCGGCGCTTCGTTTCAGCGAGACGTTCGGATTCTCTCGCGACGTGAGGGAGCGAATGCACCGGCGGATCGAGCAGCGCGTGGGGCGGTCGTGGTCGGTCTTCGACACGGTCGCGCTGGCGCCGGCCCTGGTCGCGCCGCTCCTCGTGATCCACGACCGCGGCGACGCGGAGATTCCCTGGCAACACGGGGCGGCGATCGCGCGCGCGTGGCGCGGCGCCGAGATGCTGATGACCGAGGGGCTCGGACACCGGCGGATCCTGCGCGACCCCGATGTCGTGGCGGCGGCCGTCGCGTTCGTGGCCGCGCGATCGGCCGAGCGCGGCATCGCCGCGACGGTCGAGGGCGATCCTCAGGCGAGGCCGCTCGAGATTCTCATGGCCGGATGATCGCGCCCCACCACTATCTGGCGAAGAAGAACTGCTCGACGCGCGCGTTGCCTGGGCTCCGCAGCGGCCAGTCGTTGCCGAGCGTCGTCGGCACGTTTCTGAACTTCGAGTTGGCGACCACGACGCCTTGCACCATCGGGGTCAGGCCGACCGTGCCAACCTCCCACAGATTGTCGACCCAGATCCTGAACAGCTCCTGCGCCAGCTTCGCCTGCTGCTCCGCGGCGACGGTCTTGGCCTGATCGACGATCTCCATGATGCGCTTGATCGGGGCCGGCGGCTCGACCCCGTCGGCGCCCCTGGTCTGCGCCCAGCGGCCGTAGAGCGGGCCGAGCGTGAGGATCGGCGAGTTGCGCGGATCGAACTTGGCGTTGCCGGTGAAAGGAAAGCCCGTCGTGTCCTCGTTCCACATCTCGGTCATGAGCTCGTTGTTGTCGCGCATCTTGAAGTGGAGCGCGCGCTCACGGAGCTGGACGACGGTCTTCACGCCGACCTTTTCCCAATCCCTCGCGACCAGCTGAGCGACGTCCGGCCAGGCCGCGAACGCCGGAACGACCGACAGCTCCAGCACGACCCGCTTGCCCGACGGGAGAAGCCGGGTGCCGTCCGCGTCGCGCTTGGTGAGGCCGACCTGATCCAGGAGCTTGTTGGCCTCGTCGGGTTTGTACTGCGTGTATTTCTTCGCGTATTGGTCTCCCGGATAGTACGGATGCCCGGGCGACGGCACGCCTTGCCGTGCCTCGCCGAGCCCGAGGAAAACCGACTCCTTGATCTGGTCGCGGTTGATCGCCTCGGAGAGCGCGATCCGGAACTCCCGGGTGGCCATGAGCTTGCCGAGCTCGGCGTCGGCCTTGTAGGTCTGGTTGAACTGGATGACCGCATCGGCCCCGCCGAACGTCGGCCACGTGATCACGCGATACTTCCCGGTCTTCTCGTTCTCCTTGAAGACGGGATAGTTCGTCATCTGGATGTGCCGCTCCTGCATGTCGAACTCGCCGGCGATCGCCGCCAGATTCAGCGCCTGGATGTCGGCGAAGAACGTGAAGCGTACCTCGTCGAGGTAGGGCAGCTGGTGACCGCTCGGATCGACGCCCACGAAGTAGGGATTGCGCTTGAGCGTGAACACCTGATCGCTGACCCGTGTCGTCGGCGCCCACGCCGCCATCGTCGGGCGCTCCGGGTTCTCCGGGGGCGCGTTGCGCGCGGCGAAGAGCTCCGTCCAGGCCTTGAAGCCCGCGGCGGCGACGAGCTTGTCCAGGTCCTCCTTCTTGGTGTAGGTCGGGTGGAACTTTTTCAGGTAGTGCGCCGGCAAGAAGACGGCGTAGGTCCGGTCGCCGCCGTCCTGGTTCGCGAGCGCGGTGAGCAGCAGGGTGTTGGGCTGCTTGTAGGTCCAGCGCACGGCCGTCGGGCTCACCTTTTCGACCGTGGCCGTCGTGCCGTCGGCGTTCCGCATCCACGAGGGGATCGCGGGCACGAGGTCCTTGTTGAGGAGGACGTCCTGATACCAGAACACGATGTCGTCGGCGGTGAACGGCGCGCCGTCCGACCACTTCGCACCCTGGCGGAGCTTGATCGTCCAGACGCGAAAGTCCTTCGACGACTCCCATCCCGCGGCGATCTTCGGCTCGATCTTGGCGCCGTCCGGAGAGAATCGCACGAGGGCGTCGTAGACGACGCGGACGTAGTTGTTGGCGTCGGCCGGACCGAGGAATGCGCGCCGCCATACGCCGCCGTACTGGCCCGTCCGCTCGACGACGGGAACGACGAGGGGATCGCTCGGAAGCCGCTTGTCGACCGGCGGGAGCTTGCCGGCCTTGACCTGCTCGGCCAGCGCGGGCGCTTCCTGGAACTTCGTCGGCTGGGCGGTGGTCGTGCCGGTCAGGATCAGCAGCAACGCGACCGGCATCGTCGGGCGTAGCCAGCGGTCGACAGGCATGAGGTCCCTCCTGTGGGAGTTCGGCTGACTCTAGCGCCCGACCCGGGCGAGGCGCAAGGGTCGGGGACGCTATCGGACGATCAGGTTCATCGGCACGGTCGGCGAGACGTCGGCGGGCCTGAACTCGTCGGCGCCGATGTCCGGCGCCGTTCCGGCGGGGCGGACTTCCTGGTCGTAGTCACGGGTCACGTCCGGATGGGGCGCGGCGCGATCGATGGCGGCGGTCACCGTCGCCTTCAGGTGCAGGTCTCCCGAGGCCGCGTCGATGAACCAGCTCGGCCGGGCGGTGGCCACGTTGCCCGAGACCACGCCGGCCGCGCCGTCGCGCTGCTGTATTGCCGCGTCGGCAAGGTTGAAGCGGATCTCGACGCCGGTCGTGCCGGCGAATCGGTATTCGATCGCGTTGGGGTAGGTCCCGCTCAGCACGAGGGTGTTGTTGAGCACCTTGGTGGCGGCGGAGTTGTTGATCGTGATCCCGACATCGCCGCTCTGCGCGCCGGTCCGATGGACGATGTTGTTGCGCACGACTCCGCCGGTGTGGTCGTCGGCCCGGCTGGCGTCGAGACCGAGCGCGATCCCGACCTGACAGTTGAGGAGCAGGTTGCCCTCCACGATCGTGTTGCGACTGCGGTTCCACATCAGGATGGCCGGCCCGGCCAGCTCGCCGGCCGGCGCCCGGATGTTGCGGAAGAGATTGTGGCGGACGATCCAATTGGCGCCCTGGTGGACGTCGACGCCGTTGGTGTACCAGGAGCGGGCCGTGGTCGTGTACTCCATGACCGAATACTCGACGGCACCGTCGTTCACCCCCCCGTTGTTGAAGCTCGACTTGATGAATTGCTCGCCGGCATCCACCAGCCGCACGTTGTAGATGCGCGGGGCCTGGGCGCCGGCCCCTGGATCGAGCTGGATCGGATGGTAGTAGACGTCCCTGATCGTGAGATTCGCGATCAGGACTCGACGGGCGTTGCCGATGAAGATGCCGTGGGGCACGTCGCCGTAGCTCGCATTGGACATGCCGCGGCCGACGAGCACCACGTCGTCGCAGGAGTTCGTGCTCCCGCGGATGGCGACGTCCTGAACGTCGCGGGTGATCCACAGCGTGCTCGTGAGGAGATACGTCCCGGGCTGGATGAGGATCGTCGTGCCGGAAGTCAGGGACTGGACGGCGGCTTGGAGCTGACTCTCGGTCGAGACCGCGACGAGGTTGCCGCCGGGCGCCGGCAGGGGCGGAGCGCTGCACGCGGAGCTTTGCACCGCCGAGGCGTCGGCCGCCAGGGCCCAGTGCAGCGCCAGGCCGATGAGGCCGAGCGTGGCGAGACTGCGGTGCGCGGCGGCCTGCGTCCTCGGAAGCACGATGACTACTCTAGCAGCCCTCGATGCGATACTGGCTCTCGAGTGGAGCCGGAAGCACTGATCCAGGGCCTTCTGTGGTTCGCGGTGTTCCTCGTCTCGACGACTGTCCACGAGGCTTCCCACGCGCTCGCCGCGCTCCGCGGCGGCGATCCGACGGCGTATCGCGGCGGTCAGGTTTCCCTCTCGCCGCTGCCGCACATCCGTCGCGAGCCGATCGGCATGCTGGTCGTTCCGCTCCTCACGACGTTCACCAACGGATGGGCGGTCGGTTGGGCGAGCACGCCGTACGATCCGGTCTGGGCTTCCAACTATCCCCGCCGGGCCGCCACGATGGCCGCGGCGGGCCCGGCGGGCAATCTGCTCATCGCGATGCTCGCGTTCGGCGCGATCCGGGGTGGTCTGCTCGCCGGCTTCTTCGCGTCACCCGAACACGTCACCTTCTCGCACCTCGTCGACGCCACGAACGGTGCGGGCTGGCTCACGGCGCTGGGCGCGCTCGCGTCGGTTCTGCTGGTGGAGAACCTGCTGCTCTTCGTGTTCAACATGCTCCCGGTCCCGCCGCTCGACGGCGCCTCCGCGATCGGGGGCGTGCTGCCAGAGCGAACGGCGTTGCGGCTCCGGGCGTTCACGTCGAGCCCGGCCTTCTCGATCCTGGGTATCTTCATCGCCTGGCAAGTGTTCCCGCACGTGGTGGGCCCGATCTTCAGCGCGCTCCTCACGCTCGTGCATCCCGCCGACCGCTACTCCTGATCGCGGCGGAGTATAGAGACGCCGGTGGAGCTGCGGGTCAACGGCACGACGATCTTCTATGAGTCGGTGGGCGAGGGCCGGCCGTGGTCACCTCCCCGTCCAGCGCACACTCTTCAGCGACTGGTAGATGCCGGCGAACGTCGGAATCGGCACGAACCCCTCGTAGCCCGCGCGCGTCACGTACACCTGCTGCGGGAAGTAGAGGAAGACGTACGGCGCGTCTTCCATCAGGAGCTTCGAGAGCTCCGCGTAGTGCTTCTTGCGCTCGGCCGTCACGCCGGTGCGGCGCGCCGCCTCGAGCGCCTCGTCCACCCGCGCGTTCTTGTAGTGGGCGAAGTTGCGGCCTTTCCACTGGCTCGAGTGCCAGATGGTGTAGGCGAACGGGTCGGGATCGTGGTGGTTGGTCCAGCCGACGACGATGCCCTCGAACTCGGAGGCGAAGAGCTTTTTGACGAACGTCGGCCAGTCCAGCGGCTCGAGCTGCACCTCGACGCCGACGCGCTTGAGGTACTCCTGGATGATGACGGCCGTGTCCTTCACGCTCTGGTTCGCCTGGTCGTGGCGCACGGAGAAGCTGAACCGCTTGCCGTCCTTGGCCAGCACGCCGTCGGGGCCCGGCTTGAAGCCGGCCTCCGCCAGGAGAGCCTTCGCGCGCGCCGGGTCGTAGGCGTACGGCTTCACGCTCGGATCGAACGCCCAGCTCGACGGCGGGAACTGGCCGGTCGCGACGGCGGCGTAACCCTGGAGCACCTCGCGGACGATGCTCGGCACGTCGATCGCGTGGTAGAGCGCGCGGCGCACGCGAACGTCCGTGAACGGCGCCAGATCCTGACGCCAGCCGAAATACGTGTACGAGGTGTTGTCGGCCGCGAGCACCTTGAGATTCGGCGTCTGCTTGAGCCGCGCCACTTCGGTCAGCGGCGGATTCTCGATGAAGTCCACGCCGCCGGCTCGCAGCTCCTGGAGGAGGACGACGCTGTCGGGGATGATCCGGAAGATCAAGTGGTCGAGGGCCGGCCGGCCGCCGTGATACTCGGCGTTCGCCTCCATCACCAGGCGCTCGCCCCGTCGCCACTCGACCAGCCTGAAGGGGCCAGTCCCGATCGGACGCCGGTTGAACTCGGCGGTGTTGAGATCGGTGCCCTTGAGGATGTGTTCGGGAACGATCCCCGCGCGCGGATTGACGAGCACCGCCAGAAACGACCCCGACGGATAGCGCAGCCGGAAGCGCACGGTATGGTCGTCGATGACCTCGATGGGTCGGACGGCCAGCTCTTCCGGCCGCTTGGGATTCTCCTTCGCCGTCAGCTCGGGGAATCCGGCGAGCGCGTCGAAGTAGGCGCGATGCGGCGTGGTGACCTTGGGATCGAGGACCGAGTAGAACGTGAACGCGACGTCACGGGCGGTGAACGGCTTGCCGTCGTGCCACTTCACGCCGCGCTTGAGCTTGAACGTGTACGTGAGCCCGTCGCGCGACACCTCCCACGACTCGGCCAGGAGCGGCTTCACGTTGAGGCCCTGATCGAGCTCGACCAGGCTGTCGAACAGCGGCCACTCGGCGATGTACGACTGGCCGTCGGTCGCCACGACCGGGTTCAGCGACGTGGCGTCGCCGCTGAGTCCGATCACGAAGTCCTTGCCGGCGGCGAGACTCGCCGTGGGCGTCAGGCCGATGCTAGTGGCGAGCAGCGCGATCAGGATGGGATGGATCACCGTCGGTCCTCCGTGGGTTACGGCGTGCGCCCGCGCAACGTCGGATCCGATGCGTCGCGCAGCCCGTCGCCGAACAGGTTGAATCCCAGCACCGTGACGAAGATGGCGAGCCCGGGGAACGTCGCGATCCACCAGGCCAAGGCCAGGAACTGCCGCCCTTCGACGACCATGTTGCCCCAGCTCGGGAGCGGGGGCTGGGCGCCGAGCCCGAGATAGCTCAGGCCCGACTCGATCAGGATTGTCTGGCCCAGCAAGAGACTGGCCTGGACGATCACGATCGGCAGCGCGTTCACGAGCAGGTGGCGGCCGAGGATGCGCGCGTGCCCGGCGCCGAGCGCCGCGGCCGCGTGGACGAAGTCGCGGTTGCGAAGGCTCAGGCACTCACTGCGCACGATGCGCCCGACCGGCGCCCAGGTGACGAGCGCGATGACGAGCGCGGTGTTGGCGAGGCTCGCGCCGAAGAGCGCCACCACGATGAGGATGAGGAACAGCGCCGGGACGGAGAGGAAGACGTCGGCGGCGCGCATGATCGCGGTGTCGGTGGCGCCGCCGAAGTAGCCGGCGACGCTGCCCACCACGGTGCCCACGACGAGCGCCAGCGCGGTGGCGACGAGACCGATCTCGAGCGAGACGCGGCTGCCCCAGATCACCCGGCTCAGGACGTCGCGGCCGAACCCGTCGGTCCCGAGCCAGTGCGCGGCGCTCGGCGGCTTGAGCCGATTCAACAGCGACTGCGCGGAGTAGCTCTGCGGTGCCAGCACCGGTGCGAGCGCGCCGGCGGTGACCATGACGGCCACGACCACGCCGCCGACGAGGCCTCGCCGGTTGCGTGTGAACCGACGCAAGACCGACGGCCGCTCCGCGTGCGCCTCGGCCGTCACTGATAGGAGATCCGCGGATCGATCACGCAGTAGGCGAGGTCGGTGATCAGATTTGCGGTGATCACGACGGCGGCGACCATGAGGTTGACGCCCATGATCACCGGGTAGTCGCGCTCGAAGACGGCGCCGACCGCCAGGCGCCCGATGCCCGGCCAGGCGAAGACGGTTTCGGTGAGCACGGCGCCGCCGACCAGTGTCGGCAGCGAGAGACCGACCACCGTCACCACCGGAATGAGCGCGTTGCGGAGCGCGTGACGCCAGACGACCTGGCCGCCGCCGAGCCCCTTGGCGCGCGCCGTCCGCACGTAGTCCTGACGCAGCACCTCGAGCAGGCTCGAGCGCGTGAAGCGCATGAACGACGCCATCTGGATCAAGCCGAGCGTCAAGGTTGGCAGGATCGCGTGTCGCACGCGGGCGGTCAGGTCGCCCTCCCGTCCATACTCGCTGAGCCCCGAGGGCGGCAGGAGATGGAAGACCTCGGAGAAGAGGAGGATCAGCATGATCCCGAGCCAGAAGCTCGGAAACGACACGCCGAACAGCGCGACCGCCGAGCCGAGCGTGTCCCAGATCGTGCCGCGCCGAACCGCCGCGAGGACCCCGAGCGGGACGGCGACGGCGAGCGCCAGGGCGAGCGCGCCGAAGGTGAGCTGGATCGTCGGGCCGAGGCGATCGCGGATCAGCGCGGCGACCGGGTCGCCGGTCTTGAACGAGCGCCCGAGATCGCCGCGCAGGGCCGCGCCGGCCCAGCCGAGATACTGCAGCGCGATCGGGCGGTCGAGCCCCAGCCGCTGGCGGATCTGCGCGGCGGCCTCCTGCGAGAACTCGCCGCCGATCAGCACCGCCTCGGGCCCGCCGGGAGCCAGCCGCATGATCGTGAACAGGATGATCGAGACGCCGACGAGCATCAGGACGGCGAAGCCGACGCGCTTGAGGATGTACGTTCTCAGTCCCGGCTCCACGGCTCAGCTCGCGCCGGTGGCGGTGAGACTGCGGATGAAGTGGTCGAGAGCAACACGTGTCGCCACAACTGTCGCCGGGCCCGGAGCGCCACGGGCTAGAGCACGGTCAGGGGAGCGCCGGCGCGACGTCCACGAAGCAGGAGTTGAACGGCGCCGCGCCGGCCGGCGACGTGCGGTCGGCGGTGAGCACGTTGGCGCAGCCGCGCGTGTCGGCTCCCGAGGCGTCCGGCGCGAACCAGGCGCCTTCCTTGATGGAGACGACGCCCGGCGCGATCCGGTCCGTCACCCGCGCCGGGAGCCGCGTGGTCCCCCGCGCGTTGAAGACGCGCACGAGCTGGCCATCGACGATCCCGCGCGCGGCCGCGTCGGCGATGTTGATCCACACGTCGTCGGAGTCGGCCCGCGCGAGGATCGGCTGGTTGCCGTGGATCGAATGCGTGCGGGCGCGCGACTTGGGCGTGACCAGGCTCAACGGATATCGCGCGTCGGTCGCGTCCGCGATCCACGTCGGGATCGGCGGGATGACGCCGAGCCCGTAGGGATCGGGCTTCGCGGCCAGGCTCATCGAGTAGATCTCGATCTTCCCGGACGGCGTGGTGAACGGATGGTGCTCGGGGTCGCGGATCTCGCGCGCGAAGGCGACGGCGTCGTCGGGGGCCGGCAAACGCGCCAGCCCGCGTTCGCGGAACGTGTCGAAGTCGTCGATCACACCGCCGGTCAGCTCGCGCAGCCACTCGTCCTCGGTCTTGTCGTTGTACCCGCTGATCCCGAGCCGGCGCGCGAGCTCGCTGCAGATGTCGAAGTCGTTCCGGCACTCGCCCATCGGCTCGATCGCCTGCTTCATGAAGATCGCGTAGTGACCTGCGCCGGCCCAGGGCGTGTGGACGTCGTTACGTTCCCAGAAGGTGGTCGCTGGCAGCACGATGTCCGCATGCCGCGCCGTCGGCGTCATGAAGTTGTCGTGGACCACCATGAACTCCAGGCGCTGGGCGGCGTCCGCGATCCGGCGCACGTTCGGGGCCTGGTTGAAGAGGTCGCCGGCCACCGAGTAGATCAGCTTGATGTCGGCCGGGTAGCCGCCGGCCCGGCCGCGATCGAGGAGATCGGCGAGCATCGACGAGGCGACACGCGCCCCGGTCGGATTGGTCCCGGCCGGCAAGAGACGGATCCCGCAGCGTCCGGTCGCGCCGTTGCTGGTGCCGGAGTTGCCGCCGGGAATCCCGACGTTCCCCGTCAGCGCGGCGAGCGCATAGGCCGCGCGGTGGAACTGCTCGCCGTGGAACGTGCGGCCCGGCGCATAGCCGCAGTGGAGCGCGGCCGGCTTGCTGGTCGCGAACTCGATGGCGAGCCGCTCGAGCGTGGCGGCCGGCATCCCGGTGATCTTCTCGGCCCACGCGGGCGTCTTCCGGACGCCGTCCGCCTCGCCCATGAGGTAGGCGCGGTACGACGCGCCCGCCGGCGCGGCCGGCGGCAGGTGCGCCTCGTCGAAGCCAAGCACGTAGCGGTCGAGGTAGGCCTGGTCTTGCAGCCCGTGGCTCGCGATGACGTAGGCCATGGCGATCAAGGCCGCGGCGTCCGTGGAGGGACGGATGAAGACGTGCTCGTCGGCCAGCTGGCGGCTCGAGCGCGTCTGGCGCGGGTCGACGCAGACGATGCGCACCCCGTGGTCCTTGGCGCGCTTGAGGTACTGCATGGTCCCCGTGCCGAACGTGCCGTCGCCCGGGCTCCAGCCCCACATCACGATGAGCCGCGAGTTGACGTAGTCGATGGGCTCGCGCCCGGCGCTCTTGTACTCCGCCTTGGCGCCGTAGGTCTGCTTGACGGCGAAGATCTCGGCTTCGGCCGAGAGGTTGCTCCAGAGCTCGGTGCAGCCGCCGAACATGTGCATGAGCCGCTGGCTGACGCCGCGGCCGTGCAAAGTCGACAGGCTGCCGGTGCGCGAGCAGTCGAGGATCGCGGCGGGCCCGTACGTGGCGCGGACACGGAGCATCTGGCGCGCGACCTCGTCGAGCGCCGCGTCCCAGGTGATCCGCTCGAACTGTCCCGAGCCGCGCGGGCCGGTCCGCCGCAGCGGACGCATCAGACGGTCGGGATGGTTGACCCGCTCGAGCTGGCCGAAGCCTCGCACGCACGCGTGGAGCGGCGGCATCTCCGGCGTCCAGCGGCGCGGATCGGTGCTGATCTTGACGATGCGCCCATCGCGCACGTGCGCGTTGACGGCGCACCGGCCACCGCAGTTGTGGCCGCACGTGCTGGTCACGACGGTCTCGCCCGGCTTGGCGGCGACCCGCGGCGCTTCGTAGAGGATCCTCGCGCGATTCACGGCCACCACCCTATCAAGTTTCGAGCCGAGGCGGAACTCGGGAGTTCGGCAAGAACCATAGGGAAGCAGGAGTCTAGCAGGAAAAGACCTGGTATCCCCATAGGTAATCCGCCTATCTCGACGGCCACCCACGCTCGGTGAATACTCTGAGGCGCCTATGGACTCGGAGCTGACGCGGCAACTCATCCGACTCCGACTCCAGGATGGTCGTCTCCCACGTGACCGCGCGGTTGAACTTGGGTTCGGGCCAGGCAGCGGGCAAGCGTGCGACGGGTGCGGTGCTGCGATCACGGCGCATCAGACAATGACGCTGAGGCTCGACGCGGCGGATTGGAGCGAGATCCGGTTCCACGATGAGTGCTTTCAGATCTGGGAAATCGAGAGACTGAAGGACCCGCACCCAGGCCGCCCGGGCTCAACTTCAGCCAAGAAAGATCGGGCGGCGTCGGAAGGAGAGCGGTCCATGAGGCGACGACTGGCTTCCTTGATCCTGTGCGGCGGCGTCGCCGTGCTCGGCTCCGCCTGCGCGACGAAGAGCTTTGTAGAGACGCAGGTCGGTGCGACGGAGAGCAAGCTCACCCAGCAGATGTCCGCGACCGAGACGAAGCTGCGTGAAACGGCGGATCGCGCCGGGGAAAACCGCCGCGCGGTCGACGTCGCCGATCAGCGGCTCAATGGCCTCGACTTGCGGGTGAGTGAGGCGGGCGCCCGCGCGAGCAGCGCCGAGACACGGGCGGATCTGGCGACGGGGGCCGCGCGTGATGTCGAAGCCCGGCTTTCGCAGCGCCTCGCGAGTCGCAACCGGTACAGGCTCCTGGACACGAAATTCGTCTACTTCGACTCCGGTCAGACTGAAATCCGAGGCCAGGACGTCAACGAGCTCGAGGACGTGGCCAAGGCTCTCGCCGCGGATCCCAACGCGATCCTCGAGCTGCAAGGCTATGCCGACTCGCGCGGGAGCGACCGATACAATCGCGAGCTCGCCCGCGAACGCGGGGAGGCCGTGGTGCGCTATCTCGTCCAGCGTCACGGCATCGAGCTGCGCCAGGTGAGGGCGATCTCCATGGGCAAGGTGGTGCTGGGGGCTGGCGAGAAGGTAAGTCCGGAGACCCTCGCCAGGGCCCGGCGGGTGGACATCCGGCTGCTCGCCCCGTGGTCCTCCTGGGAGGATGCCCAGGGCCAGATCGCGCCGACCGCCCCGGAGCAGACCGTGACACCCATCCCCGCACCGCGAGAACCCGCGACGATCTCCGCTCTGCCCGGTCAGGCGGAACCCGTGCAGCCGCCTCAGGAGTCACGGACTTATGCGCCGGCCCGGGAGCGTTTGCCCGAGTTCTTGAAGACCATCACGCCGAAGGATCTCGGCGGCGAGGACCGCTAGCCGGCTCAGCCGATTTGGTATCGCTTCATCGCCGCCTGATCGAACGCGAGCCCGAGCCCCGGCTTCTTCGGCACCACGAGCTGACCGCCTTCGATGGGCGGCGTTTGCTCGTAGAGATTCAAGGTCCACGGCATGTACTCGACGGTGAGCCCGTTCGGGATGGCCGCCACCAGGTGGACGTGGATCTCCGGCACCAGATGGCTCACCACCGGCAGGTTGAACGCCTCGGCCATGCCGGCGACCTTCATCCACTGCGTGATGCCGCCCACGCGCAAGAGGTCGATCATCACGATGTCGATCGAGCGGTGCTCCAGCAGATGGCGGAAGGGCACGATGCCGTAGTGATACTCGCCGGCGGCGATCGGCGTCGTGAGCGCGTCGGCGATGCGGGCCATGCCGGGATAGTCGTCGTGCGTGGTCGGGTCCTCGAGCCAAAAGAGGTGATAGGGCTCGATGCGCCGCCCGACCTCGATCGCCTGGTTCACGCTCCAGAGCTGGTTGATGTCGCACATCAGGTCGATGTCGGGCCCGATCGACTCGCGCATGACGCGCACGCGCTCGACCGACGCGGCCACGGTGGGCTCGCTCCCGCACTGCATCTTCATCTGACGGAACCCCATGTCTCTCAGGCGCGGCCCGGCCTTGGCGAGATAGTCGATCGGATGCGGACGCATCAAGGCACCGCTCGCGTACGTCGCCACGCGGTCGCGCAGGCCGCCGAGTAGGGCGCACACGGACTGGCCCATCGCCTTGCCCTTGAGATCCCAGCACGCGATGTCGACGGCCGACAGCGCCAGGGCAAAGATGCCGCCCGGGCCCGAGCTGCCGGCCGCGCGCCGGAGCTTGGCGGTGATCGCCTCCACCTGAGCCGGATCCTCACCGAGGGTGAGCCGCGCGAGCTCGTCGACCGCCGTCTTGAGCGCCGGGGTGAGCGCGCCGCCGAAGAACGTCAGGCCGAGACCCACCGCGCCCTGGTCGGTGCCGAGCTCCAGGGTGACGAACTCGCGCGTGTCGGTAGGCGCGGGCAGGCCCACCACGAGCGGGTTGTCGGCCGGCGTGCGCAGCGCGCGGGTGGTCACGTGCGTGATTTTCATCGGAGTCTCCTTCGAGGTTGTGGTCGCCTACAATACTCTTCCGTGAACATTCAATCCATCAAGGGTCTGGTTCAGCCCGACCGGGTCCACCGCGCCGTCTACACCGACCCCACCCTGTTCGAGCTCGAGATGGCCCGGGTCTTCGGGCGCGCGTGGCTGATCCTCGGCCACGAGAGCCAGGTCCGGAGCCCGGGCGATTTCTTCACGACGCGCATGGGGCGCGAGCCCGTCATCGTGACGCGCCACACCGACGGCTCGGTGCGCGTTCTGGTCAACCGCTGTGCTCACCGCGGCGCACGCGTGTGCGAGACGGCGGCCGGCACGACCGCCGAGTTCGTCTGCGCGTATCACGGGTGGACCTACGGCACCGACGGCCGCCTCGCACGCCTGCCGCTGCCTGACGGCTACGCGCGTCCGGCCGGTGAGTCGATCGGCGGCGGCCTCGCCCGTGTGCCGCGCGTCGAAGCCTATCGGGGATTTCTGTTCGCCTCGCTCGCCGAGCACGGCCCGCCGCTCGCCGAGTTTCTCGGCCCGCTGCGGACGTCGTTCGACGATTTCGTCGAGCGCGCGCCGGATGGCGAGGTCGAGGTGGCGGGCGGCGTCTTCAAGCACGCCTATCAGGGGAACTGGAAGCTCGTGCTCGAGAACCACAACGACACCGTGCACCCGGCGTTCGTGCACGCCTCCTCCATCTGGGCCGCGCGCCAGGAGCCGGCAGCCGCCGAGGGCGCGTACTCGGAGATCGGCGTGCGCCAGATGCTCCAGAACGGCGCGCCGTGGGAGGTCTGGGAGAACACCGGGCTCTGGGTCGCCGGCTACGGACATTCGTGGATGGCCGACTATCACGACGACAGCCGGCTCGTGGCGGCCCTGGCGCATCCGGCCTTCGCGGAGTACCGCGCCGCGCTGGAGCAACGTCTCGGGCCCGAGGGCGCGGCGCGCGTGCTGGGCGAGCTGCGCTGGAACAGCATCGCCTATCCCAACTGCTCCTTCATGAGCCAGTTCCGCCAGCTTCGCGTCGTCCATCCCATCGCGGTGGACCGAACCGTCGTGTACGCGTACTCGTTCAGGCTCAGGGGCGCGCCGGAGCGGATGTTCCGCGACACCATCGCGTTCTCGAACGTCGTCAACGGGACGGCTTCGCCCGTACTCACCGACGACCTCGAGGTGTACGAGCGCACTCAGCAGGGGCTCGGTGCGCGCGGCTCCGACTGGGTGTTTCTCGGGCGGGGGCAGGGTAGGGACTTGCCGGATCGCGAGGGCACGCGCCGGGGTCGGAGCGGGACCAGCGAGGTCCACATCCGCAACCAGTTCGCCGCCTGGCTCGAGTACATGACGGCCGAGTCCTGAGATGCGCGCGGCGGACGACGTCGAGCTGCGCTCGGAGATCGAGCAGTTTCTCTATCACGAGGCCTGGCTGCTCGACCAGGGGCGGCTCGACGAGTGGCTCGGCCTCTTCACCGACGACGCGACGTACTGGATTCCGCTGCAGGCGAATCAGGCCGATCCGCTGACCACCTCGTCGATCGTCTACGACGACCGCCGCCTGCTCGAGGTCCGCGTTCGCCAGCTCCGGCACCCGCGCGCGCATGCCCGTATTCCCGCTCCGCGCACCGTGCATCAGGTCGGGAACGTCAGCGTCGTGGACGCCGCCGAAAGCGGCGACGTGCGTGTGGGCTCCACGCTCGTGCTGGTCGAGTACCGCCGCGAGCGGCAGCGCGTGTGGGGCGCGCTGGTCGAGCACCGCCTGCGGCGCAGCACCGAGGGCTTGCGGATCGCCGCGAAGCGCGTCGACCTCGTCAATTCGGAGGCGGAGCTGGACGGCATCGTGTGTTTGTTTTGATGGCGAGCCCCGACATCGCCCCCCCTGGCTCTCGCTCGATTGGTCTTGCGATGCTCCTGGCGATGCTTGCGCTCTGGCAGATCGCGACTCGATTCGACCATCCCGACTTCATCCTGAGCCCGGCGGAGATCGCACGGCACGTCGTCGAGGCGCTCCGGTCGGGTGAGCTCCTGCCGCATGTCGGCGCGAGCCTTGCCCGTTCGCTGCCCGGTTTTGTCATCGGATCGCTGATCGGAGTGGGGCTCGGGCTCCTGGCGGGTGTCGTGCGGAGCCTGGATCAGCTCCTGAGCCCGGTCGTGTTCCTGACATATCCGGTGCCGAAGATCGTCTTTCTGCCGATCGTGATGCTCTGGGTCGGGATCGGTGACGTCTCGAAGATCGCCGTCATCGCGCTCGCGTGCTTCTATCCGTGCTTCATCAACGCCTACTACGGCGCGCGCGGCACGTCCACGATCATGGTGTGGAGCGGTCTCAACATGGGGGCGCGCCGCTCGCAGACCTTCCGGAAGGTCGTGGTGCCGAGCGCGCTGCCGCTCGTGTTCGCCGGGCTTCGGGTCTCGCTGGCGCTCTCGTTCGTCCTGCTCTTCTCGACCGAGATGATCAACGCGCGCTCCGGCCTCGGATTCCTCATCCGCCAATCGGAGTCCAGTCTGAGATTCGATCTGATGTACGTCGCGATCGTCGCGGTCGCGGCGCTCGGCTACGCCAGCGATCAGATGCTCCTGCTCGTCCGAAGGCGGGTCCTCGCCTGGCAGGACGCCACGAGCCGATGAGCGTCCTGTGGTCGGACCCGGCGTCCGTGGTCCGCCGCGTGGCGCTTCTCGCGGTCGGGCTGGTCGCGTGGGAGACGGCGGCCCGCAGCGGCTGGTTCAGCCCGCTCATCGTGCCGTCGATCGCGCGCATTGGCTCCCAGCTCGGGCTGCTGGCGACCCGGCCCGAGTCGCTGGTCGAGGCGTGGTATTCGCTCGCCCGGGCGCTCGGCGGCTTCGCGCTCGCGGCCGTCGTGGGCGTCGCCCTCGGCGTGCTGATGGGGCGTTCGGCGCTGGTCGCTGCCGCCCTGGGTCCGCTCTTCTCGTGGACCTATCCGATCCCGAAGATCGCGTTGTTCCCGATCTTCATCTATCTCTTCGGTATCGGCAGCCTCTCCAAGGTGCTGTTGATCTTCCTGGAGTGTCTCTACCCGATCGTGATCACGACGCAGGCGGGGGGCCGCGCCGTGAACCGCGTCCTCGTCTGGTCGGCCGCCAACATGGGCGCTTCGCGCGCGCGCATTCTCGGGAGCGTCGTCGTCCCGGCGACGGCGCCCTTCATCTTCGCCGGCTTCCGGATCGCCCTGCCCATCGCGATGATCGTCGTGATCATCACCGAGATGATCAGCTCGGCCGACGGGCTCGGCTACATGGTGATGTACTCGCTCGCCTCGTTCAAGACGGACCGCATGCTGGCGGTCGTGGTCGTCATCGCGCTCATCGGCGTCGCGCTCGATCGCCTGGTCGTCCGCCTTCGCGATCGGCTCGTGCGCTGGGACCGTCTCGACTCGTACTACGCGGAGTAGCGCCGCGTTCACCGGCGCTCTATCGCGGCAAATATCCCAGGTCGACCATCTCGTCGACGTTGACCGGCTTCTCGAGCCATCCGAGCTTCTGGTGCATGAGGACGGCGAGCTTGCGGAGGCTGGCGACATCGACCCGGCCGCTGGGATCGCGCTTCCAGTCGGCATTTTTGAGATAAATCTCGAGGGGGGTACGGACGAAGCCGGCCTTGTGCAGATCGCGCTTGGCCTGCTCCGTGTTGGCCAGATAGTAGCGGGTCACCGCGACGTAGTCGGCGAGGAACGCGCGCACAGCGTCGGGCTGAGCCTTCAGGAACTTGTCGCCGAACCACACGTCGAGGAGCTCGTGATCGTAGCCGACCGCCTTCACGGCCGTGAAGAGCGTCCGCAGGCCGCCCTTCGCGACCTCCGCGGAATAGAACGGCTCCACGAAGGTACCCAGGTTGACCTTGTCCGAGCGGACCGCGGCACCCATGGCGGGAAAGGCGATCGGCACGACCTTGACGTCCTTGTCGGGAACGAGCCCGGCGTTGAGCAGCGCGGCGCGCACCCAGAGATCCGTCGCGGTCTTGAAGCCGAGGACGCCCGCGGTGCCGCCCTTGAGGTCCTTCACGCTCTTCACGGGCGCCTCGTCTCGGACCATGTACGCCGTCGTGAACCAGTCCTTGCCGTCCGCCTCGAGGCAGATCCCGGCGGTGATCTTGATGTCCAGGCCCTGGGCGCGCGCGAAGATCACGGCGAGGCCCGGGGCGGTGCCGCCGTCGAGCTCGTTCGCGAGGTACGCCTGGAAACGCTCCGGGTTGCCCTGGAACGAGACGAGCTTGAGGCGATACTTCGTTCCCTGGCCGGGCGCTAGATCGGGCCGCGCCGCCATGAGCCACGCCTGCTCCTCGGCGGCGAAGCCGTGGCCGAAGCGAATCAGGGGCGGATCGGCCGCGTCAGCGGCGAGCGGCGTGACGGCCAGCAGGCCGGCCAGACAGACGAGGCCGAGGATCATCCGGCGGTTCACGATGGCTTCTCCTCTCGGATCAGGTCCCAGATTCGATTGCGGCACTCCAGAAATGCGATCGACTTCCGCACCGCGACGCCGCGCGGCCGCGGCAGCTCGATCGCGACCTCTTCGCGGATCCGCGCTGGACGGGCGCTGAGCACGACGACGCGGTCGCCCAGATAGACCGCCTCGTCGATGTCGTGGGTGACGAAGAAGATCGTCTTCCGCGTCCGTTCCCAGATGGCGGTCAGCTCCTCCTGCATCGTCTCCCGCGTCTGCGCGTCGAGCGATCCGAACGGCTCGTCCATCAGGAGCACCTCGGGATCGAAGGCGAGCACGCGGGCGAGCGCCACCCGCTGCTTCATCCCGCCGGAAAGCTCGGCCGGTAGGTGATCGCGGAACTCCGAGAGCCCGGTCAGCTCGAGATACCGGTTCACGACCGCGGTTCGCTCCGCCGCCGGCGCGCCGCGCACCTCGAGGCCCCAGCCGACGTTGCCGCTCACCGTGCGCCACGGGAAGAGCGAGAACTCCTGGAACACCATGCCGCGATCCGGCCCCGGCCCGACGACCTCGCGGCCGTGAACGCGGATCTGTCCGGCGTCACACGGAATGAACCCCCCGAGGACGTGGAGCAGGGTGCTCTTGCCGCACCCGCTCGGGCCGACGACCGTGACGAACTCCCCGTCGGCGACCGCCAGGCGCGCGAGGTCGAGCACCTCGCGCGTTCGCCCGTCGCGCGCGTACGCTTTTCGAAGCCCCACGACTTCCAGCGCGGGCGCGCTCATCTCAGGCCGGCTCGCCCCGAGGGGGCCAGGCGAGCAGACGCTCGAGGGCTGCCCGCGCCCGCTCGGGCGACCGGCCTTCGCGCCGGATGCGACGGTTGCGGAGCCAGCAGGCCAGCTTGCCGGTGAGCTGGCCCTCCTCGCCGACCTCGCGCGACAACCGGACGATCGTCTCCACCCGCCGCCGGCGGCGCACGACGTAGCGCGTCAGGGCCTCCCGCACGCCCGTCTCGCCGCGGGCGGCCCTCGACAGCTCCTCGGCAAGGACGGCGGCATCTTCCATCGCCATACCCGCGCCCTGGCCCATGTTCGGTGTCAGGGCGTGGGCCGCGTCGCCCAGGAGCGCCACGCGGCCGCGAGCCCAGGCGGCCTGGCGAACCTCTTCGATGTCGGTGCACACGACGCCATCGGTCGACGTGAGCTCGCCGAACGCCCGCTGCACCCGCCCGTCGGTGAGCTCGCCGAACAGGCCTCGGAGCGCCGCCACGCTCTCGAGCGCCCACGAGCGACTCTCCAGCGGAGAATTGAACGTCGTCCACACGTAGAGCTGACCGCCGCCGATCGGGACGAGCCCGACGCGCTTGCCGTGTCCGAGGAACTCGGTGAAATGCTCGAGCCCGCCCACGTTGGGCACGACAAAGCGATGCGATCGGTAGCCGAGGTACACGGGCTCGTTCGGTCCGAAGAATTGCGCGCGCACCGTGGATCGAATCCCGTCGGCGCCGACCAGGACCTCGGCGCCGAAGACCTCGCCGCGCTCGGTCTCGACGCGTACCCCGTCCTCGCCGGCCTCGAGCGCGACGATGCGTGTGTCGAGATGGACGGTGCCGGCCGGCAGGCCGTCGTACAGGCACTCGTGCAGGTGCGCCCGGTGACACAGCGCCCCGATCGCGAGGCGTCCCTCGGCGTAGAGCGGGCGGTAGTCCCGGGTCGCCAGCTGTCGTCCACGGTGGTCGAAGGTGTCGCGCGCGAGGTAGGGCGCGCTTCGAGACCGCACGCACGGCGCCAGGCCGTTGGCCTCGAGCACGCGCATCGCGTTCGGATTCATGATGATCCCGGCGCCGACCGTCGCCAGCTTCGGCGCCCGCTCGAGCACGACGACGGGGAGCCCCGCCAGCCCGAGCTCGCGTGCGAGGGAGAGCCCGCCGATCCCGCCGCCCACGACGATCGTGGAAAGGGGCATCGGCGAGCGGCGCTCAGGTCGCGAGGCCGAACAACGAGGTCAGCCGCTTCGACTCGACCATGCCCGCCATTGCCTCGTCGGGCGGGCGGCGCTCGAAGCGGCTGGCCGCGTCGAGAACTTTCGGCATGAGCGTGAGATCGCCGACGGTGTTGAGGAAGACGCCGGGCAAGCCGAGCACCCAGTGCACGGCGCGGTCGATGTCCGCCTGGTCCTCGAGCGGCTGGTACCACGTGGTATGCGTCCGGTCCGACGTCGCCCACGGGCCGCGCGCGATCGACTTGATGATCTGCACGGCGACGTTGCGCTCGCGACAGATCGCGGCAATTTCCTCGAAGCTCCGGCGATACCGCTCGTTCTCGGCCATAAAAAAATTGTAGGGGAGGAGAACCGAGTCGAAGTCGAAGCGCGTGAGGCTCCGCCGGTGCATGGCGGCGATGGTCCAGCCGTGACCGGTCACGCCGATGAACCGCGTGAGCCCCTGCTGGCGGGCCTCGATCGCCGCCTCGAGCACACCGTCCGGTCCCATCGCCTGGTCCCAGTCGTCCGGGTGGCCGAGCGAGTGCAGCTGGATCAGATCGACGTGGTCGACGCGCAGCCGGTCGAGCGAGCGATGGATGTCCTCGCGGCCCTCCTTCGCGGTCCGCGAGCCGGTCTTCGTCGCCAGGAAGAAATCGTTCCGGTGACGCGCCATCCACGGTCCGATGCGCAGCTCGGAATCGCCGTATCGCGCGGCCGTGTCGATGTGGTTCACGCCGTAGCGCAGGAGCGCGTCGAGCGCGCGGTCGGCATCGGCCTGACTCGCGCGCGCCAGCGCGGCGGCGCCGAAGAGGGTGACGCTGCTGAGGTGGCCGGTTCTGCCGAAAGGTCGCCGCTCGATCATCTCTAAACCTCCGGGCGGTATATTACCCTTTCGTCGCATGCGACGAAGGTCTGATAGCTGATGCTCGGCGCCTCTGCTACTCCGGCGGTCGGAGGAATCTACGATGAAGATCGTTGCGATCGGGCTTCTGGCATTGCTCGCGGCTGGGTCGGCTGGATGCGGTGCCGCTCGAGAAGCTCAACAGGCCGCGGCGAACGCGCCCACGGCCAACGTCGCCGGCACGTGGACGGGTAGCGCCGGCACCGGCGGTGTGTTCATGCCCGTGACGATGACCCTGGCGCAGACCGGGACCAGCGTCTCGGGCACCATCAGTGTCGGCGGGCGGACTGATCTCTCCGGTCCGATCAAGGGTACCGTCCAGGGCGAGCTCTTGAATCTCACGCTGCCGGCGGTGAGGCTCGGGCAAATGATGGTCAAGCAGCAGAACACGATCACCGGCGAGGTCGCGGGCGGGATGCCCGTCACGCTCCGGCGCGCGCAGTAGGTCGAGAGGCAGCGGCCGAGGGCGTCGACCGCCGGCCACTGCCTCTTCGATCCGCGCCAGCCCGCGCCGGGACTCCTGGAACCGTTACCGCGGCGCGGGCGTGTACTTCCCGGTCAGCTGCGGCGTCGTGCCCTCGAGCTTCTTTTCCTGACGGTCGAGCCGGGTCTCCCGGCCCCAGGTCCGCTTGAGGTCGTCCCGGATGTTGAAGCGCAGCCGGCCGAGCCCCTCGGTCTCGATCTCGATGCGATCGCCGTTCTGGAAGCCGCTGAGCCCGCGATGGTTCGTGCCGGTCGCGATGACGTCGCCGGCGTCGAGGGAGTGGATCGAGGTGACCCACTCGATGCAGCGCGGGATCTTGTGGGCCATGTCGCTCGTGTTGTAGTTCTGCTTGAGCTCGCCGTTCACCCAGAGCTTGACCTGGAGCCGGTGCGGATCGGCGATCTCGTCCGCCGTCACGATGTACGGCCCGATCGGGCAGAAGGTGTCGCGCGACTTCATCTGGTAGAAGGTGTTGCCGCTCGGCGGCAGGCCGCGGGCCGAGCCGTCGATGAAGTTCATGTAGCCGAAGATGTAGCTCATCGCCTGCCCGGCACTGACCGCGTTCGCCTTCTTGCCGATGACCAGCGCCATCTCGGCTTCGCCCTCGAAGATCGTCGCGGGCGCGTCGGGGAGGACCATCGTGTCGCCGTCGCCGATGACCGAGTTGGGCGACTTATGGAACGCGTTGATCGGCGCGGGCTCCGAGCGCGTCCCGTCCTCCATGTAGTTCACGGCCATGGCGACGATGTTGTAGGGCTTCGGCAGGGGGGGCCTGATCCGAACTTGGCTGACCGGCTTGCCCTGGCCGCGCGCGGCCGCGCCTTCCAGGCGCCCTTTGTAGTCGGCGAACCGCTCGATCAAGCCGGTTATCAAGTTGTGCGGCCCGGTGTGCGGTATGTCCTTCACCGCGTCCGATACGTCGACCACGGCATCGCCCTTGAGCACCCCCAGCCTGAAATCGTCGAAGAAGAGCAGCTTCATGGTCCCCTCCTGCGGGTTGGTCTAACGCCAGGACTATAGCAGCGTTCGCCCGCCCTTGGTCTCATCCCGCTGCCAGGGAAGGGAGTGTACGCTCTCGTGCCATGATCTTCACCTTCTTCGTCTTGCTCACCGCCCTGTCTCTGTTCGTGGGGATGGTCGTGCTCCTGGAGGTGGGCCGCCGCATCGGCATCCGACGCAGGCAGAGGGATGCGGAGGGCGCTCGGGAGGGCGTCGGCGCGGTCGAGGGGGCGATCTTCGCGCTGCTCGGGCTGCTCATCGCCTTCACGTTCTCGGGGGCGGCGGCGCGCTTCGACCAGCGCCGTCATCTGATCGTGGAGGAGACCAACGCGATCGGGACCGCCTATCTGCGGGTCGATCTGGTCGCGCCCGACCTACAGTCGGCTCTTCGGGAGAGCTTTCGCCGGTACCTCGAGGCGCGGCTCGACGTCTACCGGAAGATTCCGGACATGCCCGCGGTCGAGGCCGCGCTCGCGGAAGTGAATCGCCTGCAGAAGGACATCTGGCGCCAGGCCGTCGCGGCCACGCGCGCGCCCGGCTCTCATCCGAACCTCACGATACTGATCCTGCCGGCGCTGAACGCGATGTTCGATATCACGACGACCCGGACGCTGGCGACCCGCTTCCATCCGCCGAGGATCATCTTCGCGATGCTCATGGCGCTGGCGCTGGCGGCCGCGCTCCTGGCCGGTCACGGCATGTCGACGGCGAAGACGCGCAGCTGGACGCACGTGCTGGGCTTCGCGGCCGCGATGGCCGCGTCGCTCTACGTCATTCTCGAGATCGAGTACCCGCGCCTCGGGCTCATCCGCGTCGATAGCTTCGACCAGGCCCTCGTCGAGCTTCGCGAGCTCATGAAGTGAGGCCGGGCGCGGCGCCCGCGGGGCGCCCTCAGAACCGGTAGCGGATACCGGCTTCCAGGATGTTCGAGCCGCTGTGCCCGAACAGGCCCCACGCACCGGAGCGATGGTGGATTCGGGTGACCAGGCTCCAGGGCGATTCCGGGATGGCGAACGTGACCTCGAGAAGGATGTAATTCAGCAGCTGCGAGTTGCCGCTGTTCGTCGGATCGGCCTTCTCGAGCGCGGGAATCTCGGTCGCCCACGAGAGGCCCTCGCCGAGCGCGACGCTCGTCTCGATGTAGCGATTCCACGGGAACACGACCCACCGGAGATTCAGGGACCCCGTGAATTCCCAGTGGTCCTGCTCGCCGAAATGCTTGAGGACTTGCAGCTCGCCCTCCAGGCGCATGTACCGCGTCCACTCCGCGAACTGCTTGGAGACCGAGACGCCGAACGTGTACGAGTCCTTCAGATCGAGCCGAGCCGGGATCTCAAGGAGCTGGCTGCCCGAATACACGCCGCCGACGAGCGTCGTGTACCAGGGATTCGCCGATTTCGCCTCCGCCGCTCGTTCCTCGTCTGGTTTTTCGGCCGGCTTCTCCTGGGCCGTTGCCGGCAGCGACGCAAGGACCGTCCCGCTGAGGACGGTCGCGAAGAGGAGCGTGGTCCACGGATTGGTGCCGCGCATCTCTGGTTGGCTCTGCGCATCCTAGCAGAAGGGCTCGCCACAGCAGAAGCGCCGTCGCTCCGGACCCGGCCTCGACTGGACAAGGCCGAGGGCACGCCCTATCCTCGCCCTGCGAATCAAGGAGGTCGGGATGACCCACCCCGTTGAGATCTCTCTCCGGATCCCGGGCACCTCGCCGATGCCGGAGCTGATCCGGCTGATCCAGGACATCGAGGCGGCTGGCTTCGACGGCGCCGGAATCCTCGATAGCCAGCTGCTCTGCCGCGACACGTTCGTCACGCTCGGACAGGCGGCGACGCAGACGTCGCGCCTGGCCTTGTTCCCGGCCGTGACCAATCCGTTCTCACGGCACGTCTCGGTGCTGGCCAGCGCGATCCAGACCGTCGCCGAGCTCGCGCCGGGGCGCACCAAGGTCGTGATCGGCACGGGCTACACCTCGGCGAGTACGATCGGCCGCAAGCCGGCGACGCTCGCCGAGATGCGCGCGTGCATCGAGGACCTGCGCCAGCTCCTGTCCGGACAGGCCGTCGACTTTCACGGCACGCCCGGCCGCCTCGCGTATGCCACGGGTCGACCGGTGCCGCTCCTGATGGCGGCGTCGGGGCCCAAGGCCATCGAGCTCGCGGGCGAGGTCGCCGACGGCGTGATGCTGCTGGTCGGGTTTCATCGCGGCATCGTCGACGCCGTGCTGACTCACCTCGAGAGGGGAGCCCGCCGCAGCGGGCGTCGCCTCGAGGATCTCGAGATCGTGTGGGCCGTTCGTACGGGCATGGCGGCGACCATGGCCGAGGCGCACCGTCAGGCGCGCCCCACCGTCGTCCACCAGGGCATCATGCGCGTGCACGCGCGCTGGCTCGAGCACACCAAGCTCTCCATTCCGCACTTCGAGATCCCGGCGAGCGTCTCCAAGATCTATCCCGACCTCTCGCACGCGCAGGACTGGGAGCAGGCGATCGCCGCGACCTCGTTCGTCCCCGACGAGGTCATCGCTCAGCTCTGCGACGCGCTCGGCCTGGTGGGTACGCCCGAGCACTGCGCCCGCCGCATCGTCGATCTGACCGCCGCCGGGGTGAAGCGCCTCTACATCATGCCGCTCCAGACCTTCGTCGGCCCCGAGCAGGAGATCCGGACGTTTCGCGACGCGGTGTTCCCCGAGCTGAAGGCCGCCGGGTGCCGATGAACGGCGGCAAGCTCCAGGGAAGAGTCGCCCTCATCACCGGCGCCAGCCGGAACATCGGCCGCGCCGTCGCGCTCGCGTTCGCGGCCGAAGGCGCGGACCTCGTGCTGAACACGCGCGTCAACGCAGACGAGCTCGAGACGGTCGCGGCCGAGTGCCGAAAGGCGGGCGCCCGCGTCGTCACCGCGCTCGGCGACGTCGGCGACCCCGCAGTCTGCCAGGCGATGGTCGAGCGCGGCCTCGCCGAGCTCGGCGCGATCGACGTCCTCGTCTGCAACGCCGCAATTCGACCGCACAAGTCGGTCACCGACACGTCGGTCGAGGAGTGGCATCGCGTGCTCGGCGTCAATCTCCACTCGGCGTTCTATCTGGCGCGTGCGGCGGTGCCCGCGATGAAGGAGCGGCGGCGGGGGAGCATCATCGCTCTCGGCGGAATGTCGAGCCTGACCGGCCGGCCGAACACGGCCGTCGTGACGGTCGCCAAGACCGGCTTGCTCGGCCTCGTGCGCGCGCTCGCCGCGGAGCTCGGCCCGTTCGGGATCCGCGTGAACATGGTGATGCCCGGGTTCATCGACACCGAGCGGCGCCACGCCGAGTGGTACCCGGAGTTCCGCCAGGCGCCGCCCGGCTCGCCCGAAGAGCTCGCGAAGATTCCGCTCCGGCGTCTCGGCCGGCCGGAGGACATCGCGGACGCGTGCGTGTTCCTCGCCTCCGACGCCTCGTCCTACGTCACCGGCGACTCGATCCGCGTGATGGGCGGACGGGTCATCGGCTGACGCGCCGGCGACGCTCAGGATGCCGCCGCGCGATTGCCCACCGATCACCACGCGGCTCCGGCCACCTCCGGAAATCGAGCGGCCGAGTGAACGCCGCCGGATTCGTGCCGGTCCCGGTCTCTCGCCGTCGACCGTGACGGGCACCATCCGGGGCTCTTGCGCGCGAGCCGCGCTCGTCAGGACCGCCACGCCCAGGAGCATCGTCGCGCCAGCGGAGCGCAGCGTCCGGCGAGCGCAAGGAGGTGCATGGTCTGTGGCATGATTGGGCGACCCATCCTACCCGGAGGTGCCCATGAGGCGCTCGATCCTTCGGCTTGGCATCGCCTCGATGACCTGGCTGGTCCTGTTCGGAGTTTCTCGCCCGGCGGCGGCTGCGCCGGAAGGCACGGTGACGTGGGGCGTTCACATCACGCTGGCTTCGCGGTGGCTCGATCCGGCGGAGACCGAGGGCATCATCACCCCGTTCATGTTCCTCTACGCGCTGCACGACGCGGTCGTGAAGCCGATGCCGGCCGGATGGAACACGCCGAGCCTGGCCGAGTCGTGGAGTCAATCGAAGGACGGGCTGACCTATGAGTTCGTCTTGCGCAAGGGCGTCAAATTCCACAACGGCGATCCGGTGACGGCGGAGGACGTGAAGTTCTCGTACGAGCGCTACCGGGGCGCCGGCGTGAAGCTCCTCAAGGACCGGGTGAAGGAAGTTCAGATCGTCGACCCCGGTCGCATCCGGTTCGTGCTCAAGGAGCCGTGGCCGGACTTCATGACGTTCTATGGCACCTCCGCCACCGGCGCGGGCTGGGTCGTGCCGAAGAAGTACGTCGAGAAGGTGGGTGACGACGGATTCAAGAAAGCGCCGATCGGCGCCGGGCCGTACAAGTTCGTGAGCTTCAACCCGGGCGTGGAGCTCGTGCTCGAGGCCAATGAGAGCTACTGGCGCAAGACGCCGAGCGTCAAGCGCCTCGTGCTGCGAAGCCTGCCCGAGGAGACCACGCGGGCCGCCGCGCTCAAGAAAGGTGAGATCGACATCGGGTATCTCTTCACCGGTCCCGTCGCCGAAGACATCCGGCGGACGCCGGGCCTCAAGCTCACCGCGCCGAGCCAATCGAGCGGTGTCTTCTGGCTCGACATGCCCGATCAGTGGGATCCGAAGTCGCCCTGGCACGACCGGCGCGTGCGCCTGGCCGCCAGTCACGCGATCGATCGCCAGGCGCTCAACCAGGCCGAGACGCTCGGGCTCTCGAAGCCGACCGGCGGCATCATCCCCCGGGCCTTCGAGTTTTCGAAGTCGTTCGAGCCGCCGGCCTTCGATCCGGCTCGGGCCAAGCAGCTCATGGCGGAAGCGGGCTATCCCAACGGTTTCGACGCCGGCGATTTCTATCCGTGGCCGCCCTACACGGCGATGGGTGAAGCGCTGGCCTCGTATCTCCAGGCGATCGGCATCAAGTCACGCATTCGCGTGATGGAGCGGGCGGCCCTCACGACGGCCTGGCGAGAGAAGAAGCTCAAGAATCTGGTCGTGGGCATCACGGGCGCGGCCGGGAACGCGGCCACGCGGCTCGAGGCGTACGTCAGTAGGGAAGGGGCCTACACCGCCGGTGTCATTCCCGAGGTCGAGGACCTGTTCCAGCGTCAGGCGCGCGAGACCGACCTGAAGCGGCGCGAGGCGCTGATCCACCAGATCCAGCAGATCCTGGTCGACCGGGTGACGCACGTCCCGGTCTACGAGCTGGCGTTCACCTGGGGCATCGGCCCGCGCCTCGAGGAACCGGGGATCAGCTTGATCCGCGGCTACGCGTACTCGGCGCCGTACGAGGATCTGCGGCTCAAGAAGCCCTAGAACCCGAGGAACTCCTTGAGCGCGGCGAGGACTGCCTCGGGGTTGTCCTCGTGGAGCGTGTGAACGGCCCGCGGAATCTCGACGAAGCGCCCGCGCGGGAGCTCCTTGCCCATTCGCTCGGCGACGTCGCGGTCGAGCACGGTGCTGCTTTCGCCGCGCAGCACGAGGGTGGGGGGCGTGATGGATTTCAGGACGGCCCACCAATCGATGTCGAGCTGGGACCGCCGCTCCTTGACGCTCGGGTGCCAGGCCCACACGAGCGCCCCGTCGGCGCGCTGGCGCAGGCTCGTCGTGACGACCCAGCGGTAGTAGTGGATGCCCGGATTCGGATTTCCGCGATAGAGGTGCTGCGCCGCTTGCTCGATGCTGTCCCACGTGTCCGGCTCGGGAGGGCCGGCCGGCGCGGCGGCCGCGCGCTTGCTGATCTCGGGCCCGATGTCGACGATGACGAGCTTCTGGACGAGGTCGGGGCGCTTCGACGTGAAATAGATCGCGTTGCGGCCGCCCATCGAGAGCCCCACCAGCACGAGCGAGCGCAGACCGAGCTCCGCGATGACGCCGCTGATATCGTCGAACGCCACGGCCGGGTTGTAAACGTCGGCGGGGTCGCTGTCGCCGTGTCCGCGCTGGTCGAGGGCGTAGACGTGAAAGTGTGGCTGGAGCGCGATGCTCAGCGTGTCCCAGGCGTGGGCGTGGCCCGTGAAACCGTGCAGCAGCAGCAACGGAGTGTGTCCCTCGCCGCCCCAGTCGAGCAGATGAAGCTTGAGACCCTTGACGGAGACGGTGCGATCGATCGGGCGCAGGAGGTTCATGCCCCCTTATCGCGCGCTTCGAGCCGAGAATCAAGCGCGCCGACAGCGGAGGCGAGGGGGAACCCAGGCGGCGGGTGGCCGCTCCGCCGCCCGGAATTCTCTAAAGCTAGCGCGCCGGCATCACCATGAACGACGTCGCGACCTTGCGGCCGTCCTTCTCTTCGTAGCTCGCCTTCACGTTCGCGCCCGGCTTGAGCGCCTGCTTCTCCACCGAGAGGGTCGGCGGGATCATGAGCTGGGTCCCGTCGTCGAGGGTCACAATCTTGCCGCTCGGATCGACGCTCTTGATCTTGCCCTGGACATCATCGGCCCACGCCATCGGTGCGAGCGTCATGACGACCGCGATCACGGCCAGTACCAGCAGAGCACCCGCCTTCTTCATCTGGTCTGCCTCCTCGGAAGTCTGTAATTCTTACGCGGGGGCCGTGCGGCGACACACCGTGCGGCGTACCCAGCCGCACCGAATGAGCAATGGCCGTGCCCGTGAATTGCGAGAAAGGGTGTGAACGCGCAAGTCGTGGCAAGCGTTACCATGGTTCTCGGTGCACGCCAGAGCTCCGCGATTCGCCACTGTCAGCGCGCGAACATGCCGGTAACTCTTACATCCCAAGGAGCCCTGTCGGTCCTCGCAATCGTGCTCGTGAGCGCGGGCTGCGCGATCACGCGACCCGAGCCCACTCGCGAAGATGTGCTCCAGAAAATCTTGCCGTCCGCGGTTCAGATCGTCGTCGAGCAACGCGAGGGTCGCCGCATCAAGAGCGGCTCGGGTGTGGCGATCGCCTCGCGCCGGACCGCCGAGGGCGCGTCGTGCTTCGTCCTGACGAGCGGGCACACGTTCTCCGGCCTCGCGGGCAAGACTGAGATCTTCGCGGTGTTCGGTCGCCACGCCGGCGAGGGACGCAGGGCGCGGGCGCTGCTCGTCGCGTCGCGCGACGACAACGTCACCGACCTGGCGCTCCTGCGCGCCGAGGTCGAGGGATGCGCCCCGGCGCCGCCCGCGCCGGCGCCGTCGCTCGGCAAGCCGATCTGGGTCGTCGGCTTTCCGCTCGGCCGGCACATCATGCTCTCGAGCGGTGTCGTCAGCCAGGTTGCGATCGATGGCCCGAGCGATCCGGCCGGCGCGGCGCGCCTCATCGTCGATGCACCCGTGAACTACGGCGTGAGCGGCGCCGGGGTCTTCGACGTGCGCACCGGCGGGCTCATCGGGGTGGTCGAGGGCTTCAGCACCGCGCGCGTGATGACCCAGGGCCTGACGCCGCCCTGGTACATCGACGTGCCGGTCCCCGGTCAGACGCTCGTGACGCCCCTCACCGATATCCGGAGATTTCTCGGCGAGGTCGAGCAGGGAGCCCTGTTGCCGCCTTGAGACGTGAATCATTGTCCTGGATTTTCCGTGACCCCTGGCGTACCCTGCCTGGACAGGTACAGGGACGGGGCTCGAACCACCTCCACAGGAGAAACGGCATGCCGAAGATCAAGCACATCGCCCTCTCGACCCAGGACGTGGACAAGACCGCGAAGTTCTACATCGACGTGTTCGGCATGAAGGAGATCGCGAAGATCGACAGCCCGGGCGCCCGGGGTTACTACCTGAGCGACGGGGATCTCAACCTGGCGATCCTGAACTTCAAGAACGACGCAGTCGCCGGAGTCGAGCGCGGCGCGGGCTGGAGCGGCATCCATCACATCGGCTTCCAGGTCGAGAGCCTGGAGGCGATCACCGAGAGGCTGAAGAACGCCGGGTCCGAGCCCCGCGACGACATCAACAAGGCTCTCGGAGTCGGCCAGCATGGCCACCGGTACGGTAACGTCGAGGTGAAGTACACCGGTCCCGACGGCGTGACGGTCGATGTCTCCGAGACTGGCTGGGTCGGGACTTCCGGGCTGTAGCCGGCACACCGGCACCGTAACCGAGCGGGGGAGCGAATTGCTCCCCCCTTTTTTGTCCGGCCGCACCGGACGGGCTTCCACCATCTAGAGCGCAAGGTGCCCCGCCATCGCACCGCCGAACGACCGCGCCGCGCGCCCGGGCGGCAGGAGAAGAACACGATGACCGCGTACCCCGACACGTGCGCGCCGCCCGCGCTCGACCCCGAGCACTTCCGCCGGCTCGCCCACGAAGCGGTCGACCTCGTGGCCGACTACCTCGCCGGCATACGCGCCGCGCCCGTCTTCCACCCGATGAGTCCCGCCGAGCGCGCCACCTTGATACAGGAGCCACTCGGCTCCGGCGGCGTCGCACCGGAGACCGTGCTGGAGCGATTCCGCACGGCCGTTCTGCCCCACGCGATGGGCAACGGCCACCCGCGGTTCTTCGGCTGGGTGAACTCGCCGCCAGCGCCCATCGGCGTCGTCGCCGATTTTCTCGCGGCGGCGCTGAATCCGAGCTGCGCGGGCGGCGACCACGCCGCGATCTACGTCGAGCGGGCCGCCGTGGGGTGGCTGATGGAGCTGATCGGGTTTCCCGCCGAGGGCAGCATGGGCCTGCTGGTGAGCGGGGGTTCGGCGGCGACCCTGATCGCGCTGGCGGCCGCGCGTCACCGGGCCGCGCTCCAGGACGGCTGGAACGTACGGACCGAGGGCCTTCAGCACGCACGCCCGGGACTCCGACTCTACGTGTCCCCTGACGGCCACAGCTGCATCCAGAAGGCTGCCGAGATCCTCGGCCTCGGCATCGAGGCGATTTACAGGGTCGCGAGCGACGAGAGCCACCGGATGGATGTCAGCGCGCTCCGCGCCGCCGTCGCCGCCGACCGCGCCGCCGGCAAGCGCCCGTTCTGCGTCGCGGCCAGCGCCGGGACGGTCGGCACGGGCGCGATCGATCCGCTCGCCGAGATCGCCGAGGTCTGCGCCGCCGAGCGCCTCTGGCTTCACGTCGACGGCGCGTACGGCGCGGTCGGCGCGGTGCTCCCGTCTCATCGCGCGCGCTACGCCGGTCTGGCGCGTGCGGACTCGATCGCGCTCGATCCGCACAAGTGGCTGTCGGTTCCGGTTGAATGCGGAGCCGTCCTCGTCCGTGACGGGCCGCTCCTGCGCGAGACGTTCAGCCTCGTCCCCGACTATCTCCGCACCGAAGCCGACCGCGGCTTCGGAGGCCTTCCGTGGTACTCGGAATATGGGATCCAGCAGACCCGGGGCTTTCGCGCCCTCAAGCTGTGGATGACGCTCCAGCACCTGGGCCGCGACGGCGTGCGCGACCTCGTGGCTCGCCACGTGACGCTCGCCCAGCGCCTGGCCGGGCTCGTCGACGCCGCGCCCGATCTCGAGCGGCTCGGCGAGGTCGAGCTTTCGATCGTGTGCTTCCGCTGCGTGCCGCGGCGCCTCCGTGGGAACGATCGCGCCCTCGACGCGTTCAACAAGCGCGTGATGGAGGAAGTTCAGGCGTCGGGCGCGGCGTTCTTGACGCAGACGACGCTCGGCGACCGTTTCGCGCTGCGCGCGTGTGTCCTGCACTACGCGACGACGGAATCGGACCTCGCGGCGCTGGTCGAAACCGTGCGCGAGACCGGCGCCCGTCTCGCCGCGGACTGAGTGCCGCTGTCAAATGGCACGGACCCTGCAACTTCGTCGTGAGTCTGTCGCTCGCAGTGCGCGAGCGGCATGTAGGGGAGGGGCCTGATGAAGCCACGAGTGATCCACCCGAGACGGCTCAGCGCCGCCTGGATCGGCGCGCTCGCGATCGGCTGGTTCGCGCTCGGCTCGATCGCCGACGCGGCGACCGCGCGGGCGGATCTGAAGAACGCCGGCGGCGTGAAAGTGGGGGAAGCTTCCCTGCAGGACATCCCTGGAGGCGTGAAGGTGTCGGCCACGTTCACCGCTCTGCCGCCGGGCCAGCACGCCTTCCACGTGCACGCGATAGGGCGTTGCGAGCCGCCCTTCGAGTCGGCGGGAGGTCACTTCAACCCGACGCAGCGACAGCACGGCCGCGACAACCCGCAGGGTCCGCACGCGGGCGACATGCCGAACCTCGAGGTCTCCGACCGGAAACAGGGCGCGATCGAAATCGTCCTGCGAGACGTCTCGCTCGGCAACGGGCCGAACCGGCTGCTCGACGCCGACGGCGCGAGCCTCGTGGTTCACGAGCGAGGGGACGATGACGTGACCGATCCCGCCGGCGATGCGGGGCCGCGTATCGCCTGCGGCGTCATTCACGCGCGGTGAGAGGAAGCGGTCGGGTCCGGCGACCTCTGAGAGATCGCCGGCCCTTCTGCTCAGGTCGCGTGCCTCTTGTCGCGGGCGGCGCGCTTCGACTGCGTGGACGACGCGCGAGGCGAATCGCCCTCTTTCACCGAGCGACGCGAGACCTCCTTGGCGGCCGCGAGCGTCTCCTTGTCCTTCTTCGACCGGAGCGCGAGGGAGCCCAGGGTGACGATGCCGGCGAGCGCGTTGTCGTCGTCGATCACCGGCAGGCGCCCGATCTGCGCCCGCGCCATGGCATCCATCGCCTGATCGAGGTTCCAGTCCGGGTGGGCGACCACTGGATCGCCGGTGGCGCATTCACCAACGGGAGTCGACGTGAGATCGGCGCCGACGGCGAGGGCGCGCACGACGAGATCGCGGTCGGTGATCACGCCGCACACCTGGCCGTCTTCGACGACCGGGAGGATGCCGACGTTCGCCTGACGCATGAGCTGAGCGGCCTCAGCGAGCGACGCGGATGGGTCGATCGCGATGACATCGCGGACCATCACGTCTCGAATCTTCATAGCGCTCTCCTTTCGTGAAACGACGAAGGACCTTCGAGTGGAATGTGTCGGTGATCGACGTCGGCTCGCGGTGCAACACGAGTGCCAGGGCCATTGGCCCGCTCGGGGATCTCGATTTCCCTCTGGTATCTCGCTTGCACGGATAGCGAGATCATGAAGACATCACAGACGCCAGAGCTCGGGTTCAAGCGCGCCCTGGTCACGCTGGATGGCTCGATGGTGGCGGAGGCGATCCTTCCTCCGTTCCTTCAACTGGCTCACCCGCTCGGGATGGAGGTAGCCCTGATCCGAGTCGTCGTGCCTACCGTCAAGCCTGCCGCGGTCGAAGAGGTGCCGGTCGAGCTCGGAAACACGACGCCGTCGATTGAGAGAATGCTGGAGGAAGCCGACGCGTATCTCCGCGCCGTCGCCGCGACACCCTTCTTCGAAGGGCTCAGGGTGATCACGACCGTACGCTCGGGCGAGGCTCCGCAGGAGATCATCGCGGCGGCGAGGGAGATCGGCGCCGACGTGATCGCGATGACAACCCACGGGCGAACCGGCCTCAAGCGTCTGCTCTTCGGGTCTGTCGCGGAAGCCGTGCTACGCATGTCCGACGTTCCGGTCTTCATGCTGCGCGCCGCCCACCTCGAAGCGGCGATGCGCGTCGCCTGAAATTTCTACCGGCAATTCCTACACGCGCTCGAAGAAGCTACACCAGGGAAGATTCTCTACTCCTCCATCCGGAAAACCCCGCGTACGCGGATCGGGCTACGCCTGCCACCAGCGGGCGATCTCACCGTCCAGCACGCGCGGATCCGGATACCGGCGCTCGACCTCTCCGATGAACCGGTCGGCCTCCGTCGCGGTCGGCGCCAGCTCGCGCGGCGTGACCGCGAAGTCGTAGACCGAGAGCCGCTCGGTCGGCAGGATCACCTCGAGGCCCACGAGCTCCGTGTTCCGATGACGAAGCACCCTCTGATAGACGCCCGCATAGACGGCCGGATCGTACGGCCGAGGCGCCCCGGCATCGCCACCCGCGACCGCCGCCAGGCTCTGCCAGAGATCGCGGAGCACGTGCGGCGGCGCGTCCTCGCGCTCGCGCGGGTGGAGAGGATCGTGAGCCCGGCGCGCGCGCTGAGCCTCGAGGAAGCTGCGGACCTCGCGCGACGGCGTCGCGATCACGAAGCGACAGGACGGCGACGTCAGCAACGCCTCGGCCCGGTCGCCGCTCGGGCGAGCGAGCTCGACGAACCGATTGCCGACGAACGGCGTCTCACCGACCAGGAGGTGGCGCGGATCGGGGTATCGTTCGCTCCAGTCGGCCAGCGCATCGCGGACCCACAACCCGGCCGCTCTCCTGATGACCGCGTGCGTGACGCCGTCGACCAGCGGGTATCGCTGGCCCGCCGGGCTGGCCTCGAAGACCGGCCGCGCGACATCCCACTGGAGGAGATGGATTCGGCGCCCGGCGCCGCTCGCCACGTGGACGAGCTGGTGGACGAGAAGGCTCTTGCCCGTGCCGGGGAGCCCGGCGACGAAGACCATCCGACGCTCGGCCAGCGCGCGAACTCGCTCGGCGAGCGCGCGATCAGCGTTCACCACGACACGCGATGCCCAGCCGTCGGTCATGCCGAGCGCTCAGCCGCCGTAGCCCAGCCAGACGAACAGCTGGCCCGGCGGGAACGGGACGCTCAGCCCCTTTTCGAACAACCCGTACACGAACGCGAAGCCGGCGAGGCTCAGACCGATGCTGATCGGCCAGCGCTCGCGCGCGGTCCGGAGGTAGAGGACGGTCGTGACGAGCGTGGCGAGCGGCAAGCCGAGAAGCCAGATCGCCGCGTACATTCCCAGAATCCAGCCGCAGATCGCCACGGTTCGGCGCGTTGCGCCCGGCGGGCCCGGTGAGGGGTCGTGCGTATCCGGTTTTGCGCGCGCCGGGCGCCGACTGGTGAGGTCGCGCGCGGTCTGCACGAGCGCCAGACCGAGCGCGGCCGTGGTGATCGTCCACGGGAAGAGGCCGGCGCGCACATCGAAGCGACGACTGAGCCAGAGTGCCATGGCGAACAGGAGCACCAGGCCGAGATCGAATGCGAGCGCGCCGTCGAGCCGCCAGCCGCGCGCGCCGCCAGGGGCTTCCATGGGCGATGACGTCAGCCGCCTCCGGCGCCGATTCACGATCGGAACGATCAGGCCGACGGCCATGACGGCCGCGATGATCACTACGCCCGGGCGGAACAGCCAGGCCGCGCCGTAGTTGTCGGTCGACAGAAAGAGACGGTTCTCCGCGAGAGGACCGAGCACCAGGCCGAGGAGCAGGGGCGGCCGCGGCCAGTCGAGCTTCGCCATCACCCAGCCGAGCGCGCCGAAGGCCAGGACGACGCCGAGATCTTCGAAGACGTTCTTCTCGGCGAAGGCGCCCACGTAGACCAGGATCAAGATGAACGGCACGAGCAGCGTGCCGCGGATCTGCGTGATCCGGGCGAGCGGCCCCATGAACGCCAGACAGATCGCGACCGTGATGATGTTGGAGATCACGATCGTCCACACCATCGCGAGGGTCACCGCCAGGTGGCCCTTCGGCGCCGGCGTCAGCATGGCCGGCCCCGGGACGAGTCCCTGGACGAAGAAGGCGCCCATCAGAATGGCCGTGGCGACGCTGGCGGGGACACCGAAGGCCACCGTCGTGACCAGGCTGCCGCCGAGAGACGAATTGTTCGCGGCGCCAGGCCCGAGCACGCCTTCGACGGCGCCGCGGCCGAACCGCTCTCGACCGGACGAGCTCTGGACGGCGTGCGCGTAGGCGAGCCACTGGGTGGTCGCCGCGCCCAGACCCGGGATGATCGAGATGAACGTGCCGAGCGCGCTGCAGCGGATCACCAGGCGCCAGTGCCGGAACGTGTCACGCACGCCGGCCCACACGCCGCCCACGCGTCCCACGTCGAGCTTCGCGATGCTCGATCCCGCGTTGGCCATCTCGATCAACTCGGGAATCGCGTAGAAGCCGATGGTGACGGGCACGAGCCCGATCCCGTCCCACAGGAAGAGCTGCCCGAAGGTGTAGCGCTGGATGCCGGTCACCGGATCGAGGCCGATCGTGGCCAGCCAGAGCCCGAGGCCGCCGGCCAGCAGGCCCTTGACGAGCGCCTCGCCGCTCAGCGAGGCGACAAAGGTGATCCCGAGCACAGCGAGCATGAAGAACTCCGGCGAGCCCAGCGCCAGCACGAGCGGCCGCACGATCGGGATCGCGAGTCCGAGGACGAGCGCGCCGAACACCGCGCCGACCAGCGAGCTCATCATCGCCGCGCCCAGCGCCCGCCCCGCCTCGCCGTTCTTCGCCATGGCGTGACCGTCCACGATCGTCGCCGCCGTGGTCGGCTCGCCGGGAATCCCGAACAGGATCGAGGTGATGTCGCCGGTGGTGGCGGTGACCGCGAGCATGCCGAGCAGGAAGGCGAACGCCTCGATCGGCGTCATCTTGAACACGAACGGCAGCATGAGGGCGAGCGTCGTCGGGCCGCCGAGCCCGGGCAGGAGGCCCACGACGAAGCCGAGTGCCATGCCGAGCAGCATCAGACCGAACGTCGGCCACGCGAAGACCTGGACGAGCCCGGTGACGCTGGCGTGGAGAAAGTCCACTGGGCGGGGATGCTATCACGCGATCGCTTGACAGGGGGCCGCGCGCCGGTTACATAACGAACGTACGTTAGGTACGGTATGGCCGCCACGATCGTCGCCACGCACGAGCGCGCCACCGCCGCCGAGCGCATCCTGCGCGCGGCCGTCGTCCTCTTCCGCGAGCGCGGCTACCACGGGAGCTCGATGCGCACGCTGGCGCGCGCGCTCCGCATGGAAGCGGCGAGCCTCTACTATCACTTTCGGTCCAAGCAAGAGATCCTCTTCGCGATCCTCGACCATACGCTCGACGATCTCCTGGCCGGCGTGGGGCGCGCCGTCGCGTCGGCGGACGGCCCCGAGGCGCGGCTGCGCGCGGCGGTGCGCTTCCACGTGCTGTTCCACACCGATAGCCAGCACGAGGCGTTCCTGAGCCACAGCGAGCTGCGCTCGCTGACGCAGGGCAATCTCCGTCTCGTCCTCACCCGGCGCGACGAGTACGAGCGCGTGTTCCGCGGCCTCCTCGCCTCCGGCGTCCGCGCCGGAGTCTTCCAGGTGGCGGACGTGCGGCTGACGGCCATGGCCATCCTGACGATGTGCACCGGTGTGGCGACGTGGTTCGCGGACGGCGGTCGCCTGTCGCCCGAGGCGATCGCGGATCGCTACGTCGAGATGATCATGAAGAGCGTCAAACGTTGAACGAGAGGGCCGCCATGACCGAGGACAGACCGTTTCGCGACAAGGTCGAGGCGCCCGAGGCCTCCAAGATGCCGGCGGAGTATCAGTCGCTGCTCAAGCGCGTCCTGCGCATCCAGGCCGACTGCGAGATCGGGGGGCCGCACCTCTACGTGAGCGAGTGGCTCCTGGCGGCGCCGTCGGCCGACGACCAGTGGATGCTGGCCAAGGTCGCCGGCGAAGAGATCGACCACTTCCGGAAGATCAACCGGCTCCTGAACGAGCTCGGTGAGGACGCCTCCGAGCTAATGTATGTCGAGAAGTCCCGGCGTGACCTCGAGGCGTTCCGGCAGGCGATGCCGACGTGGGCGGACGTCGCCGCGTTCGGCTTCCTCATCGATCGCGTCGGACAGTATCAGCTCGAAGAATTCGTCGGCGGCTCCTACCTGCCGCTGGACCGCGCGCTGCCGAGAATCCTGATGGAGGAGAAGACGCACGTGGGCTACGGCCACGTGAAGCTCCGCGACATGGTGCGCACCGAGGAAGGCCGCGCCGCCGCCCAATCGGCGATCGACCGGTGGTATCCTCGCGGCCTCGACATGTTCGGGCGCTCGAATTCCCGGCGCGCGGCTCGCTACCAGCACTGGGGTCTCAAGCGCCGCTCGAACGAGACGGCGCGCAGCGAATACGTGGCCGAGGTGACCCCGTTGATCGAAGGCCTCGGGCTGACCGTGCCCGACACGGCATCCGACCGCCACTTCGTTTGAGGTAATCTGCGACCGGGGAGGACAGACCGTGACAGACCTCGAGCGCGCCGCCCGCGACGTGGTGATCGCCAACCGAATCCTCGCGAACGAGGCCGTGGTCGATGCGTACGGCCACGTGAGCGTGCGGCATCCGAGCGACCCCACCCGGTTCCTGCTGTCGCGCTCGCTGGCGCCGGCGCTCGTCGAGCGCGGCGACGTCATCGAGTTCGACCTCGAGGGTAAAGCGGTCGGCGGCGACGCGCGGCCGCCGTATCTCGAGCGGTTCATACACGGGGCGATCTACGAGGCACGGCCCGAGGTCCAGGCAGTGGTTCACGCGCACGCCGAGGCGGTCCTGCCGTTCACGATCTCGACGACCCCGCTCCGGCCGGTGGTGCACATGGCGAGCTTCATGGGCCCGCGCATTCCGGTCTGGGACATCCGGGACCACTTCGGCGATACCAATCTGCTCGTGGTGAACATGGCCCAGGGCCGCGACCTGGCGCGCGGCCTCGGCGGCGAGCGCGTCGTCCTGATGCGGGGTCACGGATTCTCGGCCGCCGGCCGCTCGCTGCCCGAAGCGATCCGGATCGCCGTCTACCTGCCGCTCAACGCGCGGGTGCTGTCCGAAGCGATGCGTCTGGGCGAGGTCAAGGCGCTGTCGCGCGGCGAGATCGAGGCCCACGCCTCGATGAGGCCCGACGAGCCCTCGATGTGGCGCGCGTGGGAATACTGGGCGGCGCGCGCGGGCTGTCGCGATCTGCTTACCGCGCGGCCCTGACCGACTCCACCCCCGTCAGCTCGTAGAGCCGCCGGGTGTTCTCGCAGAGGATCTTGCGCTTCGACTCGGCGCTCAGGTCCTCGCGGGTCGCGAGCTCGCGGATGTTCTCGGGGAAATCGTGGTCCCAGTGGGGCACGTCGCTCGCATAGAAAATGATGTCGTTGCCGAGCCGTCGGATCACCTCCGGCACCGACTTCTCGTCGCCTTCGGCCGCGAAGAAGAGCTGCCCGGACCGCAGGTAGTCGCTGGGCTTCTTGCGACACAGGGGCGCCTCGACCTTGCGCTTGGACCACTCTTCGTCCATGCGGTCCATCCAGAACGGGAGCCAGGAGCAGCCCGCTTCCATGAAGCCGATCCTCAGGCTGGGATACTTCTCGGGCACGCCCTCGAAGATCATGCCGGTGAGCTGGATCATCTGGGCGACCGGGTGCGACAAGGTGTGCACCTCGACGAACTTGTCGAATCCGTCGGCGCCGAAGGCGTGGGGGCCGCGCACCGTCGCGTGGCAGGCCACCATCGATCCCAGGCGCTCGGCCTCGGCGTAGATCGGGTGGAAGTCCGGATGTCCCAGCGGCAGCCGGAGCCCGACCGCCGGGGCGAAGGCGCCGGACATTCCGAGCTCGGTGACCGCGCGGCGCAGCTCCTTCACGGCCTCGGGCACGTCCTGGAACGGGAGCAGCGCGACGGCCTTCAGCCGCGGGCTCACCGTGAGGAACTCCTGGTGGACGAAGTTGTTGTACGCGCGGCAGAGCGCGACCGCGAAGTCGGGCTCGCGGACCCACCCGATGGCGAGGCCGCCGGTCGGGTAGAGGATCGTCGTCTCCATGCGGCCCTCGTCCATGATGCGCAGCCAGCTCTTCGCGTCGTTCACGCTGCTCCCGAGCGTTCCGCCGAGCGACCGGTCCCAGCCGTCCTCGGGATAGTAGGAGCGGCGACCGGCCCAGGCGCCGCGCTCGCCCTGCTTGCCCTCGAAGTAGGGACGGAGCTGCTCGGTCGACTCGGTGATGTGGCCGTCGGCGTCGTTCACGGGGAAATCGAGCATCGCTCCCTCCTTGACAGCTCGGTCCGGCACCCGGTACAAGCGGTCAGCCCCTCGGTTCGCGGAGCCGACTCCACCGGGATTCTGGCCGACACGATGGGCATTGGCAAGCAGGCCGAACGAGGAGGAACCGTGCGATGAGCTCGCCGACAGTGTTCATCTTCGCGCCCGTCGAGGAAGCGCGCGAGAGCCACAAGCGGCTCGAGGCGGAAGGCTGCGAGCTGCGCCTGGGAAAAGCCTCCTGGGATGCGCCGCACGCGAATAGCGAGCCCGAGCTGGTCCGCATGGCGCAGGGCGCCCACGCGCTCATGGGGACCTCGATCCGGAACGTGCCGATCAGCCGAACGATCATGGAGAGCGCGCCCGAGCTGCGGGTCGTCGCGAAGTACACGATCGGCGTCGACGACGTCGACGTCGAGGCCGCCACCGACATGGGGATCCTCGTGTGCCACGGACCGACCGAGTCGAACTGGGGCGGCGTCGCCGAGGGCACGATCACCGCGATGCTCACGATGCTGAAGAAGGTCCGGGAGCGCGACCGGCATCTCAAGGACGGCGGAACCTGGCGGGACCCGAAGCTGCAGGGGACCTACCTCGGCTCTCGCGCCGACGGCTACACCGGCATCACGCTCGGCCTGATCGGTCTCGGCCGGATCGGTAGCCGGATCGCGACCTTGCTGAGGCCCTGGAAGATGCGCATCCTGGCCGCCGATCCGTACGTGCCGGAGAACAAGTTCTCGGAGCACGGCGTGACGCGTGTCGATCTGCCGGCCTTGCTCCGCGAGTCGGACGTGGTGAGCCTGCACGTGGTGCTGACCCGGGAGACCCGCCACATGATCGGCGCCGAGCAGCTCGCGCTCATGAAGAGGAACGCGATCTTGATCAACACCTCGCGCGGCCCGTGCGTGCAGGAGCCGGCGCTCATCGAGGCGCTCCTGCGAGGACAGATCGGCGGCGCCGCCCTCGACGTGTTCGAGGAGGAGCCGCTGGCGCTCGACAGCCAGCTGCGCAATCTCGGCGAGAAGGTGCTGCTCTCGCCTCACATGGTCTCGGCCAACGTGGGCAGCGGGCTCGGTCCCGGCATCGCGTGGGCGACCGAATCGGTCCTGGCCGCGCTGCGCGGTGAAGTCCCCGACAACGTCTACAACAAGGAAGTCATTCCGCGCTGGGAGCGTCGCTTCGGCGGCACGAGCGTCTGGTAGCGGAGGAAACCCATGACAGTCGTCCCCGGATGGGAAGGGCGCTACTTCGAGGACTTCAACGTCGGCGACGTCTACCGCTGCCGCCTCGGCCGGACGGTGACCGAGGCCGATAATATCTGGTTCACCCTGCTCACCAGCAACACCAACCAGATCCACTTCAACAACGACTTCGCCCGGCGAACCGAGTTCGGTCAGTGCCTCATCAACAGCACGCTCACCCTGGCGATCGTGACGGGTATGGGCGTGGCCGACGTCAGCGAGAACGGCGTGGCGCTCGGTTGGGACGAGGTGAAGCTGCCCCATCCGCTCTTCGCCGGCGACACGCTCTATTCCGAGTCGAGCGTGCTCGAGAAGCGCGAGTCGCGGTCGAACCCGCGGCGAGGCGTCGTCAAGGTCCGCACCCGCGGGATCCAGCAGGAGGGCAAGGTCGTCATCGACTACGTGCGGAGCGTGCTCGTGTGGAAGAAAGCCCACGCGCCGACGCGCGATCTCTTTCCCGAGGTCCGCGACTCAAGGAAAGGGCGCGCCGCTCAGGGCGATTCCCGGGAGCCCGAGACCCTGGGCAATGATCGGTCTCCGCGGCGCGGCCGGGCCGTCGGTTCCACCCGGAAGTCGTAGTCGCGGCAGCTCTTCGTCGCGTAGGTGAGGCGGCGGCCCCCCACCCGGAGGAGGTAGACCTCGCCGAAGATCCGGTACCCCATGCGCGCCACCGAACGCAATGACGCGAAGTTGTTCGATTGCACGTACGAGATCAACCCCGCCTTCCCCTCGGCGGTGAATTCTCGCAGCGCCCGGCACATGCCGACCGCGTGCAGGCGCATCCCGCGGTAGGCCGGCAGGGTGTACCCCTTGTACATGTAGGTATAGACCCGAGCGAAGTGGAGCACGAAGTGCTCGTCGATCGGACTCGGCAGGTTGGAGTACCAGCCATAGGATGCCAGCGCATCGCCCTCGAAGAGGGCGTAGCAACGATCGCCGCGGAGGCTCGCCTCGAGCAGGAAGGCCGAGGACAGCTCGTGAGCGCCCTCGTACCTCTCCGCGAGCTCGCCCGAGGAGACGAACCGCCCGTGGAAGCCCGGCGCGTCGAAGAGGCTGGGATCGTTGATGTCGCGCAGCCGAGCGGTCATACCCCTCAAGATCTGGAACTCGGCGATGACGTTGACCGCATGACATCCGATGTCGTGGAGGGCGGCGCTCGCGCCATATCTCGCGAGGGTGTCTTGGACGTGTCGAAAGATCCGCAGCGCCTGCATGGAGCCTCCAAACACAATAACCACCGAGTCGGCGCGGCTGTTCCCCCGATCAGGCGAGCTTCGGCATGACGTGGCCGGCGAAGAGCTCGAGCGTCCGGAAGGCCTCGCGGTCGCCGATCCCACCGAAGTTGATCTGCATCGACGGCTCGAACTCGCCGAAGACGTCGATGTGATACTGGAGCTGCTCGATCACCTCATCGGGCGTTCCGATCAGCGCCTGATGGTCCGCCAGCATCGAGTCCAGCGTCGTCCGGCCGATCGACTCGACCAGCTTGCCGTAGTCGGCGTACTGGCCGGACCGCGCCGTCGCCCACGAACGCATCGCCTCGGCGAAGACCTCGATGTAGCGCTCGACGCGCGGCCGCGCGCCCTCGATCGCCTCACGGTGGGTCGCGGCCACGTAGCAGTGCAGCGAGCCCTGGACTTGCTCCGCGCCGGGCGGGTGACCGGCCTCCCGCCAGGCCTGTCGGTACGCGCGGACCATGTCGCGGACCTTCTCGACGCTGCCGGCGTAGGGTACGACCATCACGTTGTAGCCGCGCCGTCCGGCCCAGACGAACGACTCGACCGAGGCGACGGAGGCGACCCAGATCGGCGGGTGAGGCTTCTGGACCGGCCGTGGCTTCAGGTGGACGTCGCGAAATCGATGGAATTTGCCGTCGTAGGATACGCGGTCCTCGGTCCAGAGCCGCGTGACGATGTCGATGCCCTCTTCGAAGCGGGCGCGGCTCTCGTCCATGCTCACGCCGAACACCTCGAACTCCTTCGGGATGAACGCGCGTCCAAAGCCGACGTCGAGCCGGCCGTTGCTGAGGTTGTCGAGCGCGGCCAGCTCCGCGGCCAGCTTGATCGGATGGTTGAACGCCGGGATGACCGCGCCGGTGATAGGTCGGATCCGCTGGGTTCGCGCCGCGACGGCCGCGAGGAACACGACCGGGTTCGGCGAGTGCCCGCCATAGTCGTAGAAATAGTGCTCGACCGTCTTGACCGAGTGAAAGCCCAGCTGGTCCGCGCGCTCGGCCAGACGCAGACACTGGGCGAAGTACTCCGCCGTCGAAGAGTCGCTCGCGCGAAACGACGGAAAAAAGTTGAGGCCGAACTTCATCGGCCGGCGGCGACCGAGCGCTCGGCGAAGTGCGGCATGACCTCACGGGCGAACCGCTCCATCGCCTTGAGCGTGTCGAGGTGGCCGAGCTCGCCGAAGTTGAAGTACAGGATCACCTCGGAGAGACCGCCCTCCTCGCACCGCTTCAGCACCTCGATGCAGTGCTCGACGTCGCCGGTGACGATGCTCCGGTCGCTCACCTGATCCGGCTTCATCGCCCGGAGGCGCTCGACGATATCGACGAAGTATGCGATGTGCGGCGGCGCGGTGCGGCGATCGCTCGGGAACACCGGCAGGATGCTGTGCAGATAGTGCAGCAGACGGACCCGGGCGCGATCGGTCTCGTCGCGACTGTGGGAGACCGATACGAAGTAGCTGCACATCACCTTCGGATCGGGGTGGCCGGCCTCGCTCGCCATGCGCTTGCTCTCGCGCGCCGCCTCCTGGACCGAGCCGAACAGCATCGCCGCGGCGAACGGGGCGAAGATCGTATTGACGCGCAGCCGCGCCGCCAGCTCGATCGATGGCTTGGAGAAGCACGCCACGTAGACCTCGGGATGAGGGTGCTGCACCGGACGCGGAACCACGGTGAGCGGCTCCGGCGTCGAGTAGTAGCGGCCGTGGAACTCGAACGGCGACTGCCGCCACGCCGCCATCATGTACTCCATTTGCTCGTCGAACACGGCGCGGCTGTCGGCGAACGAGGCGCCGAACGGCGTGTACTCGCCCTGATCGTAGCCACGCCCGGCGGAGAACACGGCTCGGCCATTGCTCAGCAGGTCCAGCAGGTTGAACTCCTCGACCATCCGGAGCGGGTGATTGATCGGGAGCACGACCGTGGCCGGGCCGAGCTTGAGCGTCCGCGTGCGGTTGGCGATGTGCGCCAGGAACATCGTCGGCGAGGGAAGCACGCCGAAACGCCCGAAGTGGTGCTCCGGGACCCAGGCACTGTGATACCCCATCGCCTCGGCCTCGACGCACTCCTCGACCACGTCGAGGAGGAATCGATTCGGATCGCGCCGATTCGCGCCGTACGCCGGCGGATTGTCGGTGAGCGTGAAGTAGCCGAACTTCACGTCGCGGTCCTACCCGAGGGGGCCCTGGAAGACCTGGTCGATGTAGGTGTCCGAGAGCGGCTCGAGCGTCTCCGGCCACGCGCCGTTCACGGCGCGGCGCTGGGCGGCGGGCCGTACGGCGCCGTCCCAGCCGACCTGTTCCATATAGTAGTAGAGCTGGACGCAGTGCCCGTCCGGATCCAGCGCGAACGCCGAATAGTCGATGCCGGGATACAGCTCGGGCGGGATCGAGTCGACGAACTTCACGCCGCGAGACTTCAAGAACGTCACGGCTCCGCGCAGCTGGGTGTAGCTGCCGACCTCGACGCCAAACGACATGCACGTCGTGTGCTCGGAGAGTCCGAGCGTGCGGCGGAGCTCGCGCGGGAAGAGCCCGACGCTGTGGTGCTCGGCCCCCGCGCGCAGGAAGACGCACCGCGCGCCGCGATAGGTGGTCTCCTCACTCTTCACGAAGCCGAGGTGGTCGGTGTAGAAGGCCTCGGCCCGCGGGACGTCGGTGACGAACAAGCCCACCGGACCGATCTTGGTGATCTTGAACGGCCGCGGCAGCAGCACGCCTTCCACGTCGTACGTCTCGCTCAGCGCCTCGCGCGTGCGATTGCCCGCGAAGACGTCGATCCCCTTGTCGAGCGCCTCGGCCACCTCGGTGATCTCGGAGACCTGGGGCAGCGACGGCTTCTCGCGGAAGCCGCGGTAGTACATCTCGGTCGGCTTGCTCAGCTGATTCCAGCCGATCTGCTCGATGCCGTAGTAGAGCTCGATCGTGTGGCCGTCAGGGTCATAGACATACACGTGCCAGTTGCTCCCGGGCATGTCGCGGCCCACGCGCTGGATGGGGACGCCCTGGTCCTGGAAGTACGCGTGGGCGTCCATGATCTCTTTCAGGCTGCCGCACTGCCAGGTGATCTGGTTGATCGTCACCTCCGGCGCGAATTTCCGATCGGGCCGGTGGTCGAGCACCCGCTTGTTGAAGAGCACGAAGGCGTGGTGGTCCGTCCCGTAGCGCATGAAGTAGCCGCGGGTGTCGCCGAGGTCGTCGCGCTTGGGCGCCCACGGCATCTTGCCGAAATCCAGGATGTCCGAGTGCTTGAAGCCGAGGAGGTCGCCGTAGAAGTCGCGCGACTCGTTCATCCTGACCGCGTTGAAGCCGAAGTGGCCGAGCCGCCGGATCTTGAAAGGCCGCTGCAGCAGCACGCCGCCGACGTTGAAGCCATTGCCGTTGGATGCCATGGTCCGTTCCTCCTGCCTTGTTATCCCGCTAGCCTGCGCCGCCCTTTTCGATGCCGGTCGCCCGATCCACCGAGAGCGATCCGGGCCCGGTCAGCACGATCACCAGCGCCATCACGCCGAGGGCGAGTGGCAGCTCGAAGCCGTTCTTCCCCGCGAAGAACCCGTTGTGTATGTGCACCTTGAAGATCGCGACCGCCATGTCGATGACGAGGCCGGCCGCCCAGAACCGGGCCAGGAAGCCGAGGAACACACAGACGCCGCCGACGAACTCGGTGATCGAGAGCACCCACGCCCAGATCTGGGCAGGCTCGACTCCGAGCTTCGAGAGCATGCCCGCGACCCCGGCGAGACCGCCACCGCCGAATGCGCCCAGGAGCTTCTGCGATCCGTGCATCATGAAGGTGAAGCCCAGGAACAGCCTCAGGATCAGGACGGCCAACCGCTCCAACCCCTCGAGCCGTTGTGGCACGGACGACCTCCCTTTCTCTCGAGCCCGTCAGGCCCGAGACCTCGGTGCTGGCGCCGCCGGAGACCCGTCGCTTCACTGCAGGGAGGATGCCTGGATGGGGGCCCTCACCGCAAGATTCTGTTTCGCTCCGGCTCGGCGGGGCCACTGAGCGCGTCCGGCGCCGCCAGAGCCGGTAAGCCACGATCGCGAGGACGGCGGCGGGCACGATCAGGAAGAGAGCCCGCCGACCCTAGCGGCTCAGGAAGGTCCGTACGATGCGCAAGAACTCAGCGAGCCGATCGTGGTGGAGCCAATGGCCGGCCCCGTCCACTCCGACCACCTCCGCGTGATGGAAGTGCGCGACCCGCCCGTCCGCGGCGGGATTGCCGGCGCGGCTCTCCTTGCCGTAGAGCAGCAGGGTGGGGCACGTGATCCGTGACCAGAGCAGCTGGATGTCGCGGCCCGGCATGTCGTAGGGCGGCCACGCGCGAACGTAGTTGTCGAACTTCCAGCTGTACGTCCCGTCCTCGTTCTGGTTCGCGCCGTGCACGGTCAAGTGCCGAGCCTGCTCGGCGGTGAGGTGCGGGTTTTCCTCCTGCATGCGACGGAAGGCGTCCTCGATCGAGCTGTAGCGGCGCGGCAGGCGGCCGGCGAGGCTGCGCTGCTCGTCGATCCACTCGTCCATGCGCTCGACGATCGTCTTCGTCTTGAACTTGGCGAGCTGCGCGGGCGAAGGACCGAGGCCCTCGATGGCCACGAGCCGAGCGACGGTGTCGGGATAGAGGCCGGCATAGCGCAGCGCGATCTGGCCGCCGAGCGAGTGGGCGATGATCGTCACCGGGGCCAGGCGCTGCTGATAGACGAGCTGAGCCAGGTCGTAGATATAGCCGGCGATGGCGTAGCTGCCGTCGGTGGACCACGCGCTGTCGCCGTGTCCCCGCAGGTCGGGCGCGAGGATATGCCAGTCGTCCCGGAGGGCCTCGGCCGCCCAGTCCCAGTTGCGGCAGTGGTCGCGGCCGCCGTGCAGCATCACGAGCGGGGTCTTCGTGGGGCTACCCCAGTCGACGTAGTGCAGGCGCAGGCGTTGCGAGAAGAACGTGTGGGACGTCGGTCCCGGCATGCGGCCGGTCATGGGTCGTCTTCTATGCTAGCATCCCCCGATAATCAACACGGAGGGTGCGATGGGGACATTTCGTATGTACGCGGGCGTGGATCAGCAGGCGCACATCGAGAAGATCGAGCTCAAGGCGAAGCCGGACTGGCTGAAGGGGCTCGCCGCGAGCCAGATCTCGTTCCGCGAGTGGCCCGCCGGCCAGTTCCTCGACTGGCACCCGGCGCCGCGGCGTCAGTTCGTGATCA
>QHSP01000114.1 GCA_003220495.1 Candidatus Rokuibacteriota bacterium | reverse complement strand
TCACGCCGATGAGAAGCAGCAGCCCGGCCACGATCTCGTTCACTGGTGAGCAATAGAGACTCGGCATCACCTATCCTCCGCGCCATCGCATTGCCGCCAGCTGAGATTGCGCGCGTGCGCGCGCACGCGCAATTACCGAGGAGGTAATCGCAGTAGCCTGCCGAAACCCGGCGTGGCTGGCGCGTGGGCTGCGTCTACCGGCGATGGCGGGGAGATCCCGATCAGCCGCTCTTCGCCAGCGCGGCCGAACGGCGTTTCAGCTCGTCGGGCGGCACGTCTTCCTTGTGAGTTCCGATGTGCCAGTGATGACCGAATGGGTCCTCGATCGTCCCCATCCGATCGCCGTAGAACTTGTCCTGGACGGGCTGCAGGAGCTTAGCTCCCTCGGCCACGGCGGCCTTCACCGTCGCGTCCACGTCGTTGACGTAGAGCATGATGCTCACGGCCGCGCCGCCGAACGCGCGAGGCGACCGCGCTCCCATCTCCGGGTGCTCGTCGGCCAGCATGATCATCGAGTCGCCGATGCTGATCTCGGCATGGCCGATCTTGCCGTCGGGGCCCGGCATGCGCATCCGCTCGGTCGCGCCGAAGACGCGTTTGTAGTAGTCGAGCGCCCGCGCGGCGCCGTCGATGATCATGTAGGGCGTAACGTTGTGATATCCGTCCGGAACCGGCTTCACGTTGCCGCCTTTGCTCATGTCGCACCTCCCGGAGTCATACTAGCCCTGGTGACAAGCCCAGTGACGCGTGGTATCTGGACCTCGTGATCATCCACCTGAACTTCTTGCCGAAGGCCGGAGAGACCGGAGCCGGCGACGTCCTCGGGGCGCTCTTCGCGCTCCTCGATCAGGGACGGCTCGACCCCGAGATGTTGCCCCACCTTCGATTGCACCTCGACTGGATTCAGTACAAAGCGAACTTCCGGGAGCCGGTCACCGTGCGCCTCGCCGCGGACGCTCGCGGCGAGCGGATGGCGCTCGCCGAGCTGGCCGTCGACTTGCGCCGGACGTCGCGAGACCGCGTGATCGATGACCTCGCCGGCGCCGTGGCGTCGGTCGGCGCCGCGGTCCCGGTCGGCGCGATCGCGCGCGACGCCGGCGACAGGATCGTCGTCGAAGACTGGGTGCCCCTCGGCGAAAGCTCGATCTGGCAGTTCAATCGATTGTTCTGGCAACGCCTCGCGGATTGGGAGCGTCAGTCCGGCCGTGGATTCGAGGCCGCGCTGCCGAGCGGCCGATCGGACGCCAACCACCCGGCTGCAGTCGCCGACGCGGTCGCCGACTTCTGGACCCTGCTGGTCGAGCTGGACAAGCGTGGCCAGCTGCCGGCCGAGATCTTCGCGCTCGAGATCGGCGTGGGCTCGGGCACGCGCGCCGGGCTCTGGCTCGATCGCTTCAAGGCGATCGACGAGGCGCGCGCCACCGGTTTCTATCCACGGCTTCGCTTCCTGCTCGCCGACTATTCGCTGCCGACGCTCGATCGGGCGATGAGCGCCGTGGAGACACATCGGGACGTCGTGAGCATGATCGCCACCGACGCGCTCAACCCGCTCCGCGCCCTGTCGTTCCTTCGCTACAAGATCCTCTACGTCCACCTGACGAACGTGTACGACAACTTGCCGGTGGACGAGCTCGTCCGTCGCGACGGCCAGCTCTATCTGGTGGAGACGCGCGCGTACCTGCCGGGGCCGGTCGCGCGGACGATCGCGGCCGCTCACGGAGTCGGCTCCGACCAGCTGCGCCCGACGATCGCCCGCCTGCTCGAGACCGGCCCCGACCTCTTCGGCGATCGCGAGCGCGGCGTGGCGTTCTGGCGGGCCGTCTGGGACGGGCTCTGCCTCGAGGAGCGCCTGCGCTACCTCGAGGGCACCGCGGATGTCCCGATGCCCCCGGGCCTTCACGGCGACGATCTCGACGAATTGCTCGCGAGCGCGCCCGCCGACATCCGCTTCCACATCTCGCGCGGCGCGGTGGAGAGCTTCGTGAACACCGTGCCGCTGCTGCATCCCCGGGGCTATCTTCAAGTTCAGGACATCTTCGTCGCCACGATGGACGAATACCGTCAAGGCTTCCGGGGGCCGGGCAAGCTCGACGGCTCGGTCGTGAACTGGGTCAACGGGGCCCTCCTGCGCGCCGTCGGCGCGCGGACGGGGTACGACGTCCACTTTTCGCCCTTTCGATATCGCGCGGGTTCGCGCACGAGCATTCTCTACACGACACTCCGCGAGTGAGGCAGACCATGGCAGGCCAATACCTTCCGACCGCCGTCGTCGGCAGCTACTCGATGCCGGCGTGGCTCGAGCGTGCGAAGAACGATTTCCTCAGGCGGCGGATCACCGCCCACGACCTCGACGAGATGCACGACGCGGCCGTGAAGGCGGCGATCAAGGATCAGGAGGCCGCCGGGCTCGACGTCGTGTCGGACGGCGAGCTCCGGCGCGACAACATGATCGACTACTTCGCGACGCGGCTCCCGGGTGTCGAGATCGATCGCGGCTCGAAGGCCTCCTACTACGACTTCTACGACAGCGTCGTGCGCAATCGCATGCCGATGGCTCCGCTCGGGCTCGTCGAACACTTTCGTTTTCTCCGCCGGTTCACGGACCGGCGGACGAAGGTTTCCGTCACCGGCCCCCACTCCCTGGTCAAGCGGATCCGTAACCAGTACTACCCGACGGAAGAGGCGTTCGCGGTCGAGATCGCGCGGATCATGAACCTCGAGCTGCGCGAGCTGGTCCGCGCCGGCGCCGAGCAGATCCAGATCGACGAGCCCTACTACTCCGGATTTCCCGAGGATCTGCCCTGGGGCGTACGCGCGATCAACACGCTCGTCGACGGAGTCGACGCGCGGCTGAGTCTCCACGTCTGCTACGGCAACCGCTACGGCAAGCCGTCGTGGGAGGGCAGCTATCGCTACTTGTTCCCGGCGATCCTCGAGGCGCGGATCCACCAGATCACGCTCGAGTTCGCGCGCCGGGGCAGCGAGGACCTCAGGCTCTTCAAGGAATTCGACGCGCCCTTCACCCTCGGGCTCGGCGTGATCGACGTGAAGGCTCACGACGTCGAGACGCCCGCGGTCGTGGCCGAGCGGATTCGCGAAGCCCTCGCGATCCTTCCGGCCGATCGGCTGTCCGTCAATCCGGATTGCGGTCTCCTCCATCTGCCCCGCGAGGTCGCCTTTGCCAAGCTCGGCGCCATGGCGGAAGGAGCGCAGCTCGTCCGGCGCGAGCTCCAGGGATGACCAATCCGCTGCGCGACGCGCTGGCGGCGGGGCGCTTTTGCTACGTCGTCGAGCTCGTCGCCTCGGCACTGACACGGGAGGCGCGGCTGCTCGAAGCGGCTTCGGGACTGGCGCGCATCCCGGCGGTCGTGGCCGGCAGCGTCACGAGCTACGCCGGCGGCGCGATGGGCCACGATCCGTTGCGGGTCGCCGCCGCGGCGCGCGCGCGGGGGCTGACGCCCAACATCCACCTGACGTGCGTGAGCCAGGACCGCCGCGGGCTCGCCAAGAGCCTGGACGACATGCACGCGCTGGCGCTCGAGAACGTCTTCGCGCTGACCGGCGACTATCCGGGCGCCCGCGATCAGCCGCCGGTCTTCGACCTCGATTCCGTCCAGCTCGTCCGCCTCATCGACGAGCGGCGCCGCGGAGGCATGCCCTTTCACGTCGCCGTGGCGGTCTCGCCCTTCAAGTACACCGAGGCGGACTGCGTCTATCAGTACGTCAAGCTCGAGAAGAAGATCGCGGCTGGAGCCGATGTCGCCGTCACCCAGGTCGGCTGGGACGCTCCGAAGTTCGCCGAGCTCAAGCGCTATCTCGACGAGCGCGGACTCCGCACGCCCCTTCTCGGCAACGTCTACGTCCTTGGGCCCAAGACGGCGGAGCGGATGGCGACGGGCCGGCCGCCGGGTTGCTGGGTCTCGCCCGAGCTTCTGGCCGCGGTGCAGGCGGAGAGCCACGCGAGTGACGGCGGCCGGCAGGCTCGGCTCGAGCGCGCAGCCCGGACCGTGGCGATACTTCGCGGTCTCGGCTACGCCGGAGCTTACGTCGGCGGCACCCACGACGCCGCGAACATCGCGTGGATCATCCGGCGGGCCGACGAGCTTGCGCCCCAGTGGGAAGCACTGGTCCCGGCGCTTGGCTACGGCGCGGACGGCGGCTTCTATCTCCCCGCGCGCACGCTCTCGAAGGGCGCGGCGGACGAGGCGAACGCGCGGTCTCGCGCCGATCGCGTGCCGCGCCTCCTCGACTGGCTCGGTCACGCGTTCCCGGTCAGTCGCGACACCTGGCTCCGTCGTGCGCTCACGCGTGTCGTCGAGTGGATCGATCGCAGGAAGCCCGCCGCCGCGCTCCTCGAGCGGGTCGAGCTCGCGATCAAGAAGCCGCTCTTCGGATGTCAGGCGTGTGGCAACTGCGTGTTGGGGCACCTCGAGTACGTGTGTCCGCAGACGTGCCCCAAGCAGCTGCGCAACGGGCCTTGCGGCGGAACGGACCAGGGCCGTTGCGAGGTCGTTCCCGACAAGCCGTGCATCTGGGTCGCCGTCTATGAGCGCGCCAGGGCATCGGGCGACCTCGAGGCGCTGAAGACCTACGTCCCGGCGCCCGACCGCCAGCTCAGCGGCACGAGCTCGTGGATCAACTACTTCCTCGATCGCGATAGCCGGCCAACGCCCGATCGACACTGAGCCCGTTCACCGCGCCGGAAGTTGCCCGCCGACCGCGCGGAGTTCTGGTAATCTCAGCCGAGCTCACACCGCCGAGGAGACCCAGATGAGACATCGATCGTTGGCTCTCGTCTCGACGCTGGCGCGCACCTGCCTGTCGTTCATGCCGGCCGCCGCGCAGGACAAGCTTCCCGCCACGATGAAGTGAGCCGTCGCCGCCGGGCTCGGACCGGCCGGTGGCTCAGAAGATTTCCGGGCACCAGGGCGCGGGATCGTGCCGCGTGAAGAGCGCGTCGGCGCGCGCGAGCCCCTCGGGGCGCAGCTCCGTGACTCGCAGGGCGCGTGCGAGCTGCGTCCAGGTGAAGCCGCCGAGGTACACCGCGGCGAGAGCCGTGACGTCGCCGGCGAGGTCGGCCGGATCGTTCGTCCGCTCGACGCCGCCGGCGCTCACTCGCCAACGGCCCTGGTTCCAGGGACAGAACGCGTCGCCGATCTCGATCACGACCGAGGCCGGCGCTGCGTACGCGCGGGCCGCCAGCGCAGCGCCGACGTCGACGAGCCGAACCCAGAGCGCATCTCGTACGCTCAACCGAAGACGGCGCGGTTCGGCGACGAGAAGAACCAGCGGATGGTCGACCGGCAACAACCACGACTTCACTCGTGCGGTCCAGTCGACGTCGAGCAGGAACCGCCAGATCGCACGCGTCGCCTCCGGCGAGTCGCCCATGGCCTCGATGACATCGAGCGAGCCGATCTGGACGCCACGGTCGATCGCCAGGTTGACCCGGTAGAGCGCGTACGCGGTCGAGCGGCCCCGGGCCTCGACGACCGCGCACCGAAGATCACCGCCACCGCGCCGGCGCCAGTCGGGATCGGCCAGCGCACGCGCCTGCCACCACGCGGAGGTCCGCGCGAACATACCGGGCGTGACGGCCGCCACGCGCTCCCATACCGGCGCCACGAGGGGCTCGGCTTCGCCGAGCGAGACGAGTCGCGTCTCCCCGAAGGGCTCGGCGCGAGCGTAGTAGGCCGACCGCTCGCGCGCGAAGTCGATCTCCGTCGCGAGCGACGCGAGACCATACCCGAAGCGCCCGTAGATGGTTTCCTCGGTGGCCCATAGATACGCGACGGGCTCGCCGTTCTGGCGGCAGGCGTCGAGCTGTGCGCGCATCATCGCTCGCAGCACACCGCGGCGCCGATGGCTCGGCAGAACGCCGACGACGGTCACGCCCGCCGCACGGACGCGTCCGCCGGGAACCGTGAGCTCGAACGGAAACGCGCCCGCCCCGCCTACGACGCGGTTGCCGTCCCAGGCGGCATGCATGCGTTCGGCAGGGAGGACGCGCGCGAGAGACGCGATCTGCTCCTCGGTCGGCCCCGAACGCCCGAAATAGTGCCAGATCGGGCTCACCGCCGCCCGCATCTCCTCCACCGACGCGCACACCCTCACCTTCCAGTCCACACACCTCTCCCCGCCAGGCGAACCAGGAGATGCCCGATCACCGCATCGGTCCTGCCTCGCTCCATGTCGCTCAGATTGCTGCGCGTCCTGCCCCCACGCACGGTCAAGCCGCGTCAACCTCACGCGCAGCCGGCCGAGTGGGGGCCGTGGGCGGGGTGGAGCTTGCCGCGACCTGTGTAGGCACGGTCGCCAGGAACAACCAACCCATCAGCAGTACCTCGAGCGCACGAAGCACGCAGGTCGCGGCAAGCTCCACCCCGCCCACGGCCCCCGCCCGGCCGCCTCCATGCGAAACCTAGGTGAGGCGCTTGCCGCGGGTCGCAGGGACGAGCTGCCCGTAGTGAACCCCTTTGACCGACAGCAGCTGATTGGCGATCGCCCGAATGCGCCGCGCCGAGCCCCGCAGCGCGATGACCTCGAGACAGGAGTGCTCGTCGAGATGGACGTGCAGGCTCGCGGTGATCGAGCGAAAGCCGTGATGCTGGATGTCCGCGAGCTTGTCGGCAAGCGCGTGAGTCTCGTGGTCGTAGACGAGGGTCAGCACGCCGACCGTCTCGCCCGGGAGCGCCGCCCACTCCTCCTTGACGAGCTCGCCCCGGAGCAGGTCGCGCACGAACTCGCTGCGGTTGCCGTAGCGACGCCCGGCGCGCAAGCGGTCCAGCGTCCGCATCAGCCGTGCCGGCAGTGAGACGGTGAAACGGACCGCCCGTTCTTCGCCCATGGCCGGGAAATGTACTGGAAGAGCCCGTGATCGTGTGGTATTACCTTCGCACAAATGTTCATACGCCCTCGACCGGCGTTTCGTCCTCGCTGCCTGGCCGTCCTCGTCGTGCTGGTCGGCGGATCGATGACGCAGGCGGTATCGGCCCAGGAGCCTCCTCCCAAGACCCAGGACGCGCCGCCGCGTCCGGAGGAAGCGACGTTGCCCCCGGTCGTCGTGACGGCACCGCCGCCCGTCTCTGCCTCCTCGGAGGTCTTCATTCCCGGGCGCGACTTCGAGCTTCGTCCCCAGGGCCGGCCGGCCGACGTTCTGCGTCTCGTGCCCGGACTCGTGATCAGCCAGCATCAAGGCGGCGGCAAGGCGGAGCAGTACTTCCTGCGCGGGTTCGACGCCGACCACGGGACCGACGTGGCCCTCTTCATCGACGGCCTTCCGGTCAACCTCCGCAGCCACGCCCACGGCCAGGGTTACGCCGATCTTCACTTCTTGATTCCCGAGCTCGTCCAGCGTCTCGACGGCTTCAAGGGGCCGTACTTCGTCGAGTTCGGCGATTTCGCGACCGCCGGCGCCTTCAACTTCGTCATGCGCGACACCGTCGACGAGAACTACGCCGAAGCCGCCGGCGGCTCGTGGGCCACCCAGCGCTATCTGACGCTCTTCTCCCCGACGCGCGACGCCCTGAAGACGCTCGTCGCGATCGAGTACTACCGGAGCGACGGTCCGTTTACGCATCCCAACGGCTACGAGCGCTTCAACCTCTTCGCCAAAGCCAAGGCGACGTTGAGCGAAGGTATGGATTTCTCCGTGTGGGCCTCCCACTACCAGGCCGACTGGCACGGCTCAGGCGAGATCCCAGCTCGCGCGGTGCGGTCGGGATTCATCGGACGCTTCGACGCGATCGATGCAAACGAAGGTGGCAGCACGCAGCGCACCAACGTGAATCTCGATTGGCGCTGGCGGCCCGACGACAACCAGCTCGTCGCCGTGCACGCCTACGGGACGTACTACGTGCTCGATCTCTTCAACGACTTCACGTTCTTCCTGAACGATCCGCAGAACGGCGACGAGATCAACCAGCGCGACCGCCGGTACATGGCCGGCTTCGACGCGCTCTACCAGCATCAGAGCAAGCCGTTCGACATCAGCCTCACCAGCTCAGCCGGCTTCCAGTACCGCATCGACACACCGCGCGTCGTCCTCGCGACCTCCGTCCAGCGCCACCAGCTCGCCCGGACCGAGGACGTCTCGATCGTCGAGCAGTCGTACTCGCCGTTCGTGAAGTTCGACATCGTGCCGCTCTCCTGGCTGCGCTTCGTCACCGGCGCGCGGGGCGACATCGTCAGCTACCACGTGCACTCGCGGGTGAACACGACCACAGACGATCTGAACGGCAGCGTCACCCAGGCCCGACCCAACGTGAAGGCCAACCTCGTGCTCGGCCCCTGGTACCAGACGGAGCTCTTCGCGAACTTCGGGACCGGCTACCACAGCAACGACGCCCGCGCGGTGGTGGCCAATCGCACCGTGACGGCACTGCCGACGGCGCAGGGCTACGAGTTCGGCCTCCGGAGCAAGCTCATTCCGCGGACCGATCTCTCGCTGACCTACTGGGTGCTCGACCTCGCCAGCGAGCTCGTCTTCGCCGGCGACGCAGGCACCACCGAAGCCCGCGGGCCGAGCCATCGCGAGGGCATCGAGTTCGCGATGCGGGTCAAGATCCTGGAGTGGCTGACGTTCGCGGGCGACGTGACGGCGAGCCGGGCCGAATTCGACACCGGCGCCGCGGTGGCGCTGGCGCCGCGCCTGACGTCGCGCGCCGACCTGACGGCCCGCCTGCCGTGGGGGCTCTCGTCGAGCTTCGCAATGCGCTACCTCGGCGACCGGTACGCCGACGAGGATCGGCACCAGACCGCGCGGGGCTACCTGCTCTTCGATTTCACGGCGCGCTATCGCTACAAGTGGCTCGAGGCGTTCGTCAGCATCGAGAACCTCACGAACACGGAATACCGCGAAGCGCAATTCTTCTTCAACTCACGCCTGGCCGGCGAGCCCACGACGGGCGTGCCGGACATCCACTACACGCCGGGGAATCCGCGAACGGTGATGGGCGGTCTCGCGGTCCGGTTCTAGCGATCAGTCCCGGTCGCCGATTCGAAACTCGACCGGAACCAGCGCCCACATCGACACCGGCCCCGCGGAGCTCAGCGCCGGCTCGAAGCGCCAGCGGCGCACGGCGTCGGCGGCAGCCTGATCGAGGGATTGATGTCCGGCGGATCGCTCGACGTTGACGTCGCTGACGCGTCCGTCCGTCTCGATGTGGATGCGCAGCAGGGTCGTGCCCTGGATGCCGGCGCGCCGCGCCGACTCCGGGTAAACGGGACGCACCTGATAGCCTCCGCGCGGCCGAGCCGCCCGGACGATCGGACCGCCCGGAGCCGCATCCGGAGTGCGTGACGCGACGGCCGATTTTCCCGGGCCCTCCGTGCCGCGCTCCTGCGGCTCGCGCGAGGCCCTGGCGTCGATCGGCGCGCGGGGGTCCGGCGCGGCCGCACCCGACGACGCGGCGCTCCGGTCGGGCTCAGGGATGCTCGACGACGCTGTGACGCTCGGCGCCGGCGGGCTCGTCAGGCTCGGAGTGGGTGGCGGCTCCGACGTCGTCACCTCGCGGGCCGGCGCCGCCGGTGGCGTCGGGGGAACCACGGGCTCGTCGAGCACGGGGACGGGTACCGGCTTTCGCGCCGCAACCGCCGGCGCCGGAAGAGGGCGCTGCCGCGAGACGACGGCCGGCGGAGCGGGAATGGCAGGCGGCAGAATGTCTGCCGGCTCGAGATCGAGCCACACGACGCGGGCCGACGGCGGCGCCGCCAGCCCGGCGGAGCCCGCGGCGACGACAATCATTCCCAACCCGAGATGGATCGCGATCGAACACGCCAGCGGTCGCACGGCCCGCATCAGCACGCTCGTCGGCGCGGCAACCCTGAATGACAGCGACGACATACCGTACAGTCTACTCATCTCCGCCAGTCGCGACGCTCGCGCGCCGTTCATCGCCGGCGTCATGGGGGCCAGCGGCGCGTCCGAGGTATGAACTCTCCACGCTTCGTCATACCGACACGGGACGGCGCACATGATACGGCTTCTTCGCGGCCTGCGCTCGACAAACGACCGGGCGGAGGTCTACGACGATGGAGTGAGCGTTGGCGAGTCGAGGCCGACCGGGCCGCCGCGCGGGCGGGGTTGGGCGGGGCTACTTGATCGCGACGGCCTTGACCTGACGGAAGTCGGTGAGCCCGCCGAGCGTCTTGAGGACACCATCCTGCACGAGCGTGGTCATCCCCTCGGCCCTGGCTCGCTCGAGCATCTCGGCCACACGCGCCTTCGTCTGGATGAGCCGCTTCATCTCGTCGGTCGCGAGGAAGAGCTCGTGGATGCCCAGGCGGCCGCGATAGCCGGTCTTGTTGCAGGACGCGCATCCCTTGCCGCGATAGAGCACGAACGATCCGTCGTATTTCTGGTTGAGGGTCGCGAAGGCCTCTTCACCGAACGCCTGCGCGAGCTCGTCGTATTCCGAGCGCTCGGGATGGTACTCCTGGCGGCAGTCCTTGCAGACGCGCTTGACGAGCCGCTGGCCGAGGATGCCGAGCAGCGCGTCGGCGAAGTTGAACGGATCGAGTCCCATGTCGAGCAGGCGCACGATGGTCTCGATCGCGCTGTTCGTGTGCAGCGTGCTCAACACGAGATGGCCGGTCAGCGACGCCTCGATGCCGGTCGACGCCGTCTCCTCGTCGCGCATCTCACCGACCATGATCACGTCGGGATCGGCGCGCAGGAACGCGCGCATCGCGGCGGAGAAGTCGAAGCCGATCTTGGGCATGACCTGCACCTGGCGCAGGCCGTACTGCGTGATCTCGACCGGGTCTTCGGCGGTCCAGATCTTCCGGTCGGGCTTGTTGATGTGACCGAGGAGCGAGTGCAGCGTGGTCGTCTTGCCCGAGCCGGTCGGCCCGACGCAGAGGATGAGCCCGTAGGGCTTCTCGGCGACCTTCTTGAGCTCGCGCACGTTGCGCGGCGTCATGTCGAGCTTGTCGAGGGGGATCAGCTCGCTCGAGGACAGGACGCGCATGACCACGTCCTCGTTCTGGTTGGCGGTCGGGATCGTGGCCACGCGCAGCTCGATCTCGCGGTCGGCCACCTTGAACTTGATCTTGCCGTCCTGCGGCTTGCGCCGCTCCGCGATGTCCAGCTGGGCCATGATCTTGATGCGCGCCACGATCGCCCGACGGTAGGCGCCCGGGATCTTCTGATACTCGGCGCAGCCGCCGTCGATCCGGTAGCGGATGACGGTGTCCCGCTGGGCGCCGTACGGCTCGATGTGGATGTCGGACGCGCGCGACTTGTACGCGTCGACGATGATCTGGTTCGCCAGGCGGATGACGGCGCTGTCGTTCTCGTCGAGCTCGCCCCCGCTCATGTCGAGCGTGTCGCCGACGTCCTCGGCTCTCAGATCGCCGATGATGGTGCCGATCGAGTCCTTACCCGAGAGGTCGCCGCCCACCTGGCCGAGGAACGACAGGATGTCCTTCCGCAGCCCGACCGCCCACTTGATCCTCCGGTTCTTCAGGGCCTGGGCGACGCTGTCGACGCGTTGCAGGTCCTGAGGGTTGTCGATGAGGACGACGATACTGTGGTCCTCGCGGCGGAGCGGCAGCCAGAAGTTACGGCGAAGGTACTCGATCCGGAGCCCCTTCATGAGATCCGGCGGCGGGATGATCTTGTCGTCGTATTCGACGAACGGGCACTCGTAGAACTGGCTCAGCGACGTCCCGAGATCGATCCTCGGCACCTTGTACTGCTCGATCAGGATGGACTCGACGTCGCTCTGGCGACGGCGCGCCTCCGCGACGGCCGAGGCGAGTTCCTCCTGCGTGATCCGATGCTGGGCCAACAGGTAGTCGAACTTGGTCTTGGGCCTGGCCTGAGCCTGGGCCAGCTCCTGGCTCTGGATCAGCTGGGCCTGGTTGTTGAACGCGATGCCGAGCGTCTTGGCGATGCGGGAGGCGCCGGTCTCGTCTTCCTTGGTGAACCGGGCGCCGCGCTTCTTGTTCAGGAGCTGGATGACCCCGATCGGCTTGCCGTCGTGCAGGATCGGCATGCCCAGGATCTGCTGGGTGCGGAAGCCCGTCTTCTTGTCCCAGGATCCGTCGAAGCTCAGGGTGGGCGAGATCCGAGCCAGCTCGGCTTTGTCGTACGCGTCGGCAATGTTGACAATCCGGGCCGAGGCCGCCACGTAGCCGGCGATACTCTTCTCGCTGATCGGGAGCCTGATTTCCTTGACGGTATCGAGCGCCAGAAACTTCGAGAAGAGCTCTTTCCTGGCCGTGTCGACCGCATAGATCGTCATCCGGTCGGCGTCGAGAAGCTCGAGGATGTCCCCCTGGAGCTCGATGAAGATGCTATCGATGCTCTTGGCCGAGTGGATGCGGTCGACGAGCTGGACGAGCTTCTGCTCGTAGGCGAGCCGTTCTTGTAGGATCTGGACGGACTGTTGCTGGGCCACGTGTCCTCCGATTTGGCTAACCATGTTAGTCTAGCAGACCCCCCACCGGGGGCAGAAGGACGGGCGCCTCATGACGCGGGCAGACGTAATCGTCGTCGGCGGTGGCGTCAACGGAGCCAGCACCGCTTTTCACCTTGCATCCCGGGGAGTTAAGAACGTCCTCCTGCTCGAGCGCCGACACCTCGGCGCCGGCGCCACCGGAAAGTCGGGCTCGCTCGTGCGCATGCACTACACCAACGAGCCCGAGTCGAAGCTGGCCTTCGAAAGCCTCAAGATCTTCCGCGATTTCCGGAACGTCGTCGGGGGCGATTGCGGCTTCGAGCCGATCGGCTTCCTCCAGATCGTCCCGAAGGGCTACGAGGCGGCGCTCACCCGAAACGTGGCCCGCCAGCGAGGTCTCGGCATCAAGACCGAGGTGATCACCCCGGGCCGGCTGACCGACCTGCTACCCGGGTGCCGGATCGACGACGTCGGAGCCGCCGCCTGGGAACCAGAGTCGGGGTTTGCCGATCCGAACGCGACGACGTTCGCCTTCGCCGAGGCCGCGCGGCGACTCGGCGCGACCATCGAGACGGGCTGCGAGGTCACGCGGGTCCTGACGGAGCGGGGACGGGTCGTCGGTGTCGAGACCGCGAAGGGCCGGGTGGACGCGCCCGTGGTGGTGCTCGTACCCGGGGCGTGGGCCGCGCCCCTTCTGACTCCGCTCGGGCTCGATTTCGGGCTCGCAGCCCACCGGATTCAGATCACGATCTTCCGCTGGCCCGCGGGATTCAAGAGCCGCCACTGTGTGGTCATCGACGCGATTCACCAATCCTGGCTCCGCCCCGAGGGCACAAACACGACGTTGATCGGCGTCGAGCTCGGCACCGGGCACGCGGACCCGAACGCGTTCGACGAGGGTGTCGATCCCGAGTTCGTGGCAACGTGCCGCAAGGCACTGGCGGGACGCCTGCCGGTCATGGCCGAGGCGACGATGCGCGGCGGCTGGGCGGGCATGATCATGATGAGCGCCGACGGCCGGCCCATCATCGATCAGATCCCATCGGTCGCCGGCCTCTACTGCATGCTCGGCGACTCGGGCACCTCCTTCAAGACGTCACCGGCGATTGGCAGGTGTCTCGCGGAATGGATCGTCGACGGCAAGCCGCGCACCGCCGACCTCTCCCCGTTCCGGTCGACGCGCTTCGCCGAGAACCAGCCCTGGCACGACGACGACAACTACGGCGGTCAGAGCCTGACGATCTCCCGCTAGCTTCGTGGCACTCGGCGCTCGGAGGCGGCCGCCTTCACTCGTCAAAATGCCCGGCCGCGAACGACCTGTCGTCAGCCCAGCGGCCGAGAGGACGGGCCTAGAAAATTCAGCGGCCGAGGGCGGCGAGCATTTCGTCGATGCTGGTGAACTTGAGTCGCGGCCGGCCCTGGGCGCGCCCGCGCTCGGTCTCGATCGCGTCGAGCTTGAGCCAGTCGGCGTAGGAGAAATAGTTCGGCTGGCGCTGGCGGACGAGCGCTTCGGCGGCGGCAGCTTCAGGATGGGCGGGCTCGAGCACCGCGCCACTGGCGAGATCCTCGAACATGCACTCCACGGTCTCCGCGGCGTCGGGCTTGTTGGTTCCGATCACGCCGGTGGGGCCGCGTTTGATCCAGCCCGCCGCGTACTCGCCCACGATCGGCTGCTTGGTGTCGGAATCGAGCACGCGCCCCTTGTCATTCAGGATGACGCCCCAGCTCTCGTTGAACGGCACGCCCGGTAGCGGGACGCCGCGGTAGCCCACCGAACGGAACACGAGGCCGACCGGCAGATTCTCGAAGTGGCCGGTGGCGCGCGGCTGGAGCGCACCGGTGGAGGTGGCGTAGAGCTCGTTGCGCACGAGCCGGAGCGCCGCGACGCCTCCGGCCCCGTCCGCGATCAGCTCGACCGGCGAGACCAGGAATCGCAAGGTGAGCCGGCGGGATTTGCCCGTGGGCTGGCGGCGTGCGTACGCCTTGAGGATCTCCACCTTCTTCTGAGTGGCCCGATCCTGGCTGCGCTCGACCGCCGCGCGACTCAGCGGGTCCAGCTCGACTTCTTCTGGACGCGCGGTGACGTCGGCGTCGGCCAGCTCGCCGAGCTCCTTCACTTCGGGATTCGTGAACGCCGCCTGCGCGGGCCCGCGCCGGCCGAGCAAGTAGACTTCCTTCACGCGACTCTTGCGGAGCGCCTCGAGCGCATAGTCGGTGATATCGGTGGTGGCCAGCTCCTCGGCTGTCCGGCAGAGGATCCGGACGACGTCGACCGCGACGTTGCCGACACCGATGACGGCCACCCGCTCTTGCGTGAGATCGAACGTGCAATCCCGATAGTCGGGGTGGCCGTTGTACCAGGCCACGAACTCAGTCGCCGGGTGGCTGCCGCTCAGATCCTCGCCCGGAATCCCCATGCGGCGATCGGTCTGGGCGCCGGTGCAGTACACGATCTGGTGATAGTGAGCCTTGAGGTCGGCGAGCGTGATGTCCTTGCCGAACTCGACGCCACCGTAGAAGCGAAAGCGGGGAGTCGCCGCAACCTTGTCGAAGACGTTGGTCACGAACTTGATCTTCTGGTGGTCGGGAGCGACGCCCAGACGCACCAACCCGTACGGCGTCGGCAACCGGTCGAACAGGTCGACCTCGACGACGCGCGCGTTGCGGAGCAGATGATCGGCGGTGTAGAAGCCGGTGGGCCCGGCGCCGATGATCGCGGCGCGCAACGGCCGTTCAGGCGTCCCGATCAGGGGGGTCAACGCGCGGGCCCGCCCTCGTCTGCGAGGAGCTGCGTCTGCAGCGTGTCGACCTCGCCCTGATAGTGATCGCGCTGGGCCTTCACGACGTCGCCGATCGAGACCATTCCGATCAGCCGGCCCTGGTCGACGACCGGCAGATGGCGGATCCGGCGCTCGGTCATCGTGTGGGCGACCGAGAGCAGGTCGTCGTGGGGCTGGCCGGTGATGACGTCGCGCGTCATGAGGTCGGCGACCACGCGCGCGAAGAATTTTTCGTTGTGGGCGGCCTCGCGCACGATGTCGCGCTCCGACAGGATGCCGACCGGGCGGTCGCCCTCGACGGCGACCAGCGCGCCGATGTTGTGGCGATCCAGCAGCGCGAGCGCGTCCCGGATCGATTGCTCGGGACGCACCGTCACGGCCATCGAGCCTTTCCGAGCGAGGATGTTCGCGATGTTCATGCGCCGTCTCCTTCTGTCGAGCAGGGTCCCGCTATAGTACGCCGCTCACGCGACGACGTCCCCTTCCCGAACCACGCCTATGAACCAGTCGACGCGCGACTCGCTGCCTGGGCCAGAAGCGCCCGCGCGCAGGCGTGCGGGGCCATCTCGCGCCGCACCACGCGCTCCAGCAGGCTCGCGCGCGCCGCCCCCTCCGGGCCGAGGGCTCCAGCGAGCACCGCTTCGGCGACCAGATCCTGAGCGATCCGGAGGACGCGCGCGGTGACGATCTTCTGGCGACGGCGCTCGAGCTCGCCGCTCGTCTTCTGATAGGCCATGTGGCTGTCCAGCGCGTCGGCGATCGCCTCGATCCCCTCGTCGCGCGCCGCCGAAGCCGGCAGCACCGGCGGAATCCACGCGCCCTCCGCGGACGGCAGGAGCGTGAGCATCGCCCGCAGCTCCGCCACCGTCCGGTCGGCGCCCTCGCGGTCGGCCTTGTTGACGACGTGCACGTCCGCGATCTCCAGGACGCCGGCCTTGAGCGCCTGGACGTCGTCGCCGAGGCCCGGGGCCGAGACGACGATGATCGTGTGAGCCAGGCGCATCACGTCCACCTCGTCCTGTCCGACGCCGACGGTTTCGACGAGCACGAGACCGAGGCCCGCCGCGTCCATCAGATCGACGGCGTCGGCGGCGGCGCGCGAGAGGCCGCCCAGAGCGCCGCGCGTCGCCATCGAGCGGATGAAGACGCCGGGATCCAGCGCGAGATCGTTCATGCGGATCCGGTCGCCCAGAATCGCGCCGCCCGTGAACGGCGAGGACGGATCGACCGCGAGAATTCCCATGGTGCGGCCGCGGGCCCTCGCGACCAGCGCGAGCGCCCGCGCAAGGGTGCTCTTGCCGCTGCCCGGCGCCCCCGTGAGCCCGACGACTTGAGCCCGCCCGGTGCTCGGATAGAGCCTGGCGCACAGGGCTTCAGCGCGGGCCCCGCCGGACTCGACCCACGTGAGCCCCCGCGCGAGCGCGCGCGTCGAGCCCTCCACGATCTGGCTCGCCAGGGATTCGACGTCCGCGATCATGGTGTCGGCGCGCAAGGAGATGCGCGCCCCGCTGAGGTGCGCATCGGCTCGGGACACGAGATACGCTCGGGCGACATGCTCAAGTGCCATATTACGGCACCGGCCACGCACCGAGCACGCACTTCGGGCCGCCGGCTCAAGCGGGGCCCGACAGCCGCACGCAAGCCGTACTTCTAGTACGGTGAGCGCGCCGCCGAGGGCGCCAACGAAGCAGATGGGCCTTTTTCAGCGGCCCGCCGGGGCTCACGGGGGAGCGCAATATGCAGCTCCCGGCACCGCTTGCGAAGCGTGTTGCGATTGAGTCCGAGCAGCCGCGCCGCGCGAAGCTGATTGCCTCCAGTCATCGCGAGCACGTGCCCCAGCAGGGGCCGCTCCAGCAGCTCGAGCGCCTGCCGGTAGATATGGCCGGGCCGCGCCTTCGACAACCGCTCCACGAGCAGCGGCACCGTGTCGGAGAGCGCGCGCGCCACAGTCTGAAGCTCAGAAGTCCCGTCGCCGCGACCGTCCGCACTGTCAGCCATGTTCAGCCACTCTCAAATCAAAAGAACAAGTAGTAGAGATCGAAACTGATCGTGTCTTGACTCTTCCCGGTCGGCACGTAGCCCGGCGCGCGGATCGCGAAGACCTTCTGGTTGGCGCTGTCATGCCGGTACTCGACGCGCCCGACCAGACCCTTCCAGATCTTGTACTGGGCGGTCACCGTCACTTCCCACAGATCGAGCTTCGTACCCGGAGGGCTCAGCTGCGTGCGAACGCCCTCGGCGTCCTTCATATACTCCAGCCGCAGCGCGGTGCGCAGCGCCTCCGTCCAGTCGTACGCGACGTACGCCGCCCACCCCCACCAGGAGGCGTCGTTGTCCCGGCGCGTGCCCGTGCTCCTCAGAAAGGCTTCATCACTCTCCCAGCCGTAGTCCACGTTCAGCCCGAGCGTGAGGTTCTTGATGCCCGTGTAGGTGATCACGTAGTCGAGCACCGTTCTCGGATGGCTGTTCGTGTGGGCCTGCTCGGCGCCGGTGATCCAGTTGAAGTTCAGCGTGAAATCCTTGAGCGGCGTGAAGCCGAACTGCCCGGTGTACGACATCGTGCTGTTGTTGTCTCGCGCGACGTCCCAGCCGACGACCGTGCCCGCGGTGATCGAGAGCCACGACAGCGGTTGGTAGGTCAGCAAGGCGCCGACGTGCGTCAGTGGAATCGAGAAGGCGAACAGGTACGAGCGCGAAAAGTTCAGGTTGTTCGGCGACTCGATCACCTCGTAGCCGAGCAAGGTGACGAACTTACCCGCCTTCAAGGTGAGACCACTGCCGAGCGGGATCTGATACGATCCGTACGCCTCCTGCAGGTCGAAGTTCGGCGTGTTCCGGAACGCGAACTGGTCGTCGTCGCCGCGGAAAATTCCCAGCGCGTGGTTCTTCTGTGAGTCGTTCGAGGTCCCCGGGATGCCCGCCGTGAGGACGAGGCCGTAGCCGAACGGGTACTTTTCCGACGGGTCCTTCTTGATGCTGAACTCGGCCATGTTGAACGTGTAGCCGCCCTCGAAGTCGTAGAAGCGCAGCTCGTTGTGGTTGCCGCGGCTCGCCCGCCCCGTGTTCCACACGACGCTGTTCTCGATGTAGGCGAACAGCGTGTTCTCTTCCCACAATGTCTTCGGCTTTTCCTCCTTCTTCTCCTCGGGCTTGGCCTCGGCGGGCTTCGTCTCCGCCGGTGGGGTCGGGGTGGCCTGCCCGTACGCTGGAGCGCCGGCGGCGGCGACGCAGGCCGCCGTGAACAGCGCCACGATCCCCATCACTCCGAGCTTTCGCGTCATCCGATCCTCCTGGATCTCAGACTGCTGGAATTCAGACTGGTGGATATCAGACTGCGTTGTCTCCCCGCTCGCCGGTTCTGATCCGGAGCGCTTCCTCGAGCGGCTCGACGAAGACTTTCCCATCGCCGATGCTACCGGTCCGGGCGGCCCCGACGACGAGCGAGACCACCTTGTCCGCGAGACTGTCGGGGACGACGATCTCGATCTTCATCTTCGGCAGGAAATCTACCGTGTACTCACCGCCGCGGTACATCTCGGTGTGACCCTTCTGGCGGCCGAAGCCGCGGACCTCGGTCACGGTCATGCCAACGATCCCGGCGCCCGTGAGCGCGGCTTTCACGTCGTCGAGCTTGAACGGCTTGATGATCGCTTCGATCTTCTTCATCGCCCCACTCACCGCGAGCGTTCGGGCGCCATCGCCATCGACGGCGTCTTCGGCATCGAGGCGCCCATCGCGTGGACCAGCGTCGCCGGCCCCTGGATCTCCGGATAGCCGTGGACGCCCATCTCCGGCACGTCGAGGCCTTCCATCTCGACCTCGGGGCTGACCCGCATCCCGAACACGACGTCGTACACCTTGAAGAAGGCCCACGAGGCGCCGAAGATGAACACGAAGCACGTGACGGTGCCGATGATCTGCGCCACGAACTGGCTGGCGCCGCCGTAGAAGAGGCCTCGCACCGTGCCCTCGACGCCGTTGAAGCCGTCGCCGTAGCTACCGTCGGAGAAGAGGCCGAGGCTCAGCACGCCCCAGGCGCCGTTGACGCCGTGGACGGCGATCGCACCGACCGGATCGTCGACCCGCATCACCGTCTCGATGAAGACGGCCGCCCAGCAGACGAGCACGCCGGACACGGCGCCGATGAAGAAGGCCCAGAAGCTCGACACGAAGCCGCAGGGCGCCGTGATCGCGACGAGGCCCGCGAGCATGCCGTTGACCATCATGCTCGGATCTGGCTTGCCGTACTTGAACCACATGTAGAACATCGCGAAGATCGCGCCCGACGCCGACGCCAGCATCGTGTTCACGGCGATGACCGAGATGCGCAGGTCGCTGCCGGCCAGCGTGCTCCCCGGATTGAAGCCGAACCATCCGAAGGCCAAGATGAAGCAGCCGAGCACGCCCATCGGAATGTTGTGACCGGGAATCGGGTTCGCAGAGCCGTCCTTGTTGTACTTTCCGATGCGCGGCCCCAGCACCATCGCGCCGGCCAGCGCGGTGACGCCGCCGACCATGTGGACGACCGACGAGCCGGCGAAGTCGACGTGGCCGTGACCGAGCCCGAAGTTCTTGCCGAGCTGCGAGAGCCACCCGCCGCCCCACACCCAGTTGGCGAAGATCGGATAGCTGAACATCGAGAGGAAGAACCCGAAGACGACGAACGACGAGAACTTCCAGCGCTCGGCCATCGCGCCCGTCGGGATCGTCGCGGCCGTGTCCATGAACACCATCTGGAAGAGGAACAGCGCGAAGACCGCGACGTCGTAGGTCGAACCGGCCAGGAAGAAGCCCTTCATGCCGAACAGGCCGAAGTCCTTCCCGAAGAGGCTGATCGTGAACTCGCTGTCGAGCAGGCCGGTCCCGCCCATCGTCGAGATGGCGCCGAGCCCGCCCATGTGCAGCGCGAAGCCCATGATCCAGTAGCCCGTCATCCCGATCGCGTAGATCATGAAGTTCATCATCATGGTGTGCGCGACGTTCTTCGCGCGCGTGAAGCCCGTCTCGACCAGCGCGAATCCCGCCTGCATGAACATCACGAGGAAGCCCGTGAGCAAGGTCCACATGAGGTTGATCGACACGCGGTTGTGGCCCGCGAAGTCGGCGACCTCTTCGAGCGTGGGCTTGCCCGCGGTCTTCGCGGTGACGTCGGCAATCCCACCGGTCGCCGTGCCGGCCGGATCCGGCTTCGACGGCGGCGGCGCCGGCGCGGCCGCCGGGGCCGCGGGTGCGGCTGGAGCCGGAGGCTTGTCCTGGGCGAACACCCAGCCGCCGACTGCCAGAAGACAGGCGACAACCACGGCTACGGCGATTCTCCACGGCATCGTGCGTGCGATGGATCCAAGGTCCTTCACGATCGTGCCCTCCTGAGGGCCACGCTGACGCGTCGCCCCGGAAAAAAAACGGCGCCCGACTTCGGGCGCCATTACCCGCTAGCGACGACGTTGTCGCGCGCTCGCAGCCGGAGCAAGGCGCGTGCCGCTCGGCGCTATCTCGGCGCTATCAACGGCGACAGCCACTTACGTCGCGGCGCCGACGCGCCGGCTGCCCGCCCAATAAGCACTCGGCGCGGATTGCTTACGCGCAGGGCACGTGTACGCCGCGCTCCGACGACCGTTGCCGGCACGAGATGCTGGTGCTACGGTCGCTCGGAGCCGACCACACGAGGTGGCTTGACACCTGCCCGAGGGAGGCGCCTTGAACGTTCGATTGGCGGTCAACGGCACGCTGATGCGTGGCTTCGCGCTGAACGGGAATCTGCTCGCCGCCGGCGCGACCTTCGTACGGGAGACCACGACGGGTCGGAGCTACCGCCTCTGGTCGATCGACGACCGGCATCCGGCCATGGTCCGCGTGGCGCAGGGCGGCGCGGCCATCGCCGTCGAGGTGTGGGACGTGCCAGACGCTGGGCTCGCGGCAATCTTGTTAGGGGAGCCTCGTGGGCTCTGCGTCGGCAAGGTCCTTCTGGCCGACGGCGAGGAGACGCTCGGCGTGCTCGGCGAGTCGGTGCTCTGTGAAGGCCAACGCGAGATCACGCGGTACGGCGGGTGGCGGGCCTACGTCGCGACGCGGGGCAGGTCGTGAGCGAGGCCGAGGTCGAGCGGCTGGCGGCCCTGCTCGGACTCCCGATCGAGCCCGAGAGCCGCGCCGTTGTGGCCGAGATTTTCACCGGTCTCCTCACCGCGGCGAGGCTGCTCGCGGAGCTTCCCTTGCCCGCCGACGCCGAGCCCGCGCCGATCTTCCGGCCGTGAGCCGATGAGCGTCCTCGACGAAGACGCCTCCGCCCTCGAAATCGCCGGCGCCGTCGCCACGCGTCGCGTCTCGGCCCGCGCGGTCGTGGCGGCGGCGCTCGAACGCATCGGCAAGCGCGACGCCGAGCTCAACTGCTTCACCGCGGTCCTCGGTGATCGCGCGCTCGGCGACGCCGAGCGGATCGACCGCGTGATCGCCGGCGGGGGCCCGGCGGGTCCGCTCGCCGGCGTGCCGTTCGCCGTGAAGAACCTGTTCGACGTCGCGGGAGTCACGACGCTCGCCGGATCGCGCATCTATCGCGAGAATCCACCCGCGGCGCGCGACGCGACGGCGGTCGCGGCGCTCCGTCGAGCCGGCGCGGTCCTCGTCGGCTGCCTCAACATGGACGAGTACGCGTTCGGCTTCACGACCGAGAACACGCACTACGGGCCGACACGCAACCCGCACGATCCCACGCGCATCGCCGGCGGCTCCTCGGGCGGCTCGGCCGCCGTGGTCGCGGCCGGGCTCGTCCCCCTGAGCCTCGGCTCGGACACCAATGGCTCGATCCGCGTCCCGGCATCGCTGTGCGGCGTCTTCGGGCTCAAGCCGACGTACGGTCGCGTGTCACGCGCCGGTGTCGTGCTGTTCGCCGGTAGCCTGGATCACGTTGGGCCATTCGCGCGGTCAGTCCGTGACCTCGCGGTCGCGTTCGACGCGCTGCAGGGGCCGGACCCATCGGATCCCGTATGCGCCGAGCGTCCGGCCGAGCCGTGCGCCGGGACCCTGGACGGCGGGATCGCCGGTCTCAGGATCGGCATCGCCGGCGACCATTTCGCGCAGCTCGCCGAGCCCGCCGCGCTCGAGGCGGTCGAGCGCGCGGCCCGCGCGCTCGGCGCGAGCCGGCGCGTCACCTTCCCCGAGGCCCATCGCGCCCGCTTCGCGGCGGCGCTGATCACGTCCAGCGAGGGCGCGCACGCCCACCTCGACAACCTCAAGCGTCGCGCCGCCGATTTCGATCCACGAACGCGCGACCGCTTCCGGGCCGGGGCCCTGATTCCGGCGTCGCACTATCTCCACGCGCAGCGGTTCCGCGCCTGGTTCCAGGCACGCGCGCGCGACATCTTCCGGGACGTGGACGTCGTGCTGACGCCGACCACACCTTTTCCGGCGCCGCCGATCGGGGCGCCGACGACGACGCTGGTCGCGGGCGTCGAGGTACCGCTGCGAGGGCATCTCGGCGTGTTCACGCAGCCCTGGTCCTTCATCGGGCTGCCGGCGCTCTCGGCGCCGATCGCCGCCCCGGGCCCGCTACCGCTCGGCGTTCAGCTCGTGGCTGCGCCCTTCAGGGAGGAAGGCTTGTTTCGAGTTGCCGCGCGCCTGGAGAAAGACGGCGTCGTGGCCGCGCCGGTGGCGTCCGCGCGCGCCTAAAGGTCCCAGTGGCCAGTGAGCTCGATGATCTTCCGGTCGAGCTTGGCGAGTCGTTCGGCGAGCACGCCGGCGATGGTCATGACAAGCTGGTAGGCGGCGATGCTGTCAGCCGCGATCAGTCGCTGAAACTGCGCCCTGGTCAGGAGCTGCAGCTCGCACTCGGTGAGGGCGATGACCGTCGCCGACGTGGGGCGATCGGTGATCAGGCTCATCTCGCCCAGCAAGGTCGGCGCGTCGATCTTCGCCAGCGATTGACGCTGTCCGTCGGGGCCGTGCTTGAAGATCTCCACCCCGCCCTGCAGGAGGAACACGAGCCCACTCGGCCGGTCGCCCTCGTTCATGAGCGCGTGCCCAGCCGCCACCTTCTGACCGACCGAGGCCTGGGCGAGCTGCTCGATCTGCTGCGACGTCACGCCGCGCCCGAGCAGCGAATGCATGATTCTTCGAGTCTCGGAGGGGTTCACCTCTCACGATTGTACGACAGCCCACGATGCCTCCTCGAGATCGTCGACTCGATGCCGTACCTCTTGAAGAGCCCGAGCTCGTGGGCCATCACGATCGACGAGCAATCGGGGAGGGCTATGATGCCGATCCGCACCTTCGCGTCTCGGGCCCGAGAAACTTCCGTCGCGTCACCCGCACCGACCACCTCGTAGACAAAAAATGGCGCCGTTGCCCCTGATCGAGGCATCAGCGTCATCGCTGTCTCTTCGGCGTGTCCGTCCTGGACGCGCCGCACTTCGCGGGTGCAGCGCGCGTGCCAGACGTCGGCCGCGAGGCGATCGTCAAGTTACATCGCGGATCGCGCTGCCGCATTTCAATGCGGCCGCGACGCGCGCTGCGGGAGAAAAATGCAACCGGAATACGTCACTGCTGGTCGCCGTAGAGACGCCACCTGCCGTTCTCGCGACGGGCCACTTCCAGCTCCCGCTGCCACGAAAGCACCGGGACCGATCCGCCGAGCCAGCGTAGACGGCCGGTGACCTCGCCAGTCGAATAGACCCAGGCGAGTTCGCCGACCATGCGCACGTCGTCGATGCGCACGCGCGCTCTCACCTGGTCATGAATCGCGAAGACGGCCCTCAGCTGCTCGGCAATCCCCGCTTTCGTCAGCGTTCCGGTTCGGTATTGCGGCGAGACGTAGGCCAGTACGCCGGCCTCGTCCATTGCTGCGAATCGTGAGATGGCGGCGTCTAGCGCCAGCCGGATCTCGGCGACGACATGCTCGGGCGCCCGGCTACCGGGAAGTGTTTCGGCAGATGACGGAATGTTGGATCGGTCCTGGGAGGCGATCACCGCCGCATAGGGGAGCCACACCAGCAGGACGAACGCAGCCAGGGAGCGCCTCCGCATCGAGTTCCATTCGAACATACGGGGCAACGCACCTGGCCCGGCCTCTTCAGACAGTTCCCAGGGACGTCAACCACTTCACCTGATCGACTCGAGACAAGCAGACGGAGCTCTGTCGCGATCCACGAAACCAGCATGAGCCTGACCGCGCCGCAACCCACCGCCACCCAACCATGTTCACATTGCCGCCAGCCAACCTGATTGGATCTTCGCTAATGAACGTTGCAAGCCGGGATGGTAATAGCGCGCCCGATAGTAAGGCCCACCGCGAGTCTGACCGGAAGGATGACGCCGACCGAACCCGCGGCCGATTAGCTCCTCGCGGTTGTCGGCGCCCTACCCGAGCGCGAGGAACGCGCCTTCCTCGTCGCCTTCGAACGCCAGCATCTCGGCGTGATGGTCACGGAGAATGGCCGTGACCTCGTCCGTCGAGCAGTTCCCTCGTCGAATCCAGATTACTTTGGGCGGGTACCCCCGCAGAAAGCTCCGCTCGTGGAAATCGGCGTCCTTCGAAACTATTGCGAACCCGCGCTCCGCGGCGTACCGCCAGACGGTGTCGTCATCGGCAGCCTGCAGGCCAACCTCGCGGACATGCGTCGAGCCCGGATAGAGGTCCGCGAGGAGGGTGAGGAGGCGGGGCGAGAGGTTCTGGTCGAGGAGCAGCCTCACGCCGGCGGGACGGAAACGAACTTGCGTTCCCGATCGGCCGCGAAGGCGAGGCAGGCGCGGATGTCCTCGCGCGTTAAGTCAGGGAAGTCCCGGAGGATCTCGTCTTCGCTCATTCCCGACGCGAGGTACTCCAAGACGTCCGTGACCGTGATCCGGAGGTCTCGGACGCAGGGCTTCCCGCCGCGCTTGCCCGGCTCGAAAGTGATCCGTACACGCCAGTCCATGACGCAAGACTACGACTGGCGAGCCGGCGAGGTCAATCCGATCCGGTCGACCATCTCTGGGTCTGGGCCCGCCGCCGTCGGCCGTGGTGACGGTGCGAGCCTCGCCGCCGGATGGGTCGCCGTATGGACAGCCTTGAGCAGACGGATCGATACCCGCGTGTAGAGCTGCGTGGTCGTCAAGCGCGCGTGGCCCAGGATCTCCTAGATCACGCGGATGTCGGCGCCGTGCTCCAGCATCGCCGTCGCCATCGTATGGCGCAGCAGGTGGCAGGCCCCGCGCTTGGCGATCCCCGCGGCGACCACGTAGTCGCGGGTCAGGCGCGAGAGGTGGTTGGGGTGAAAGGGCCGCCCCCGGCGGGTGAGGAAAATCGTGCCCTCGTCGGGCTCAACCACGAACTCGGGCCGGGCCCTGTCGAGGTACCTCTGGAGCCAGACGATCGCGCGCTCGCCGATGGGAACGACGCGGTCCTTCCGGCCCTTGCCCTCGCGGACGGCGAGCACGCCCCGGGCGAGATCGAGATCGTAGAGCCGCAGCCGAATCAGCTCCATCCGCCGCAGCCCCGTCGAGTAGCCTGTCTCAAGGATCGCGCGGTCACGGAGCCCGATCGATGTGGTGGGGTCGGCGCGGGCCAGGAGGTCCGTGATCTCGCCGTCGCTGAGCGGCTGCGGCAGCCGCTGCGCGGTCACCCGCGGCAGTTCGAGCTCCGCCGCGGGGTTCGCCGGGAGCGCGCGCTGCTTGGTCAGCCACCGAAAGAGGCCGTTCACGGCGACGAGCCGCCCGTGCTGGCTCCACACGCTGAGCGGCCCCCCGGTGCGCTTGCGATAGTGATAGAGCCAGCGCTGGTAGCGCTCCACGTCAGCGCGCGTGACGTCCTCCGGCTTGGTGATGCCGTGGGCGGTCGCCCACGCGGCGAAGTACTTCAGATAGAGCGTGCGCACATGCACGGTGTCGGCGGCGTAGTGGGTCAGCCGCAGCGCCTCGAGGTAGCGTGCGACGGCATCGGCCCAGGCGCCCGGCGCCCGTGAAGCGGGAGAAGCGGAGGTCGTGCCGCGAGGGTCTGTTCCCGTGGCGACCTGATCCATCGGTGCGTACGTATACGCGGTCGTGCTGCCTTTGGGGCGGAGCGGTCACCACTTGCAGTGCTCCCCAACCCTCCCGTCGCGTCTTACGTCCCTCCTGTCGCGTCTTACGTCCCCACGGTGAGCAATCAAAACGGGGAGCACTCCACCGGCATGGCCACTTCGCCGCGCGCTATGAAGTAAATCGGGACGAGCGCCCGATACAAACATACACAAAATCACAGAGCTGCCATTGCACAACGACTACGGATGCCCCGTGTCTACGCCCCACAGCCGGATCAGCTCCTCAAAAGCGTCCAACGCGTGACCATAGAGAAGCTGCCTCGCGGCTCGTATCGTTTCAGGCGTGTCCAATAGCAATTCAAGAGTACCGGCGCTGGCGAGATCACGGATCCCAGGATCGTCCGACTCTCCTAGAGCCGTGAGAAATCGGAAACTCGCGACAATCGTAGAGTCCTCTAAGGAACGCTGGGGCACGATCCTCCGAAGAAAGCTGCCAAATTCCCCAAAAACAATATACGGATCACTCTTGTCCTCCGCGCCTAGAATCTTGTCCGCATCCAAACTCGCCGCAAACTCTGGGACCTCTTGCCTCAGTGCGCCAACGGCATCTTCTAGCGTCATTCGTTAACCCGGTCGCTACTTGTTACTTGGGGATTATGCTCCTGAGTTCCCGTACGATAATCCTCGCCAACTCGGAGTCCTTAGCATCAAGCACCTGTCGCCTTAACAGCCTCTCTAGTTCGCGAGCGCGATAGTTCGCGAGCGCGATACAGTGCCTTTGTTATATGCCCGGTATCACCGGTGATCCTGACGTAGTCAACCGTCCCTCCGTCTCCCACTTTAGCCCCAGGACGATACAATTGATCGATAACTCTTACGAGTTGCGGGTGGGTTGCCGCGCGCATCAGCGCATCTCGCATGGTCAGAGCTGTGATGATTACCCCGCCTGCAGCCTCTGCGGCCGTAGAGGCCAAGCTGGCGCCAGTCACCGCGGCATACCCTGCCAAGACACCAACCCCGCCCACACATCCAATTCCGGCGCCCGCCGCTAGTTGCGTCCATGTCGCCTTACGACCATTGACTGCAAGACAACCCCGTCCCCAGCGACTGCACCTGCGACGCACACGATCGCGATTGCCGCTCCCGCAGACAGAGTGACTGGCTCAAGCCCGGACGGATCGCGTAACGCCGTTGGCTCGTTGCCAACATACGCGTACAGATTCACGTCGCCGGCTGCAAATCCAATCGGATCTTCTGAGATGAACCGCTGCAGTTGTGGGTGATAGTACCGCGCCCGGTACTACCGTCCGTCGTGACTCGGGCTGGAAAATTGACGCCGACCCGATGCGAGTTGCCTCGATAAGATCGGGCCGAGACATCGTGCGGCGGCCAGGCAGGTCGAGCGATGGCCGGCGCGCTTATTCACCTCACACCGATCTCCATGAACTGGGGAGATTTCGCCTCTGGCGATCCCCGTTCATCTCAGGCGGAGTCATCTTTCCCAAAACGACATGTGCGGCTTCCGGCATACTATCGATAGCGTGCGGCGGACCTACGTGGGCCGCGGCCGGGAGGGTCGAAATGGCCACGACGGTGTACACGGCGATCATCGAGAAGGAGCGAGAGCGAGATCTGTACGCCGCGCTCTGTCCCGAGCTGGACGTGGCCAGTCAGGGGGCAACTGTCGAAGAGGCGACTGCCAACCTGCGAGAGGCGATCGAGCTATTTCTCGAGTGTGCCGATCCGGAAGAGATTAAGCGGCGGCTCAAGACCGAAGTCTTTGTAACGAGGATCGAAGCGAAGCATGGGTAGACTTCGCGTCCTCTCGGGACGCGAAGCGTGTCGCATCCTTCAAGAGCACGGGTTCGTCGAGGTGCGCCGCCGTGGAAGCCACATCGTCATGCAGCGCCGGACCGACACTGGCAGCGTCACGGTTCCCGTTCCAGATCACCGCGAGCTAGCGATCGGCACGATTCTGTCCATCATCCGGCAGAGCGGGATACCGCGGGCGCAGTTCGAAGAATAGCGGGTCGCCCGCGCCCAACGGTAACGCTTAACGCGGATTCAACCGTGCGTCTGCCGTCGGCTCGGGTGGCTGGGCGAGCCTCATAGTCAACTCCGTGTCCAAGGAAACCGGGTCCGATTTAGCCCTTGCCAGCGCAGTCTGCCCTTGCACCGATATGATGCGGAGTTATACATTCATGTCTGATCGTATAACGCCAAGGAGGGCCTATGTCCGTCACGGTTTCCGAGAAGGGTTGGGTCGTGATTCCGGCCGACCTTCGGAAGAAGTACAACCTGCATCCAGGCGCCGAAGTCTCCGTCGTCGATTATGGGGGCGTCCTCGCC
>QHSP01000113.1 GCA_003220495.1 Candidatus Rokuibacteriota bacterium | reverse complement strand
CGCGAAGGTCGTCGTCGCCGACATCGACGAGCGCGCCCTCGCCGCGGTCGTCGAGTCGATCAGGACCCGGGGCGGCGAGGCGCTGGGTGTCCCGACCGACGTCACCAACCTCACGTCCGTACAAGCGCTGGCCGCGACCGCCTTCAGGACCTTCGGCCGTGTCAACGTGCTCTGCAACAACGCCGGGGTGGCCCTGTGGGGCGGTCTCGAGTCCGCCACGCACCGGGACTGGCAGTGGGTGCTCGGCGTGAACCTCTGGGGCGTCATCCACGGCGTCGAAGCGTTCGTGCCACGGATGATCGCGTCGAAGGAGCCCGGTCACATCGTCAACACGGGGTCGATGGCCGGCCTCGTCGCGACGCGCGGCCTGGGCGTCTACAACACCTCGAAGTACGCCGTCGTCGGCCTGTCCGAGACTCTCGCGAAGGATCTCCGGCCCTACCGCATCGGGGTCTCGGTCCTGTGCCCGATGGGCGTGGCGACCCAGATCCGCGACAGCGCCCGGAATCGACCGCCCGATCTGGCGAACGAGGCGCCGAGCGCGTCCGAGCCGGTCGAGCTGATGGGGCGCACGCTCGCGCCGGCGGCAGTGGCCGACATGGTGCTCGCCGCGATCCGCGCGAATCGCCTCTACGTGATCACCCACGAGGAGGGTCTCGAGGCGCTCCGTCGTCGACACGAGCGACTCGAGCAAGCTCTCGCCGAGACGAAGGCCTGAGCGGGATCCGGCCCATCGCGACGCTCGGGTCCCACTGGGTCGAGACGGCTCCCGACCTCGCGCAGGTCTCGCAGCGCCTCGCCACGTCCGGTGAGGTCGCGCTCGATACGGAGGGCGACAGCCTGCATCACTATCCGGAGCGCCTCGCGCTCATCCAGCTCGCTCCGGCGTCCGGCGACGTCTGGCTCGTCGATCCGATCGCGCTCGGCGATCTCGGGCCGCTCGCGTCGGTGTTCGCCACGCCATCCGTCGTCACCGTCCTGCACGCGGGCGACAACGATCTGGTCCAGCTCAAGCGCCGGGGATTCGGCTTCGCCGCGTTGTTCGATACCTCGATCGCCGCGCGCTTTCTTGGCGCCAAGGCGCTCGGTCTGGACGTGCTGCTGGGGACCTACCTCGGCGTCGAGCTGCCGCCTTCGCGACAGCGCGACGACTGGTCGCGCCGCCCTCTGTCCGAGGCTCAGCGCCGCTACGCGGAGTCCGACGTGCTCCATCTCTTCGCGCTCAAGCGCAGGCTCACCGAGGAGCTCGAGCGTATCGGCCGCCTCGCCTGGGTCGAGGAGGAATGCGCGGCGCTCGCGGCCCAGCCCGCCGTCGAGCGGATCGTGGACCCCAACGCGTTTGCGCGGCTCAAGGGCGCCCGTGACCTCCCGCCGCAGCATCTCGCGATCCTGCGCGAGCTCTACGAGCTCCGCGAGCAGCTCGCGCGCTCGGCGGACCGGCCGCCCTTCAAGATCCTCGCCGAAGAGACGCTCGTCCGGCTGGCGCAGAATCCGCCGGCCGACGCGGCGGCGCTCGCCGTGATCCCGGGATGCACGCCGAGAGTGATCGAACGGTGGGGTGAGGCGATTCTGGCCACCATCGCCCGCGGCCGAGAGATTCCCGAGACCGCGCTGCCGGTGCTCGAGCGTTCGCCCCGCCTGCGGATCCCGGGCATCGCCGCCCGTCGGATCGAGGCGCTCCGCCAGTGGCGGACGGAGGCCGCGCCGCGCTTGGGCCTCGAGCCCGGGCTGCTCCTGCCCAACCGGCTGATCACCGCGGTTGCGCTCGCGGCGCCGCGAGACACCGAGGCGCTCGCGATGCTCGACGGCGTGCGCCGCTGGCGGGCCGAGACCTTCGGCGGAGAGATCGTTGCCGCGCTCGCCGCGCCGTGAGAAGGTGAAGCTCCATGAGTGACTGGCATGCTCTGCTCGTCGACGACGATTCCGGCCTGGCCGCGATCCTCCGCGAGTCCAGGACCGTGGCCGTCCTCGGGGCCAAGGCGGACTCGTTCGAGCCGGCGTACTACGTGCCGGCGTATCTGCGTTCGTGCGGCTATCAGATCCGGCCGGTCAATCCGCGATTCGCCGGGCGTCGGCTGCACGATGTCGCGACCGTCGCGTCGCTTCGCGAGCTCGCCGAGCCGGCCGACGTGATCGAGGTCTTCCGGCGCCCCGAATACCTGCCGGATCACGCGGACGAGATCCTGGCCCTGCCGTGGCGGCCGAAGACGGTCTGGTTCCAGCTCGGCATCAGGAACGACGATGCCGCCGAGAAGCTCGCGCGAGCCGGGATTCGCGTGGTCCAGGATCGCTGCATGATGCCCGAGCATCGACGGCTGACATCACACGGGTCGCTGGCGGACTGACGAAGGAGGAAGCCGGACACATGGCCGGCGAATACGCGTTCGTGATGAAGGATCTCCGGAAGGTCGTCCCGCCCAAGCGGGAGATCCTCCGCGGCATCTGGCTCTCGTTCTTCCACGGGGCGAAGATCGGCGTGCTCGGCGCCAACGGCGCCGGCAAGTCCACGCTGCTTCGGATCATGGCCGGCGTCGACCGCGACTTCCTCGGCGAAGCGTTTCCGGGGACGGGCCTCCGGATCGGCTATCTCCCGCAGGAGCCGCAGCTCGATCCGAGCAAGGACGTCCGCGGCAACGTCGAGGAGGGCGTCGCCGAGATCCGGGCGCTGCTCACGCGATTCGAGGAGGTCAGCGCGAAGCTCGGCGAGCCGATCGACGCCGACGAGATGGAGAAGCTGCTCGACGAGCAGGCGCGGCTGCAAGACAAGATCGACGCGGCGAACGCCTGGGATCTCGATCGCACCGTCGAGCTCGCGATGGACGCGCTGCGGGTGCCGCCCGGTGAGATGGACGTGACGAAGATCTCGGGCGGTGAGCGCCGGCGCGTGGCCCTCTGCCGGCTCCTCCTCGCGCGCCCGGACATGCTGCTGCTCGACGAGCCCACGAACCACCTCGACGCCGAGTCGGTGGCGTGGCTCGAGCGGTTCCTGAAAGAGTATCCGGGGACGGTCGTGGCGATCACCCACGACCGCTACTTCCTCGACAACGTGGCGGGCTGGATCCTCGAGCTCGATCGCGGCCACGGCATCCCGTGGGAGGGCAACTACTCGTCCTGGCTCGAGCAGAAGCGTCAGCGCCTCGAGCAGGAGGAGAAGGCCGATCTCTCGCGCCAGCGCACGCTCGCCCGCGAGCTCGAGTGGGTCCAGATGGCGCCGCGCGCCCGCCAGGCCAAGGGCCGGGCGCGTCTGCAAGCCTACGACGCGATGCTCAACGAATCGTTCGAGACGCGCGCATCTGCGCTCGAGATCGCGATTCCGCCCGGGCCGCGGCTCGGCGACGTCGTCGTCGAGGCCGACGACGTCCGGAAGTCGTATGGAGATCGCGTCCTGGTGGAGGGCCTGTCGTTCAAGCTGCCCCGGGGGGGCATCGTGGGCGTCATCGGCCCCAACGGCGCCGGGAAGACGACCTTGTTCCGCATGATCGTCGGTCAGGAAAAGCCCGACGCCGGGACCCTGCGCGTGGGCGACACGGTGAAGCCGGCCTACGTCGACCAGAGCCGGGACGCCCTCGACGCGAAACGAACCGTCTGGGAAGAGATCTCCGGCGGCGCCGACACGATCATGCTCGGCGGCCGGACGGTGCAGTCACGCAGCTACGTCGCCTCGTTCAACTTCAGGGGAAGCGATCAGCAGAAGCGTGTCGCGGAGCTCTCGGGCGGCGAGCGGAATCGTCTCCACCTGGCGACCATGCTCAAGAGCGGCGCCAACCTCCTGCTGCTCGACGAGCCAACCAACGACCTCGACGTCGACACCCTGCGCGCGCTCGAGGACGCGCTCCTCGGCTTCGCGGGGTGCGCGGTGGTGATCAGCCACGATCGCTGGTTCCTCGATCGGATCGCGACGCACATCCTGGCCTTCGAGGACGAAGGCAAGGCGGTCTGGTCCGAGGGCAACTACGCCGACTACGAGGCCGATCGCCGCAAGCGGCTCGGCGCCGAGGCCGAGCGGCCGCATCGGCTGCGGTTCAAGCGTCTGCGGCGCGACTGACGAGCGGGCGCGAGCAGCAGATCAGCGTGTTCTCGCCCGTGCGCCGCACGCGACGAATCTTCACCTCGCCGAAGTAGAACCGCAGGGTGCGCGCCATCGGCTTGGGATCGCCGTGCCGGTGGCGATTGATCACCAGCGATCCCCGCGGTGTCACCAGGGGAACCATCGCCAGGAGCTTCGGCAGCGCCACCTCCGGCTCGTCGGCGTAGGTGACGTCCTCCATGACGTAGTCGAACCGCCGCCCGGCCTGCGCGAGCCCCGCGATCGCGGTCTCGGCCTCCGCGCAGACGATCTCGAGCTTTCCGACCCGGTCCAGCCCGAACCATTCGCTGGCGACGCGCACGATGACCGGGTCGCGCTCGATCACGGTGATCTGTCGCGGGGAGGTCAGGCGGTGGAGGAGATGAATCTGCGTGCCGCCGCCCAGGCCGACCAGGAGCGCCGACGGCCGACGGGGCAGCTCGATGAAGGCGAGCGCCTTCCACCAGTACTCGCGACGCACGCGCGTCCAGTTCCCGTCGAGGGGATAGATCGAAAGAATCTCCCCGTGGACCATGAGCTGACGCTCGCGGCCACGGTCGACGACGCGGATCTTGCCCGACAGGCGGGACCAGCCTCTGAACGCGATGCGCGGGCGCTCGATCACACGGAGGGCCGCGCGCCGCCCCGCGGAGCTCGCGTGGTCGGTCGCCTCGGGTCCGGGAGATCCAGCCCCCGTGGGGCTCTCCGGAGTCGCGACCACGTGCGCTAGCGCGGCTGCATCCGGATCGCGCCGTCGAGCCGAATCGTCTCGCCGTTCAGCATCGCGTTCTCGATGATGTGGACCGCCAGCGCCGCAAACTCTCCCGGCCGGCCGAGGCGCTGCGGGAACGGCACCTGCTTGCCGAGCGAGACGCGGATCGGATCGGGCAGGGTGGCCAGAAGCGGCGTGTCGAAGATGCCCGGTGCGATCGTCACGACGCGGATCCCGAGCTCGGCGAGATCGCGCGCGACCGGCAAGGTCATGCCGACGATGCCGCCCTTGGAGGCGGAGTAGGCGGCCTGGCCGATCTGGCCGTCGAACGCCGCGACCGATGCGGTGTTGATGACGACGCCTCGCTCGCCCTCGGCCCCGGGGGCGTTCTTCGCCATGAGCGCGGCGGTGAGGCGGATGCAGTTGAAGGTCCCGATCAGGTTCACCTGGATGACACGGGTGAATTCTTCGAGCTTCGCGGGGCCTGACTTGCCGAAGGTCTTCATCGCCGTGCCGATCCCGGCGCAGTTGACGAGGACGTTGACGCCGGCGAGACGGTCGCCGGCGATCTGGAGGGCCGCGCTGACCTCATCGGCGTTCGTGACGTCGGCGGGCGTGAAGATCGCGCGCTGCCCCATGGCCTTCGCGGCCTCGGCCCCCGCGGAGGCGGGGCGGTCGAGCAATGCGACGGTTGCGCCGGCCGCGAGGAGGCGTTCTGCGGTGGCGCGCCCGAGACCCGAAGCGCCCCCGGTCACGACGGCTTTCACGGTGCGAAGTTCCATTGGCTCCTCCTGGCTCGCACTCGCATTCTAGCCGATCGTGTCTGTCCAGGACCGTACCCCACCATCTAGTGGCGTTTCCCGGCTCGTTCCCCCACATCTTTGTCTTGCCTGATACTCGTCACGTGATTAGCATTTCGACATGGGCGACCGCCTGGCGCCGATACGAGGGGAGATCACCGAGATCGTCGGCGGGCTCTCCTCGGGCCGCACGAGCCACCTGCTGGCGTGTCTCGGCGAGGTCGTGGGCCGCGGCGAGACCGCGGCCCTCGTGGATACCGAAGAGATCTTCGACCCGGGATCGGCGGCCCAGGCCGGGATCGATCTACGCCGTCTCCTGTGGGTCCGCTGCGGACGCAATCGCGAGGTGGCGCTTCGCGCCGCCGACATGCTCGTGCGCTGCCCGGGATTCGCGCTCGTCGCGCTGGACCTGGGCGAGCGGGTGCCGCGCCTGCCGACGACCATGGCGTTCCGTCTGAAGTTCGCGGTCCGACGCACCGACGTCGCGCTGCTGATCGTCGGTCGTCGTCGGCTCACCGGGTCGAGCGCGGCGCTGGCCGTCGAAACGTTCCGAGAGGGGATCGAGTGGGCCGGCCCCGGGCCGGCCCCCACACGGCTCGCGCGCATGCGCACGACGACGCGAGTCCTGCGCGCCCGCCGCGGCGCGCCCGAACGGCAGCCGTCGAGCTGGTGGAGCGCGTGAGCCGATTCGCCTGCGTCCTGGTCGAGCATTTCGACGCGGCGGCCATCGAGCGATGTGAGCCCGCGCTCCGCGAGCGCCCGCTGGTGATCCTCAATCCCAGGGCCGACCGCCCGAACGTCGGGGGCGAAGGCGGCCAGACAGCCAGGATCATGACGACGATCGAAGCGAACACCGCCGCGCGCGAGCAAGGGGTGCGTCCGGGCATGTCGGAAACGGAAGCGCGAGCTCGCTGCCCGATGTTGCTGACGCGACCGTGGGTCGAGGAATACGTCGCCTCCGCGCGTCACGCGCTTCTCGAGGCCGCTCTGGCTGTTTCGCCGCGGATCGAGGACGGCGGAGCGGGGCTCGCGTACGTCGATACGGTCGGCCTCGAGCGGCTCATCGGCGATCCCGCGGCGATCGGACGACGCCTGGTGCATCAGGTGCGAGCCATCGGGCTGATCCCGCGTGTGGGGCTCGCGGCGAGCCGCACCGCCGCGCGGATGGCGGCGGTGAACGGGTCGGGGGCCGTCACGATCATCCCGCCCGGACGCGAGCGCGCGGCGCTCGCGAAGGTCTCCATCACCACGCTCGACCTCGCTCCGGATCTCGCCGCGACCCTCGGCCGGTGGGGAGTGGGGACTCTCGGCGAGCTGGCCGCGCTGTCTCGCGAAGGCCTGGCCGCGCGCCTGGGGCCTCCAGGGCTCCGCGCTCACGATCTGGCGCTCGGTCTCGACCGCGATCCGTTCCGTCCCTGGACGCCGCCGCCGTTCTGGGAAGAAGCCCAGGGGCTCGAGTGGGAGATCGACTCGCTCGGAGTCCTCGCGGGCGTGCTCGAGACCGTGCTGGAGCGGCTCTGCCGGCGGCTTGCGGCGGTGTCGCTCGTGGCCGATTCGCTCGAGATCCGGCTCGGCCTCGCCTCCGGCGGACATCATGCGCGGGACGTCTCGCTCGCGTACCCGATGAGCGAGGTCAAGCCGATGCTCACCCTGGCGGTCCTCGATCTCGAGGCGCATCCGCCGCCCGCCGCCGTGACTCGAGTGGCGATCAGCGCGCATCCGATCCGGACGCCAGCGGGGCAGGGAGGGCTCTGGCAGCCGCCCGCGCCCGCTCCCCGCAATCTCGTCACGGTGCTGGCGCGCCTGGCGGCCCTCGTGGGCGCCGACAATCTGGGATCGCCCGTGCTCGTCGATTCGCACCGCTCCGATGCCTTCACGATGCTCGCGTTCTCGCCGCCGAGCGATCACGCGGCGCGCGGAGATTCTCCCCAGGCCGGCCAGCGGCTCGCGCTGCGAAGGATGCGGCCGGCGCGTCGCGTGGAGGTCGAGACGGTGGACGAGCGCCCCGTGCGCGTCGAGGCGCGGCTCGTCATCGCCTCCGCCGGCCCGTGGCGGGCGTCGGGCGAGTGGTGGGATCGGGAGGCGTGGGCGCGCGACGAGTGGGACGTGGTGCTCGGCGACGGCGCGCTCTGCCGGGTCGCCCGCGACCGCCTGGCCGGTCACTGGTATCTCGACGGCTTCTACGACTGACCCGTGTTCATCGAGCTGCACGCGCAGTCGGCGTTCTCGTTCCTCGAAGGCGCCGAGCATCCCGAAGCGTTCGCGGCCGAAGCCGCGCGCCTCGACATGCCCGCGATCGCCCTGGTGGATCGCGACGGCGTGTACGGCGCGGCCCGGCTGGCCCGGGCCGCCACGAAGGCGGGCGTGAAGCCGATCGTCGGCAGCGAGATCACCCTGGCCGACGGCTCGCGCCTGCCGCTGCTCGTGGAAGACCGCGAGGGATACCAGAACCTGTGCCGCCTGATCACGCGGATGAAGCTCGGGGCCCCGAAAGGATCGGCCGCGCTCGCGCTCGACGATCTCGAGCCGAGCACCGCGGGGCTCGTGTGCCTCACCGGCGGCGCGCGCGGTCCGCTGGCGCAGAGGCTCGCGGCCGGTGACGACGACGGCGCCCGTCAGGTCCTGGACCGGCTGGTGGCGCTCTTCGGGCGCTCGAGCTGCTTCGTCGAAGTGCAGCGCCATTATTCCCGCGAGCAGGAGCAGATGCTCCAGCGGGTGGTGACGCTCGCGCGCGCGGCCCGCGTCCCGCTGGTCGCGTCCAACCAGCCGCTCTTCGCGCGCCCTGAGGGCCGCCCGCTCGCCGACGTCTTCACGTGCATCCGCGAGAAGACCGATCTCGATCACGCCGGCCGGCGTCTGCTGGCGAACGGCGAGCGCTCGCTGAAGAGCGCGGGCGCGATGACCGAGCTGTTCCGGGACTTGCCCGATGCCCTCGACAACGCAGGCGAGCTGGCGCTGCGGCTTGCCTTCACCCTGAAGGACCTCGGATATCGGTTCCCCGAGTTTCCGCTGCCCCCCGGCCAGACTCCGCTCGGACACCTGCGCGAGCTGACCGAGCGCGGCGTGCGGGCGCGCTACGGCGAGAGCTCGCTCGCCGCACGCGCGCGGCGTCAGGTCACGCACGAGCTCGAGCTCATCGGCCGGCTCGACCTGGCGGGGTATTTCCTGATCGTCTGGGACATCGTCGAGCACTGCCGCACCCACGACATCCTGGTCCAGGGACGCGGCTCCGCGGCCAACAGCGCCGTCTGCTACGCCCTCGGGATCACGGCGGTGGATCCGGTCGGCATGGAGCTCTTGTTCGAGCGGTTCTTGAGCGAGGCACGAGGTGAATGGCCGGACATCGATCTCGATCTCCCGAGTGGAGAGCGGCGAGAGGCCGTCATTCAACACGTCTACCGACGGTACGGACGGCTCGGCGCCGGGATGACCGCCAACGTGATTACGTATCGAGGCCGGAGCGCGGCGCGCGAGGTCGGCCAGGCGCTCGGGCTCCCGCGCGACATGCGCGACCGACTCGCCATGCTCGTCGCGAACTGGGGCTACCAGGACCCCGAGGAGCTCCTGACGAAGCATCTGCCCGAGGCCGGCTGCGATCCGACCTCGCCGCGCATCCGCCGCTTCGCGACGCTCTGGACGCGGATCCAGGATCTGCCGCGCCATCTCGGCCAGCACTCGGGCGGGATGGTGATCGCCGCGGGCCGGCTCGACGACGTCGTCCCGCTCGAGCCCGCGACGATGCCGGGGCGGGTCGTCGTCCAGTGGGACAAGGACGACTGCGCGGGGCTCGGCATCGTCAAGGTCGATCTCCTCGGGCTCGGCATGATGTCGGTGCTCCAGGATTCGCTGACGCTCGTGCGCGAGACGGGCGGCTCGGTCGATCTGGCGCAGCTGCCGCCCGACGACCCCGCCGTGTATCGGAGCCTGCAGGAGGCGGACACGATCGGCGTGTTCCAGGTCGAGAGCCGCGCCCAGATGGCGACGCTCCCGCGCGTCCGGCCCGAGCGGTTCTACGACCTCGTCGTGCAGGTGGCGATCATCCGTCCCGGCCCGATCGTGGGCGACATGGTCCATCCCTACATCCGGCGCCGGCGCGGCCGCGAGCCCGTGACCTATCCGCATCCGAGCCTCGAGCCGATCCTGCGGCGCACGCTCGGGGTGCCGCTCTTCCAGGAGCAGCTCCTGAAAATGGCGATGGTCACCGCCGGCTTCACGGCGACCGAGGCCGAGGAGCTCCGAAGGGCGTTCGGCTTCAAGCGCAGCGAGCGCCTCATGGCCGAGGTCGAGACGAAGCTGCGCGCGGGCATGGCGCGCCAGGGCATCCACGGCGCGGCCGCCGAGGAGATCGTCCACGCCATCACCGCGTTCGCGCTGTATGGTTTTCCGGAGAGCCACGCGAGTAGCTTCGCGCTGCTCGCCTACGCGAGCGCGTACCTGCGCGTCCACCACTCCGCGGCGTTCTATGCGGCGCTCCTCAACAATCAGCCGATGGGGTTCTATCATCCGGCGACCATCGTGAAGGACGCGCAGCGCCACGGGCTTCGCATCTTGCCGATCGACGTCACGTGCTCGCAGTGGCTGTGCACGATCGAGCCCGTCGGTGGAGCGGGCTCGGCGATGCGAATGGGCTTGCGGTACGTCAAGGGACTGCGCGAGCGAGTGGGCCGCGCGATCGTCGAAGCACGAGCGGCGCGGCCGTTCAGCTCCATCCACGATCTCGCTCGCCGGGCCCAGCTCGATCGCGACGAGCTGGAGACCCTCGCGGCCATCGGAGCGCTAGCGCCGCTCGGCGGCACGCGACGGACGAACCTCTGGGCGGCGGCGGCGCCGCATCCCGGACCGTTGTTCGCGGATCCGCCGCGCGAGCCGAGCCCGTTGAGCGAGATGACCGACGTCGAGCGGCTCGCCGCCGATTATGCCGGCACCAGCGTGACGCTCGGACGTCATCCGATGACCTTGCGCCGCGCGGCGCTCCGGGCCCGCGGCGTGCTGAGCGCGCGAGAGCTTTCCAGGGTGGAGGACGGGGCGCGGGTCCAGGTGGCGGGGAGCGTCATCGTCCGCCAGCGCCCGGGCACCGCGAAGGGCTTCGTCTTCCTGTCTCTCGAGGACGAGACGGGGATCGCGAACGTGATCGTGACCCCGCCGGTCTTCGCGCGCCATCGTCTGGCGCTGGTCTCCGAGCCGTACCTCATCGTCGACGGGATCGCCCAGCGGCAAGACGGCGTCATCTCCGTGCGCGCGATCAAGGCCCGGGGGGTTCCCGCGCTCGGCCACCACGTTCCGTCTCACGACTTCGGGTAAGATGCAGCCCCGGAGGAATCCATGTTCGATCTCAAGGGCAAAGTCGCGATCGTCACCGGCGGTAACGGCGGAATCGGCCTCGGCATGGCCCAGGGCCTGGCCAGCGCCGGCGCTCGCGTGGTCGTGGCCGCCCGCAATCAGACGAAGTCCGACGCCGCGGTTCGTGCGCTCGAGAAGCTCGGCGGCCAGCCGCTCTCGATCGCCGTCGACGTGGCCGACGAGGCCTCGGTCAACGCGCTGATCCGCTCGACGGTGGACCGGTGCGGTCGCCTCGACATCCTCGTGAACAACGCGGGCACCAACGTCCGCAAGCAGCCCCAGGACTACACGCTCGCCGAGTGGCATCAGGTCCTCGACACCAACCTCACCAGCGCCTTCCTGTGCTCGCGCGCCGCCTACGCGCCGATGACGGCCGTCGGGGGCGGCAAGATCATCAACATCGGCTCCATGATGTCCATTTTCGGCGTCTCGTTTTCCCCCGCGTACGGCCCGAGCAAGGGCGGCCTCGTCCAGCTGACCAAATCACTCGCGACCGCCTGGGCCAGGGACAACATCCAGGTGAACGCGGTGCTCCCGGGGTGGATCGATACCGATCTGACCAGGGGCGCGCGCCGCCAGGTCCCCGAGCTCCACGACAACGTGCTCCGGCGGACGCCGGCCGGACGCTGGGGCACCCTCGAGGACATGGCCGGCGTGGCCGTGTTCCTGGCGAGCGCCGCCTCCGACTTCGTCACCGGGACCGCCATCCCGGTGGACGGCGGCTATTCCGTCCTCGGCTGAGTCGCACGCGGGGCTGGATGGGAAATCACCGCTGGTACCGTTTCGTCGCGCTTCCGCAGCGGTGAGAATCGACGGCTCCTCGGACGCGCGAACGTCGTCGTCGAGTCGAGCTCCGATGCTCGCGCGCCTCCCGCGGGCCCGAATTTCTTTGCGACGCTGTGGGGGCCCTGATAGGCTCCGAACATGAGCATTAAACGTACGGTCGCCGCGTTCGTCGTCCTCGCGCTCACGGCCGGGTGCGCTACCACGTCGTCCAGAGCCACTCGAAGCGAGTTCGAAGACATCCCAGTACCGAAGGGGCTCACGTACCAGGCCAGCAAGTCCACGATCATCGAGTCGCCCACGGTGAAGGCCGCGCGGCTCGTCTATCGCGGCCGACTGGAGGTCGAGAGCCTGGCTGTCGCGATGCGGACCACGCTGGAGGCGAACAGCTGGCGCCACGTCAGCAGCACCTCGGCCGCGGAGCACGGCATCACGCAGGTCTACGAGAAGTCCGGGAGCTCGCTCGAGGTTCGTCTGCTCGATGGCTGGTGGTTCACGTTCGTCGAGCTGACGGCCAGCCGCTCTCAGCAACAAGCCATTAGGTAAGCGGCGAAGCCGCTGAGAGTCAGGGTCGGGGGAGAGCGGCCGGTGTGCCTCCCCCGACCCGTGTAGTCAGCGTTGTGTCTACGGCGTCCTCCACGATCCTCCGTCGCGCGCGATGAACGAGTCGGCTTCCGGCGGTCCCCAGCTGCCCGCTTCGTAGAGATAGGGCGCGGGCGCTCCGTGGTGCGCCCAGGCGTCCAGCACCGGACCGAGCAGCGCCCAGGCCTGCTCCACCCAGTCAGCCCGAGCGTAGAGCGTCGAATCTCCGTGGACCGCGTCGAGCAGGAGCCGCTCGTACGCCTCCGGGGGCTCGGCGCCGAAGACCTCGCCGTAGCGAAAGTCGAGGCCGACCGGCAGGAGCTTCAGGTCCGGCCCGGGCACCTTCGCGGCCACCGTCAGCGCGACGCCCTCGTCCGGCTGGATGCGGATCACGAGCTCGTTGGGATCGACACCGCCAGCCGGGTCGCGGTGGAAGATCATGTGCGGGGTGCGGTGGAAGCGGATCGCGATCTCGCTCACGCGCTTCGCCATCCGCTTGCCGGTGCGCAGATAGAAGGGCACACCGGCCCAGCGCCAGTTGTCGACCGTGAGCCGTAGGGCCGCGTACGTCTCGGTCCTGGAGTCCGGCGCGACCCCTTTCTCCTGCCGGTAGCCCGGCACCGGCTTGCCGCCAACGAACCCGGGGCCGTACTGGCCGCGGAGCGCCACCTCGTCGACCTTGCGGGGATCGATCGGCCGGATGGCGCGCATCACCTTGTTCTTCTCGTCGTGGACGGGACCGGCGTCGAAGGTCACCGGGGGCTCGAGCGCGATGAGGCACAGGAGCTGGAGCAGGTGATTCTGCATCATGTCGCGAAGCGCACCCGCCTCCTCGTAGTAGGCGCCGCGCGTCTCGACGCCGATCGTCTCCGCCACCGTGATCTGGATCTCGGCGACATGGCTCCGGTTCCACAGCGGCTCGAAGATTCCGTTGGCGAAGCGGAGCACGAGGAGGTTCTGGACGGTTTCCTTCCCGAGGTAGTGATCGATGCGGTAGATCTGATCCTCGCGAAAGACCTGGGCGAGGTGGCTGTTGAGCGCACGGGCGCTCTCGTAGTCGTGCCCGAACGGCTTCTCGACGATGACACGGGTCCAGCCGCCCTGGGGGCGCGCCAGGCCCGAGGCGCCCAGGTTCTCGACGATCGTGTCGTAGAGGCTCGGGGGCGTCGCGAGGTAGAAGAGACGGTTCGCGGCGCCGGGCCGCGCCTTCTCGATGTCCCTCAGCGCGCGATCGAGCGACGCGTAGAGCGCCGGATCGGCCGGATTGCCGTTCACGTACGAGAGCGACGACGCGAAGCGGTCCCAGACATTCGCCGACGGCGGCTTCACCCGCGCGAACTCGCGCACCGCCTCGCGCATGCGCCGGCGGAACTCGTCGGCCGACACCTCGCTGCGCGCGCTGCCGATGATCGCGAACGGCTCGGGTAGCGTGCGCCCGGCGTAGAGGCTCCAGAGCGCGGGGACGAGCTTCCGGCGCGTCAGATCGCCTGAGGCGCCGAAGATCACCAGGGTGAAGGGCTCGTCGGAAAGCGCCGGCATCGTTACCGAGCCCCGCCGATCGGATGGAGCGCTGCCGCTGCCCGATCGGCCAGCCAGATCAGCTCGCCCTCGGTCGGTCGGATCATCGCGGCGGGCAGCATGGCCTGATCGGAGAGCACCGCCTTGACGATCTTCGCCTTCTCGGCGCCCGCGACCAGGAAGATCACGCGCGCGGCCGCGTTGAGCACGGGGAACGTGAGCGTCAGCCGCTGCGGGATCTGGGCCGCGGTGACGTGCACCGCGGCGACGGTGCGGAAGACCTCTCGAAGCACCGGCGAGCCCGGGAACAGAGACGCCGTGTGTCCGTCGACGCCGAGGCCGAGGAGCACGAGATCGAAGCGCGGCAGCTCGCCGCGCCGGGTGCCGAAGACCTCGTTCAGCGACGCGGCGTACGCGGCGGCGGCGGACTCGGCGTCGGCGTCCTCGCCGCGCATTCTGACGATCTGCGCTGGCGGAATCGGGACGCGCGACAGCAGCGTCTCGTGCGCCATCCGGTAGTTCGACTCCGCGTGATCCGGCGGGACGACCCGCTCGTCGCCGAAGAACACCCACGTCCGATCCCAGCGCACTCGCTCGCTGAACGCGGGAAGCGCCAGGAGCGCGTAGGTCTTGCGCGGCGTCTCGCCGCCGGCGAGACACAGCATGAATCGGCCGCGCTCTCTGACGGCTTCGCTCGCGACGTCGATGAGGAGGTTGGCGGCGGTTTCGGCAAGCGCTGCGGGATCTGCGCATACGGTCAGAGTCGCGTCGGAGGCCATGATCAGATCATACCCTCTCGTCCAGCCGGCGCTGGCGTTCGAGCGCTTCGAGGTATCGAACATGATGTGCCTTTTGGGGCACGAAAGTTTCTCCCGTGGGCCGGCGCGCCGACGACAGATCGGGCAGAGCCCTGAGCGCCTCGAGCGCGAGCACGGCGGCGCCTCGGCTGGTCGCCTCGGGCTCGACCGACCACGTGATCGGCCGTCCGATCGCATCCGTGATCATCTGAGTCCAGACGCGCGAGCGCCCGAGCGCCGCGCCCGAGGCGACGATCGTGTGCCCGTCCGACGCGCAGGGCGCCAGGAGGCGATACACGACCGCGAGGCGAAGGGCGACCGACTCCAGCGCGGCTCGGACGATGTCGACGGCGCTCGTGTCCAGGCGAAGCCCGCTGATCGCGCCCTTCCGTCCATCGCGCCAGCCCGGCGCCCGTTCGCCCGCCAGGTGAGGGAGGATCGTGAGGCCGTGACCGTCCGGCGGCAACGCGGCCAGGGCGGCTTCGACCTCCTCGTCGCTCCCGAGCCGCAGTACCTGGCGAGACCACGCATAAATGTTACCGCCCTCCGAGGTCGCACCTCCCACGATCGCATGGCTACGGTCGACGCGGTAGCGCCAGAGTCCGTGCGGCGGGGTGGGCGGCTGACGAGTCACGACCCGGAGCGCCGCCGACGTGCCCACGTTCAGAGCAATACGCGTGGGGTCGACGCAGTCGGACCCGACGTTGCTGGCCGCTCCGTCGCCGACAGCCGGGAACCACGTCGCGGTTCGGAGCGCCGGCCATCGACTGGCCCACGGGGCGCGCAGACCACGCCGCGGGTCGGTCCGATCGCTGAGGGGAAAGAGTCGGTGCTCGTCCACCTCGGCCGCGGCCAGCGCCTCGGGGTCCCATCGCGAGGTCGCCTGGTCGAGGAGGCCGGTACCGGACGCCATCGAGACGCTCGTCCTTGTCTCCCCAAACAGCTTGAGCTCGAGGAATTCGCCGAACGAGCCCCATCGCTTCACGCGACCGGACTCGGTGGGTTGCTCGCGGGCGAGCCACCGCAGCTTGGCGGGCCAGTACGACGAGTGCAGGTGGCAGCCGGTGCGTGCGTGAACCGCTTCGTCGTCGAGCGCCGAGCGAAGCACCTGGGCCTCGGCGAAGCTTCGAGTGTCGGCCCACATATATATGGGCGTGATCGGATGCCCGCCCGAATCGAAACCGAGAAGCCCATGCCAGAATGTCGCCACACCGACCGCGCGGGTTTCCTCGGGAGGCCTGTTTGGATGAATAGCGTCCAGGCACGCGACCACCGCCTCCAGCAGTCGATCCGGGTCGTGCTCGACGCCGCCGTCCCGGGTGAGCCTCGGGGTGTACTGCACCTGGTGGGAGCGCCCTGCGATCGGCCGACCTTGGCCGTCGTAAAACGCGGCCCGCGCGGACGAGGTCCCAACGTCGAGCGCGATGACCACTGAGTTAAGATAGCCCCATGACGGAGGCGTGGGAAATTCTCACCTTGCGGGGCCTGGCGGCCACCGACGAGCGCGCCGAGAAGTTCGTGGGCTCGCTGATCATTCATCGGGAGGGCAACCCGGAGCCCGTCGAGTCGGTCACGGTCGAGATCAAGCGCACGGTCCTGGCCGAGCTGCACGAGAGTCTGGGGCGACTGCTCGCCCGATCCACCGGGGTCAAACGGAGAACGTCATGAGCCAAATTCGCGTCCTGAGTCCCGTCGGTGTGGCCGCCGCCGACGCCGTGAGCGTTCCGCCGCTGCCTGGATCGCTGGCCGGCCGTACGGTCGGCTTCATCGACAACCGGAAGGCGAACTTCGACCTGCTCGCCGACGAGATCGGCGCGATTCTCTCCGCCGAGCACGGGGTCAAGGCCGTCATCCGGCGCCGCAAGGCCAACGCCGCCACTCCGGCCGCTCCAGAGATTCTGGGGGGCCTGGCAAAGGACTGCGACGTCGTCTTCGCCGGCTCGGCTGACTGAGGGTCCTGCACGTCGTGGAGTCTCCACGACGCCATCGAGCTGGCGAAGGCGGGAACGCCGAGCGCGGTCATCGGCACGACGGTATTCCAGGGGCTCGCCCAGAGCGAGATGCGCGCCCTCGGCGTCACCGGACTGCCTATGGTCGCAATCGAGCACCCGCTCGGCGGCGAGCGTAGCGAGGGCATCGCCCGAAGAGCCCGCCAGGCCGTCGACCAGATCAGCGCACTGCTAGGACAGGCGCCCCGAATCAAAAGCACCGACCCGGCCGAGACCGGGCGTGCGGAGCCGGCAAGCACCTCTCTCAGGCCACTCGCGGTCCAAGCCGACCTCACGGACCCCGCTACAACAGACCCCGCTACAATCGACGATACGCCGGAAGCCGTGCTCGCAGCCTTCTGCGAGCGGCAGTGGTGCGACGGCTTGCCGATCGTGCCGCCGACCGAGGCGCGCGTGCTGGCCATGCTCGGCGGCGCGTCCGGCGACCGCTCGCTCGGGGCGATGCCGCCGCTCTGGCGCCTGGCGACGCTCGAGAAGCTGGCGGTCAACGCGGTGATGGCCGGCTGCGAGCCCGCCGCGTTTCCGCTCGTCGTCGCCGCGGTCGAGGCGATGCTCGATCCATCGTTCAACCTGTACGGCGTGCAGGCGACGACGCACTCGGTCGCGCCGCTCCTGATCGTCCACGGCCCCATCGCGGCCGAGCTCGGCGTGCACTCGGGCAGTGGGTGCTTCGGCCCCGGCTTCCGCGGCAACGCGACGATCGGCCGCGCGATCCGGCTCATCCTGCTGAACGTCGGCGGCGCCTGGCCGGGCCGTCACGATATGGCGACCCAGGGGAGCCCCGCGAAATTCTCGTACTGCATCGCCGAGCGCGCGGACGCGTCGCCGTGGGGCGCGCTCCACGAGGACAACGTCGTCACCGTCTTCGGCGGCGAGCCGCCGCACAACGTGAACGATCACGTCTCGACGACCGCGGCCGGCATTCTCGCGACGGTGGCCGACACGGCCGTCTCGCTCGGCTCGAACGTCGGCTGGTACTTGTCGCAGAGCCAGATCTTGATCGTGCTGGGGCCGGAGCACGCCAGGACGATCGCGGGCGACGGATTGAGCCGCGCCGACGTCCAGCGCTTCGTGTTCGAGAACGCGCGCCTGCCGCTGCGCACGCTGAAGCTCGGCGGGATGTGGGGTATCCAGGACTGGCCGCGCTGGATGCACGCGGTCACCGACGACGACGCCTTGCTGCCGCAAGTCCCGTCGCCCGAGGACGTGATGGTGATCGTCGCCGGGGGGCCGGGCAAGCACTCGGCGGTCGTCCCGAACTGCACGTTCAGTCGCGCGGTGTCGCGCCCGATCCGTCCGATCTGACGCTCCCCATCACGGTGAGCCGCGGTCGGCGAGCAACAGCCCGAGCGCGCTGACCAGGAGCACTGCGCCCACGGCCCCGGAGTTGCCGAGCCGCTCGCCGAAGAGCGCCACGCCGAGGATCGTGGCGGTCAGCGGCTCGAGCAACGTCGTGACGCCGGCGACCGATGCCGGCACCCGCCGGAGCCCGATCGTATAGATCGCGTACGCGCCCGCCGTCGCCACGCCTCCGAGATAGAGCAGCCACGGCCAGCCGAGTGCGAGCTGGGTCAGCGGCCCATCGGTCCAGAAGAGGGCCGGCGACAGGAGAAACGCGCCGATGGTGAACGTCAGCGCGGTCGTGGGCAGCGGCGCCGAGCGCCTGAGCGTCGCTTTCGCCGCGAGCACGTAGAGCGCGTACGCGAGACCCGCCACGAACGCCAGCAGCACGCCGCCCAGAAATCGGTTCGAGAGGTCCAGCGCCGCTGGCGGGGACGCCACCAGCAGCGCGGTGCCCAGCACGCCCAGCCCGAGCGCGCCGCGCACACGCGGTGCCAGCCGCTCGCCGAGCAGCCACGGCGCGAGCGCCGCGATCATGAGCGGGGCGGAGCAGATCGCGACGAGCGCCACGACCGCGATGCCGCCGAGCGTGACGGCGGTGAAGTACGCGGCCTGGTACGCGGCCATGCACGCGCCCATCCCGAGACAGCGCCAGCGATCACCCTTCGCGATGGCGAAGGGTCGCGCCGCGACCGCCGTCGCGAGCACCAGGAGGATCGCGGCGAGCCACAGCCGCGCCACGCCGACCAGCAGGGGGCTCGCCGCGGCGCGCTCGGCGAGCACGGTCATCACCGAGCCGCTCGTGCCCCACGAGATCGCCGCGAGCGCGATGAGGACCAGACCCGCGACGGTCCGGGGGGCTTGACGGGCTCGATGCACCCCGCGATCATAGCTCGGGCGCGACGTCGTTTCGCGGTCTCTCGACATCATCGCGACGCGCTGCCGGCGACGAAGGAGTCTCCATGAAGATCGGATTCATCGGAATCGGTGCGATGGGCCAGCCGATGCTGGCGAACCTCCTCAAGCACGGACATCAGATCGTCGCGTACGACGTCGTCGAGCCCGCGCTGGCCGGCGCGGTCAAGGCCGGCGCCACGCGTGCCGCGTCGTCCGCGGCGGCGGCGCGGGACAGCGAGCTGGTGGTCACGATCCTCCCGTCGTCGTCGCACGTCGAGGCGGCCTACCTGGGCCCCGGCGGCGTGCTGGAGGGCATCGGCGCCGGACGCCTCTGCATCGACATGTCGACGATCGATCCGAGCGTGTCGCGGCGGGTCGCGGAGGCGGTGACCAAGCGCGGCGCGCGCTTCATCGACGCGCCGGTGTCCGGGGGCGTGCCGCGGGCCACGGACGGTACGCTCGCCATCATGGTCGGCGGCGACGCGCGCGACTTCGAGGAGGCGCGTCCGGTGCTGGCGGCGATGGGCGCCAACATCATCCACGTCGGGCCGGTCGGGGCCGGCGAGGTCGCCAAGCTCTGCAACAACCTCGTCGCGGGTGTCGCGGCCGTGGCGGTGAGCGAGGCGTTCAGGATCGCCGAGGGATTCGGCGTCGATCCAAAGATCTTGACCGACGTCATCTCCAAATCGTCGGGCAACACCTGGGTGATGGAGCACATGCATCCGGTGCCAGGGCTCGTCGGCAAGGCGCCCTCGAGCCGCGACTACGCGCCGGGCTTCACGACCGACCTGATGGCGAAGGACCTCGGGCTGGTCGTCAACGCCGCGCGCGAGCTGCGCGTGCCGGTCGTCGTGGCGCCGGCGGCCCAGCAGGCGCTCCGGCTGGCCTCGTCGCACGGATTCGGGCGGAAGGACTTCTCGTCGATCTATATGTTTCTGAGAGCATCAAGCCGCGAATCACCGGTCTGATATGCTGACCCGGGCGTGAACGGCCGAGGGAGGCCATCGTGGCGATGTACGTCATGCTGAGCACGCTGTCCGAATCGGGGCGCAAGGTCCTCCGCGGGCGGCCAGGCTGGATCCGCAAGGTCAACGCCGACGTGCAGCGCATGGGCGCCCGCGTCGTCGGCCAGTACGCGGTCCTGGGCCCGTACGATTTCGTCACCATCATCGAGGCGCCGGACAACGCGACGATCTCGCGCGTGTCGGTCGAGCTCGGCGCTCGAGGCGGCGTCGCCGGTATGACGATGCCGGCGATCCCCCTCGACGAATTCATCGGCCGGCTCGAGCGCGGCACCGCCCGCCGACGCGGCGAAAGGAAGAAGCGTTGAAGGTTCTCAAGATCCATCCGGAGAAGTGCACGGGCTGTCTGCGCTGTGAGCTCGCGTGCTCGTACATGCAGACCGGCGACTACCAGCCCGCCAAGTCCGTGATCCGTGTCTCGCCCTTCGAGGGTCACACCTCCTACGCGCCGTACACGTGCACGCAGTGTGCCGAGGGGTGGTGCATGACGGCCTGCCCGGTCGGCGCGATCACGATCAGCGCCGTCGGGGCCAAGGACGTCCAGGACGACCGGTGCGTCGGCTGCAAGCTCTGCACGATCGCCTGCCCCTACGGGACGATGTTCTACGATCCGGCGACGCGCAAGGCCTTCAAGTGCAACCTCTGCGGCGGCGCCCCGGCCTGCGCCGAGGCGTGCCCGACGGCCGCCATCACGTACGAGGACGTCGAGACCGCCGACTGGCTCGGCGATTTCGCCCGCGAGCGCACCGCGCGCGTTCTCGCCGAGGCCCGCTGATGGCCCGCCGACACCTGATCATCGGGGGCGGCACCGCGGGGATGAACGCGATCCGGACGATCCGCGAGGAGGAGAGCGAGCGGTCGACGATCACGCTGGTGAGCGCGGAGAAACCGTACTCGCGGATGGTCCTGCCGTACTACCTCGACCGCTCGATCGCCGAATCGCACGTGTTCACCGCGACCGCGAGGGTGCTGGCCGACTGGGGGACCACGACGCAGCTGGGCAAGCGCGCGACCGCGCTCGATACGAAGGCGAACGTGTGCACCCTCGACGATGGCACGAAGGTCGAGTACGACGACTGCCTGATCGCGACGGGCTCGTCGGCCGTCCGCGCGCCGGTTCCGGGCGCTGACGGACCGGGGGTCCACTCCTTCTGGACCCTCGATCAGGCCCGCGGCGTGCTGGCGCAGATCCAGCCGGGCAGCCACGTGGTCATGGTCGGAGCGGGCTTCATCGCGTTCACGATCCTCAACTCCATCCTGTCGCTCGGCGCCAAGCTGACGATCGTGGAAGTGGCTCCGCGTATCCTGCCGCGGATGATCGACGACACGGGCGCCGGACTCGTCCAGACATGGCTCGAGCAGAACGGGGTCGCGGTGCGCACGGGAGCCAAGCTCACCCGCATCGACGACGTGAAAGGTCGGCGCCGGCTCAAGATGGCCGCGGGCGGCGACCTGGTCGCCGACGTCGTGATCATGGCGACCGGCATCCGGACGAACCTCGACTGGCTCAAGGGCTCGGATGTGAAGATCAACCAGGGCGTCGTCGTCGACGATCACCTTCGCTCGAGCGTCCCGAACGTCTACGCGGCCGGCGACGTCGCCGAAGGCCGCGACCTGATCTCGCAGGCCAACGCGGTCCACGCCATCGAGCCCACGGCGCAGGAGCACGGCCGCATCGTCGGCGCCAACATGGCCGGCAAGGACGTGCGCTACCGCGGGAGCCTCATCATCAACATCGTCGAGGTCTGCCATCTCGACGTCGCGTCGTTCGGCGCCTGGGACGACGCGAAGGCCGAGGCCGCAAATGGGGTCAAGCCCGACCGGCCGGCGTATCGCAAGCTCCTCTGGCGTGGCGATCGCCTGACGGGCGCGATCATCCTCGGCCCGTCGAGCGACATCTGGACGAGCAACGACGTCGGCATGCTCAAGGGGCTCGTGCAGTCCGGCGTCTCGCTCGGCCCCTGGAAAGCGCATTTGAAGAAGAATCCGTTCGACATCAAGCCCGCGTTCATCGCGACCAAGACGACCAGCAGCTTGCTTCCCGAAACCATCCTGGGACGCCCGTCGAAGGCGCCCGGGGAAAGCCCGGTGGCCGTATGACTCCAGTAGCCGCGACCGCGCCGAAGCAATCCAAGACGAAGACCGCCACGACCGCGCGCCCCGGCGCCTTCGCCGGCAACCTTTTGCGCGTCGACCTCACGCGGCGGAAGTGCTGGGCCGAGCCGTGGGGCCCGGACCGGATGCGCGCCGAGCTCGGCGGCGTCGGCCTCGGCGCGATGATCCTCTATCGCGAGACCGCGACGAAGGACGGCAAGAAGAACGTCGCGTGGGACCATCCCGACAACCGGCTCGTGCTGGGGACGGGGCCGCTCGCGGGTCTTCCGGTATGGGGCACCGGCGGCCTCACCGTCTGCACCATCGGCCCGGGCACCAACGGCCCGACCTCGACGCAGGCCAACGGATTCTTCGGCACGAATCTGAAATATTGCGGGTACGACGCGATCATCGTCCAGGGCCAGTCGAAGGACTGGGTCTACCTCTACATCAACGACGACGTCATCGAGCTTCGCGAGGCCAAGTCGCTGATCGGCCTGGACACGTGGGAAACTCAGAACGCGCTCTATCGCGAGACCGGGCTCGCCGGTCACCAGCTCTCGGTCTACTCGATCGGTCCCGCCGGCGAAAATCTCGTGAAGTTCGCCGCCATCCAGGGTGATTTCGGCCACGTCGCGTCCAAGAACGGCTGCGGCGCGGCGATGGGCAAGAAGCGGCTGAAGGCCGTGGCGATCGTCAAGGGCACGAAGGCGCTGCGCGCCGCCGATCCGCGGGGCTTGATGCAGGCAGCCGAGGACATGTCGCACGATCTGCAGACCGACGCCTCGGCGCGCTCGCTCTACGAGTACGGCACCCTGCCGGGTGTCGTGAACCTCTCGAAGATGGGCGCCTTGCCGATCAAGAACTACACGACCAACCTGACCGCGAACGTCGCGGGCGCCGACATGGCCGCGTGGGAGGCGCCAAAGCTCCGCGAGAACTTCGACCACCGCGGTCACCAGTGCAACGCCTGCGGCATGCACCACTGCCACATGTCGGTGATCCGTCACGGCGACAAGAAGGGACAGATCGTCGACGAGCCCGAGTACGAGGGCTGGTCCGGATGCGGCTGGGCGATCGGCGCCGCCGACCGCGACGGCGTGGCCTGGCTCAATACCGAGTGCGACAAGGCGTGTGTCGACGTCAACGAGTGGGGCTGGCTCTGCGGCTGGGTCATGGAGTGCCAGGAGAAGGGCTACATCACCCGCGAGCAGCTCGGCTTCGAGCTCAAGTGGGGCGACATCAAGGGCGCGCATCGTCTCCTGCAGATGGTGTCGCGGCGCGAAGGGTTCGGCGATGTCCTCGCCGAGGGTGTCAAGCGCGCCGCCGAGAAGCTCGGCGGCCCCGCCAAGGATTGCGCGATCTACATCGAGAAGGGCGCGACGCCGCGCGGCCACGATCACCGCGCGCGGTGGGAGGAGATGCTCGACACGTGCACCTCGTCCACCGCGACGATGGAGACGGGCAACCCCGTGCACCCGACGGAGATCGGCCAGCCCGCGCGGATCAATCCCTTCGACGGCGAGCAAGTCGCCAAGTACGTCGCCGGGCTGCGCGGCCGACGGAGCTTCGAAGACTCGCTCGGCATCTGCATCTTCACGTCGCGGACCCGGCTCGAGAACATCTGCCGCGCCGTCTCGGCGGCGACCGGCTGGACCTTCACGGTCGAGGAGGCGCTCCGCTTCGGAAAGCGCACCGCCAGCGTCAACCGCGCGACCGCGCTCCGCTGTGGGCACACCGGCGCCACGGAATATCCATCGGCGCGTTATGGCTCGACCCCGGTGGACGGCCCCGCGAAGGGGCAGGCTATCCGGGCGCAGTGGGAAAAGATGCTCGACACCTGGTACGCCGAGGTCGGCTTCGACCGCAAGACCGGCAAACCCTGGCCGAAGACCCTCAAAGAGCTCGGTCTGGACTGGCTTTCGAAGGACCTCTGGGGTAAGAAGTCGTAGGCTGGTAACGCGCGCGCAGGACCCTCCGAGCGGTCATCTCTTGACCGTCTTCGCATCGGTGTGCTATTTGTTATCACTTCTTCCGACACGGATCACGGGGGTCCTATGGCGCAAGTGATTGGTTTTATTGGACTTGGTATTATGGGACGCCCGATGGCCCGAAATCTATTGAAGGCGGGCTACCCCCTGGTCGTCCACAGCCGGAGCCGGGGACCCGTCGACGAGATCGCCAGAACCGGCGCAAAAGTCGGCACCTCACCGCGCGATGTGGCCGCACAGTCGGACGTCCTGATCACGATGCTGCCCAATTCGCCCGACGTCGAGCAGGTCGTGCTTGGCCGTGATGGTGTGATCGAGGGAGCGCGGCCGGGCCTCGTCCTCCTGGACATGTCCACGATCTCCCCGCTCGTCTCGCAGAAGATCGGCGCGGCGCTCGCCGAGAAATCCGTGAAGATGCTCGACGCGCCCGTGTCCGGCGGCGAGAAGGGCGCGACCGACGGCGTGCTCTCGATCATGGTCGGCGGCGACAAGGGGGTCTTCGATCAGGTCCTGCCGATCTTCCAGGCGATGGGCAAGACGATCACCCACCTCGGGCCGCTCGGCGCCGGTGGTTTCACGAAGCTCGCGAACCAGATCATCGTGGCCGTCAACCTGACCGCGCTCGGCGAGGCGCTGACCCTGGCGAAGAAAGCGGGGCTCGACCGCGAGCTCACCCTGACCGCGCTCGCCGGCGGGCTCGCCGGCTCGAGGTGCCTCGATCAGAAGAAGCCGAACTACCTGGCCGATACGTACAACCCGGGCTTCAAGATCGACCTGCACTACAAGGATCTCGGATTGATCATGGAATCCGCCCGTGCCCTCGGCGTGCCATTGCCGGCGACGGCCGTAGTTCAGGAATTGTTCAGTGCGCTCCGTGTGAAGGGGCGCGGGGGATTCGATCACTCGGGCGTGATCACCCTGCTGGAAGATCTCGCGGGCCTCTCTCGGTGAGGGCCACGGTCGATCGCGCCGGGCTCGACCCTCAGGGCCGGCTCCCCAAAGTTCAAATCCGTCGGGTGCGGAAGGGCGACCTGGCGAAGGTCCGCGACGTCATGGAGCAGACCTTCGGCGATTTCCTCGAGCGCCAGCTCGGGACGCGCCCGCGCCAGGCGTTCGGCGGCGCGCAGTACGTCCACCATCGCTGGCTCATGGAGCCGTGGGGCTGCTTCGTCGCCGAGGAGGACAGCTCGAAGATCGTGGGCGCCGTGCTCGCCGTCACCTGGGGCACCGTCGGCGTGCTCGGCCCGGTCGCGGTGCTCACGAACTATCACAATCAAACGATCGGGCAGCAGCTGATCCGGGCGGCGCAGGACTTCTTCGACGAGAACAAGGCGACGCTCCACGGCTGCGTGACGTATCCCACGAGCCCGAAGCACCTGTACCTCTACCACAAGTTCGGCTACCGGCCCAAGCACCTGACCGCGGTCATGAGCCGGGCGATCGACCGCGGCCCGGCCCGCGTCTCGACGCTGGCGAAGGCCGGGGTGAAGACGCCGGTGACAGCGCGCCGCTTCTCGACGCTCGAGGAGGCGAAGAAGAAGGCCGCGCTCGTGCGGATCCACCGGATCACCAACGCGGTGTACCGGGGCATGGACCTCGCGAAGGAGATCGAGATCGTCGACGGCCTGGCGCTCGGCGACACGCTCTTGCTCGAGCGCGGCCGCGACGTCATCGGCTTCGCGATCTGCCACTCGCCCGGCGTCAGCGAGGCGCCGGCCGGCTCCCTGTACGTGAAGTTCCTCGCCATCGATCCGCCGCAGAAGAAGCCGGAGCACCTCGAGCAGTTCGTCACGATCATCGAGGGACTCGGCCAGGAGCTGGGCGTGCAACGGGTGATCCTCCCCGTGTATGCTCGCTACTGGACCGCGTACAACGTCCTCATCCAATGCGGATATCAGATCGACTTCACCATGATCCGGATGCAGCGCGGCAAGCAGGAGGACTACGAGGACCCCTCGGACCTCGTGCTCGACGACTGGCGCTGACCCGCGCCGCTTCTGGTGTCGCCGCCGCCATGCTCGTGCTGCTGCTGACGGCGAACGCCGACGCGCACTCACTCCTTCTCGAGTCGTCCCCCGCCGCGGGCGCGACCCTGAGCGAGGGGCCGCCGCAAATCTCGCTGCGCTTCAACAACCGCATCGAGAAGAACCTCTCCACCATTCGCGTCCTCGACGAGCGCGGCGCGCCGCGGCCGGCCACCATGCGGGTGGGTGACGGCGCGGCCGATCGTCTGACCGCGACGGTCCCCGCCCTGGCGCCCGGTGCCTGGCGCGTCGAGTGGCAGGTGCTGTCGACCGATGGCCACATCGTGAGTGGCCGTTTCTCGTTCCGGGTCGCGCCTCAGGCCGTGCGATGACGCCCGCCGGTACCTTGCTCCCGGGCCGCGCGACAGTCGAGGGGACGCGGCGCTACGGCGAGAAGGTCGCCGGGCGCGTGGTGGCCGGCCACTTCCGCGAGCTCGCCGGTGGCGCGTCGGCCTCGACGCTCGGGCTCGGCACCTATCTCGGCCCCGAGGACGGCGCGACGGACGTCCTCTATCAAGACGCGATCGTCCGAGCCCTGGAGCTCGGCTTCAACGTGCTCGACACCGCGGTGAACTACCGTCATCAGCGCAGCGAGCGCGCGATCAGGACCGCGCTCGGCGCTGCGATCGGCCGGGCCGTGGTCCAGCGGGACGAGGTCATCGTGGCGACCAAGGGCGGGTTCATTCCGTTCGACGGCGCGGTGCCGCGCGATCCGCGCGCGTACTTCGCGTCGACATACGTCGAGACGGGGATCGTCAAGCCGGGGGAGGTGGCCAAGGGCGCCCACTGTATGACCCCGCGTTACCTGCGCGATCAGATCGACCGCAGCCGCGCCAATCTCGGGCTCGAGACCCTGGACGTCTACTATGTCCACAATCCCGAGACGCAGCTCGGCGAGGTCGATCGCCCCGAGTTCATGACCCGCGTGCGCGCGGCGTTCGGCGCGCTCGAGGAAGCGGTCGCCGCCGGGAGCATCGCGCGGTACGGGACCGCGACCTGGACCGGCTATCGCGTGGATCCGAGCGACCCCGGCTATCTGTCGCTCCCGGAGCTCGTCGAGGCCGCCCGGGACGTCGGCGGAGCCGATCACCACTTCAAGGTGATCCAGCTGCCGTACAACCTCGGGATGACCGAAGCCTTCACGCGAGCCAATCAGCGCGTGAAGGACCGCATGGTCCCCGTGCTCGAGGCGGCGCGAGAGCTCGGTGTTTCCGTGATGGCCGCGGCCTCGCTCCATCAGGGCCAGCTCATGCGGCTGCCGCCGGTGATGGCGGAGTTCATCCCGGGATTCACCACCGACGCGCAGCGGGCGATCCAGTTCGTGCGCTCGACGCCCGGCGTCGGCACGGCGCTCGTCGGCATGAAGACTCCCGCCCACGTCGACGAGAACGCGACGATCGGCGCGCGCGCGCCGATGGCCTGGAAGGAGTTCCAGCGGCTCTTCAGCGCCGCCGGGGGCTGATTCCCGCTCCGCGTAGGCCGTGGCCGCGCGGACGGGACGGGCCGCAAAACATTGCGCAGGACAACCGCGTCGGGTAGGGTGAACCGATGATCACGCTCGAGCGTGACGCCACGCGCGCCGTCGGAGTTCGCCCCGCCGTTTCCGCCGTCATCTTCGACCGCCGCGGTCGCCTCCTGCTCCAGCAGCGCTCCGACGGCGGTCAGTGGGGCTTGCCCGGCGGCTCGGTGGAGATCGGCGAGTCGGTTCGGGACGCCGTCACGCGCGAAGTGCACGAGGAGACCGGACTGATCGTCGCGGTGCGGCGGATGATCGGCGTGTACTCGGCGCCGGCGCTCCAGCTCGTCCGCTACCCCGACGGGAACGTCTGGCACTACGTGAGCGTGTCCTTCGAGTGCGCGGTGCGCGGCGGGTCGCTGCAGACCTGCGACGAGACCCTCGCGCTCGAGTACTTTCCGTTGCGGCGGCTGCCGCCCACGCTCCTGGAGCATCATCGGGTTCGTATCCGCGACGCGTCCTCACGCAAGGTCGCGCCGTTCATTCGCTGAGGGGGACGCGTGATACGGCGCATTCACCACGTCGGCATCGTCGTGAATCGGCTCGAGGACGCCTACCGCTTCTACCGCGACACCTTGGGGCTCCCGCTCATCAAGGAGGCGACGATCCCCGACCAGCACGTGCGCGCGGCGCTGCTCGGAGCCGGCGAGAGCGAGATCGAGCTACTCGAGCCGCTCGATCCCTCGTCGGGTATCGGGCGCTTCCTGGCGCGGCGGGGCGAGGGGCTCCATCACCTCTGCTTCGACACCCCGGACATCGTCAAGACGCTGACCTCGCTCAAGGAGATGCGCGTCGAGCTGCTCGACGCGACGCCGCGGACCGGGCTCGCCGGACAGATCGCGTTCGTGCATCCGCGGGCGTGCTGCGGAGTGCTCGTGGAGCTGGCCACGCCCTCGTCCGCGAGCGCGGCCGACGCGCCGGCGCCGCTCCGGCTCAAGCGCCTCGTGATCGGCGCATCCGACGTCAGGCGCGCGAGCGACGTGCTGCGGTCGCTCTTCGGCCTCGATGAGGTCGCGATGAATGGCGGCCCGCGCTCGATGCTGGCGGTCGGTCGCGGCGCGGTGCTGGTGGTGCCGTCCGAGGAAGTTGGCGGCACCGAGGGGCTGGTCGCACTCTCGATGCTGGCCGAAGATTTTCCGGCGCTGATCGACGCCTTCACGCGCGCCGGGACTTCCGTCCTGCGCGGTACCGGCGAGGTTACCGTGCAGCCGAGCTCAAGCCACGGCGTCAATCTGCACATCAGTCGGTACTAGCTCCCCGCTCGGCTGCGTCGTCCCGCATCGCTAGTGCCGGACGGGGCCTGGCGCCGGGGTGCGCGGCCCCGCGGCCGGCTCCGTCACCCGCTCGCCCGAATCGCCGAGGGGGTCCCACTCCGCCGGTCGCGGGGCCGCGCACCCCGGCGCCACCCGTCCGATTCCGCGTTGCGCGTCCGGCGCGATACGTGCGGTGTGGCAGTGCTCACGGTTTCGCAGCTCGCCTCGCGCTCTTCAGATCGTGACAGTCGTCCGTTCGTCACCTGTACGCCGACTGTCCGGCCGACGGTTTCGTCACGGCGCGTCGATTTTTTGTCGTCGATGCAGGCTGAAGCTTCGGTTCGTCTTTCGCCTAGTCGCGGCGGATGGCGGCGACCGGGGTGGGGAACTCGTCGGGATCGATCGGGATCTCGATGACCGCGGGGGCGTTCTCGGACAGCGCTTTCTTGACGGCGTCCCCGACCTGGTCGGGGTGCTCGACGTAGTAGCCGGCGGCGCCGAACAGGCGGGCGAGCTGATCGTAGCGCGGATTGCCGATGTCGCAGCCGATGTAGCGGCCGCCGTAGAAGTGCTTCTGGTATGCCTTCTCCGATCCCCAGCAGTTGTTGTTCATGACGATCGTCACGACGTCTATGCCGTGCCTGACCGCGGTCTCGAGCTCCTGCGCGTTCATCAGATAGCCGCCGTCCCCGTGGATCGCGACGACGGGGGCGTCCGGACGACCGAGCTTGGCGCCGAGCGCGACGGGAAAGGCGAAGCCGAGGCCGCCCAGATCGAGCGGCGTCAGGAACGTCCGCGGCCGCGCGAAGCTGAGGCGATCGTATCCGTAGGCCGGCGCGGCTCCCGCGTCGAGCGCCACGATCGTCTCCGGCGGGAGCGCGCGGCGAAGCTCCGCGTAGACGCGCTGCGGCTTCATCGGCCGGGCCGCCAGCTGCTCCTCGGCCGCCAGCCGCGCCTGGCGCTGCGCGCGCAACGCCTCGGCTTCCTTCAGCCAGGACGGGTTGGGCGTGGGCCCGCCATCCTGGGCCAGCGCGCTCAGCAGAGCCTGGCACGTTTCACGCGCATCGGCGTGAAGGCCGACGGCCACGGGATAGTGCCGTCCGATGTCGCGCGCCTCGATGTCGATCTGGATGAGCGCCGCGCTCGGCCGGATGTAACGGTCGTCGAACTGGGTGGTGAATTGGGCGAGGCGCGAGCCGACGGCCACGATCACGTCCGCCCGACGGCACGCGGCGGCCGCCTCCGGCGCGCCGGCGCGCCCCAGCGGGCCGAGGTACAAGGGGTGCGCGTTAGGCACCGCGTCGTTTCGACCGTAGGCCGTGATCATCGGGATCCCGTAGCGATCGCTCAGCTGAACGACGAGCTCGTTCGCGCCGGCGCGGCTCGCCCCGCCGCCGACGATCATGAGCGGACGCTCGGCCTGCCGTAGCCGTCGCGCGGCCTCGCGGACGGCGTCCGCGTGGGGCGGCTGCGCGTGGGTCACGCGGTAGGCGTCGGGCGCCAGCGCCGGCACCGACGGCAGCTTGCCGCTCAGCACGTCGCGCGGGATCTCGACGAACACCGGACCCGGCCGACCAGTCATGGCCGCCCGGAGGGCGCCCCGCACGAGCTCCGGAATACGCTCCGGCTTGTTGATCAGGATCGCCTGTTTCGTCACCGGCCGGAACATGCTGATCAGGTCGAACTCCTGGAAGGCGTCCTTCTGATAGTGATCGAGCGCGATTCCGCCGACGAGGACCACCACCGGCGAATGGGCGACGTAGGCCGCGGCCACGCCGGTGAGTAGATTCGTGGCGCCGGGACCGCTCGTGACCAGGCAGACACCCGGACGATCGGTGACGCGCGCCAGGCCGTCGGCCATGAAGGCCGCGGCCTGCTCGTGGCGAACGTTGATGTATTCGACGCTCGAATCGTCGTAGAGGCGATCGAGGACATCCAGAAACGTCGAGCCAACGATTCCGAAAATGTGGCGGACCCCCTCGGTCTTCAACAGCTCTACGACGGCCCGTCCACCCGTCCAGTCGTCCATGTGCGCCACAGGATACCGGCTGACTCGCCGTAAACAAAGTGGGACGGCGAATCGTCGTACGGCCAGATAGCTTGCAAGGAGGGTCCCACAATGAAACGTCTGCAGCGCACGATTGCAACGACAGCCTTGCTCCTGCTCGGGATCGCCGTGGCCGCTGCCCAGGCCGAACCCCAGTTCGGCGGCTCGTGGGTGCTCGACCGCTCGCAGAGCCAGCTCCCGGCACACGAGGGTCGCACCCAGAAGGCGCCTGACGCCCAGGAGCAGCCGCCCGCTCAGCACCAGCCGCCTCAGGTCACGCTCGTGGTCGCTCAACAGGGCAATACGTTGAAGGTCACCCGGACCGTCGCGATGGGGACGCGTCAGCATTCGATGACCGATATGATCGTCGCCGATGGCTCCGACCAGGTCCAGCAGGGCTACCGCGGCAACGTCGTCACCCGCTCCGCCTTCGAGGGCGACCGGCTGGTCGTCACGCACACGCGCACGAAGAAGACCGACCAGGGCGAGCAGACGATGTCCCGGCAGTCCGTCTGGACGCTCTCCCCGGATGGGCGCGTTCTGACGATCGACACCACGATGCACAGCTCGCGCGGCGATCGCGCGATGAAGACCGTATACCAGCGTAGCTGAATCCGTGACGAAGGGGCGTCCACCGCGGCGCCCCTCATCTTTCTTGTCCTCGGCGCCCGCGGACGTCTATGCTTCGCTCGGTAATGACGCAGATCCGGACGGCGGCACACTCGCATAGCGGGCGCCGGGAATTCCTGTCGGGCGCGCTCGCGCTGGGCGCCGTGAGCTCGGCGCCATGGTTCATCCGACGCGTCGCGGCCCAGCCGCGGCTGCCCGGGCCGCCGTTCACGCTCGGTGTCGCATCCGGGTACCCGACCGCGTCGGGGGTGGCGCTCTGGACGCGTCTGGCGCCCTCTCCGCTCATGCCCGGTGGTGGCATGCCGCCCGAGGTCGTGCCGGTCGAATGGGAGGTGGCGACCGACGAAGGCATGGGGCGGATCGTCCAGCGCGGCGTCGCCGGCGCGACACCCGCCTTCGCGCATGCGGTGCACGTGGAGGTCGAAGGCCTCGAGCCGGCACGCTGGTACTGGTATCGATTTCGCGCGGGCGGTGAGGCGAGCGCGGTCGGCCGCACGCGGACGGCGCCGACCGCGAACGGAAGCGCCGAGCGGTTGCGGTTCGGCTTCGCGTCGTGCCAGCAGTACGAGCAAGGCTACTTCACCGCGTACCGCCACATGCTGGCCGACGACCTCGATCTGATCGTTCACCTCGGCGACTACATCTACGAAGCCTCCTGGGGTCAGGACCACGTGCGCAAGCACGGCGCCCCCGAGCCGCACACGCTCGAGGACTATCGGATCCGGCACGCGCTCTACAAGACCGACCCCGATCTCCGCGCCGCGCACGCGGCCTGTCCGTGGCTCTTCACGTGGGACGACCACGAGGTCCAGAACGACTACGCGAACGATCGCTCGGAGCATCTGGACACGCCGGAATGGTTCCTCGAGCGTCGCGCCGCCGCCTACCGCGCCTACTACGAGCACATGCCGCTGCGCCGTCACATGGTGCCGTTCGGGCCGCACATGCGCTTGTTCAGCCGCGTCGCGTTCGGCCGGCTCGCGCAGTTTCACATGCTCGACGATCGCCAGTACCGCTCGCACCAGCCGTGCGCCCCACCGGGCCGGGGGGGCGCCAGCGTCGTCGAAGATTGCGAGGCGCGACTCGATCGGCGCCTCACGATGCTCGGCGACGTGCAGGAGCGATGGCTCGCGGCGGGGCTCGACCAGTCGAACGCGCGCTGGAACCTGATCGGCCAGCAGACCCTCATGGCCCAGCTCGATCGCAAGCCGGGGCCGGGCCAGCGATTCTGGACCGACGGATGGGATGGCTATCCGGCGGCGCGGCGCCGTCTACTCGACTATCTCGGCCAGCGGAAGCCGGCCAACCCGATCGTGCTCGGCGGCGACGTGCACGCGTTCTGGGTCGCGGACCTCAAGCCAGACTTCGACGACCCGCGCTCGCCGGTGGTCGGCACGGAGTTCGTCGGGACGTCGATCACGTCGCAGTTCAGGCGCCGTCAGGAGGAGGTCGACGCGCTGCTGCCCGACAACCCGCACATCCGGCTCGGAAACGGCGCGCGGCGCGGCTACGTGCGGATGGAGATCACGCGGCAGCGGCTCCGCGCCGACCTGCGCACGGTGCGCAGCGTCACCCAGCCCGGCGCCGAGGCGGATACGCTGGCGACCTTCGTGGTCGAAGATGGGCGGCCCGGCGCAGTCCGCGGCTAAGTCCGGATGGCCGAGGCGAGGCAATCGGGGTACTCTGTGAGCCCGAGCCATGCGAGTCCTCGCCGTTCACCCCGGCCCGCTGATGTACACGAAGATCTTCCTCCGGCTGGAGCCGCTCGGGCTCGAGCTGGTCGCCGCGGCCGTCCGCCGGGCCGGCCACGACGTCCAGCTCATCGACCTCCAGGCCGGCACGCACAAGGATTACTTCAGGCTCGTCGACGACTGGCAGCCGGATGTGGTCGCGTTCTCCTGTAATTATCTGGCGAACGTCCCCGAGGTCGTGGACCTGGCCAAGCTGACCCGCGCTCGACGGCCCGACACATTCATCTTCGTCGGGGGCCACAGCGCCTCCTTTACCGCGCAGGAGCTGCTCGAGCACGCGGGCGGCGCCATCGACTGCATCCTCAAGGGCGAGGGCGAAGCCTCGGTGGCCGAGCTGCTCGAGGCCGTCGAGCACGATCGCCGATCGATCGCCCAGGTCCCCGGCGTCGTCAGCCTGGACGGAGAAGGACCGCCCGCGCGCCTGGTCGAGAGCCTCGATGCGCTCGTCCCCGCGCGCGATCTGCTGCGGCGCCGCCGGCGCTACTTCCTCGGCACGCTCGACCCGTGCGCGTCGATCGAGTTCGCGCGGGGCTGTCCGTGGGATTGCGCCTTCTGCAGCGCCTGGACGTTCTACGGCCGGAGCTACCGCATGGTCAGCCCGGAGCGGGCCGTCGAAGACCTCGCCTCGATCCGAGAGCCCGGCGTCTTCATCGTCGACGACGTGGCCTTCGTGCAGGCCAAGCACGGCTTCGAGATCGGCGAAGCGATCGCGCGCCGCGGGATTCGCAAGCAGTACTACCTCGAGACGCGCGGCGACGTGCTCCTCCGCAACAAGGACGTCTTCCGGATGTGGACGCGTCTGGGCCTGCAGTACATGTTCCTCGGCCTCGAGGCCATCGACGAGGAGGGCCTGCGCAAGTACCGCAAGCGGATCTCGCTCGGCCACGCCTTCGAGGCCCTCGAGTTCGCGCGCTCGCTCGGCATCCAGGTCGCCATCAACCTGATCGCCGACCCCGAGTGGGACCGCGAGCGCTTCGCGGTCGTCCGCCAGTGGTGTCTGGAGATCCCGGAGATCGTGAACATCTCGGTCAACACGCCGTATCCGGGCACGGAGACCTGGCGCACCGAGGCGCGGCGCATCCACACGCGCGACTATCGGCTCTACGACATCCAGCACGCGGTGCTGCCGACGCGGCTGCCGCTCGCGGACTTCTACGAAGAGCTCGTCCGCACCCAGCGCGTGCTGGCGATGAAGCACATGGGATGGGCCGCGCTCCGAGATCTGACGACCATCGTGCTCGGCCACCTCGCGCGGGGGCAGACGAACTTCTTCAGGAGCCTGTGGAAGTTCGACCGCGTGTTCGATCCCAAGCTCCTGCTGGCCGACCATCACCGTCCCGTCACCTACGAGATGAAGCTGCCGCCGCCCGCACAGGCGAAGGTCGATCCAAAGCTGCTCTATGTTCTGCAGGCGCCAGGCCGCAAGGGCCGCGCCATCGACGATGCGACCGAGCAGTTCGTCGACGCGACCCGGATGGGAACGAGCGAATAGGGCTTGGAGGTAGCACCGTGAGCGCAAAGCCGTGCGTGCTGGAATTCGGGATGGGTGTCGACGTGCACGGTCGAGACTCCACGAAGGCGGCCTGTCGCGCGGTGTCGGACGCGATCCGGCATTCGAGCCTGCCGCTCTTCCAGGAGGTTCGTGAGCGCGGCGGGCGGATGCTGGTGGACGTGACCATCGGCGTTCCCGATCCCGACTCGGTCAAGCTCGACGTGGTCCGGCGGGAGCTCCCGCACGGCGAGGTGACCGTCCACGCCGTCAACGGCGGGCTTCGCTCGCCGACCTCGGATACGCTCATCGCCTGCGCCGCCATCACCGTCAGCGTCGAGTATCCCCAGGACGCCTCGCGATGAGCGTGACGAAGACCGGCACGGGGCTCAAGCGGCTGCAGCACCTGGTTCTCTGGGTCTCGAACGTCGAGCGCAGTGTGCGGTTCTACTGCGACGTCGTGGGCTTCGAGGTCCAGCGACGTCATCCGGCCGCCGCGTTCCTGAAGATTCCGGGCACCGCGGACGATCACAACCTCGGCTTGTTCGAGCAGACGGGCGTGCCGCGCCCCGACGAGCGCGTCGCGCGCATGTATCACTCGGCCTGGGAGGTCGATGACCTGACCGACCTGGCGCGCGCGCGCCGGCGGCTCGTCGACGCCGGTGCCCTGGTCGGATCGTCGAATCACGGCGTGAGCCTGTCGCTCTACGCCAAGGATCCGGACGGGCTCGAATTCGAGATGTTCTGGACGGTGCCCGGCGGTGTCTCGGCTCGGACGACCGAGCTCGATCTCGAGGGCGAGCTCACGAGGCGCGGCCTGGCGTTGCCGTAACGCGCGCGCCGGGGCGCCTTCGTAGCGCCCCGGCGCGGGACTGCGAGCCTACAACGACCGCAGGAAGTTCATCAGGTCTTGCTGCTCGCCCTCGCTGAGCCGGTTGTAGTTGTCGATCACCCGGTTGGCCTCCGAAGGTCCGAACTTCTGGTTTCCGTCGCTCCGGTGGGCCTTGATCGCTGTCTCGAGGTCGTCGGTCCGGCCATCGTGGAGGAAGAAGATCCGCTTGCCGAGGCCCCACAGCGGCGCGGTCCGGAACTCGTCGCCACGGGCCGCCCCCTGGAGGATGTCGTCGGCAAGCCCGGGGCCCATCTGGTGCAGCAACAGGTCGGAGTAGAGGGCCGCCGTCTTGTTGGCGAGCGCGGTGACGGTGGCCTTGTGGTTGGTGTGTAGCTGCGGGGTGTGGCAGAGGGCGCAGCCGAGGTTCGTGAACTGCTGACGGCCCCGGACGATCGAGAACGGCGACGCACCCGTGAAGCTCGACACGGGAGTGGGCGGCGCCAGGAAGCGCTGGAAGTTCGCAAAATTCTCGATGGGGCTGATCTCACCGACGCTCGGGGTCACGGTGTTGGGCACCGTCGCGTACTGACAGCTCGGCGTCTCGTCACGCTCGATTGGGAACCCCTCGTTGGTGATGCCCATCTCGACGTTGTACGCCTCGCCGGAGAACACGAGCAACGACGGGTTCTGCGCCTTCCAGCCGAACCGGCTGATGCGCCCGTCGTTCCCGTTCCGGTTGGGCCGACCGCTGATGCCGAGGCTAGTCTTGGTGAACGAGCTGGAGCTCAAGTTGGCGAGGATCGCGTGGTCGGTGATGCTCTCGATGAGTCCCGCGCCGAAGAGCGGCGTGGGAATCCGGAAAATGATGTTGCGATTGATGACCTGAGTCTCGAAATTCTCCTGCTTGATGGTGCAGCTTAGGGCCGCCGCGTGCCCGCTGATCACGAAGAGGGCGTGGACGCCGCCGTCGCGGGAGCCATCCGCTTTGTACTGAAAGCGCGCCTCGCGGATGGGCCCGTTCGGTGTGATGAACGACGGCATGGCGTTCTTGAACCCGAGATCCCCTCCCTCGCCCACGCGGAGCAGGGGATTCACCGCCGGGCTCGTGCCCCCAGTGGCCGGCTGCACATGGCACACCGCGCAGCCCACGGCATTGAACCGCGGGCCGAGTCCGTCGTCCACCGTCTCCTCTTCGACGAACTCATCCAGTCCCGTGTTGAACATCTCGATCTGCTCGGCCGTCAGGCCCGGCAACATCCCTCCAGCTCCGTCCGGTCCCTTCCGCACGCCGGGGTCTCGGGCGCCTCGGAACTGCGCCGTGAGGCTCTGGGACAGTCCGAGGCAGAGCATGATCGTGAGCGCCGCCAAGACTCGCCACTTCACTCTGCTCATTTCTGCTCCTTGCGCGAAATGCATGGCTCGCAACGGCTCGCACGGTTGAACGAGCGGCCAGCAAGGGCGCAAGCGGAGTGCCAGAGCGATTACGATCAGTAAGACGCTGAAAACAAATGAGTATCTGGAATGGCTGTTCCGCAGAGGAGAAGCCGATTCTCAATCGTGCGATTGATCTGGGCTTGAAATTCTCAAAAATGAGTGAACGAGAGCCGATGTTGTTCCCAGGCTGACGATTCAAGCTGCTAATGTGGTACAGTCGCGCCCGAGCGGGGACTCCGCCGGGCGCAAGCTCCGGCGGCTCCCTCGCCGAGCGGAGCGTGTCCGCCAGCGACCGGCGGTTCTCGCAGCACCAGGGCTGCGATCAGCTAGAGCATAAGGTGATCCCAGCTATGACCGCGTCGATCCTCGTGGTTGACGACGAGCCCGCGATCCAGGACATCCTGACCTGGGCTCTGTCCGCCGAGGGATACCGGGTCGCCACGGCCGGGAGCGGCGAGGAAGCCCTGGCCCGTGTCGAAGAAGAGGACTTCGACGTCATCGTCACCGACATCGTGATGCCGGGCCTCGACGGGCTGGAAGTGCTCGAGCGGTCGCGCGTGCTCAGCCCGCGAGCCGCCGTCATCGTGATGACCGCGTACGCCGCGCTCGACACCGCGATCACCGCGCTCCGCCGGGGCGCCAGCGACTATCTCGAGAAGCCGTTCTCGGTCGACCTCCTGAAGGAGCGTGTGCAGCGGCTGCTCCAGTATCGGGAAACGCTCTGGAAGGACCGGCTCGTCCAGCGGGCGATGCAGCCGCGGCCAGCCGGCTCGCTCGTCGGAGAGAGCGACGCGATCCGCGCGCTCCACGAACAGATCATGCTGGCCGCCCGCACACCGAGCAACGTGCTGATCACCGGAGAGAGCGGGGTCGGCAAGGAGCTGGTCGCGCGCGGGGTTCACGCCGAGGGCGCGCGCCACGATGCCGCCTTCGTGGCGATCAACTGCGGCGCGATTCCGGAAGCGCTGCTCGAGAGCCAGCTCTTCGGCCACGTGCGCGGCGCGTTCACGACCGCCGTGCAAGCCAATCAAGGGCTGTTCGTCGCGGCGAATCAGGGCACGCTGTTTCTCGACGAGATCGGCGAGATGCCGCTGCCGCTCCAGGTCAAGCTGCTCCGGGTGATCGAAGACAAGAGCGTCTTGCCGGTCGGTGGGACCAAACCGCTGCCGGTCGACACCCGCATCATCGCCAGCACGAACCGTGATCTGGAGCGCGAAGTCGAGGCCGGGCGCTTCCGCGAGGATCTGTTCTATCGGCTCAACGTCGTCCACCTCGCCGTGCCGCCGTTGCGCGAGCGTCGGGGCGACATTCCGGTTCTGGTCGACCATCTCGTTCACCGGCTCAACGCCAAGCTCGGCACCCATTGCCTCGGCGTCGAGCGCGCCGCGCTCTGGTCGCTCATCGGGCGGCCCTGGAAGGGGAACGTCCGCGAGCTCGAGAACGTCCTCGAACGCGCGATCGTCCTCGGCGGCAACGATCTCATCTCGATGCGCGACCTGTCCGCGGAGCCCGCGACCGGCCAGGGCGCGCCGCCTCAGAATTTACGCGGGGCGGTCCGCCGGTTCGAGCGCCAGCACCTCATGGAGGTTCTTGCCGCCACCCAGTCCGACAAGCGGAAGGCGGCACGCGTGCTGGGGATCAGCCTGGCCTCGCTCTACCGCAAGATCCGCGGCGAGGACGACGAGCCGGGCCCTGATAGCGAGAGAACGTAGCTAGAGAGCGGACGCGGTCTTCAGACGCACGAGCACATCCGCCTCGAAGTCGACGCGACTGCTCCCGAAGGCGGCGTCGAAATTCTTCCCCCGGTCGCCCGAGCGTCTGAACGACGCGAAGTACCCTCGAGTCCGATCGAATCCGCGACGCTCGATCAGATAGTCGGTGATGAGAAACGCGAGCTGGTAGACCGGCACCGAGCCCTCGCGCAGATGCCACGCCGTGAAGCCCTGCGGAGTTCCATGCGCCTCGAGGTCGAGCCCCCGCTGGAGTAGCGTCGCGCGTGTACGAAGGCCGGCCATTGCCGCCTGACGGCGGCGCTCAAGCGTATCGACGCCCAGGCGCTCGAGGGTCGAGAACGCGACCCACTCCGCCATGCCTTCGGCCAGCCACTGCTCGCCGCGTCCCTCGCCGCCGGCCAGCTCGATCTGCGAAACGTGGACGAGCTCGTGCGCGATCAAGCGCAACCGTTCGCGCTCGGTTCGATCCGCCGGCTGATCGTTCAGGAGCATCTGCCCGCGCGTGCCCACGCCGATCGCGAAGTCGCTCAGCGTCGCGGCCTGGACCGGCGAGACGCGGGCATCCCGCATCAATCCTTGCTCGAAGGCGCGGCGCCCGCCATAGACGTGCACCACGACGCGATGCGGAACCGGGAGCCCGAAGCTTTTCGCCATGATCGCCGCGATCCCGCGCACGGCCTCGTCGGTGGTGCGAAGCGTTCGCGCGTCGGTGGGAGCCGTCAACGAGAGGGGATCGAGCCAGAGCGGGACGATGACTCGGCCGTCGCTGCCGCCCGCGAGCACCGCGACGACACACAAGACGGCCGCGGTGACCGCAGCTCGACGCAGCGTGGCCAGTACGATCTCCTCCGGGTGAGACGGGTCGAGGGAGTCGAGCGGAGCTGAGAGCTGCCGCGTTCCCTACGTCGAACGGATTGTGACACATTCTCGGCGAGTCTGAGAAGTGATTCGCGGGACGGTTACGACGGGCGGGCGGAGGAGCCTCGCGGCGGGTATCGCCGCGAGGCTCCGGCAAGACTACCGGGTCGGCGGCATCGAGGGCGTGCTCTTCGGAGCCTCGCTGCCGGGAGCCGAGCTGCCGCTCGGTGCGGATCCCGGGGTGCTGCCGGTATCCGGTGAAGTCGGCGGCGATGCCGACGGTGTCCGATCACGGCTCGGACTCTCGCCGACGCGGTTCGAATCGCATGCGGCGGCGAGTCCGGTGAGTAGGACGAACGCACAGAGTCCGGAAAGAACTTTTTTCATGGTCTTGTGTCCTCCGGGGAGCGGGGAGAACCCCTATCCCTTGATCTGAATGGACTTGGCGACCTTCTGGCCTGCTCTCTCCTCGTACTCGGCGCTGATCTCCGCGCCCGGCTTCAGCTGGTCCTTCATGACCTTGACCGAGGTCGGAATCGAGAGCTCGGTCCCGTCCTCGAGCGTCACCATGTTGCCGCGCACCGATTTGATCGTACCTTCCACCCTTTGGCCCATCTTGTTGGACTTCTGCTCCATCTTCGGCTGGGCCGGATCGGTCTTCATCTGGGCCGACAACCCAGTGACACCGATCGAGGCCGTCAGGAGCACCGCGACCCCGACTGCCAGCACACGAATCATGTGCATCCTCCTTCGTGTTGGGTTCAGCCCCACGTCGAGCAAGCCCAGTGCCACGAGCACGCATCGAAGATTGGGGATCGTTCAACGTGGCGCGGGAGGCGCTTCGACCCGTGCACCGTGTAGCCGTTACACGATGACGCCGAAAAAATCGGCAGCCCTCATCCGTCGCGATCGGTGATTCCCGCATTGCCCTCGGCGGAGAGCGCGAAGAGGGAATTCACCGCGTGTAGAACTTACGGGAACGGCGTGTAGAAGTTGCCGTCATCCATTCCCCGGGAGCCTTGTCAGGGAGACTCCGCGGGCGTAAATCCCCGGCGAATCGCGAATGCACCGGTGGCACGGACTTAGCACCCAGGCGGGCTGGGAGGTGAAGCATGAAGACGATCGACACAACCCGTTCGGCTCTCGTCACCTCTGCGCTCGCGCTCGTCGCGTGGCCCGCAACGGCCGCCTGGGCTCAAGGAGTGGTCGGGCCGCAGGCGTCCGGCAGCGTGTCGGGTGGCGCGACTCAGTCGGGCGCGGTGACGACGACCGTGGTGGTCGCCTCGCTGCTCGCGGTCCTGGTGGTGCTCGGGGCGCTCATCAAGATGCTCGACCTCAAGCGCAAGCGTGACGGCGAGGCCGTCGTCGTCCAGGCGCGGATCTCCGACGCTGTGCTGCGGGATCCGAGGCTCTTCAGCCTCCCGATCACGCCGACCGCGCACGTGCCGCTGTGGAAAGGCACGCCGGTCACGGTGGAGGTCGCCGGCCAGGTTCCGTCCGACGATCTTCGCGACGCGGCGCTCGGCCTCATCGAGCGAGAAGCCTCGCAGCTGGGGCCGGAGGTACGCGTCGAGTCGAGAATCGGTGTGGTGCCGACGATGGCTCGGCGGTCGGCCTGATGCTCGGGCGATCCCCCTCGGAGCGGAGATCGGTGTCTCACACGGCGCCTGTCATCGGCATCGAGGGGGTCGCCCGCTGTCACTGCGCCAGCGCCGCGACCGCGGCTCACTTCGGGTGTCTCGAGTGCGGAGCGCCCTGCTGCTCGGCGTGTGCCATCAACTTGGAGTCGGTCGCCTATTGCCTGGGCTGCGCGACGGCGCTGCTGGACGCGAGCGTGATTCTCCAATCCGGAGCGTTCGAGCTCTACTGATAACCGGCGTCGAAAACATCGATGATCGTTTCAGACCACGGAACGTGGAGCTACGCGGAGAGGGGCAGGTTGAACAGATGCAAGCCATTTGGAGCGCGGTGGTGATCGGCCCGTCCGGTGACGACGATCTCGATCCCCAGCGCCGGTCGGACCCGACCGCGCCTGCCGTGGGAGGCGGAGCACCAGCGAGAGACGCTCAGACGCAGCGGCTGCCGTTCGTGCGAGAGGCCCAGCGCGCGCTTCGGGATCTCGGCTATCATCCGGGCCCGATCGACGGGACATTCGGTCCCCAGACGCGAGCGGCGCTGGAGAAATACCAGATGTCCGAGAAGCTGTCAGTGACCGGCCAGCTCGATGCGGAGACCATGGAGCGGCTGGACGTCTACAGGCGCCTGTTCCGCCCCGCCCGCGATCTCTAGACGGTCGGCGTCGCGGCCGCGCGCTCGCCCTGCCTGGTGCCGGGGTGCCCGGTGCCGTACAATGCTCGTACCGTTTCCGGGAGCCAGTTCATGGAGGGCACCATGGCCAAAGACGCTGCGCCCGTCCCGCCGCAGGCCCTGCCGCCGCGCGGCATCAACCACATGGTCCTCAACGTGCGAGACCTCGAGGTGTCGCACCGGTTCTGGACCGAGGTCATCGGCTTTCGCTGCGTCGCCGAGCTCAAGCCGATTCCCGGGCGCCAGCGCCCGAAGATGCGGTTCTATAGCGGCCTCGACGCCAAGGGCGACGTGACCCATCACGACCTGGCGCTGGCTGAGGTCGCGCAGAGCAACGGCGGCGCGCCCGAGCCGTGGAGCCTGATGCCGGGTCGAGTCGGGTTGAATCACGTCGCGATCGCGTGGCCAGACCGCGAGTCCTGGCTGAAGCAGCTGGCCTTCCTTCAGAGCAAGGGCGTGCCGTTTCTCCGAAGGGTCAATCACGGGATGACGCACAGCGTGTACATCGCAGACCCTGACGGTCACGGCATCGAGGTCCTCTACGAGCTGCCTCGCGAGGTGTGGGAGGGCGACATCGACGGCGCCCAGAACTACGCGGAGATGCTTCCGACGGAGGGCGCCGAGTCGCTCGTCGACCGGACGGAAAATCCCGTGTTCGCTGCGGGGCACCCGGCCGCCCGGGCCTGAGCCACACCGCGCCGGATCAGCCGTCTCGCGGGGTGGGCCAGCCGAGCAGCATGCGCCAGCCGCGCTCGGCGTCTACGCTTTCCGCGCGAGAGGCCCCCGCAGAAGCTGACCCGGCAGCGCACCGGTGTGCTTGCCGTCGCGCAGCAGCACCTCGCCGTTGACCACCGTGGCCGCGATGCCGCGCGTGCGCTGCACGAGCCGGCGCGCGCCGGACGGCAGATCGTCCACGACTTCCGGCATCTCCGCGGCGATCGTCTCCGGATCGAACACGACGAGGTCCGCCGCCATGCCTTCGCGAACCAGCCCCCGGTCGGCGAAGCCCCAGAGCGTGGCCGGCACGAGCGTGAGCATCCGCACGGCCTGCTCGAGCGTGAAGGCCTGCTTACGGCGCACCCAGTGGTAGAGCAGATGCGTCTGGAGCGACGAATCCATGAGCTGCGAGACGTGCGCGCCGGAGTCGGAGAAGGTGACGACGGCGCGCGGGTGGCGCATCAGCTCGAGGGCGTAGTCCTGATCCTCGTTGGCGATAGGCTGCAGGAAGAAGAGGTCGAGGTCCCTGGCGAGGGCGAGGTCGATCATGGTCTCGGCCGGATGCAGGCCGCGCTCGCGCGCGACGTCCGCGACCGTGCGGTGCGGTCCTTCCACCGAGTCGAAGACGAGCAGCCAGTCGTAGTCAGGCGGTTTCGCCTCGGCCCCGACCGGGCGCCGGCCGTCCTTCTCGCCCGAGGCCTCGATGAGGCGACGGCGGACCTGCGGGTCTTGGAGTCGGCGGCGCTGCTCGGCGAGCGGCAGCGCGCGGAGCTCGTTCCACACCGGGAGCCGATCGAACGGCATCTGCGTCTTGAACGAGAGCAGCGCGCTCAAGGAGCGGCTGTGCACCTGCGCGAACATCCGGCCGCCGGCGGCGGCCGTCTCGTCGAGTAGCGCGAGGTACTTTCGCCAGACGTCGGGCACGCCGCGACGGCTGAAGACGCCAAACGTGATCGGGCGCCCGGTCTCGACGGCGAGATCGCGCAGCCGCGTGTGGTACTCGCGCAGCCCCGGGTCGCCCGGAGCCCGGTCGACGCCTTCGCCGGCGATCTCGAAGAGACCCGCGTTCAGATCGCCCATCACACCGACCAACCGGCGCACTTCGTCCCACGACGCCAGACGGCTGGCGACCGGCTGACCATTCGGGGTCTCGTGAGCCGGCGACCGCGAAGTCGTGAAGCCGATCGCGCCGGCGCGGATGGCGTCGCGCACCTGGCGCTCCATCGCCTCGAGATCGTCCTCGCCGGCCGGCTTCTCGAACGCTC
>QHSP01000009.1 GCA_003220495.1 Candidatus Rokuibacteriota bacterium | reverse complement strand
GATATCGTGGACGCGCGCCTCCAGCGACTCGAACCGCTCGCGATAGTGGCGAGCCCGCTCCGCGCTCATCGCGCGGACGGGCGACAAGAAGCCGTCGCGCTGGAACGACTGCACGTGAGCTTCGGTCAGGATCTTCGGCACGGCGTTAGTCCTCCTGGTCCTTCGCGAAGAGCTGGTCGAGCTTGCCCTCGTACGCGTGGTAGTCGAGGAAATCGTAGAGCTCGGCGCGCGTCTGCATGGCGGACACGGCTCGCTTCTGGGTACCGTCCCGCCTGATGGTCTCGTAGACGGCGAGCGCTGCCGCGTTCATGGCGCGGAACGCGGACAGCGGGTAGAGAACGATCGCGACGCCGGCGCCCGCCAGCTCGTCGACGGCGAACAACGGCGTCACGCCGAACTCGGTGATGTTGGCGAGGATCGGCACGCGGACCGCGTCGGCGAACCGCCGGTACGCGGAGAGCTCGGCGACCGCCTCCGGAAAGACCATGTCGGCGCCGGCCTCGACACACGCCACGGCACGGTCGATCGCCGACTCGATTCCCTCAACCGCGAGGGCGTCGGTGCGCGCCATGATGACGAACTCGGGGTCGGTCCTCGCGTCGACGGCGGCCTTGATGCGGTCGACCATCTCGCGCTTCGCGACGATGGCCTTGCCCGGCCGGTGTCCGCAGCGCTTGGCCTGCACCTGATCCTCGATGTGCAGGGCGCCGGCGCCGGAGGCGATCATGGATCGCACCGTGCGCGCGATGTTGAACGCACTCCCGAATCCGGTGTCGGCGTCGACCAGGAGCGGCAGCTGGCTCACGCCGGTGATCCGCCGCACGTCGGTCAGCACGTCCTCGAGGGTCGTGATGCCGAGATCCGGCACACCGAGCGACCCTGCGGCGACCCCGCCTCCGGACAGATAGATGGCCCTGAACCCAACGCGCTCGGCCATCCGCGCCGCATACGCGTAGATACATCCAATCACCTGCAACGGCCTCTCAGCCGCCACCGCAGCCCGAAACCGCCTCCCCGCCGACTCCAAACTCATGCCCCAGACCATACAACAACCCACCCAGAAGAGGTGGCCGGTCCAGTCCTAAGCCCACCCACCCGCCGACAGCCAGTCCCAGGCCTCCCAGGAGCGCGCGCCCAGCGCCCGCACCACGTGAATCCGTCATCGAAGCCGGACGATGCTCTACCGACCCGGGCGGCGTCGGGGGCGGGGGCGTGCGGGAGGGGGCGTCGGACCCGTTCCCTCCAAGGGGTAATGGAAGTCATGCGCCCAGATGGAGCCCAGCCGCGGCGGAGCAGCGAACGCGTGCCGCGTGGTCCGGGCGCCCCCTCCCGCACGCCCCCGCCCCCGACGCCGCCACGCGCGGAAGAGCACCTAGACGCCGAGATAGTACTTCTTGACGAGCTCGTTCTCGCGAAGCTCCGCGGTACTCCGCCCCTCGAACTCGATGCGCCCGTGGACGATGATGTAGCCGCGGTCAGCGATCTTGGTCGCCTGATTGAAGTTCTGCTCGGCCATCAAGACGGTCAGCTGATAGCGGTCTTTCAGCTCGCGGATCTTCGCGATGACGCGCGTGACGAGAATCGGCGCCAGCCCTACCGAGGGCTCGTCGACCAGGAGAATCCTGGGCGAGGACATGAGCGCGCGGGCGATCGCCAGCATCTGCTGCTCGCCGCCGCTCATGCTGCCGGCGAGCTGGCGGCGCCGCTCGCGGAGGACGGGAAACGCCTCGAAGCAGAAAGGCAGATTGCGATCGATGTCCGCGCGCGCGCCGGTGCGGTAGGCGCCGAGCAGCAGATTCTCCTCCACCGTGAGCCGCGGAAAGAGCCGACGGCCCTCTGGCACCAGGGCGATGCCCAGGTCGACGATCTCTTCGGTGGATCGCTTCGTGAGATCGATCCGGGCGCCATCGGACTCGAGATAGATCTCGCCGGCGTCGGGCGTGAGCAGGCCCATGATGCACTTGATCAAGGTGCTCTTCCCGTTGCCGTTGGTGCCGAGCAGCGCGACCGTTTCCCCCTCCCGGACCTCGACGGAGACCCCGTGCAGGATGCGGACAGCCCCGTAGCCGGCGACGACATCGCGCACGACGATCCTACTCGCCAAGGTAGGCCTTCTCGACCGCCGGATTACGCACGATCTCCGCCGGGGTGCCCTCGGCGATCCGATTGCCCGCGTCCAGGACGACGACGCGCTCGGAGAAGCGCATGACCGCGCGCATGATGTGCTCGATCATGATGATCGTGATCCCCTGCTCGTTCAGCCGGAAGAGGATCGCGAGGATGTCGTCCACCTCGGCGCTGGAGAGCCCCGCCATGGCCTCGTCGGAGACCAGGAGCTTCGGGCGCGCCGCCATCGCGCGGGCCAGCTCGAGCTTGCGCATCTCGATCTGCGTGAGCCCCGCCGGCCGCAGGTGCGCCTTGGCGTCGAGGCCGATCATTTTCAGGATATCCAGAGCGCCGGCGGCGGCGCCGTGGGATCGCGGGGGCGCCGCGTACTCGAGCGGGATGCCGAGATTCTCGAGGACGGTCATGCTGACGAACGGCTTCGGGATCTGAAAGCTCCGCACGATGCCGAGCCGCGTCCGCTGGTGCGCCGGCAGCCGGGTGATGTCGCGGCCTTCGAACAGAATCCGGCCGCCGTCCGTCGGCAGGGCGCCCGACACACAGTTGATCAGGGTCGTCTTGCCGGAACCGTTGGGACCGATGAGACCGAGCCGCTCGCCGGCCCGTACCTGGAGACTGACCCGGTCGAGGGCCAGGAAACCGCCGAAGCGCTTGGTGACGCCGTCGATCTCGAGGAGCGCGTCCGCCATCGTCTGGCTCACCGACGCCGAAGCCGCCGGACCAGGCCCGTGATCCCTTCCGGCGCCAGCACCACGAAGAGCACGAGCACCACGCCGACGATCAGCAGATTCAGCTCGGACGAGATCGTCACGGTCGCGACCTGCTGCGCCGTACCGAGCAGCACGGCCCCGATGACCGGCCCGAGCCATGTCGTCGTGCCGCCGATCATCGGCATCGCGAGCGCGTTCACCGCGTAGTTCAGGTCGAACGCCGACGACGGCTCGACGTACGTGACGTAATACGGGAACGGCGCGCCGGCGACGCCGAGGAAGAAGCCGCTGAGCGTCGTGGCGAAGAGCTTTAGCCGAAGCGTCGGCACGCCCATGCACTCGGCGGCTTCCTCGTTGTCCCGCAGCGCCGCCAGCCCGCGGCCGATCCAGGAGCGCTCGATCGTCCGCGCGACCAGCACCGTCACGACCGCCAGCACGACCATCAGGGTGAAGAGCAGCACGCCCCAGCTCCTGAAGAAGGGCGCCGGCGGGCGGATCAGCGTGTAGCCCTTCGCCCCGCCGACGTACTCCCAGTTGATGATGAGCGTCTGCAGCACGACCGAGAGCGCGAACGTCGCGATCGAGAAGAAGACGCCTTTCAATCGGAGCGTCAGATAGCCGATGCCGAGTCCCAGGAGCGCGGCGACCAGGCCCCCGCAGACGATCAACACCGGCAACGGCGCCTTGAAGGCTTCGATGAGGAAGATCGAGGTGTACGCGCCGAGCGCGAAGAACGCCGGCGTGCCGAAGTTGACGTAGCCGGCGTAGCCGCCGAGGACGTTCCACGCCGTGGCGATCACGACGTACTGCAGGACCACGTAGCCCGCGAAGTAAACGTAGGGGTTGACGCGAAGGCCGCCCAGCAGGACCCCGAGCCCGATGACGGCGACGCCGACCACGAGCGCGCCGCGCGTCTTCATCATCTATCTCCCGAACAGCCCGGCGGGCCTGACGGCCAGCGCCAGCAGGAGGATCCCGAACGACACCGCGAGCGACCACGAGGGCCCGAAGAGCGTGGCCATCAGGCTCTCGGCCACGCCGAGGATGATCGAGGCGACCAGGGTTCCGCCGACGCTCCCCAGGCCGCCCAGGACCGTGATTGCGAAGACCCGGCCGATGTAGTCGCGATCGGTCGACGGCACGACCGGCGAGATCGTGATCAAGAGGGCACCGGAGAGGCTGGCCGCCGCGATCCCGATCCCGAAGGCGATGGTCTTGATCCGGACGGGATTCGCCCCCATCAGACGCAGCGCGACCTGATCCTGCGAGACGCCCATCACGGCTCGACCGTAGAACGTCCGCGAGAGGAAGAGAGAGAGCGCCAGGGTCATCAGGAGTCCGACGACGCACGGCACCAGCAGCCGGAAGGCGATCCCGACGCCGCCGAGATCGATCGACTTGCCGATGTACGCGGCCTCCACCAGCCGGTAGTCGACGCCGTATTTGAGGCTCAGCGCGACCTCGATGATGAAGAGCAGGCCGAAGAAGAACACGAGCCCGCGCAGCGATTCCTCGCCGCGACGCTCGAAGCTGCTGTAGTAGATCCGGTAGACCCCTGCCCCGAGCGCGTAAAACAGCGGCGTGAACAACACCCCGGTGAGGATCGGGTCGAGACCGAAGGAGCTGTTCATCACGTAGGCCGCGTATGCCCCGAGGATCACGAACGCCGGGTGGGCGATGTTGACCACGTCGAGCAGGCCGAAGGTGAGCGAGACGCCGAGGCTGACGGCGGCGTAGAAGCCGCCGAGCAGGATTCCCGCGACGACCGCGTTGGCGAGCAGATCCCAGGTGAACATGGCGTGCGCCTGCCCACACAGAACGAGGGCGCGCGCCCCGTCGGGCGGGGCGCGGCCCTCACGCCGTGCGGATCGTTCGCGCTATTTCTGCGCCGCGGAGTAGGGGTAGATCACGGTGCCCGACTTGAACTCCTCGGGGTAGAGCACGACCTTCTTGCCGGGGACCCTGAACTGCTCGACGTCGGTCCCCTTGATGCCCTGGTACTGGACCTGGAGCACCCGGGATTTCGCCCACTCGCCGTTCGGCCCGAACCGCACCTTGCCGACGATCGTGCTGAACTCGTTGGAGCGGATGTAGTCGGCGACCTTCTGTTGATCGAGGCTCTTGCCGCCTTCGATGGCCAGCCCCAGGATCTGGACGGCCGAGTACGCGTAGGGCGGAAGATAGTAACCGAGCGGATCGACACCCGCCTCCTTGGCGCGCTTCTGATACTCGGCGAAGAACTCCTTGATGCCCGGGAACATCATCGTCGACTCGGGCGCCCAGAAGTCGTAGTTCACGATGCCGTTCAGCATCGGCCCGAGGCTCGTCATCACGGTCGTGAACTGCAGGCCGACCATCCCGCCGCCGAAGATCTTCGGCTGCAGGCCGATCTCCGCGGACGCTCGGACCATGCCGACCGAGTCCGGCGGATACGACGCCACGAACACGATGTCGGGGCTCACCGCTTTGATGGCCCGCGCGATCGGCGTGTAGTCGACGGTGCTCGGCGGATACGACTTGTCGTACACGGTCTTGAACCCGAACTTTTTGACGAGCTCGCGCGCGCCGGCGATCGCGTGGCGGGGATACTCGGCATCGGCGCCCACGAGCGCGATGGTCTGGGGCTTGGGGTTCTGCCGGGCCGCGATCTCGAAGAAGCCCGTCGCCCAGTTCGCTTCCGGATCCGGTCCGGAGGGCTGGATCTGGAAGTAGCTCGGGTACTTGTACTTCTCGTTGTTGGCCAGACCGAGGATGCCCATGATCGTGAGCTTGCGCTCCATCGCGATGGGCATGAGCGGCGCGATCAGGTTCGTGCCGTAGCCGGAGACGACGAAGTCGACCTTGTCGACCTCGAGGAGCTTGGTGTAGATGCCGGGCACGGTCGCGGGGTTCGTCTGATCGTCGTAGGCGATGAGCTCGACCGGGCGGCCGAGGAGCCCGCCCTTCTTGTTCACGTCGTCCTTCCAGATCTGGATGGCCATCAGCGCCGGCTTGCCGTTCGCCGAGAGACCGCCGGTGAGCGCCATGCCGAGCCCGATCTTGATCGGGTCCGCCGCGCGGGCGACGAACACGTCGGCGCCGGCGAGCGCGAGCGTGCCCGCGACGGCGCCGACGAGCGCCCAGCCCAAGAGCGTCCGAAATCCATTCATCGATGTCCTCCCGCCCGAGATCCTACTCTCTCACCAACCCTCGGCGCGAATCGATCAGCGCGGCACTTCCAGCCCACCGACGTTGATCAGGTCTTTGGCCTTCCATCCGTCGACATCGTATTCGGCCATGCAGCTCTCGGCGAACTGCTTCCAGCGATCGTACTGGCCCGAGGCGAGCGCGCCGAAGAGGGCGTAGCGCCGGATCTCCTCGTGGCTGCCCGAGTAGTTGATCTCGTAGAGCTCGTGCCGGCCGCCGAACTCGGTGCCGACCGCGTCCCACAGGAGCTTCATCAGCTTGACCCGCTCGACCGCGTCGACGCCGCCCGAGCCGCGCATGTAGAGGTCGAGGTACTTGCGGAGATCCGCGTTCTTAAAATCGCGCGCGTGGGAGTTCAGGTAGATGAGCCCGCTCGCCACCGTCTTCTCGATCAGGTTCTTGATCTGCACGTAGGCCTCGGGCGCCAGCACCTGGTACGCGGCCGCCGGCTCCATGGCGGGCAGGATGCAGCCGCCGGTCCACGGGTCGCCGCTCTTGGCCATCGCGTCCGACAGCCCCCAGATCATGTTGCGCCACGCGATGACCTCGCCGATGTTCGCCTCGACCCCGCGGAACGCGCGCGCGCCGGTGATCTCGGTCGCCTTGATCATGAGCCCGGTGATGAAGTCGAGCTTGACCGCCAGGCGCGTGCAGCCGTGGATGAGAGCACGCGGCAGGAAGCCGGTGCGCGGGAAGAAGTTGTTCGCTTTCTCGACGTCGGCGTGGACGAAGACGTCCTCCCAGGGGACGAACACGTCGTCCATCACGAAGATCGCGTCGTTCTCGTCGAGGCGGCTCGACAGCGGGTAGTCGAACGGGCTCCCGAGCAGGGCCGCGCGCATCTCGTTCGACACCCGGCAGATGAGCTTCACGCCCTTGGCGTTGGTCGGCACCATGAACACGATCGCGAAGTTCTTGCCCTGGACCGGGATCAGCCCGTGATGGGCGACGAAGGTGAAGTGCGTCAGCGCCGAGCCCGTCGCGACGACCTTGGCGCCCGAGACATAGATGCCGGCGTCGGTTTCCTTGGTGACGTGAGCGCAGATGTCGGTCGGGCCGCCTGGCGCGCCGGGGGCCAGGTTGCGGTCGACCGGCGGGTGGATGATCGCGTGATTGATGAACGGCACGCGCTCCTGCGAGTACCGGTACCAGCGGCGCGCGTTGTCCTGGTAGGGCGCGTAGAACTCGGCGTTCGCGCCGAGCGTGCCGAGGAACGCCGCCTTGTAGTCGGGCGAGCGGCCCAGCCACCCGTAGGTGATCCGCGCCCACGCCGCGATCGCGTCGCGCCCGGCCACCTGCTCCTCGACCGTCCTGGGCGCGCGGAAGTATCGGTGGGTGAAGCCGCCCCATTCCGTCGGCTCCGTCAAGACGTTCGTCCCGCGCGCGTGGTCCTCGTGCAGCGCATCGTAGAGACGCGCGAGCATGCGGGCGCAGTTCTGGAAGGCCGGATGCGTGGTGATCTTCTTCACGCGCTCGCCGTAGATCCACACTTCCCGGCCGTCGTCGAGGCTGTCGAGGAACTCTTTGCCGGTGTACGGGAGCGTCGGCGTGTTCCCGGTGACTTGCGGCGCCATGATCACACCCCCCTGGGGATTCGACCCCGAACCGCCCCACTAATACCCGGGACCAGGGTTCGGTCAAGGGCGAAATCCGGTACTCTCTGGTGGTCGGAGGGTGCCGATGCCGTCGAAGAAGACGAGCGCGCTCGCGTGCGGGCTGGCGGTCCTCGGTCTGATGGCGTGCGGCCGGGCGTCGAAGGAAGAGATCGTCTCCAAGGCGCGCGACATTGGAAAGCGCGCCGAGCTCGAACGGGTACTCGGCAGACCAGACGAGCTCACGAAGCTCGGTCCGGTGGAAACGTGGCGGTACAAGGCTTCGAACGGCGAGGTGATCTTCCTCATCGTCGGCGACGACGTCACGTTGCAGGCGGCCGGGAGCCCGGACAATCCGAAGTAGCGCCGTCTCGTCGGATTGACTTCACGCGGTCCGGTTGTTACAACGCGCGTGTATTGCGCGCTGCCGGACGTCGCGGGGCCGGGGCCCCGCCGCCCGAGGCGCGCCTCTGAAACGAGGAGACGACGATGGCGCTGAACCTGAGAGACTTCCTCGCGGCGCTCGGCGACGACCTGATCCGGGTCGACGAAGAGATCGACCCGATTACCCAGGCCGGCGCGCTCTGCTCGGCCGCGCCCCGGCCGATCATGCTGAGCCGGCTCAAGGGCTTCCCGGGCTGGTCGCTCTGCGACATCCTGGTGAAGGATCGCGCGCGCCAGGCCAAGGCGCTCGGCACCTCGCCGCGGCACGTCGTGCGCGAGCTGTCCGACCGCATGTTCACCCGCGTGCCCGGCGGCTCGAAGCTCGTGCCCGACGGTCCGTGCAAGGACGTGAAGCTCCTCGGCGCCGACGCCGACATCACGAAGCTCCCGATCCCGATCCACTCCGAGGGCGACGCGGGGCGCTATCTCGGCTCCGGCGTCACCATCACGCGCGATCCCGACACCGGCGTTCGCAACGAGGCGATCATTCGGGCGCTCGTCCGCGGGCCGCGGAAGATGGGCTTCTGGATGGCGGCGCGCCACAACTGGGCGCACCTCATGAAGTACCAGGAGCGCGGGCTGCCGGCGCCGATGGCGTTCGCGATCGGGTTACATCCCGGCTACGAGATCCTCGCCAACTTCAGCGGCCGGCACGAGGGCTACGACGAGCTCGAGATGGGCGCCGGCGTCCTCGGCGAGACGCTCGAGCTCGTGAAGTGCGAGACGATCGATCTCGAGGTGCCGGCCCAGGCCGAGATCGTGATCGAGGGCGTCGTGCCGCCGGGGGTGCGCGAGCCCGAAGGCCCGTTCGGCGAGTTCACCGGCTACAGCAAGGGTGCGGAGGGCCCGGCGCCGGTCTTCGAGGTGACGGGCATCACGCGGCGGCGGGACGCGATCTACCGCCACATGCAGGCGACCGTCTTCACCGACCACCAGCCGCTCGTCTCGGTCCCGATGGAGGCGAGCCTCTACCGGCGGCTCAGCGAGATCCACGGGCGCACCGAGATCCACGACGTCTACATCCCGCCGTGGGTCACGATGTTCACGGTGTTCGTCCAGATGACGCCGCGCTGGGACGGTCAGGCGCGCGACGTGCTGCTGGGTGTCCTGTCGAGCCCGTACCTGCACCCGAAGATCGCGATCGCGGTGGACGAGGACGTGAACATCTACGATCCGCGCGAGGTCTTCTGGGCGATCTCGACGCGCGTGAACCCCGAGCGCGACGTCATCACGATCCCGCACGAGCGCATCCACCCGCTCGACATCTCGGCGCCGAACGTCGACCGCTCCGAGGTCACGGTGATGCGTGTCGGCGGCAAGATGGCGATCGACGCGACGAAGCCGCCGCTCTGGCGGAAGAAGGAGCGCGACGAGTTCACGCGCATCAAGCCCAAGGGCGCGGACGATCCCGCCCTGCAGGCGCTGCTGGCGCGCCTGGCCGCGATGTCGTAGCGCTCGGCGCGCGACCGCGAGCGCCGCGGGTCTCTCGAACGCGCGTGGCGCTCGCGGCGCGCCCTATGAGCACGGCTCGCCGCCGGCCCGCCGGCGCCGCCGCGTCTGACCATCAGGACAGGGTCAGCATCTCCTTCGCGCTGCCCGTCATCAGCTGTCGCATCTCGACCTCGGTCATGCCGTAGGCGCGGAGCATCGCCGCCAGCAGGCGATAGGCTTCGAC
>QHSP01000030.1:15190-88517 GCA_003220495.1 Candidatus Rokuibacteriota bacterium | reverse complement strand
CGCTTCCCAGGCTGCGTCGTCAGGTTTGGCGAAGGTCATCATATCCGCCATTGGGCCCAGGGCGGGCCGACGACGCTCTCGAATCTCGCGGTGCTATGCCGGCGCCACCACCGCGCCGTCCATGAGGAGGGCTACCAGCTCGAGCGATTGCCAGACGGCGAGCTGCAGTTCCGCCGTCCGAACGGGTGGGCTCTCCCCGACGTTCCACCGCCGCCGAACGTTCCTGATCAGCCCGTGAAGCTACTACGGGCGCTCAACGACGCTGAGGGGCTTGTCCTGCATGCGCACACCGCTACGCCAGGTTGGCTCGGAGAGCGCCTGAACGTCGGTTACGCGATCGACGTCTTGCACCCGTTGGCGGTAATGATGCGTCGGTCGTGAATTGGTTGGACCCAGTCAGAATCACGCGTAGTTCACGGGAGGTCTCGCATGTATGAGCACATCGTGTGGGAGCGGACGGAGAACGTCGTCGTCATCACGCTCGATCGGCCGCGGGTGCTGAACGCGCTCAACCGGGCGCTCAAGCGCGAGCTCGCCGACGCGCTGACGAAGATCAAGGGCGACGAGAGTATCCGCGCCGTCGTCATCACGGGGGCCGGCGATCAGGCGTTCAGCGCCGGGCAAGACCTGACCGAAGCAAAGGACATGACCGGGCCCGAGGCCGAGGAATGGGTGCGTGAGTTCGAGCTCCTCTACGACCAGGTGCGGATGCTCGACGTGCCGGTGATCGCGGCCGTGAACGGCTGGGCCATGGGCGCGGGCTGCCAGCTGGCGCTCCTGGCCGACATCCGGATCTCGTCCGAGAACGCGCGCTACGGGATGCCGGAGATCCGTGACGGAATCCCGGCGGTCTTCGGCCTCGAGCTCCTCTGGAACACGATCGGGATGAGCCGCGGGCTCTACCTCGTCCTGAGCGGCGACTCGCTCGATGCGCGGCAGGCGCAGGACGCCGGGCTCACGATCAAGGTCGTGCAGCGGCGCGAGCTCCTGACCGAGGCGATGGCACTCGCCCGCACCATGGCTCAGTTCGCGCCGATCGCGATGAAGCAGAACAAGCAGTATGCGCGACGGCGGACCGAATCCGACTTCCGCGCCTGCGCCCGATTCTGCGAGAGCGCGCATCACGCGTCGTTTGCGGCCGGGGACGCCAAGCGCGGGATGGAGGCGTTTCTGACGAAGCAGCGCTGAGCCTGACGGCTCAGCGGGCGCGCGACCACTCCTTCAGGCGCGTCTCGTCCATCTCGACGCCGAGGCCCGGACCCTCGAGCGCCAGGATCGCGCCGTCGGCATATTGCACAGGGCGGCGTACGACGTCGCCCGCGAGCAGCAAGGGGCCGAACAGCTCGCAGCCCCATGTCACCGGCGCCGCCGCCAGCGCCACCTGCAGGTAGGCCGCGGTCCCGAGCGAGGTCTCGATCATGCAGCCCACGTAGCAGCTCATCCCGGCCGCCTCGGCGATGCGCGCGATGGCCATCGTGCCGAGGATACCGGCCGACTTCGTGAGCTTGAGGGCGAGGATGCTCACGCCGCCGCGCCGGGCGATCGCGAGCGCGTCGTGGGTCGAGCAGCAGGACTCGTCGGCCATCACCGGCACGGTCACCGCCCGCGCGATCTCGGCCATGCCCTCGCCGTCCCAGCGCGGCACGGGCTGCTCGACGAAGTCCAGACGGTAGGGCTCGAGAGCGCGGATGGCCTGGAGCGCCGTTGCGCGATCCCAGCCCTGGTTCGCGTCGACGCGGAGGGAAACCTCCGGCCCGACGGCCTCGCGGAGTCGACGAACCCGCTCGACGTCGTGGGCCACCGGGTGCGCGGCCGTCTTGATCTTGAAGATGCGGTGGCCGAGCGCGACTTTCGCGCGCGCCTCCGCGATCTCGGCCTCCGGGCTCTCGACAGCGAGCGACCACGAGAGCGGCACGCTCTCGCGCACCCGCCCGCCGAGCAGGCGGTGGACGGGAGCGCCGAGCGCCCGGCCGTTCAGGTCCCAGAGCGCCATCTCGACCGCGGCGCGCGCGAACGGGTTACCCTGCACTCGCTTCGCCATCTCGCGGCCCAAGGCTTCGATCCGGGTCGCGTCGCGCCCGACGAGCCACGGCGCGATGTAGCGCTCGATCGTGAGGGCGACGGATTCGGACGACTCCTCGCTCCACGTCGGGCCGCCCAGGCATGCCGCTTCGCCCCACCCGACGAGGCCGTCGGCCGTCTCGATCCGGACGAAGGCGAAGTTGACGGCTTCGAGCGTCGTGAAGGACATCTTGTGCGGGCGCTTGACCGGAATGTCGGCGAGGACGACGCGGACGTCGGCGATCTTCACCGGATCACTCGGCGTCGGGAGCGGCTTCGGCCGCAGCGCCCGGTCGGTCGAACCGACCCGGGTCGAACAACGAGAGGTCGAGCGACGGCTTGCCGTCGAGCAGCCACTCCGCGACGTAGCGCCCGGTGGCGGGCGAGTGCTGGAAGCCGTGGCCGCCGAACCCGACGGCGACGAAGAACCCCTCGACACCGGGCGCCCAGCCGATGATCGCGTGATCGTCGGGCGTGAGCGGCCTGAGCCCGGCCCAGCCGCCCGCGATGCGAGCGTCGCCGATGATCGGCACGCGCTGGATCGCCTTCTGCACCGCCTCCTCCACCTTGGCCCAGTCCATCGGCACGTCGAAGTCCTCGCCGATGTCTTCCACGTCGCCCGGGCTCAGTAGCACCTGCTCCAGCTCTTTCCTGAAGTAGAAGCCGCTCGTGACGTCGGTCGTGAGCGGTACGGGTCCGGGAATGGCGGGGAACGGTTCGGTGAAGAAGATGTGCCGGCGTCGGGGGTGCACGGGCACGACCACGCCGGCCAGCCGCGCCACGCGCGCCGCCGAGGGCCCGGCGGCGTTGATCACGAGCGGCGAGGAAATCGAGCCGGCCGAAGTCGTGACGCCGCTCATGCGCCCGTTCGCGCGCTCGAGCGACTCCACGCGGACGCCCTCGACGATCTTCACGCCGAGCTCGCGCGCCCTCCGCGCGAAGCCGGCGGTGACTTCGGCCGGGCCGGCGAGCCCGTCTCCCGGCCCCCACACCGCGGCGATCAGATCGTCGACGCGCAGAGCCGGCACGAGCTTCTGAGCGTCGGGGGGAGTGATGACTCGCACGTCGCCGCCGAGCTTCGTCTGGAGCGCGATCCGCTTCTCGAATGCGCGGAGCTGCTTCTGGTCGGAGACGAGGAACAGGTAGCCGATCTTCTTGTAGCCGGGATCGACGCCGAATTCGTCCTCGAAGCGCTCGAATACACGGATCGCCTCGAGCGAGAAGCGAATCTCGGTCTCGGTAGGGAACTGGACACGGATGCCGCCGGCGGCCTTGCTCGTCGTCCCCGAGCCGACCGTCTCGCGCTCCACGACGACGACGCCGGCGAGACCACGCCGCGCGAGATTGTAGGCGATGCTGCAGCCCACCACGCCGCCGCCGATCACCACCGCGCTCGCCGTCCTGGGCAGGTCCATGGTCCTCATGCTTTGTACACGACCATCCGACCAAGGTCCAATTTGTCGCCGGCCCGGGTGGGCTGAACAATCAGCGAAGTCGCGCGATCAGCTCGCGGTCGGCCGGCGGGAAAGCGAATTCCCCGAGACGTTCTGGCGCGACCCATTCCATCGCCTGCGACTCCTGAGGCTGGATCGTTCCCGACTCGAGGCGGCACCGATAGAAGTGGATCACGACCGTTCGCTCGGGGTACTCCCACCGGACGGTCTCGACCCTCTCGCCGACAGCGAAGCACGCCGAGAGCTCCTCGGCGAGCTCGCGCCGCATCGCGTCCTCGAGCGACTCGCCGGGCTCGCGCTTGCCGCCCGGAAACTCCCACATGCCCGCGAGGTGCGAGCCACCTCGGCGCCGGGTGATCAGATAGCGGCCCGTGTCGTCCTGGATCAGCGCCGCCACGACCTCGACGAGATCAGGCAAGCCGGTAGGCGGCGCAGAAGCGCTTCATGGGGCAGGAGGCACAGCGGGGCTTGCGCGGCGTGCACCACGTCGCGCCGAAATCCATGAGCGCTTGATTGAAATCGTAGCCTCGGCCGCGCGGCACCAGCGCGGCGGCGAGGTCCCAGAAGATCCGCTGCCCGCGAACTCGCGCGAGCCGGCGTGGGCCCAGGAACACCCGACCCAGGACGCGCCGCACGTTGGTGTCGAGCACGGCGGCGTCCTGTCCATAGGCGAACGACAGGATCGCGCCGGCCGTGTAGCGCCCGATGCCCGGCATCTGCCGCAGCGCCTCCTCGCGATCTGGGAGGCGTCCACCGTAACGGGCGACGCTCTCGCACGCGATCGCGTGCAGGCGGATCGGGCGGACGTTGTAGCCGAGCGGGTACCAGAGGCGCCGCACGGCGTCGACGGGCGCCGCGGCGAGCTTCTCGATGGTCGGATAGTGACGGAGGAACTCGCGGTACTTCGGCACGACGCGGTCGACCTGCGTCTGCTGCAGCATGATCTCGGACACCAGCACGCGGTATGGCTGCCGCGTCCGACGCCAGGGCAGGTCACGGCCGTGCTCGGCATACCACTCGAGCAGGCGTCGCTGGAAGCGGCGAATCGTGGACGGTGGCGGCGGTCGCACCGCGCGCAGTCTAGCACGCGGTCGTCATGTAGAATGACGCCATGGCCGCGTCCGAAGAGTACGCGTTGGTGCGGCGTCAGGTCGGCCTCCTCGATCGCACGGACTTCGGTGTCCTCGAGCTCACCGGCCGCGACCGCGCCAGCTTTCTGCATGCTCTCGTGAGCAATGAGATCAAAGCCCTGGGACCGGGGCAGGGATGCGCCGCGACCCTGCTGGACGTTCACGGCAAGGTGCAGGTCCTCCTCTTCGTCTGGGTCGCCGACGATCGGATCTTCGTCGTCACGCCGCCGGCGATGGCCGCGAAGACCTCCGAGGCGCTCGATCACTACCTCTTCTCCGAGAAAGTGGCGATCGAGGACGTCTCGCGCGAGAAGGCGCTGTTCGTCCTGGCGGGCCCGCAGGCTCGAGCGACGAGCGAGCGGCTGACGGGCGCGCGTCCCCCAGAGAACCCGTGGTCTCACGTCGTCGCGACGCTTGGCGACACGCCGGTGCGGCTCGTGAGCGGCGGCGGGGAGACCGGCGAGGCCGAGGTGTGGATCATGTGCCCTCTCGCCGAGGCCTCGAAGGTGCGCGAGGCGCTGGGCGGGGCGGGTGTACGGCCGATCGGCCCGGAGGCCTTCGAGTCGCTGCGGATCGAGGCGGGCACGCCGCTCTTCGGTCACGACGTCGACGAATCCGTGCTGCTGCCGGAGATCCCGTTCGAGAATCTGCTCTCACAGACGAAGGGCTGCTACCCCGGCCAGGAGGTCGTCGTCAGGATCCGCGACCGAGGCCACGTGAATCGGACGCTTCGCGGACTGGTGCTGGATGGCGACCAGGTGCCCGCTCAGGGCGCTGAGGTCGTGGTCGACGACGCGGTGATCGGCAAGGTGACGAGCGCGACCCGGTCGTTCGGCCTCGCGCACCCGATCGCGCTGGCGTTCGTCCGCCGGCAGCACGCCGAGCCGGGCACTCGCGTGTCGGTTCGTTTCGCCGGGACAACACTGGCAGCAGCGGTCAGCGCGCTGCCGTTCACGCGCTGAGGTCACGTGGCAGAAAACCGGCTCGCGCGCGAGACCAGCCCGTACCTCCTCCAGCACGCCCACAATCCCGTCGACTGGTACCCATGGGGCGACGAGGCCTTCGCCAAGGCCCGGGCCGAGGACAAGCCGCTTCTGCTCTCCGTCGGCTACTCCGCGTGCCACTGGTGTCACGTGATGGAGCACGAGTCGTTCGAGAATCCCGACATCGCCGGCGTGATGAACCGGCACTTCGTGAGCGTGAAGGTCGACCGCGAGGAGCGCCCGGACGTCGACCAGATCTACATGCAGGCCGTCCAGTCGTTGACCGGACACGGCGGCTGGCCGATGACCGTGTTCCTCACGCCCGACGGCGCGCCGTTCTACGGCGGCACCTATTACCCGCCGGTCGACCGCCACGGGCTGCCGGGATTTCCGCGCCTGCTCGCCGCGATCGCGGAGGCGTGGGCGACGCGCCGCGGAGAGGTCGTCGAGTCGTCGCGCAAGATCAGCGAGGCGCTCGGCCAGTCCGAGCGCCTGCGTGCGGCGACCGAGCTGCTGACGCCGGCGATCCTCGGCGAAGCCTTTCAGCTCATCTCGGCGCAGTTCGACGACGCCGACGGAGGCCTGGGTGGGGCGCCCAAGTTCCCGCAGCCGATGATCTGGGAATTCGCGCTGCGCTACTGGAAGCGCACGCAGAACGCGCGCGCCCGCCAGACGGCGCACACGACCCTGACGACGATGGCGCGCGGCGGGATGTACGACCAGGTCGGCGGGGGCTTTCACCGCTACTCGGTCGACGCGCACTGGCTGGTGCCGCACTTCGAGAAGATGCTGTACGACAACGGCCAGCTCGCCTCGCTCTACCTGCACGGCTGGCTCGCGTTCGGCGACCCCGAGTGCCGTCGCGTCTGCGAGGAGACGCTCGACTATCTCCTGCGCGAGATGACCGACCCGGCCGGGGGCTTCTATTCGTCGCAGGACGCGGATTCCGAGGGCCACGAGGGCAAGTTCTTCGTGTGGACCCCCGATGAGCTTCGCGACGCGCTCGGCGCCGCCGATGCGGAATACGCGGGGCGGTACTGGGGGGTCGACCGCGGCCCGAACTTCGAGGGCAAGAGCATCCTCTACGTCGCGGGAGAGCCGGATCCCCTGCGCATCGCGGCGATCAAGAGAACGCTCTACGAGGCACGCGAGCGTCGCGTGCATCCGGGCCGCGACGACAAGGTCCTCGCATCGTGGAACGGCCTCGCGTGCCGGGCCTTCGCCGAAGCGGGCCGGGCGCTCGGCCGGCCGGACTACATCGCGGCCGCCGTGAAGAACGCCGAGTTCGTCCTGGGAGCGATGCGGGCCGACGGCCGGCTTCTCCGGAGCTGGAAGAGCGGCCGGGCCAAGCTCAAGGGCTACCTCGAAGACTACGCGATGGTCGCGGTGGCGCTCCTCGAGGTCTACGAGGCGACCTTCGCGCGGAGGTGGGTCGACGAGGCACGCGCCCTCGCCGACGACATGATCCGGCTCTTCTGGGACGAGCAGCTCGACGGCTTCTACGACACCGGCAGCGACGGGGAGCCGCTCATCGTCCGGCCGCGCAATCTCTTCGACAACGCCGTCCCGTGCGGCACGTCCGTCGCGATCGAGACGCTCTTCCGGCTGGCGGTGTTGACGGGCGAGTCGCGCTACGAGGCGACGGCGCTCAGCGCGCTCAGGCCGATGGCGGATCTGATGGCCCGCCACGCGAGCGGCTTCGGCCGCTTCCTCTGCGCGCTCGATTTCCATCTCGGGCCCGTGGTGGAGGTCGCGCTGGTCGCGCCCGCCACGGGCGACGGTCTCGGCGCTCTCGTCACCGAGGTCTTCGGACGATACCTGCCGAACCGCGTCGTGACCGGCGTGGTGAGCGGAGACGGCGCCGCCGCCGCCGGGATCCCATTGCTCCAGGGCCGGGAAGCGGTGGGCGGCAAGGCGACGGCCTACGTCTGCCGGAACTACGCCTGCGAGCTCCCGGTCACCGATCGCGCCGCGCTGGCCCGTCAGCTCGAGGAGGCCTAGCATGCGACGAGTCGTCCCGTTGCTGTCGGCTCTCGTGCTGCTGTCCGCCGTACCCGCATCGGCCCAGCTCGATCAGATCCTCAAGGAGGTGGAGACCTACGCGCGGCCCGGCGTCGGGGCGTCGCCCGACGCGAGGATCGGCGCCGCGCTCAAGCAGGCGCTCCAGGTCGGAACCGAGAACGCCGTGAAGCTCACGGGCAAGACCGACGGCTACTTCACCAACAAGGCGATCAAGATCCTCATGCCCGAGAAGCTGCGCACGGTCGAGAAAGGTCTGCGGACGGTGGGCTACGGCCCCGAGGTCGACAATCTCGTGCTCAGCATGAACCGCGCGGCCGAGCGCGCGGCCCCGGAGGCGAAGAAGATCTTCTGGGACGCGATCGGGAAGATGACGATCGACGACGCGCAGCGGATCCTCAACGGGACGCCGACCGCGGCGACCGACTATTTCAAGGACAAGACCTCGGCATCGCTCACCCTGGCGTTCCGGCCGATCGTCGACCGCGCGATGGACGAGGTGGGCACGGTCAAGCAGTACAACGAGCTGCTCGGCCAGGCGAAGACGATTCCATTCCTGAAGACCGAGCACTACGATCTCGATCGCCACGTCGTCGGCAAGGCGCTCGACGGCCTCTTCCACGTGGTCGGCGACGAGGAGCGCAAGATCCGGTCGGACCCGGCGGCTCGCGTCACGTCGCTCCTGAAAGATGTTTTCGGCAAGTAGCGGCTACTGACTTTCGACCGCCTTCCCCGCGGGTCGCCGCCGGAACGCCAGGCCGGCCAGGAAGACGAGGGCCGCCGGCAACCAGACCCCCACGCGGACGCGATGCCGACCGTGAGTGCGAAGCCGACCCAACGCTCGACCGTGCATGTGCATCGCTCGACGTTGCAGTGGATCACGTTCCCGCGCTTCGTCCTGTCGGGCGGATGGTCGCGCTATCTCCGCCGCTCGCCCGGGTCGCGATCCGAGCCGAGCTAGCCCCCGGCGCCGCCGGTGTCGCGCTCGGGCCCCGACAAGGTCGCCCCGCCGTCGACCACGAGCACGTGGCCGGTGATGTAGCGCGCGAAGTCGGACAAGAGGTACCGCACGGCGTGGCCGATGTCCCAGCCCGTCCCCTCGACCTTCAGCGCCGAGGCCGTGCGCCGCCGATCGCGCGCGGCCGCGTTCATGCCGCGCTGATAGACCATGGGCGTGTAGACCGGCCCGGGCGCGACGCAGTTCACCCGGATACCCTCGGGCCCGTGGTCGACGGCCATCGCCTTCGTCAGCGCGATGACCGCGCCCTTCGAGACGGAATAGGCGGTGAGACCGCGTGGACGGAGCGCGGAGATCGACGACACGTTGACGATGGCGCCGCCGCCCGTCCGCCGCATCGCGGGGATCGCGTGCTTCGCGGCGAGAAACATCGTGTCGACGTTGACGGTCATCAGCCGGTGCCAGCTCTCCTCGGTCTCGTCGACCACGGAGCCGCGGCTGCCGATGCCGACGTTGTTGTCCAGATAGTCGAGCCGGCCGTAGCGGTCCATCGCGGCCTCGACCACGGCCGCGCAGTCGGACGCGCGCGTCATGTCGGCCTGGAACGCGAGCCCCTGGCCGCCGCCCGCCTCGATCATCTCGACGGTACGCTTGGCCAGGGCGACGTCGCGGTCGACCACGATCACCCGCGTGCCGGCCCGCGATATCAAGATCGCGGCGGCGCGGCCGTTGCCGATGCCGTCGCCGGCGGCGCCGCCGCCGGTCACGATCGCGACCTTGTCTTGCAGTCCCCAGCTATCCGGTACGTCGACGTGCTGTGTGTCGGCCATGTCTTCCTCGGAGCGGATTCTATCACCGGCGATCGCCGGCCGGCTCAGCCGAGCGACACGCGCAGGACGCTGATCGAGTGCGCCGGGAACTCGTGCTCGAACCGGTGGCCACGCGTGGCGAGCCGCGCCTCGCGCACGTCGACCGCCCCGGGGGTCTCGAACGAATTGGTCGCGTCGACGCCGGCGCCGTTGACTTCGGAGACGAGCACATCGTCCTTCCTGCTGATCGTGTTCCTCGTGGCCAATCGGCGAATCGTGGAGGGGGTCCGAGTCAGCGCGCTGAAGGGCTAGCGCGCTCCGCTGCCCTCGCCGGCCGTCGGTGTCCACCGGCCCGTCACGACGATCGCCTCGTCCGGGCCGGGCCAGGGGGGCATGGTGACCCCGAGCACGCGCAGCGAGCCGTCGCGAAGCGTCCGGAACTGGAAGTGGACGCCCTGCGGGATCGTGAGGCACACGCCGGGCTCCAGGGCGACGACCTCCTCGCGGGAATCCTGGCGGCGCCACATCTCGCCTCGGCCGCTCAGGACGTACCAGATCTCCTCGACCGTGCGGTGAGCGACCGCCACGGACACCCGGCCGGCGGCGAGCTCGAACTCGGCCGCGCTGCCACCGGCCAGAGAAAGGAGGACTCGGACGTCCGAGCCGTCCGGCGCGACCGCGGTGGGATCGCGCGGTCGGAGCGTCGTTGTGAACGACGTCACCGAGCCCTCACGTCGGCGCGACTCTCCATCCCATGGGGTGGGCCCAGTGTAGCCTGCGCCGGCACTACGGACCGCACGCGTCGAGGCGTCGGGCCCGAGGGGCAGTGTCGTGCGGATCGGCCCGCAATATTTGACCCCGCCGCGACCCAGAACCTATGGTGGATCTATCCCAGTTGTTCGCGAGGGAGGTCCATCATGGCCGATGCGAACCCGGCGACACCCGTCGCCACGAGGTGCGGGCGCTGCCAGGCGGCGCTCAGCGAGAGCGAGCGGGTCAGCGCCGGTGACCGCGTCTTCTGCCGCACCTGTTACGACATCCTCAAGCTCCAGCTCCGGACCGGCGTGGCGGCCATGTCGCAGGACATCAACTATCCGATGGCGATGGTCGGGGCCCTCCTGGGCGGCATCGTCGGCGCGCTCGCGTGGTGGGGCGTCACCGTGCTCACCAAGATCGGCTTCGGCCTGGTGGCGGTGGTCATCGGGGTGCTGGTCGGCCACGGCACGCTTCGCTTCGCCGGCGGCAAGCGCAGCGTCGGGCTTCAGATCCTGGCGGTCGCGGTCGGGGCGCTCTCCTTTCTCGGGGCCGTCTATCTCGTCAACATGACGTTCATCAACGATGCGCTCGCTCAGCGCGGCGACGCGCTGCGCGTGAGCTTCCCACCGACCGGTCTCATGATGTTCTACGCCGTCATCGCGGCGAACTTCGGCATCATGAAGCTCGTGTTCCTCGGGATCATCGTGTACGAGGCCTGGTTCATCCCGCGCCCGATCAAGCTCCCGTCGGCGTGACCGAGCCGAGCGAGGGCGAGCGCCGGGTCCGCGAGGTCGAAAACCTCCGGGCGGTGTACCAGAGCCTTCAGCCGCCGAAGGCTCAGGGCGAAGGTCGGTCTTCGCACGCCGGCAAGGCCGCGGCCGGCGCCGCCGGGGCCGGCCTGCTCTTCGTGCTCGGCAAGGCCAAGTTCTTCGGCCTCCTCGCCGGCCTGGTGAAGTTCAAGACCCTCGCGACCATGCTGCTCTCGATCGGCGCCTACGCCGTCGAGTGGGGCTGGCTGTTCGCGGCCGGCTTCGTGCTGCTGATCTTCGTCCACGAGATGGGCCACGCCGTCGCCATGCGGCTCGAGGGCATTCCAGCCGGCGCGCCGGTGTTCATCCCGTTCGTCGGCGCCTTCATCGCGATGCAGGGCCAGCCGCGCAACGCGGCCGTCGAGGCGAGGGTGGCGATGGCGGGGCCGGTGGCCGGCTCGCTCGCCGCGTGGGCGACGCTCTGGGCCGGAATCGAGCTCGAGCAGCCGCTGCTTCGCGCCCTGGGCCACACCGCCGTCCTGATCAATCTCTTCAATCTCGTACCGGTCCCGCCGCTCGACGGAGGCCGGATCGTGACCGCCTTCACGCGCACGTACTGGGTGATCGGCTACGCCGTCGGCATCGTGGCGCTCCTGGTGACCCGGTCGCCGCTTCTCCTCATCGTCCTGCTCGTCGGTCTCTGGTCGCTGGTGCAGCGCTGGCGGAATCCCGTCGCCGGCTACGACTCGCTGCCGCCGCGCCAGCGCACGGCAATCGCCCTCTGGTACGCGGCGCTGGTCATCGGGCTCGTCGCGACCTTGGCCGAGTAGCCCGCGTCCGAGTACACTGCCCTCTCGGGGGGGACTGGATGACCGAGATCGGCAGAAGCGAGATCGTCTGGCGACCCACCCGGGAGTATGCGGAGCGCACGCGGATCGCGCGCTTCATGCGCTCGCTCGGCGTGAGCTCGCTGGAAGAGCTGCAGCGGCGGAGCGTCGCGGAGCCGGACTGGTACTGGGACGCGGTCGTTCGCGACCTGGGTCTTCGCTGGAGCCGCCCCTACACGCGCGTGCGCGACATCTCGGGCGGGGTCCAGTGGCCGCGCTGGTTCGAGGGCGGTCTGATGAACTTCGCCGACAACTGCGTGGACCGGCACGTCGACAGCGGGCGCGGCGAGCAGCCGGCGCTCATCTGGGAAGGCGACGACGCGCGGACGCGCACCCTGACCTACCACGAGCTGTCGCGCGAGGTGAACCAGCTCGCCAACGCGTTGAAGCGGCTCGGAGTCGGCGAAGGCGATCGCGTCGGCGTGTTTCTCCCCATGTCGCCCGAGGCCGCCATCGCGACCCTCGCGATCGTGCGAATCGGCGCGATCTACACGCCGTGCTTCTCGGGCTATGGCGCCCAGGCCGTGGCCTCGCGGCTCCAGGACTGCGAGGCCAAGGCGCTCATCACGGCCGACGGCTTCTACCGGCGCGGCCAGATCGTGAAGATGAAGGAGACGGCGGACGAGGCAGTGGCCGCGTCGCCTTCGATCCGGAGCGTGATCGTCTACAAGCGCCTGGGCCGCGAGATCCCGTGGGCTCAGGGACGAGATCGCTGGTGGCACGAGCTGATCGGGCAGGAGTCGGATGTCTGCCCCGCGCTGCCCGGCTCGTTCGATCGTCCATGCCTCATCATCTACACGTCGGGCACGACGGGCCGGCCGAAGGGCGCGGTGCTCACGCAGGGCGGCTTCCTGCTCAAGTGCGCGCACGATTTCGGCTACCTGATGGACGTGGGCCCGGGCGATCGCCTCTTCTGGCTGACCGACCTCGGCTGGCTGATGGGGCCGATGCTCATCACCGCCGGGCTCTTCCACGGCGGCACCGCGGTTCTCTTCGAGGGCGTGCCCGATTTCCCGAAGCCGAACCGCCTCTGGTCGCTGGTCGAGCGCCACAAGATCACGGTGCTGGGACTCTCGCCCACCGCGGTGCGCGCGCTCATGCCTCACGGCGCCGAGCACGTGCACGCTCACGAGCTCGGCTCGCTCCGGCTCCTCGGCTCGACCGGTGAGCCCTGGAACCCCGAGCCGTACCGCTGGCTCTTCGAGAACGCGGGAAAGGCGCGCCTGCCGATCATCAACTACACCGGCGGCACCGAGATCTCGGGCGGCATCCTGAGCTCGTTCCCGATCGCGCCGATCAAGCCGTGCTCGTTCACCGGACCCATTCCGGGCATGGCGGCCGACTGCTTCGGCGAAGACGGTCGGCCCGTGCGCGGCCAGGTCGGCGAGCTCGTCGTCACGGCGCCGTGGCCGGGGATGACGCAGGGCTTCTGGAAGGACGCGCAGCGCTACGAGGAAACCTACTGGTCGCGCTGGCCCAACGTGTGGGTCCACGGCGACTGGGCGTACGTCGACGAGGATGGCTTCTGGTTCATCCAGGGGCGCTCGGACGACACCCTGAAAATCGCCGGCAAGCGTCTCGGCCCGGCCGAGGTCGAGTCGGTGCTGGTCTCGCACGAGGCCGTCGCCGAGGCTGGTGTCGTCGGCGTGCCGCACGAGGTAAAGGGCGAGGCGATCGTGTGCTTCGTCGTGCTCCGGCCGAGCCATCAGGCTTCCGAGCCGCTTCGCAATCAGCTGTCGGACCTGATCGCCCACCAGATGGGCAAGGCGCTCAAGCCCGAGCGTGTCCTGTTCGCGAAGGACCTGCCGAAGACCCGGAGCGCCAAGATCATGCGACGCGTGATTCGCGCGACGTATCTGGGCAAGGAGCCGGGCGACCTCTCGTCGCTCGAAAACCCCACGGCCGTCAACGCCATCACGGAGGCGTCATGAGGCGACCATGCTGAGCCGAGAAGACAACGACCTGCTGACGGGGACGAGCCCGGGCACGCCGATGGGCGCGCTCATCAGACAGTACTGGATCCCGGTGGTGACCTCGAACGAGCTGGTCGCCGGTGGCCGGGTGAAGCGCGTGAAGCTGCTCGGCGAGCGTCTGATCGCATTTCGCGCGAAGAACGGCCGCCCCGGACTGATCGGCGAGTTCTGCCCGCACCGGCTGGCCTCGCTCTACTTCGGCCGGGTCGAAGACGCGGGCATGCGCTGCGTGTATCACGGCTGGCAGTTCGGGATGGACGGCCGATGCCTCGAGATGCCGAACGAGCCGGGCGGCGGCTTCGCCTCCAAGATCCGCCACGTCGGTTATCCGTGCGAGGAGCGTGGCGGCATGATCTGGGCCTACATGGGCCCGGCGAGCCCGCCCCCGCCGATGCCGCATCTGGAATGGACGCTCCTGCCGGACGCGCACAGCTTCGCGTCCAAGCGCGTCCAGGAGTGCAACTGGTTCCAGGCGATGGAGGGCGGCGTCGACTCGAGCCACATCTCGTTCCTGCACGCGCCGCTCGACCACGCCGACGCCGAGGTCACGCGCGAGCTCGACGCGGCGAGCTTCGGTGTCGGCTCCGCCGTGCAGACAGCGGACCGTGCGCCGCGCTTCGAGGTGGTCGACACCGACTACGGCGTGCTCATCGGCGCGCAGCGCTCGCGTCCGGACGGAACGCACCTCTGGCGCGTCACCCAGTTCCTGATGCCCTTTTATACGATGCCGCCGACCGACCTCGACGAGAAGATCACGCAGTCGCACATCTGGGTGCCGATGGACGACGCCAACGTCATCAACTGGATGGTCACCTGGCACCCCGACCGCCCGCTCACGCGCGAGGAGATCGATCTGAACGTCGCCGGCCGCGGCGCTCACGTGTGCGACTACCTGCCGCCGACCTCCGAGCCCTATGGCGACATCCGCACTTCCGCGAATCGCGACAACGACTACGGGATGGACTGGGACGCGCATCGCACGCGCATGTTCTGCGGCATTCCCGGCTTCGGCGTCCAGGACCAGGCGATCCAGGAGAGCCAGGGCGAGATCGTCGACCGCGCGCTCGAGCACCTGGGCACCAGCGATACCGCCATCATCCACGTCCGACGCCGCCTCATGAACGCCGCGCGCGCGCTACGCGACCGCGGGACGCCGGCCCCGGGCCGCGATCCCGAGTCGTTCCACGTGCGCTCGGCGTCAGTCGTGCTGGCTCCCGGCGCCAAGTGGGTGGAGGGCGCGTTGCCGCGGGTGATGGCCAAGCCGGGCCGTCAGCTCACGCTCGCCTGAGCGCTCGCCATTCTTCGCGGTGGTATACTCCGCTCTGACGTCGTGGGGGGAGGATTCCTGAGAACCGGGTGCGGCCCGGGACCCCTCGAACCTGATCTGGGTAATTCCAGCGAAGGGAACACGGCGGGAGACGAGAGCGGCCGCACCCCTTGAGGGGACGCGGCCGTTTTGTTTATGAAGATCGTGGTCAACGGAAAGGACCTGGAGGTCGCCGACGGCCTGAGCGTGGACGGGCTCCTGGTGCACCTCGGTGTCAAGCGGCAGTACACCGCGGTGGCGGTGAACCGCGAGGTGACGCCGAAGAGCGCTTACGAGGCCACCGTGCTGCACGACGGCGACCGCGTCGAGATCGTCAGACCGATGGGCGGCGGATAGAGCAGGGGAGGTCGAGCCATGAGCGACACGAATCTGGTCATCGGGGGCAAGGAATTCTCGTCGCGACTGATCGTCGGCACGGGAAAGTACGCGTCGATGGACATCATGAAGCGCGCGCACGAGGCGTCGGGAGCGCAGATCGTCACGGTGGCGCTGCGCCGGGTCAGTCTGCCCTCGGGCGAATCGATCCTCGATCATCTGGACACGACACGCTACACGCTCTTGCCGAATACCGCCGGCTGCTACACCGCGGATGAGGCGATCCGCACGTGCTACCTGGCCCGCGAGGCCGGGCTCGGCGAGATGGTCAAGCTCGAGGTGATCGGCGATCCGCGCACGCTCTTCCCGGACGTCTTCGGCCTCCTCGAGGCGACGCGCACGCTCGCGCGCGAGGGTTTCACGGTGATGCCCTACACGAACGACGACCCGGTGATGGCGAAGAAGCTCGAGGACGCAGGCGCCGCCGTCGTCATGCCGCTGGGCGCGCCGATCGGGTCCGGCCTCGGCATCCGGAACCCGTACAACATCAAGATCATCCTCGAGACGGTGAGCGTGCCCGTCATCGTGGACGCCGGCGTGGGCACGGCCTCGGATGCCGCCATCGCGATGGAGCTCGGCTGCGAAGGCGTGCTGATGAACACCGCGATCTCGGGCGCTCAGGACCCGGTCGACATGGCCCGCGCCATGCGGCTCGGCGTCGAGGCCGGACGCCTGGCATTCAAAGCCGGTCGGATCGGCAAGAAGCTCTACGCCACCGCGTCCTCGCCGCTCGAGGGCGTACCTGATTGGACGAGCTGAAGCTCTGTCTCGTCACTGATCGCACGCAGACGCACGGCCGCGACCTCACCGCGGTCGTGGGCGAGTGCCTCGCGGCGGGCCTCCCGGCCGTCCAGGTCCGCGAAAAGGATCTCGGGGCCGGCGACCTGGCCTTCGTGTGCCGGCGGATCCGCGCCCTCACGCTCGACCGGCAGGCCCTTCTGATCGTCAACGACCGGGTCGACGTGGCGCTCGCCGTCGGCGCCGACGGCGTCCAGCGTACCTCGACGTCGCTCGCCATCCAGGACATCCGCGCGGTCGCCGACAAGCGGCTCCGGATCGGCGTGTCCACCCACTCGCTCGAGGAGGCGGTGGAGGCCGAACTGAAGGGCGCCGACTGGGTCGTCTTCGGTCCGGTGTACGACACGCCGTCCAAGCGTCCGTACGGGCCGCCGCAGGGGCTCGAGCGGCTGGCGCAGGTCGCCGCGACCGTCCGCCTTCCCGTGATCGCGATCGGCGGCATTACGCCCGACCGCGTGCGCGACGTCCTGCGCGCGGGCGCGCGCGGCATCGCCGTCATCTCGGCGATCATCGCCGCCGAGTCTCCGGCCGACGCGACTCGGCGCTTTCTGGACGCGCTGGACCGGGGCGCGTGAAGGTCCTGATCGTCGGCGGCGGGATCATCGGTTGCGCCGCCGCCTACGAGCTCGCCAGGGCGGGTTGCCGGGTCACGGTCTTCGAGCGGGCAACGCCCGGCGCCGAGGCGTCGAGCGCCGCCGCGGGCCTGCTGGCACCCATCGACGAGTCGACCGAAACGAACTTCGCGCGGCTCGCCCTCGCGAGCTGGCGTCTCTATCCCGACGTCGTCCGGGACCTCCAGGAGCGCACCGGCATCGACGTCGAGTACGTCACCCGCGGGACCATCTATCCGACGTCCGCGGCCCAGAAGCGACGGGACGTCGGGCAGTGGGCGGACATCCAGGAATTCGGCGTAGAGATGCTGGAAGGCGAGGGGCTCCACCGGCTCGAGCCGGCCCTCTCCCCGAAGATCCGTCACGCGATCTTCGTCAAGGGCGATCACTGGCTGAACAACCAGCGCCTGGTTCTCGCATACGCTCAGGCGGCGGCGGCCGCGGGGGTCGAGCTCGAGACGGGCCGCAACGTCTCTCGTCTGGTCGTCGAGGGCGGCCGCGCGCGGGCCGTCGTCACCGAGGGTGAACGATTCGACGGCGACGCGGTGCTCCTGGCCGCCGGAGCGTGGAGCGGTGAGCTGATGGCCGGTCTCGGCGCGACGCTTCGGATCGAGCCGCGGCGCGGCCAGATGATCGCGCTCGCCCACGTGCCGGCCGTCGTCACGCACTGCGTGCACGGCGAGGTCTACCTGGTACCGCGGCCGTCGGGGGAGCTCCTCATCGGCGCCACCGTCGAGCGCGCGGGATTCCAGCGCGTCGTCACCGCCGAGGGGATCGCCGGCTTGCTCCATTCGGCCATCGAGCTGGTGCCCGCGGTGCGCGAGCTGCCTATCGCACGGACCTGGTGCGGGTTCAGGCCATGGGCGCCGGACAGCCTGCCCGTGCTCGGCCCCTGGCCCGGTGTCGAAGGGCTCTTCGTCGCCACCGGGCATTTCCGCAACGGGATTCTGCTGGCGCCCATCACGGCGCGCCTGATGACAGAGTGGATCACGGGCGGCCAGCCGAGCCTCACCATGACGGATTTCCTGCCCGAAAGATTTGGTCTCCGCCATCAACGTGGCTAACATAGCCATGTGAAACAGGCCAAGATAGCCAACTTGAAGAACAACCTGTCACGCTATCTCGATCACGTCCGCCGGGGCGGCTCGGTCACCGTGCTGGATCGAGACCGGCCGGTCGCCCGCCTCGTCCCGCTCCCGCACGAGGGCGCCCGGGGAGCGTCGGATCGACTCGCGCGGCTCGAGCGCCAGGGGCTCATCCGCCGCGGCATCGGCGGCCGCTCCGCCGGGGTGGCGGCGCGCAAGCCCACGCGCCTTCCGGGCGGCGTCCTGCGCGGACTGCTGGAGGAGCGGGAGCGCGGCTGGTGAGGTTCTGGGACACGTCCGCTCTCGTGCCTCTGTTCATCGCCGAGCGGGAGTCGGGCGCCGCGGTGCGGCGGCTCCGTGAAGATCCTGAGGTGGTCGTGTGGACCTTGGCCCGACTGGAGCTGCTGGCAGCGCTGGCGCGCCGGGGTCGCGACGAGCCCACCGCCGCCCGTCAGCTGGCCCTCGTGAGGCGCCATTTCCTCGATGCGTGGGAACGCTGGTCCGAAGTGACGGCAGCCGATATCGTCCGACGCCATGCCGAGCGCATCGTGGGAACGCACTCGCTTCGAGCCTCGGACGCGCTTCACATCGGCGCCGCCCTCGTCGCTGCCGAGCACGAGCCCGGCACGCTTGAGTTCGTCACCTTCGACCGTCGCCAGGCCTCCGCCGCCGAGCGCGAAGGCTTCCACGTTCTGGGCCCCGATCCTACTCCGAGCCGCTAGACCGCCTGATGTCGAGCATGGGCTCGAGCAGTCCACGCCCCGGAACCTCTTCGATCTGCGTGATCGTGTTCATGCGCGTGACGATGTCCTTGACCCTGTTGACGCCGTCGCGCGCGCGCTCTGCCCACTGAGCGTCCTCGCTGTCGGCCGGTAGCCGACGCGCGAGGATCGCGAGCCCGCCGCCCACGACCATCAGCGCGTTGTTGATCTCGTGCGCCGCCGCGCGCGCCAGGAGCGTCACCGCGCGCAGCTCCGCGGCGTCGCGCCGCGCCGCCTCGGCCGCCTGCGCGTTGACCACGTCGACGAAGAGCCGCGTGAAGCCGCCGATCCCGATCACGCTGACGATCAAGAGCGGCAGCCAGTCGCGCCGGAACAGCTCGAAGCCCCGGGCGCCCAGCACGAGGAACGAGGCGAACGTGAGGACGTAGACGGCGGCGCCCAGGACGAACCCGTGTCGCGAGCGCACGCCGCCCGACCGCCGTGCCCACGCCAGCGCCAGGGTGGCCGCGCCGGCGGTGGCCAAGAGCCCGACGACGCCGGCCGGCGCGCCCCCGCCGCCGAGCGAAGCCCGATACGCGGAGGCGACGAGCGCCGCGACCAGTCCCGCGCCACCGCCTTCGACCAGGGTGATCAGCGCGATCGGGAGGGCGCGGGCGTCGACGAAGGTGCCCTGCCCCACTTCGATCCGCGAGATCATCAGGGCGATCGTCAGGACTCCGAAGAGGAGACCCACGAACAGCGCGCGCAGCCGCGGATCGATGCGCCGGTTTGCGTCGAACCATCGCCGGGCATACGAGTAGAAGACGAGACCCAGCACCACGATGCCCGCCGCCTCGATGACATGGTGGATGTCCACAGAGAGCCTGGCGATGACGGCTCGCAACACGTCCATGGTGCCCCTCTTGGCCCGAGTGGATTCGGTTCCCGCCAGTATGCAGGCGCGGCCCGGCCAGCGGCAGTAGAATATGAGGCGGTTTCGAGGAAGAATGTGAGGCGCGCGTTCGAGGAAGAATGTCACGGAGAGGCGACATGACCAGGGACGAGCTGAAGCAGCGTGTCTACCAGGCGATCGACCAGCGAGGCGAGGAGATCATCGGGCTCGGTGAGCAGATCCGGCGCCAGCCGGAGCTCGGGTTCAAGGAGGTCAAGACCGCCCGTCTCGTCGAGGACACCTTCAAGCAGCTCGGGCTCTCTCCACGATCGGGCCTCGCCGTGACGGGAGTGCGGGCCGACGTGAGTGGCCGTGGCGGTGAGGGGCCGACCTTCGCCGTGCTCGGCGAGCTCGACGCGCTGGTCGTCGCCGGCCATCCCGAGGGCGATGCGACGACGGGCGCCGCGCACGCGTGCGGCCATAACGCCCAGATCGCCGGCATGCTCGGCGCGGCGATGGGCTTGCTCGACGCCAAGGCCTTCGACCAGCTCGCCGGCCGTGCGGTGTTCTTCTCCGTGCCCGCCGAGGAGTACGGCGACATCGAGTGGCGCGTGAGCCAGGCGCGGGCGGGGGAGCTCGAGTTCCTCGGCGGCAAACCCGAGCTCCTGCGGCTCGGACACTTCGACGACGTGGATCTGGCGATGATGATCCACACGACGTCGCGCCCCGAGGAGGGCAAGGCCGGCGTGCCCGCCTCGAACAACGGCTGTATCGTGAAGACCGTCCGCTACATCGGCCGCGCGGCCCACGCCGGCGGCGCGCCGCACATGGGTGTGAACGCGCTCTACGCGGCCCAGATCGGCCTGATGGCGATCAACGCGATCCGCGAGACCTTCCGCGACGAGGACACGATCCGCGTCCATCCGATCATCACCCACGGCGGCTCGCAGGTGAACGTCATCCCGGGCGAGGTGCGGATCGAGACGTACGTGCGCGGCCGGACGATGCCGGCGATCCTCGATGCCAACGTGAAGGTCGATCGCGCGCTACGAGCCGGCGCCCTGGCGCTCGGCGCCAAGGTCGAGATCGAGACCTTGCCGGGCTACATGCCGATGTCCTGCGACCCGATCATGACCCGCCACTTCCGCGACAACGTCACCGGGCTCTTCGGCGACGAGAACTACCGGCAGATCGGTCACCGGACCGGATCGACCGACATGGGAGACCTCTCGCAGGTCATGCCCATTCTGCATCCGTACATCGGCGGCGCCACAGGCACCGGCCACGGTCCCGACTTTGCGATCGTCGACAAGCCGCTCGCGTACCTCGGCCCCGCCAAGGCGCTCGCGGCCATGGTGGTCGACATGCTGTGGGACGGAGCCGCCGGGGCGCGTGAGGTGCTGGCCAAGGCGAAGCCGCCGATGACGCGCGCGAGCTACCTCGCGGCCCAGCGCGGTCTGGCGCGTCGCGAGACCTACGAGGGGTAGGCCCGGCGCCGTCGCGCCCGGATCAGCGGATCGGCTTCGGGAAGCTCTTCACCGCGAGCTCGCCGATCTGCTTGCCCATGGCGCTGCCGACCTCCGTCGAGTTGCGGTAGTGCACGCCGTCGTAGATCCGCGCGACCGCGACCTCCTGCACGAAGTCACCGACGGTTTTCCACGTGCGCACCGCGCCGCCCGCGGCCGAGCTCGCCGAGCTCAAGGTGGGCACGGGCCCGCTGCCGAGCTCGGCCTGAAGCACCGCGCCGAGGGAGGCTGACACGATGCAGTGGGCGCACGGGTATTCCGGGTGCATCGGTGTATCGATGAACGGCGTCCAGCTCGGATCGCGCTCGGTGGCGTCGTTGCCGTCGGCGTCGCCGTTGCGGATGGCCGTGATCGGACGCCAGAGATTGTAGGTGTACTTGGCGTCGAAGACGGCGATCAGCCCGTCGTCCATGGCCATCGCCGCGATCGCGAGCAGACGAGCGTTCGCGGTCACGTCGCGGCCGGGCATAGCCGCGACCGAGCGCGCCACCGGCCAGTAGACGGCCGGCGCCGTCGCCTCCCAGAACTTGGCGATCGCGGTCTGCTCTGGCGTGCGCTGGGTGCTGTTCTTCGCCCCGACCGCCTTGATCTCGTTGTAGTCCCGCGTCCACCGTTCACTCGTCAGGCCGGGCGGGGGCCCCGGGCGGAACTGCAAGCCACTGGTCATCACCCAGGGCTTCCGCTTGCCCCAGTTCGGCACCGCCGGAAGCAAGGTCGGTACGTAGACCCCGGGGGCCCCGTGGGGACGATACGTGTCGGCGAGACCGAGCCCTTCGTCCAGGCGCGCCACACACGCCGTGGCCGCTTGCTCGCCGACCGCGATGCCGTTCGTCTTGGCCGGGCCGTCGGGCAAGAGCTTCAAGGCGGCCTCGTAGTCGGCGTCGATCGCCGCCTGCTGCGTGGGCATCAGCTTCGACAGCGCGGTCCGCGTGGCGGCGAGAACCGCGGCGTCGACCGAGGCGCCGGGCGCCGCGCTGATCTTTGCCTGTAGCGGCGGATAGCGGCCGGTGATCGCGTTGACCGCCTCGAATACCGACACCTGGACGAACGCCATGATTCTCACGGCCGGCGGTGTGGCCGGGTGCTTCGAGGCGATGTCGGCGGCCTTGGCGTTGGCGTCGGTGACGACGTCAGCCTGAACCGAGGAGGCGCCGGTCAGTATCGTGACGACCAGGACGAAGATGGCGATCCAATGTTTTACATGCATGCGCTGAACTCCTTCATGGTCTGGTTGAGCGCCGGTCGTGCGCGCCGCCTTAGCCGTTTACGTCGAGACCGAGCGCGAGTCGTCCCGCGTAGAGAACCTGCGCGGGCTCGCGCACGTGATGATAGCGAGCCCCCTGCACGTCGCGGAAGAGACGCTCGAGCCCGAGGCCGCGGTAGAACCCGGCTCCGCCCGCGACCTCCATCGCGCGCTCCACCGTCTTGCAGCGCCAGGGCGGTCGAGCTGCAGTAGGTCGCCAGCACCCGCAGGACATCGGCCAGCTCGGCTTGCGAGGCGCCGCCGCCCCCGAGCTCGACGGGCACGCCAGCCGACAAGAGCCGGTGGGCGCGAAGGTCGGCTGCCATCCGAGATCCCCTCGAGGCTCGGAGCGCGATAGCCGGCGGCGTCATCTCCACGACGATGCCCCGTGCCCTCGGGCCACGAAAGCCCAAAAAATGAACTTGCCCCCGTACCCAGGACCGGCTTAGAGTCCCCCAGCATGCACGGATACGGGCAATTCTGTCCGGTGGCGGTGGCCTGCGAGGTCTTCGCGGAGCGGTGGACGCCGTTGATCCTGCGCGAGCTCTTCGCGGGAAGCCGGCGGTTCTCGGAGATCCGGCGGGGAATGCCGCTCATCTCGCGAGCGCTCCTGACGCAGCGCCTGCGCCACCTGGAGGACGCGGGGGTGATCGAGAGCCGGCCCGCGGCGGGTCGGGGCCGCGAATACCGGCTGAGCCAGGCGGGGACGGAGTTCCACGGCGTGATCGAGGCGCTCGGCGCCTGGGGCCAGCGGTGGGTTCACGGACGCGCCTCGGCGGAGAATCTCGACGCGACCTTGCTCTTATGGAATATACGACGCCGCCTGGCGGTCGACCGCCTGCCCGATCGGCGCATCGTCGTGCGGTTCGAATTTCGCGGCGTGCCGGCCGGCAAAGGGCCGAAAACCGCCTGGCTCGTCGCCAGCCGCCAGGAGGTCGACGTGTGTCTCAAGGATCCCGGCCATGGGGTCGATCTGGTCGTGGCCGCGGACCTGGCCGCCTTCACGCGTGTCTGGCTCGGCGATCTCTCGTTCGATGAGGCCCTACGCTCGCGCGACATCCGGGTCGAGGGGCCGCGCGACCTCGTGCGCGCCTTTCCCGGATGGCTTCTCCTCAGCCACTTCGCCGGCGTCGCGCGGCCGCAGCCGGCCCGCGCCTCCTAGCGGCCCGACGGATCGGAGATGTACGGGACGAGTCGTGCTGAGTTCCCGCGGCGCATCGTCTGCCTCACCGCCGAAACCGCCGAGATCGCCTTCCTGCTCGGCGCCGGCGACCGCGTCGTGGGTGTCCCGGGCACGGCGCGCCGACCGGCGGCGGCGCTCGAGAAGGCCCGCGTGGGCGGGTTCACGACGTTCAGGCTCGACAAGATCCTGGCGCTCGAGCCCGATCTGGTGCTCGCCTTCTCGGATCTGCAGCGCGACGTCGTCCGCGACCTGATCGGCGCCGGCGTGACCGTGCTGTGCACCAATCAACGGTCGTTCGACGACGTCCTGAACGCGATTCTCCTGGTCGGCGGCGCGCTCGGCTGCGAGCCTCGCGCGCGCGAGCTGATCCGCGACATGCAGGACGAGCTCCGCCAGGTGCGCGAGTACTCGGCCGCGTGGCCCGACCGCCCGCGTGTCTACTTCGAGGAGTGGATGGATCCGTTGATCGCGGGTATTCGCTGGGTGTCGGAGGCCATCGAGATCGCCGGAGGACGCGACGTCTTCGCCGAGCTTCGCGAGAAGCCCGCGGCTCCCGAGCGGATCGTCACTCCCGAAGCCGTCGTTCAGCGAGATCCCCAGATCATTCTCGCTTCGTGGTGCGGTAAGCCGGTCGATGCGGCTCAGATCGCGAGCCGCCCGGGGTGGGCTCGGATCGCGGCGGTACAGAGCGGCCAGGTTCACGAGATCGACGGCGCGGACATCCTTTCCCCCGGTCCGTCGCTCGTGCACGGCGTCAGACGCATTCACGAGATAATTCAGGGCTTTCAAACGACTGGCTAGCTTCGGGCCGCCGGTACCGACCTTCACGCGACAGGTAGAATGAAGAGGTAGGAGAGACGACCAAAAAGCTTGGGGCGCCGGGGGGCGCGCGTTAGGATTGGCCCTCACAATGGCCCTGGAGGCCGAACCGCCAATGACAGACCTTGTCCGCACTCGCCCGGAGAGTTTTTTTTCTGATCGATTCAGCATCACGTCCGATCTCATGGAGCGCGTCCTCGGTGGCAACCTCATCGGCAAGGTCGACGACGCCGATATCTACCTCGAGTACCGCATTAACGAAGATCTGGTTCTGGAGGAAGGCGCAGTCAAAAAGGCCTCGCGCCACGTGAGTCAGGGCGCCGGGGTTCGGGCGCAGTCGGGGACCCGGACCGGCTACGCCCACACGGACGAGATCTCGCTCAAGAACCTCGAAGAGGCCGCGCGCCAGGCGCGCGCGATCGCCGACCGCAGCGCCTCGTCGGGGAATCTCGCGCTGCCGGGCCGGGGCCGGCCGCACGATCTCTACGCCATGGCCGAGCCGCCGATCGCCGCCGATCTGGCTCGCAAGCTCGATCTGCTCCGGCGCATCGACGTCGAGACGCGCGCGGCCGATCCCCGCATCAAGCAGGTCATCGCGTCGATCTCGAGCGAAGAAGTCATCATGCTGATCGCCACCGCGTCCGGCTGGACGGTCGGCGACGTCCGTCCGCTCACCCGGCTGAACGTCACCGCCATCGCCGAGGAAGGCGGCAAGCGTGAGATCGGCTCGTACGGGGGAGGCGGGCGGGTGACCTTCGATTTCTTCCTGGAAGAGGGACGCTGGCGCCGGTTCGCCACCGAGGCCGCGCGCCAGGCCGCGCTCAAGCTCAGCGCGGTCGACGCGCCGGCCGGCTCGATGACGGTCGTGTTCGGGCCGGGCTGGCCCGGCATTCTCCTGCACGAGGCGATCGGCCACGGGCTCGAGGGCGACTTCAACCGCAAGGGCACCTCGGCGTTCGCGGGGCGCATGGGGCAGAAGGTCGCCTCGGAACTGGTCACCGTGGTCGACGACGGGACGATCGCGAATCGCCGCGGCTCGCTCAACGTCGACGACGAGGGTACGCCGACCGGCCGGACCGTGCTGATCGAGAACGGGATCCTGACGGGCTACATGCAGGACCGGCTGAACGCTCGGTTGATGGGCATGAAGCCGACCGGCAACGGGCGCCGCGAGTCGTACGCCTACGCGCCGATGCCGCGCATGACCAACACGTTCATGCTCGCCGGGCAGGACGACCCGGCGGAGATCCTGAAATCGGTGAAGCACGGCCTCTATGCCGTGACCTTCGGCGGCGGTCAGGTCGACATCACGAACGGAAAGTTCGTGTTCTCGGCGAGCGAGGCCTACCTGGTCGAGGACGGACGGATCACCGCGCCGGTCAAGGGCGCGACCCTCATCGGAAACGGCCCGGAGGCGCTCACACGCGTCTCACGGGTCGGGAGCGACCTGAAGCTCGACGAAGGCGTGGGCACCTGCGGCAAGGACGGGCAGTCGGTGCCGGTCGGCGTCGGGCTCCCGACGATCCGCATCGACGGCATCACGGTCGGAGGGACCGCGGTATGAGCACCGACCTCCTGGTTTCGGTGCTCAAGCGCGCCGCGCAGCGCGGGGCGACGGCCGCCGACGGCTTCCTCGTCGAGGAGAGCCACTTCAGCGTCTCGGTTCGGATGCGGGAGATCGAGAACGTCAACCACTCGCGCGAGCAGCGCCTCTCGCTGCGCGTCTTTGTGGGCCGCGCCTCGGCCTCCGCGTCGACGTCGGACCTGTCGCGGGATTCGCTCGAGCGAGTGGTCGACGAGGCGACGGCGCTGGCGAAGATCACCGCGGAGGATCCTCACGCCGGCCTGCCGGATCCGTCGACCGTGATCAGCCAGGTGCCCGATCTCGACCTCGAGGACGCGGGCGGCGACCTCACACCCGAGGAGAAGATCGAGATCGCGCGGCGCGCCGAGGCGGCGGCGCTCGAGAGCGATCCGCGCGTGACCAATTCCGAGGGCGCCGAGTATTCCGACCGCCGCGCCCGCTACGCCTACGCGACGTCTCACGGCTTCGCCCACGACTACGGCACGACGGGCTTCAGCATCAGCGTGTCGCCGATCGCGTCGCGCAACGGCGAGATGCAGCGCGATTACTGGTACTCGAGCGCGCGCAAGCGTGCCCGGCTCGAGGACCCGGAGGCGGTGGGGCGGAAGGCGGCGGCCCGCGCGGTGCGCCGGCTGGGCGCTCGGAAGATGAAGTCGGTCGAGGTGCCGGTGGTGTTCGATCCGGAGACCGCGGCGACCCTGGTCCGCTCGATCGCCGGAGCGGCCAGCGGCCCGAGCCTCTATCGCCGCGCCTCGTTCTTGCTCGACCGGCTCGGCACCAAGATCGCGGCGCCGACCGTCACGATCGTGGACGACGCGCTGATCCCCTCGGCGCTCGGATCGCGTCCGTTCGACGGCGAGGGGCTGGCGACCGGCCGGACCGTGCTCGTGCGCGACGGCGTGCTCGAGTCGTACCTGCTCGACACCTACTGTGCCCGCAAGCTCGGCATGCAGTCCACGCACCACGCCGGCCGCGACGGCAGCGGCGTCTCGGTCACCACAACCAACACGATGCTGCTCCCTGGCAAGACGACGCCGGAGGAGCTGATCGGCTCCGTCAAGAACGGGTTCTACGTGACCGAGCTGATCGGCTTCGGCGTGAACGGCGTGACCGGCGATTACTCGCGCGGCGCCGTGGGGCAGTGGATCGAGAACGGCGAGCTCGCGTACCCGGTGGAGGAGGTGACCGTGGCCGGCAACCTGCTCGAGATGCTGTCAGCGATCGACGGCGTCGGGAACGACCTGGTCCTGCGTGATCGGACAGTGGCGCCCACGCTGAGGATCGGCCGCATGGTGGTGGCGGGGACCTGATCGACGACACGATGGTCATCGACAGCCACTGTCACCTGCACGATCCGACGTTCGCCGACCTCAAGGAGACACTCCGGCGGTCGATGGCGCACGACGTATGGGGCGCGATCGCCGTTGGGTGCGACGCCGAGACGAACGCGCAGACGCTCGAGGCGGCGGCCGCCGCGCCCAAGGCGGTCTGGCCGTGCCTGGGGTTCCACCCTGACCGAACCGAGCTCACCGACGAGGATCTCGAGCGTGTCGAGGCCCAGATCGTGGCGCATCACTCGCGGATCGTGGGCATCGGCGAGATCGGCCTGCCGTGGTATTCGCTGGAAGGCGCGCCCGACCCGGCGGCCGTCAAGGCGCGCGGGCGCGCGCGACTCGATCGGCTGCTCGATCTCGCCATGCGCTGGAATCTCCCGGTCGCGCTGCACGCGCCGCATGGCGCGGCGGCCGACGCGCTCGAGGCGCTGCAGCACCACGGCGTGGAGCGCGCGGTGTTCCACTGGCACAAGGCGCCCGCGGCGGTCACGCGCGCGATCGTCGACGCGGGCTATCTGGTCTCGGTCACTCCGGACGTCGTCTCCCGTGATCGCGACCGCGACCTGGTGGCGGGCGTTCCCCTCGAGGCGCTGCTCGTGGAGAGCGACGGGCCGTGGGAGTACGGGGGCGAGTTCGAAGGCGTCGACTCCGGGCCCTGGCTCGCCGCCCGTGTCGCCGAAGAGGTCGCGAAGCTCAAGCACCTGCCGGTCGAGGACGTGATGTTCCAGCTCTCGACCAACGCCTGTCGTCTCTTCGATCTGATGTGGGCCTGACGCCGACGCGGCGAGCCGCGTCGGCGGCCGAGCGGGCGCCTCAGCCGCGGAGGACGATCGTGAAGATCACCAGGGCAAGCAGCAGCCGGTAGACGACGAAGGGTCGGAGCGAGCGGGTCTTGAGGTAGCTCACCAGGAACCACACCGCGAACCATCCGCTGACGAACGCCGTGACGAGCGCCGCCGCCAGCGGCCCTGCCTCACCCGGCGGAACACCTTCCCTCAACAAGGACAGCGCTTTCACGCTGCCGGCTCCGGCGGTGATCGGGATGCCCAGCAGGAACGCGAAGCGCGCGGCCGTCGCGCGGTCGATGCCGCCCAGGAGCCCGGCGGTGATCGTGATGCCCGAGCGCGAGGTGCCCGGAATCAGCGCCAGGGCCTGGGCGCAGCCGACCGCCAGGGCCTGCCCGAGCGAGACGCGCTCGAGCGGATCGCCTGGGACCGACGGCGCCGTCGTGGCCCGCCGATCGGCAATCCACATGACGATCGCCCATCCTGCCGTCGCCACGGCAATGACGAGAGGCGAGCGAAGCTGGCTCTCGACGAGCTTCTCGAAGAGGACACCGGTCAGGGCGCCCGGGATCGTGGCCAGGACGAGCAGAACCGCGAGCCGGCGCGAGAGCGCGCCCGAAGCCATGCCGAGGAGCTCGCGACGAAAATAGGCGAGGAGCGCCGCGAGCGTGCCGAGGTGCATGACCGCGTCGAAGGCGAGTCCCTGATCGCGCCAGCCGAAGACGTGCGGCACGAGGATCAGGTGACCGGAAGACGAAACGGGGAGGAACTCGGTGAGCCCCTGGACGAGGCCGAGAACCACCCCCTGAGTGTAGGTCACCCGACGATATCTTCCCCGCCGTCGACGCCGATCACGTTGCCCGTGATCCAGTACGTATCCGGGTGAGAGAGCACGACGATGGCACGCGCGACGTCGTCGGGCGTCGTCATGCGTCCGCTCGGATTGCGACGCCGCGCCTCGGCGATGATCGTGTCGTGCCGCGGGATCTTTTGCAGGGCTGGCGTGTCGGTGACTCCCGCTCGGATCGCGTTTGCCGTGATGCCCTGCGGGGCGAGCTCGGCGGCGAGCTGACGGACGTGCGACTCGAGCGCGGCCTTGGCCGCGGACACCGGGCCGTAGAAGGGCAGGACCCGCGTGCCGCCGGACGATGTCATGGCGTAGATGCGGCCGCCGCGCGTCATGAGCCCGCGGCCGACCACCTCCTGGGTCCAGTAGACGAGCGAGTGGGCCATGACGTCGAGCGTCATGTCCATCTGCGCCGACGTGACGACCTCCTTCATCGGATCGGCGACGTAGAGCTTCAGCGTGCCGAACGCCAGCGAGTGGAGGAGCACGCGCAGCGAGCCGGGCTCGCCGCGCTCCTCGAGGATCTTGGCCATCTGGCCGGTGATCTCGGCGCGCTTCTCGGCGTCGGCGGCGTTGACGTTGAAGAACAGGGCTTCGCGGCCGAGCGCCTTGATCTCGGCGGTGATCCGCTCGACGTTGACCATCGTCGCCTTGCGATCGAGGTGGACGCCGAAGATGTTCAGTCCCGCGCGCGCCAGCGCGAGGCTGACGGCCTCGCCGAACCCCGACGAGGCGCCGAGCGTCAGCGCCCAGCCGCTCAATTCGATCATCGCGCCTCCATTGATGAGCGCGCCTTGACCGGCGGGGGCCCCAGCCCCGCGACGGTCTGCAGCGCGCACCGCCACGCGTCGCCTTCTCGTAGACTCCCGCATTCTAGCATCGTAGAATCGCGCGGGGCCTATGCCGAAGACCGCTGGCATCATTCTCGTCGGCAACGAGATCCTCTCCGGGAAGATCGCCGACGCCAACGCCGCGTACCTGTGCCGGGAGCTCCGCGCGCTCGGCGTCGACGTACGACGCATCTCCGTCATTCCCGACGAAATCTCGCTGATCGCCCAGGAAGTCGTGGCCTTCAGCCGCGCCCACGACGTCGTGTTCACGTCGGGTGGGGTCGGGCCCACCCACGACGACGTCACGATCGAGGGCGTCGCGCTGGCGATGGGGGTCAAGGTCGCGCGTCACCCGATGCTGGTGAGCCTCCTCGAGCGGCACTTCCGCGACCGGCTCAACGAATCGCACCTCAAAATGGCCGAGATTCCCGAGGGCGCCGAGCTGGTCGGCGGCGAGACGATACGCTTTCCGACCGTGCTCATGGGCAACGTGTACGTCTTGCCGGGGGTCCCCGAGATTTTCCGCCAGAAGTTCGAGGCCATCCGCGAGCGGTTCCGCGACCAGCCGATCCATCTGAACAACGTGTTCGTGGCCATCGGCGAGGGGGTCCTCGCCGATTACCTGAACCGGCTCCTGGTGGACTTCCCGCTCCTGCTCCTGGGGTCGTACCCCGAATTTTCCAACCCCGAGTACAAGGTGAAGGTGACGCTCGAGTCCCGCGATCGGGGGTACCTCGACGGCGCGCTGACCGAGTTCCTCCGGCGCCTGCCGGCCGACGCGCTCGTGAAGGTCACCTAGCTCTCGGTCGGTGCGGGGCGTCTCGCTCGGCGTCGCTCTCGTCGCGGTCGGCCTGTACCTCGTCGGGCTCGGCGCGGCGCCGTTCATCGATCCCCCGGAGGGTTTCCACGCGGCGATCGCGCGCGAGATGGCGCTCGCCCGCGACTGGATCACGCCGCGAATCGACGGGGTGCGCTACGTCGAGCAGCCGCCGCTGCTCCACTGGCTCGTATCCGTCTCCTTCGGCGAGGCCGGCGTGACGCCGTTCGCGGCCAGGCTCTGGCCGGCGCTGGCGGCCGTGGGCTGCGCGACGTTGACCGCCCGGCTCGGCATCGCGCTGGGCGGACCGCGGCTCGGGTTACTCGCTGGGCTCATGGTCGCCGCGAACCTCGGCGTCTTCGTCTACGGCCGCACCGCTCGACCCGATCTCCTGTTCGTGTTCTGGGTCACGCTCGCGTGGGCCGGGTTCGTGCTCGCGTACCTCGGCGGCCGCCGGCGCGGGCTCTTCGTCTTCTATGCGGGCCTCGGCCTCGCCATGCTCACGCGCGATTTCCTGGACGCGCTCGGCGTCGTGCCGGTGATCGCCGTCTTCTTCTGGCTCACGCGCGAGCGGCCAGTGGGCCCGTGGATCCCGTGGTGGGGCATTCTCGTCGCCGCCGCGATCGCGGTGCCCTGGTATCTCCTGATGGAAGGGCGGACCCCGGGCTTCCTGCGGCACATGATCGTCGACAACCATCTCCAGGTCTTCACACGTCCGCGTCTGGCTCTCGAGGAGGAGGCGCCCCTGGGGTCGTTCGGCTTTCTCGGCCTGACGCTCCTCGGCTTCCTGCCCTGGGCGCTGGTGCTGCCCTGGGGGCTCGCGAGAGCGTTCAGGCAGCCCCGCGAGGACGCGCGGGCGCGACTCTGGTTGCTGCTGGGACTCTGGGCCGCGATCGTCATCGGGTTCTCCGCGGTCGCCCCGTTCAGGGCGCCTCACCACGCCCTCGTCGCGTTTCCGGCGCTCGCGCTCCTGACCGCGCGCGTCTGGGACGAGGCGATCGAGGGCGCGACTCGAGCAACCCCGGCTCGCGTGCTCCTCGTCCCGGTCCTCGCGCTGTTCGCGCTGGTCACGCTCGCGTTCGTGGCCGTGTCGATCGGCGCCCGGCCGGTTCGCGTCGAGCTGCCGGCCGGGCTCGACGTTGCCGCGCTCGCTCGGCCCGGCGTCGCGATCTTCGCCCTCGCCACGACGGCCCTGGCGGTCGCCGCCTGGCGGCGCGCCACGGCGCTCGGCGTCGGGGTCGCGCTGGCGGCGACGCTCGCCTTCCTGCCCGCGGTCGCCGGCGACGCGCGGACACAGCTCGCTCGGGCCCGATCTGTTCGCCCGCTGACGGAGGCGCTCGTCCAGCGCCTCGCCGCCGGCGACCTCGTCATGCACGAGGGCCCGATCGAGGTCAGCGCGACTCTGCTCCTGGCGGTGACGGCGCCGATCCACATCGTGAATGGCCTCCAGCCGAATCTCGCGTTCGGGGCCGGCTTGCCCGAGGCGCGTGACGTCTTCTGGGACTCGCCGCGGCTCGAGCGGGTGTGGGCGGGGCCCGGCCGCGCCTTCTTGATCTCGGCGGTCGACCCGGGACGGAGCGTGGTGCGTGCCTTGCCGCCCGCCTCCGTCCATCTGATCGCCGCCTCCCGCGAGCGCCGACTTTATTCCAATCTTGCCGATCGACCGCCTGACGTCCGATGATTGGGCTGATGAGCGGAGCATCATCCAGGTACGTGCTCAAGCCGGACGCGCACAGCAGTCACTCGGTGATCCTGCGCTGGCTGGGCGCCGGCCAGGGCCGGCGGCTGCTCGACGTCGGCGCGGCCGACGGCCTGCTGAGCCGCCAGCTCACCGAGCGGGGATGGCGCGTGACCGCGATCGAGGGCGATCCGGCTCTCGCCCAGGCCGGAGCGCGCCACTGCGAGCGGATGATCACGCTGAATCTCGATCGCGAGATCCCGCTGGGCGAGGGGCCGTTCGACGTCATCGTGTACGGCGACGTGCTCGAGCACCTCGTGGATCCGCTGCGCGTGCTCGTCGAGCTCGACCGGAGCCTCGGCCCCAATGGCGTCGTGATCATCTCGGTGCCGAACATCGCCCACCTCTGGATCCGGCTCCTGCTCCTGGTCGGACGGTTCGACTATCTGGACCGTGGCATCCTCGACCAGTCGCACCTGAGGTTCTTCACCGAGCGCTCGCTGCGCGCGATGCTCGCCGACGCGGGGCTCTCCATCGAGCGCTTCAGCGCGACCCCGGCGCCGCTCTACCAGATCCTGCCGGTGAGCTGGCATCGCAAGTGGGTGGCCGCCACCCACTCGATCAACGCGGTGATCGCCCGGAAGGTCCGCCGTCTTCTCGGCTACCAGTTCATCGTGCTGGCCCACCCGAAGGGTGCCGCCGAGCGGCGAGGAGCCTCATGAGCGTGACACGATCCGCGCCCAAGGTCGTCGTCGTGATGCCCGCGTACAACGCCGGCCGCACGCTCCGGCTGACCTACGAGGAGCTGCCGAAGGACACCGTGAACCTCGTGATCCTGGTCGACGACGGGTCGACCGATGCGACGCTCGACGTCGCCCGCCAGCTGGGCCTCGAGATCTTCGTCCACAATCGCAACTACGGCTACGGCGCCAACCAGAAAACCTGCTACGCGGAGGCGCTGCGGGCCGGAGCGGACGTCGTCGTCATGGTGCACCCCGACTATCAGTACGATCCGCGGCTCGTGCCGCAGATCATCGAGCCGATCGTGAGCGGTCAGGCCGACGTGGTCCTGGGCTCGCGGCTCAAGGAGGGCTCGGCGCTCGCCCAGGGCATGCCCTGGTGGAAGTACTTCGCCAATCGCTTCCTGACGGGCCTGGAGAACCGTGTGTTCTCGCTTTCGCTCTCGGAGTACCACACCGGGTATCGCGCGTTCCGGCGGGAGGTGCTCGAGACCGTCAACTTCCCGGCGAACTCGGATGGCTTCGTCTTCGACCAGGAGATCGTCGCGCAGGCCGTCGCCGCGCGCTTTCGGATCGCCGAGATCGCGGTGCCGACGCGCTATTTCCCCGAGGCGTCGTCCGCCAGCTTCGTCGCCTCGGCCGGCTACGGGTTGCGGATCCTCTCCGTGCTCTTCTGGTTCACGCTGAACCAACGTGGTCTGCGGCGCTCCCGCCGCTTCGACAGCCTGCGAGCCAGATACACCCGCTTGCCGTGACGCGGGCCGCCCGCCTCCTGGAGGCGGCCGCCGCGTGCGTCGCGCTGCTCCTGGGCGTGCTGATCGCGACGGGTGGGCTCACGGTGGCGGGCCGCTCGTTCACCCGCGCCGACGAGTTCGTCATCCTCCTCGCGGTGATCGTGGCGCTCCGCGCGCTCGCCGCCCCGCTTCGGTTGCCCACGGTCGCGCCCGCGCGGCTCGCGATCCTGGGCGCGGCCGCCTACGCGCTCGTGATGGGATTCATCGTCGTCACCCGACACGTGGCCCTTCGGACTCACGCCCTCGACCTCGGCTACTACGTCCAGGTCGTCTGGAGCATGGCCGCCGGCCTCGGCGCCTACGTGACGTTTCCTCCGATGGACGCGTGGGGCGACCATCTCTCGCCCGTGCTCTATTTCCTGATGCCGCTCGCCTGGGTGGCGCCGGGCGCGATCGGGCTGCTCGTCGTCCAGACCCTCGTGCTCGCCGCGGGCGCCCTCGCGGTGTTCGGATACGCGGCGCGCCGGCTCGGGCCGGCTCCGGCCGCTGCTGGTCTCGCGCTGCTCTTTCTCGTGAACCCCTCGCTTCACGGGATCAACATCCGCGACATCCATCCGCAAGCGTTCGCCATCACCCTGATCGTCGCTGCGGCGCTCGCCTTCGACGCCGGCCGCTACGCGTGGTGCGCGGTCGCCCTCGCGCTGACCCTGGCGTGCCGCGAGGACGCCGCGATCGCGGTGGTCGGCTTCGGGATCTGGCTCGCCGCCGCGCGCGGCCGCTGGTGGCTCGGCGCGGCCGTCGCCGTGGCGAGCGCGCTCCTGCTGGCCGTCGACCTCAAGTACGTGATGCCGCTCTTCCGCGGAGAGCCGTACCCGCATCTCCACCGCCACGCGTACCTCGGCTCATCGGTCGGCGAGATCCTCTTGAACATCGTGGCGCGCCCCTGGCGCTGGGTTCCCGTCGCACTGACCGGCGGCAAGATCGTCTATCTGCTGGTCATGCTGCTGCCGCTCGGATTCCTCCCGCTGCTGGCGCCCCGCGTTCTGGTGGCGGCCCTGCCGGCGCTCGCGGTGAACCTCCTCAGCGTCGACCCCGTCCTCGCCAACTTCCGCTCCCAGTACCAGGCCTTCGTCCTCCCGTTCCTGATGCTCGCCGCCGTCGATGGCTACGCGCGGATCCGCGAGTGGCGGCGCGCCGTCGCGGTCCTCGCGTTCGGCTTCTTCGCGAGCATCGTGCTCACCGCGCGAACGACGAACGATCTGATGGTCACGCGCTGGCGCCTCGACGCCGGGCAGCGCGCGGCCTACTCGCTGATGCGACAGATCCCTCGTGACGCGGCGGTGAGCGCCAACGAACGCCTCGCCCCGCATCTGGCCGCCCGCCGCCAGATCTTCATCTATCCGGCCGGGGCCGGAATCAGCGAGTACGTCCTCGACGTGGAGCCGGTCTTGCGGGCGCAGCCGGCGAACGGCTATCGCGAGATCGGCCGCGCCGGCGGCTGGATCCTCTTCCAGCGAGGCCGCTGAAACGAGCCTCGCCCGTGGCCGCGCTAGTTGTTCGGCGACTCGCGGTCCGGAGCCGCCGCCAGAATGTGCGAGGCGTGATGATGGACGAGACGCCAGCCGTCCGGCCCGCGCTCGAACAGATTGGTCGCGAGGACGGACGTGACCGCGAGGCGCCCGTGGACCTCCGAGAAGATGTTCTCCGTGCAGGTGACCCACGCCAGATCGCCGCACGCGCTCGCGCGGACGTCGGAGAGCGTGAACCGCATCTCGGCGGTGTTCTCGAAGATCGTCGCCCACGAGGACCGCACGGCCTCCCAACCGACCAGGATGGGCCAGCCCGGGTGCACGCACTTCACGTGGTCGCCGTGCGACCACACGAGCTCCATCCGCGCCAGGTCGAGCGTCTCGAATGCCAGGTAGAAGCGGGCGTTCGCCCGCTCGACCTCGGCGACGTCGCTCATCGGGCGGCGGGCGGCAAGCGCACGACCAGCGTGTCGCCCTCGAGCGCCAGCGGCAACCCCGTGAGGTGATCACCGACGCAGGGACCGGCGGTGCAGAGCCCGCTGATCGGCTCGTAGAGCGCGCCGTGGGTCGAGCAGATCAGCGCGCGACCGTCCTCGGTGAAGAATTCGTTCGGCCAGAGGTCGAGGGGGGTGCCGACGTGCGGGCAGCGGTTCACGTACGCGCGAAACTGACCGTCGTGGTTCACGACGAAGGCGTTCACCGTGCGCCCGGCGCGCTCGAGGCGAAACGTCGCGGTGTGGCCGGGCGGCACCGTCGCAGCGGCGCAGCGCCACTCGTCGGAGCCGGCCATGACGTGGATGGTATCATCACTGAGTATGCTCGCGATCGACGCGCAAGACGTAGAGAAGACCTTTCGCTCGGGGTGGCCGCGCCGCCGCGAGACCGCCGCGTTGCGCGGTGTCTCGCTGACGGTGGCGCGCGGCGCGATCGTCGGCGTGCTCGGTCCGAACGGCGCGGGCAAGACCACCTTGCTCTCGATCCTCGCCACCTTGCTGACGCCCGACCGCGGGCGCGTGACCGTGCTGGGGCACGACGTCGTCCGCGAGGCGGGCGCGCTGCGCCGGCGGCTCAACATGGTGAGCGGCCGGCCGTCGTTCCTGTGGAGCCTGCGCGTCGGCGAGATCATCGCGTTCTACGGCCGACTCTACGGGGTGAGCGGCAACGCCCTGCGCCGCCGCGTCGACTCGCTGATCGAGCTGTGCGAGCTCGTGCCGTATCGGCGCATCCCGTATTCGGACCTGTCGACCGGGCTCAAGCAGCGCGTGGCGCTGGCCAAGGCCCTCGTCAACGAGCCCGAGCTCCTCTTTCTCGACGAGCCCACGCTCGGCCTCGATCCCGACGTGGCCGCGCGGGTCCGCACGCACATCGCCCGGCTCCGCCGCGAGCAGGGGATCACGATCGTGCTGACGACCCACTACATGCGCGAGGCCGACGAGCTCTGCGACGAGATCGCCTTCATCAAGGCCGGGCGGATCCTCGCGCGAGGCACGTCCGGCGAGCTGAAGCGCCAGATCCGCCTCGGCGAGGTGATCGCGCTCAAGCTCGACCCGGCGCGGGTGCCCTGGCTCGCCGAGAGCCCGGGCGTTCTCCGCTGCGTCGAGGTCGACGGCTGGGTCGAGTGCACCGTGGACGAGGCCGAGAACCGGCTGCCCGAGCTGCTCCGCGCGCTGCACGCCAAGGGCATCGTCATCCGCAACGTGCAGGTCCGCGAGCCGGAGCTCGAGGAGGTCTTCGTTGAGCTGGCGAAATGAGCTGCTTGCCGTCTGGGCGGTGACGCTCCGCAACGCCCTCATGGGCGCGCGCAACGTGTTCTTCTTCTTCGAGCTGCTCTTCTGGCCGATCGTCGGCGTGCTCTCGATCGGGCTGATGTCGCGCTTCCTCGAGCTGACGGCGGCGCAGGCGTCGTTCGTGCTGGTCGGCACGATCGCGCTCTCGGTGGTGAACGTCTGCCAGCTGGAGGTCGCCTACGCGGTCCTGCTCGACGTGTGGTCGAAGTCGCTCAAGCACCAGTTCCTCGCCCCGATCGGCATTCGTCACCTGACGCTCGGATCGTGGATCGTCGGGATGGTGCGAAGCCTGGCCGTGTTCGTGCTGCTGGCCGCGCTGGGCCGCTGGGCCTTCGGCTTCCGGGTGCTCCAGCCGGGCTGGCTCCCGCTCGCCACGTTCCTCCTGGGCTGCTTTCTCACCGCCTGGGTGGTCGGCGTCGCCGTGTGCGCCCTGATCACGCTCTTCGGGAACCGCGCCGAAGCCTTCGCGTGGGCGAGCGTCAACCTGGTGCTCGTGCTCGCGGGCATTTATTATCCGATCTCGGTGCTTCCGGACGCCATCGCCGTGGTCGCGCGCGCGGTCCCGCTCACGTACTTCCTCGACGCCTATCGGGCGCACTACGGATTCGAGTCCGAGTTCCGCGCGCCGATCGCGACGGGGCTGGCGCTCTCGGCCCTCTACGCCGCGCTCGCCCACTGGGCGTTCCTGGCCGCGATCCAGCGGGCGCGCCGCACGGGCCTCCTCCTCAAGATGTCGGAGTGACCGCGCTCTTGGATCCCGCGCCGGTCTCGGCGATCTTCCTCGGCTTTCTCCTCGGTCTGCAGCACGCGACGGATCCAGACCATCTGGTCGCGGTCGCGACGATCCTCACGCGCGAGCGGCGCTTTGCCAGCGGCGCGCTGATCGGAGTGCTCTGGGGCGCCGGCCATATGACGACCTTGACGATCGTGGGCGCCATCATCATCGGGCTGAAGCTCACGATCACGCCGGCGGTGGGCGGCGGGCTCGAGCTGGTCGTGGCCGCCATGCTGATCGTGCTGGGCGTGCTGCGATTGCGCGATGCGGTGCGGGCGCCCGAGACGGTGCCGGCCGGGCATCTCGTCGCCGATCACGACCACGGCGGCGGGGTGGGCGTGGTGCACAGCCACCCGCACGTCCACGACGCCGAGCACGCTCACGAGCATCCGCATATTCATCCGTCGCGCTGGCTCGCGACCCTGGGCTGGCGTAGCGGTTGGCCGGCCGGTCGCGCGCTCGTCGTCGGCGCCATCCACGGCCTGGCCGGCAGCGCCGCGGTCTCGCTTTTGGTGCTGGCGACCCTGCGCTCCACGGCGAGCGCCGTGATCTATCTGATCATCTTCGGATTGGGCACGATCATCGGCATGACCCTGCTGACGGCGGTCATGGCGTATCCGGTGTCCATGGCGCTCCGCTACCGTCGCGCCCGGCAGGCGCTCGCCCTCTGCGCCGGCGTCGGCTCGATCGCGTTCGGGCTCGTCTACGGATACCGCCTGATTTGAAGATCAGCGACGGAAAGCGCTAACGGTTCCGCTCCGCGCGAGTGGCGGGATGATCGTCTTCGGCGCGAATCGCACGACGATGAAACCGCCGAGGGGAGAGGGAGTCCCGCGGCGAATCCGTCGCGTTCTCACGTGCCGGCGGCCGCCCGCGCCGACCGACGTCGCCGCTCGGCGGTCGGCGACCCGACGCTCGACGATCACCTTGGCGGTTGGCACACCCGCGAACGAGCGCTCGAGGCGCTGGAAGAGCGTGCCATTTCGGCGCACGACGATGAGCAATTCGACACCCGGGAACGATCGCGACGGAACGGATTCGAGGAGCCGCTCCTTGTGGCTCGCGCATACGCCGCCCGTCCGCTCCGGATTTTCCAACGGTTCACGCATGCCCAGATAGCCCGCATCGCCGTCGCGCCGACACCAGGAACAAAATACATGCATCTCGTCGTGGCGAAGACTGCCAGGACGATGCCAGGTGCGGGCCGGCGAGATCCGGGTTGCGGGCGATCGATGTCGAGCGGATCATCGTGACGTCCGAGGGGACGAGGGGGCAGCGTTGATGGAGGCGTCGGAAAAGCGCGTCGAGAGCGACAGCATGGGGCGGATCGAGGTCCGCGCCGATCGCTACTGGGGCGCTCAGACCGAGCGCTCGCTTCACCACTTCGCGATCGGCAACGACCGGATGCCCCTCGCCGTCATTCACGCCCTCGGTCTCTTGAAGAAGGCCGCCGCGCTGGTCAACCAGAAGCTCGGTCTCCTCGACGCACGTCGCGCCGAGCTGATCGTGCGCGCCGCCGACGAGGTGATCGCCGGCAAGCTCGATGACCACTTCCCGCTGTCGGTCTGGCAGACCGGCTCGGGCACGCAGACCAACATGAACGTCAACGAGGTGATCGCGAATCGCGCCCTGGAGCTCGCCGGCGGGAAGCTCGGCAGCAAGGACCCGATCCACCCGAACGACCACGTCAACATGTCGCAGTCGTCCAACGACACGTTCCCCACGGCGATGCACGTCGCGGCCGCGCTCGAGCTGACGCGGCGGCTCATCCCGAGCGTCCGCGCCCTGCGCGCCGCGCTGGCCGCCAAGGCGCGCGAGTTCGACGACGTCGTGAAGATCGGGCGCACCCATCTGCAAGACGCGGTGCCGCTCACGCTCGGCCAGGAGTTCTCGGGCTACGTCGCCCAGCTCGATGCCGCCCTCGGGCGGATCGACACGATCCTGCCGGGGCTCCTGGCGCTGGCGATCGGCGGGACCGCGGTCGGCACCGGGCTCAACGCGCCCGCCGGGTTCGGCGAGGCCGTCGCGGCAACGCTCGCCGAGCTGACGGGTCTGCCGTTCGTGTCGGCGCCCAACAAGTTCGCGGCGCTCGCCGCCCACGACGATCTCGTGATGGCGAGCGGTGCCCTCCGGACACTCGCCGTCGCGCTCATGAAGATCGCCAACGACCTGCGCTGGCTCGGCTCGGGGCCCCGGAGCGGGCTGGGCGAGCTCGCGCTCCCCGAGAACGAGCCCGGCTCGTCGATCATGCCGGGCAAGGTCAACCCGACCCAGGCCGAGGCGGTCACGATGGTCGCAGTGCAGGTGCTGGGCAACGACGCGGCCATCGCCATCGCCGGGTCGCAGGGCAACTTCGAGCTGAACGTCTTCAAGCCGGTCATCATCTTCAACTTCCTGCATTCGGTTGAGCTCCTGACCGACTCGTGCGCGCGCTTCCGCGAGTTCTGCGTGGAGGGGATCAGCGCGAACCGGGCCAGGATCGCGGAGCTCGTCGAGCGCTCGCTGATGCTCGTGACCGCGCTCGCCCCCCACATCGGCTACGATCGCGCGGCCGAGATCGCCAAGAAAGCCCACGCCGGAGGGCTCACGCTCCGCGACGCCGCGCTGGCCTCCGGCTACGTGACCGCCGAGCAGTACGACCGCTGGGTCCGGCCGGGGGACATGGTTCGCCCCGGCTAGGCAACCGGGCGACGGATGACGCTCGAGCGCTTGCCGCGCTAGTCCTTCAGGCTCAGCAGGAAATCGGCCAGGCGGTCGTACCAGGCCGCCTGGTCGGCGAGCGTGAAGTGCGCGTTGGCCGGACTCGGGTTCGGTACGACGAAGAGCTTCGTCGTGCCGACCACCTCCGGCTGAGGGCCGAGCGCCGGCGCCCGATCCGTGGCGCCAAGCGCCAGGGCGAGGAACGGCCGGTACGCGGTGAGCCCGTGGAAGCACGCCACGCGCGGCGCCGAGCGCCGGAGCTTCAGCAGCAGGCGCGGCGCCCACTTCTTGAAGTCGCTCGGGTCGAGCTCCGCGGCGTTGCCGGAGGCGCGCTTGACGACGTCGGTGAAGCCGATGCCGAAGCCCAGCAGCGCGGCGTCGTGCTCGGGCCTCAGGACGTCGACCCCCAGCGCGCTGCGCACGCGCTCGCTCAGCCTGGACGAGGTGAACGCCGGCCAGAAGCGATTCGTCGAGCGCGCGAAGTAGTGCCCCTGGCGCGCCGAATAGAGGCCGGGATTGATCCCGACGAAGACGAGGTCGAGCCCCGACCGGAGATAGTCGGGCAGGGTCGGGAGCGGCGTCGCTCCCCGACCCGCAACGCGAGGCGTCGCGCGCGTGCTCAGCGGTGCAGGAACTTCTTCACGCTCGCGGCGATCCCGGCCGGATCGAGACCATGCTTGGCGTAGAGACCCTTCTGATCGCCCGACTCACCGAATCCGTGGACACCCAGGCGCTTGATCGGCGTCGGCAGGAGGTCCCCGAGCCGCTCGGCCACCGCGCCGCCCAGCCCGCCGGAGACCGTGTGGTCCTCCACGGTCACGACGTGGCCGGTCTTTCCCGCTGACTGGACCAGCAGCTCTTCGTCCAGCGGCTTGATGCACGCGGCGTTGATCACCTCGGCCGAGATCCCGTCGGGCTCCAGGCGCTTGGCGGCCTCGAGGCAGTTGAACAGCGGCCCGCCCGAGCCGATCAAGGTCACGTCGTGGCCTTTACGGAGGACGAGCCAGCGGCCGTACTGGAAGCGATAGTCCGGCGGGCAGACGGGCTCGAGGCTTTGCCGCGTGAGCCTGAGATAGAGCGGCCCCTGGTGCTCGACCGCGTAGGCGATGGCCTGCTTGGTCTCGATCTCGTCGGCCGGCTGGATGATGCCGATGTTCGGGAGCGAGCGGATGCAGGCGACGTCCTCGAGCCCCATCTGGCTGTAGCCGTCCTCGCCGATCGCGATGCCGGAGTGGGTCCCGACGATCTTCAGATTCGCGTTGGTGTAGGCGACCGAGATGCGGATGGTCTCGAAACGGCCCGCGATGAAGCACGCGAACGAGCAGGCGAACGGGATGCGGCCGGTGAGCGCGAGGCCGGCGCCGACGCCGATCATGTTCGACTCCGCGATGCCCAGATTGAACGCCCGCGCCGGATACTTCTTCGCGAAGTTCCCGGTCATGGTCGACTTCGACAGGTCGGCATCGAGCGTGACGATGCGCTCGTCGCGCGCGCCCAGATCGAGGAGGGCTTCGCCGAATGCGGCGCGACTGGCCTTGGCCGGCATCACTTCTTCTCCAGGGCGGCGAGCTCGTCCACGATCGCCCGCGTCGACGAATCGGTCTTCAAGTACTCTTCCCAGGCGCCCTCCGTGATCCCGAGCACTTCGCGGATCGCCTTGATCGCTTCCGCGGGCTTCGGGGCCTTGCCGTGCCACTCCGGGTCGTTCTCCATGAACGACACGCCCTTGCCCTTCACCGTGTGCGCCACGATGAAGGTCGGCCCGCCCGTGGTCGCCTCGGCTTGATCGAGCGCCTTCGTGATCTGCGCGATGTCGTGGCCGTCGATCTCGAGGACGGGCCAGCCGAACGACTGCCACTTGGCAGTGACCGGCTCGATGTCGAGCACCTTCTTCACGAAGTTGTCGAGCTGGATCTTGTTGTAGTCGAGGATGACCACGAGGTTGTCGAGCGCGTGGTCGGGCTGACCGAGCTTCGGCGCCGCCATCGCGGCCTCCCACACCTGGCCCTCCTGGGTCTCGCCGTCGCCGAGCACGCAGTAGACGCGGGCGCTGGAGCCGGCGAGCTTGAGGCCGAGCGACAGACCGAGCGAGATCGAGAGCCCCTGGCCGAGCGAGCCCGTGGCGGCCTCGATTCCCGGGAGCATCGTCCGATCCGGATGGCCCTGGAGCGGCGAGCCGAGCTTGCGCAAGGTGATCAGCGACTTCTCCGGGAAGTACCCGGCCTTCGCGAGCACGGCATAGAGGGCCGGGACCGCGTGGCCCTTCGAGAGCACGACGCGGTCGCGGTCCGGCCAGTCCGGCCGCTTGGCGTCGTAGCGCAGACGTCCGAAGAACAGCGTGGTGAGGATGTCGATCACGGAGAGGGAGCCGCCGGGATGCCCCGAGCCCGCGTGGGCGAGCATGCGGAGGATCTGAACACGACACTCGCGCGCGATCGACTCGAGACGGACTTCAGCCATCAGTCGAGCTCCTCCATGAATCCCGCGATTTCGTCGACTCGGACGCCGGTGACGGCGACCTCGGGCGCGTACACGACCTCGTCCGCGGCCCAGACGATCGTGCCCTTCACGTCCTTGGTGATCCCGGTGACGTTGTTCAGGAACGTGGCGATGTTGTCGTTGATCCGGATCGCGTTGGCCTTGAGCGGCGTGGCGATCCGCCCGTCGCGAATGATATAGGAATCGGCGACGACGGTACAGGTGAAATCACCCGCGCGCAGTCCGTTGATCGGATAGGTGTACCAGATGCGCCCGACGTAGAGGCCGTCGCCGACCCGGCGCATCAGCTCATCGAGCGCGACCGTCTCGTCGCCCTCGAGCACGACGTTCGAGGCGGCCACACCGGGCGCGCTGTCGAACTGCCGGCCGCCGCCGGAGCCGAAGCGAAAGCCGTTGCGCGGCGCGAGGGCCGCTTCGGCGGCGGCGCCGACGGCGCCGAGCTTTTCGCCGAGGGCCGGGTCGCGGAGCAGGCGCTGGGTCTCGTACCAGTTCGAGAGACAGCCGACGAGGACGCCGCGCTTGATCAGGTCGGTCCGGCCGGTCGGCAGCCCTTCGCACGTGATCCCCTTCGACCCCATGAAGCCGGGCCGCGCGCCGTCGTCGTAGAGGTGCAGACGCGGCGAGGCCACGGCGCGGCCGAGCTTGCCGAGGAACGGGGTGCTCGACGAGTAGAAGGAGCTCGCGGTGCACGCGGGGATCACGATGTTGTTCAGCAAATCTGCCACGGGCTGGCGACCGAAGATGACGGTGTAGGTGCCCGACGGCACGCGCTCGCCGCCGATCGCGTTGATGGCGTTCTGCGCGGCCTCCACGCCCGCCTCGTCGGTGAAGTGGTCGAGCCGGGTGCCGGTGGACGCCCCCGAGCCTTTGGCCCCACGCGTCTCGACCATCGCGGTCGCGAACGCGGTGATCAGCGACGTCTCGTCGGTCTGGGCGCGCGGCATCGTGGTCGAGGCGATCGCCATCCGCTCCCGCAAAATCGTGACGTCGCCACCGAGGATGAGGCCGAGCCGCCGCAGGCCGTCGTCGTCCTGCGCGAGCTCGGCCAGCCGCCCCGAGGCGCTGAACGTTCGCAGCGCGCCGCCGGTGATCTTCCAGCCGGCCTCCACGAGCCCCGCGTCGTCGAGCGCCATGAGTCGCGGATCGTGGTAGTCGGCCAGCGTGCGCGCCGCGCCCGTGGGCGAGGGGAGCGAGACGAACTCCGGGTCGGCGACGGCGGCCCGGCGCGCCTTGATCAGCGCGCGCTCGGCGCCGGCGAGCGAGAGATCGCTCGGCTCGCTCCCGAAGCCGATCCGCCGGCCCTCCGGCGTGTCGAAGACCGCCTGGATGCCGAGGCCGTAGGACTCGGTCGACTTGGGCTCCTCGACGCCGTTGCAGGGAATGTGGGAGGTGTAATTGAGCCGGGTCAGCACCGCGGAGTTCGCGGACACGAACACCTCGGCCTCGCGGACGTCCGGCTGACGCCCGACGAGCGCCAGCGCCTCTTCGCTCGCTCGTGCCAGATCGTCGACCGTCCTCATCGTCGGTTCAGTGCCCGGGCGGCGCGTTCGGGTTCCGCCCGTCGACGGGATAGCCCTTGTCCATCCACCCGGGCAGCCCTTCCTCGAGCACGCGATGATTCCGCCACCCGAGCGTGTACAGAATGTCGCTGGCCCCACGGGACAGCGCGTGCGGGCACGTTCAATAAAAGACTACCAGGTCTGTCTTGGAGATCTCGGGAGCGCGGTCGGCGACGACACGGAGCGGCATGGAGCGGGCGCCCCTGATGTGACTCTCGGCATATTGCTCCCAGTGCCGGACGTCGATGATGTCCGCCCTGGTGCCGCGGTCGAGGAAGCGCTTGAGCTCGTCGACCTTGATGAAGCTCACGGGGTACTCGGGCGGCGCCGCGGGCGCGGCGCTGGCGAACAGAACTCCGGCCGTCACGACGACGATCAGCGCGCCCCGCACGTCTAGCCCCCGATCACCCGCGCGCGGGTCCGCATCGTCGGACCCCCGTTGCCCAGCCGCTTGGTCTGCATCGGTTGGCCTTTGCCGCAGTTCGGGATCGGGTACAGCCGGAAGTCCGAGCCGACGGCGTCGACGTTCATGAGGTAGTCGCGCGAGTCCGCGGCGATGCCGCCGTCGCGGTAGAGCCGCCCGAGCTCGCCGTTCCGGATCTCGTAGACGCCGCGCGCGGAGATGCGGAAGTTCTCGCGGCTCTCGGCGATCGAGGGCGTGCGGTGGCCGGCCACGTAGTAGCCGTGGTCGACCTCCTTCACGATGTCGTCGGCCGGGCGCGTCCCCGCGTCGAAGACGGTGTTCGACATCCTGATCAGCGGGACCAGCGAGGCGTCGGTCGCCTTCCAGTGGCCGTTGGGCTCGCCGCCGAAGATCGCCGCGGTCTGTCGGCTGTTCATGAAGCCGCGGAAGATCCCGCGGTCGATGTGGACGACCCGGCGCGCCGGCGTGCCCTCGTGGTCGTACTTGTAGTGGCCGAACCCCGGCAGCGCCGGGTCCGAGTACGCGGTCACGAGCGGCGAGGCCACGCGCCGTCCGACCTGATGCTCGGTGAGCCCGCCGAGGAGCCAGGACCGTCCGGCGTAGGCCGTCTCCATCTTGAGCGCCCGGTCGAGCTCGACCGGGTGGCCGATGATCTCGTGGGACACGAGCGTGTTGTAGTGCGGGTCGGTGACCACGACCACCTCGCGGTCCGAGGTCGGCAGCACCGGGGCGGCGGCGAGCGCCACGCCCTCGCGCGCGAGACTCACCGCGAAGTCGCGAAAAGCCGGGAAGCGCAGCGCCTGCTCGTCGACGCCGTCGAGGAGGATCTCCCAGCCGCGCTGGTGGCCGAGCGCGTCGTAGAGATCTTGACTCACCTCGCCGTCGACGGTGACGACCGAGCAGGTGCCCAGGGTCAGCGCGAACGACTGGTCGATCCGCGCGCCCTCGCTCGACACGAAGAGCTCGCGCGAGAGCTCGGTCATCGTTCCGACGTAGTTGTACTTGACGCCCGCGTCGACGGCGGCGACCTGGCGCGAGACGTCGGTCGAGTACCGCACCATCTCGGCGAGCACCATCGTGCGCGGATCGACGCGATAGACGGCCGGAATGGTGTCCTGCCTGACCTCGATCGGGTGCAGACGCGTGTCGGCCAGCGGCTCGCCCAGTGGCCCGAACTTCTCCCGCGCGTCGGCCTTCATCTCGCCGTTCACCATCGCGCGCCGGTAGGCCCGCTCGAGCGCCTCGCGCACGATCCGGTCGAGGTTGGCGAGGTCGGCGGTGCCCAGCGTCTGGCCGACGTAGCCCGGCGCGATCATCCGGTCCCCCGCGAGAACGCGGGCGCCGAGCGCCAGGCCGTAGTCGTCGCCCGAGAACTTGGGCGTGCCGTTCTCCGACCCGGCGCCCTTGGCCTCGGTCACCTCGAGGCGGAGATCGGCGTAGCGGAGGTGCGGCAGTCGCCGCGCCGCTTCGCGCACGCGGGTCTCGACCATCGGCGCGACGGTATCGATGAGATCGACGGAGACGCGAGTCATCAAAACGGCTCGACGAGGACGGTGTCCCCGACCGCCACGTCGCCCCGGTCCTCGTCGAGCACGATGAGGCAATTGCCCGCCGCCATCGAGGAGAGGATACCGGAACCCTGCGGGCCCGTGGTCCGCGCTTCCCAGCGGCCGTTCTGCCACCGCACGACGCCACGCTTGAACTCGCGGCGGCCCTTCTTCTTGCTCATGGCCTCGACGGCGACCGCCTCGGCGGTCTCGGGGAAGAGGCGGCGGCGGCCGCCCAGCTTGTAGATGGCCGGGCGGACGAAGAGCATGAACGCGAGCATCGAGGCAACCGGATTGCCGGGCAGGCCGAAGAAGTGCGCCGAGCGGACCCGCCCGAAGGCGAGCGGACGTCCGGGCTGCATCGCGACCTGCCAGAAGTCGATCGCGCCGATCTCGCCGAGTACGTCTTTCACGAGATCGAGCGCGCCGACCGAGACGCCGCCCGACGTGACGACCATGTCGCCGACCTCGGCCGCCTCGAGCAGGCGGGCGCGGAGCTCGTCGCGCACGTCGGCCACGATGCCGAGATCGATGACCTCGCCGCCGCACTGCTCGATCGAGCCGCGCAGGGTGAAGCGGTTGGCGTCGTAGATCTGCCCGGCCTTCCGCGGCGTGCCGGGCTCGACGACCTCGTCGCCAGTCGACAAGAGCGCGACCCGCGGCCGGCGATGGACGAGCACCTGCCACTGACCGAGCGAGGTGATGAGCCCGAGCTCCTGCGGCCTCAAGACCGTTCCGCGCTCGAGGGCGACCGTCCCGGCCTGGATGTCCTCGCCGCGCTGCCTCACGTTGGATCCCTTCGGGATGGGACCGACGCGCAGACGGTCGCCGCGACGCTCGACCACTTCCTGGGGGTAGACCGTGTCGGCGCCGCGTGGCATCGGCGCGCCGGTCATGATGCGCACAGTCTGACCCGGCGCCACGGTGCCGGCGTACATCGCGCCGGCCATGATCTCGGCGACCACGTCGAGCTCGCGCGTCTTCGCCGCCGGCACATCGTCGCTCGCGACCGCGTAGCCGTCGACGGCCGAGTTGTCCGCCGGCGGCACGTCAAAGGGCGCGTGCAGATCCTCGGCGAGCACGCGATCGCGCGCCCGCGTGACGGCGACGACCTCGGGAGGTGTCGATTCGGCGAGCTGGTGGAGGATCTGATTTTGGCCGTCCTGCACCGAAATCATGGCGATATTATACGCGCCATGATTCGGCCTCGCCCCGCGGGCTTCTGGATTCGCGCGCTCGCCGCGATCATCGACTTCGCGGTGTTCTTCGTCGTGTACTCGTCGTTCAGGCTCCTTGGCGCCCGGGTGTCGGGCGCCGACCTCGAGAGCTCCGAGAGCCTCAAGCCCCTGGCGTCGTTCTTCACCCTCGTCTTCGCCGGGGCGTACACGTCCGTGCTCCACTGTCTCGGGGGGCAGACCATCGGCAAGATGATCGTCGGCGTCAGCGTCGTCGCCGGTGAGGACGGCCCGCCGCCGTTCGGCGCGGCGCTCCTCCGCTTCGTCGCGTATTTCGCCTCGGCCGCCACGTTCACCGTCGGCTTCATGATGGCGGGGCTCCGCCGTGACAAGCGCGCGTTGCACGACCTGCTCGCCGGAACGCGGGTCGAGCACTCGAGGGAGCCCGAGGCCGCTCCACCGCCTCCGGCCGAGACTCCCGGGCCGGTCGTCGCGGGCACCGTGTGATCCCGACGGCGCCGCTGCGGGTCCGAAACCGTCTCGCCGAGATCATTCTGGCCGCGCTGGAAAAGCCCGAGGCGCGCCGCGAGCTCCTGGCGCTCGGCGAGGTCGATGCGCCGGCGCCCGACTGGCTCGAGCCGGGCGATGTCGACTGCCGGGCGCTGATACGACAACGTGCGCTGAGCGCCGCCGCCGCGCTCGCCGCGCGCTCGACCGCTCGCATGCGCTCGCGCGCCGACGTCCTGCAGGCGGCCGCGGCGCTCTTCGACGCGCACCTCTACTTCGAGGTCCACGAATTGCTCGAGCCCTCCTGGCGCGACGCGGAGGGCGGCGAGCGTGACGCGCTCCAGGGCCTGATCCAGGTCGCGGTCGGCTACCAGCACCTGGCCAACGGCAACCTCGCCGGCGCCCGAGCGCTGCTCGACGAGGGATGCCGCCGCCTCAGCGGCCGAACGCTCGACGGCATGGACCTCGAAGCGTTCGGCCGGGAGGTCGCGCGCACGGTCGAGCGGATCTTTCAGTTCGATTGGCGGAGGGTTCCGCCGTTTCCGAGACCAGAATCCGGCGGTGACGCAGCACGCGCCGCCGACGTGGACGTGAACATCAGAAAGGAGATCAAGTGAATCTCGAACTGAGCGGCAAGACGGCGCTGGTGACGGGAGGCAGTCAGGGGATCGGGCGGGCCATCGCGTTCGGCCTGGGCGCCGAGGGCGCGAGGGTCGCCATCTGCGCGCGCGACAAGTCACGGCTCGAGCAGACGGCGCAAGAGATCAAGGCGAAGTCGAGCGCCGAGGTGCTCGTCGTCCCGGGCGATCTGAGCCGGCTCGACGAGGTGAACCGGGTCGCCGCGACGGTCAAGGAGCGCTTCGGGCGCATCGACATTCTCGTGAACAACGCGGGCGCCATCCGGGGCGGCGACTTCCTCACGATCCCTGACGAGCAGTGGGCAGGGGACTGGAGCCTGAAGATTCTCGGCTACGTCCGGATGGCGCGCGCCGTCTTCCCGATGATGCACGCGCAGGGCGGGGGACGCATCGTCAACGTCGTCGGCGCCGCGGCGCGCAATCCGACGCCCGGCTATCTGACGGGCGGCATCGCGAACTCGGGGCTCATAAACTTCTCGAAAGGTCTCGCCGACCTGGGCGCCCCGTCAAATATTCTGGTCACCGCCGTGTCGCCGGCCGCAACCGCGACCGCGCGCTGGGAGAGTCTCATCGCCCAGCAAGCCGCATCCGCCGGCAAGAGCGTGGAGGCTCAACGCGCCGAGGCGGCGAGCCACTACCCGCTCAAGCGGATCGCGACGCCGGAGGACATCGCCGACCTCGTGTGCTTCCTGGTATCGGCACGCGCCTCGTTCATCACGGGTGTGTGCATCACGGTCGACGGCGGCGCCACCCGTGGAGTCTACCTGTGATTCTTTCGGTTCCGATCAACTTGACATGCGTCACCCGTTGTCATATATCCTTGCGCCAGCACGGGGTAGCCCGGCTGTAACGTCCTATTTCCGCCGCTTTCGTTAGGGCTAGGAGGTCGAGCGATGGCCGCAAAGTTGTTCGTAGGGAACCTCTCCTTCCAGGCCACGGAGGAGGACCTTCGCGAGCTCTTCCAGCAGGCCGGCACCGTCGAAACGGTCCGAATTATCACGGACCAGTTCACCGGACGGCCGCGCGGATTCGGGTTCGTGGAGATGGCGACCAAGGAAGAGGCCGGCAAGGCAGTGGAGATGCTGAACGGTCGGCTCTTCAGGGATCGGAATCTTGTCGTCGACGAGGCACGGCCGCAGCCACAGCGGACCGGAGCTGGTGGCCCGCGCGGTGATCGTGGGCCGCGGCCCGGTGGAGGTGGCGGCGGAGGGTGGCGCCGGTAAACACGTAGAACAAGAGCCCGGGGATGCGATCACTATCCCCGGGTTTTCTCTTCACTCGGAGGACTCAACACATGACGATAGAGCGTCGTCAGACGATGAAGCCAGGTGTCGCGGCGCCAGGCATGGCCGAGCGACTCGGCGTCACGATCGACGAGCGACGTGGCGTGGAATATCACCGGCTTCGATCCAAGGATCTCTTGAACAAGTTCAACGGCCGGCCAATGCCTTTCGGCTGGACCGTGAATCCGTACCGGGGCTGCGAGATGGCGTGCCGGTATTGCTTCGCGCGCTACACGCACGAGTTCCTCGGGCTGAACGACCGCGCGGCATTCGAGCAGACGATCTACGTGAAGGACGCCGATCGCGACCGCCTGGTCAGCGAGCTTCGTCGCGCCCGCCGGAGCGGCCAGAGTGTGGCGATCGGGACCGCGACGGATCCCTACCAGCCGGCGGAAGGAAGATTCGCGGTGACCCGGCGCGTCCTCGAGGCCGCCCTGACGGTGCCGGGACTGCATCTGTCCATCACGACCAAATCGACGCTCGTCTCGCGGGACGCCGCGCTGCTCAGGGAGATCTCGGCCGCGTCCGACGTGACGGTGAACCTCTCGGTCACCACCGTCGACGCCGCGCTGGCGCGGCGGCTCGAGCCTCGGGCGCCGCGGCCCGATCTCCGCTTCGCCGCGATGAAGTCGCTGGCGGACGCGGACGTCGCGGCGCGACTGTTCATCATGCCGATCCTGCCTCGTCTGACCGACGACGAGCCCAACCTGCGATCACTGCTCGTCGCGGCCCGAGACGCGGGAGCCATCGGGGCCGAGTCGAACGTGCTCTTCCTGAGGCCCGGCACCCGCGAAATCTTCCTGGAGTTCCTCGCGATCGACTTTCCCGGGCTGGTCCCGGAGTACGAGCGCCTCTATCGAGGATCCGCCTATGCTCCCCCGGAATACGTGCGCGAGATCGAGGCACGCGTAGGCCGCCTGGCGGACGAGGTCGGGCTCAGCTCCCGGCGCCGGGCGGATCGTCCCGACCAGAGGTCGCCCCGCCAGCTGAGCCTGGTCTGGTAGCGGGCCCGGGCACGAAGACCGGATGCGTGACGGCGACCCCGCGCTAGAACAGCGTCAGCTGGGCGCTCGTCTCCGTGTCGGCCGCTGGCGGCCGGAGGCCATCGAGCTCGGCGAAGGCGCGGAAGCGATCCCAGATCTCGAGAACCTTCACCTGGTAGTACTCGACGTTCTCGTCCGGTCGCGCCGCGTCCCACAGGGTGGCGAGCTTCGCGTACTCGTTGACCGTCACGTTCGGCCCGCGGCCGGCGACGTAGTAGGAGACCTGGTCGCCGGGCTGTACCGCGCGCCCGGAGGCTCCGGCGAGCTCGTAGGCCGCCGAGGCGGAGCGCGCGCCGATCCGCACCTTTTCGCGATAGGCCTCGAGCGATTCTTGAAGTGTCTCGGTCCGGGCGAAGGCACGGAGCTCGACCCGGTGTGCGGCGAAGTCGCCGAGCCACCGGTCGATGATCGCGCGCGCTTCGCTGCGGCGCCCGTTCACGAGGCAACGGACGATCTCGCCGATGATCTGCCGCTGGAAAGGCTCGAGGCCGCGGGAGCGGAATGCCGAGCCCTTGAGGCTCAGGCGCCCCCGCTCGTCGAGCAGCGCATACGTCTTCATCTTGTAGCTGAACATCGCCGCGTAGCGGCCGTCGAGCTCGAGCTGGATCCCGGCCGGCAGGCCCGCGGTGAGGCGCTCGAGCAAGGGCTCGTCGTCCGCCGGCGAGTGACCCGGCGGCGGCACGAAGTAGACGCCGTCGGTGTCCGCCTCGACCGGAACGGCGCCGAGTCCCTCGAGCGCGCCCAGGATCGCGGTGACCACGGCCCGCCCTTCGGCGGTCACGCGGTCGGCGGCGTCGAAGTCGTTCCAGTGGCCGCCGCTGAACGCGAGATAGCCGTAGAACGCGTTGATCAGGATCTTGAAGGACTGCTGGAGCGCCCCCAGATGCGCGCGCTCCGCCGGCTCCTGCGCCTCACGGGCCAGCCGCTTGGCGCGCACGCGGAAGTCGCGCAGGTGCTGCAGGAGCTCGGGGAAGACCCCGAGCGTGTCGGAAACGGGCGCGATGGACCGCGTGAGCATGAGCGAAGGATAGAGTGAGGTCACGTCGACGTGGAGGACAGGCCGCGCGACGCCCTCCTGAAAGATCGCGGTGTAGCCGCCGCCGACGGGACCGACCGGTCTCGGCAGGGGCACCGCCTGGCCGCGCGCGAGATACTCGCGCAGCACGAGCGCGTCGATCTTGGCCGCGGCGCCGCGCAAGGTGCACGACTGATAGTCGAACGGGACCGTCTGCGCCTGCGCGAAGTAGGGCGGAGCCAGGATCGCGGAAATGGCAAGCGTCTCGACCGCGTCGTCGGCGGCGTACGCCATGAGCCGCTCCGGCGCCTCGGCGAACTCGCGCGTGATCTGCGAGGCGTCGACGTACGTGCGGTTCTCGGCGGCGACACCGAAGTGGCGGGCGAGGTCCTTCAAGCCGAACCCCGGCAGATCGCGCGTGCCGGCGTCGTGGAGCTGGGCGAGGATCCACGTGTCGATGACATGGCGGCCGGCGACCTCGTAACGACGATAGCCGATCGTGCGCTCGGCGATCTGCAAGCGGGCGACGCGGCTCCGCAGGCTCTCGCCGCCGCGCCCCCAGGCGAGCGTCACCCGGTGTAGCCGGGCTCGCGCCTCGAGATATTCCAGGTCGAACCGGAAGATGTTGTGGCCCTCGATCACATCCGGGTCGCGCTCGCGGATGATGCGGGAGCACTCCTCGAGCAGCGCGCGCTCATCGAGCCGATCGCCCCGCACGACGTGACGGAAGCCCGTAGAGTCGGCGAGCGCGATGGCGATGATCCGGTCGCCGGGCCGCGCGGCGCTCGGGAACTCGTGGCCGTCGCTCGTCATCACTTCGATGTCGAGCGCGAGACGGCGGAGGTTGGCGAAGACGAGCCCGCCGAACGAGGTCCGCCCGGTCTGCAGGAGATATTGATGGACCGCGTCGCCGAGGAAGAGATACGGCGCGCCGGGCACGTTCGAGGGCTGGCCGGACTGGTCTCGGCAACGGTCGCGCGCGCCGAGCGCGTCGGCCCACGATCCAAAGCGCGCACGCCAGCGCAGGGGGCCGGGCCCTTCGAGCGGATCGACCGCCAGCAGCCCGGACGCGTCCTTCACCATATCGCGGTCGACGAGCAGCAGGAACGGCGAGAAGGGCGCGGTCTCGGTGAGGGTCGCTGCGCCCGAGCGCCGGTAGAGTCGGATCGCGCGTCCGCCGTCGGCGAGGTCGAAGGCGATGAGCGCGGGGCTCGGGTCTCGCCCGAAAAGCAGGGGGGCGTGCTCGATGGTGAGCACGCGCTAGGCCGGGACCTCCCGAACGACGGCGCGGCTGGCGTCGAGGTCGGCGAGGGCCGGGTGCCCGGAACTATGGTGCTCACGGGTCGCCCGCCACATCAGGTAAAACATCGTTGTCACCGACAGGAATACCCTCATTGCCTTGGAAAGTCCAGCCATGTTACTCGTGACGCGAGGCTCGGTATGACTCGGTCACGACCCGACTCGCTGGGATATCTGCACTGTGCCTGACGCGCGTCTTCTCCGACACCAGGCCCGCGAAGCGATCCAGCGCGGGAAATTGCCGTGGCGAAGGCCGGACCGCACGCTCGGTCGAGCCGGAAGCGGAGAGGCTTGCGCAGTGTGCGGCGAGCTGATCGGGTCAGCGGCGCCCGCGCTCGAGCTCGCGTTCAACGGAGAAAGCGCAACGAGCGGAGCTCTTCGCTTTCCGCTCCACCATGACTGCTTTGCGGCCTGGGAATTCGAGCGCCGCGAGACAACGGCGCGGTTGATCGGTACGAGCTCACGGCCTCACTGGATGCTGTGGCGCAATCCCCAAAGCTATCCGTTCGATACGAGCTCCGTGAGGCTGAACGCACCCCAGGAGGCCGGCATCTATGCGCTCCGCAGCCCGACGAGATGGGTCTACGTCGGGGAAAGCGACAACATTCGCGCGCAGCTCATACAGCATCTGAACGGCGACAACGCGTGCATCACCGTGCACCCGAGCCTGACGTTCAGTTATGAGCTCGTCCCGGACGCGATACGGGCCTGGCGGCAGGATGAGCTGGTCAGCGAGCTTCGTCCGATCTGTAATCCGCGGCCGGGCTGAATCCGACCCCATCGATCTTGCCGGTCAGCCGGTGAAAATAGACGTCCAAGCCGTTCACGCTGACCACCGAGAATAGCGGCCCCAGGTGAACGCGTACCGTGGCCCGGGTGACCGCGGCATCGTACGTCTGATTGACGATGATGCCCGGGATGCCCAATGTGAGCAGCAGTTTCCCGGCCCACAACCGAACCCGGGTCCACATACGATGCTCCTTGTACGGTGGCCTCTTCAAAAAGCCGGCCAACCGGTCGTGGGCAATGAATTCCTCGTGTTACCCGCGCCGAAGGTTGTCGATGTGTAGAACTGACAGAGCGCATGGATGCAACAACTTCCTGCGCGAGGCGAATTCGCGACAGTCCGAGCTGTAAGTCTGCGCTTCTCTTGGCGCTTCAAGCTTCGCGGCGCGTTGGGGCGCGGTGTATGCTCGACACATGCCCCGACGCGTGCTGTCGGTGCTTCTCGCCTCGATCGTCATCACCGGCTGCGCCACGACGAACCTGTCCTTCCCGAACGCGACGCCGGGTAAACCGCTCGCGGTGCCGGCGTGGGAGCTGCGCCCGGTGGGCGCGGGTCCGTTCCCGGCCGTCGTCCTCATGCACGGTTGCGCCGGCATATCCGAGTCGAATCACGAGTGGTCGCGCTGGTTCCGCGACGAAGGCTACGTCGCGCTGCTCGTCGACAGCTGGACACCGCGACGGGTCGGCAAGACGTGCGATCCGAGCTTGCCGGACATTCGGAACACGGAGCGGTTCGACGACGCGATGGGCGCGCTGCGCTACCTGCAGGCCAAGCCCTACGTCGATCCCGCGCGCGTGGGCATCGTCGGCTGGTCGAACGGTGGCGTGTTCGCGCTGGCCACGATCAACGGGCCGAGCCTCGAGCGCGCCCGGCGGCGCGGTGTCGTGTTGCCCGAGCCGGGCTTTCGCGCGTCGGTCGGCTTCTATCCCGGCGGCTGCTACTCCCTGGTTCAGGAGCTGGTGACGCGGCCTCTCCTGGTGCTGATCGGCGACGCGGATGACTGGACCGATCCGAGAGCGTGTGTCGAGATGGTCGAGGCGATGCGCCGGCGGGGCGCGGACGCGAGCATCGTCCTCTATCCTCGCGCGTATCACTACTTCGACGTGATCGGCCAGGCGCGCACGTATCTGCCGGACGTCGCCAACCACAACAAGCCCAACGAGTGCTGCGGCGCCACCGTCGCCTTCGACGCGGGCGCGTTCGCGGACTCGCGCCGTCGCGTCGCCGAGTTCTTCGGCTATCATTTGAAGGGCAAGTAGCCCCGACCATGGACACCTCCGTCGAGCTCGTGCGCCATCTCCTGCAGAGCGTCGTCTACATCCACACGACCGTCTCGCGAGATCATCCGTCGACGAAGATCCTCGGCAACGAGCGGCTGGGGAGCGGCGTCGTGGTGGACGCCTCCGGCCTCATCCTGACCGTCAACTACGTCGTGATGGGCGGCCACACGATCTCCGTCGCCTTCCAGAAGGGGCGCCGTGCGAAGGCCGAGATCGTCGCTCAGGATTTCGAAATCGGTCTGGCGTTGATCAAGGTGAATCGACAGGGGCTGGTCGCGGCCGACATCGGCACGGGCGACGTCGTCGGGCGGTCCGACGAGGTCGTGCTGCTCGGCGCGATGCAACCGCAAGAACGGCGCGCGACCGGCGGGCTCGTGACGTACATCGGCGAGTTCGAGGCGTACTGGGAATATCTGATCGACCGCGGCATCATCTCCAACGCGCCGAACCCGGGCTACGGCGGCGGCGGGCTCTTCTCGATGGCGGGCCGCCTCGCCGGGACCGTGTCGCTGAATCTCAACGAGATCGCCCGCAGCTCCCTGGCGATTCCGATCGACTTCTATCGGAGCCATCGCGACGAGATGGTCCGCTACGGGCGGGTCGTCAGCCGGCCTCGTCGCGCCTGGATCGGCATCTTCGCGTACGTGATCGAGGAGGGGGTGGTCGTCGCCGGCGTGGTGCCCGACGGTCCGGGCGATCGCGGCGGGCTCCAGGATGGAGACGTGATCGTGTCGCTCAACGCCGAAGAAGTCGCGAGCCGCCGCGATTTCTACATGAGCCTCTGGCGTCACGAGCCGGGCGAGGCGCTGACCCTCGAGGTGATGCGGGACAACAAGATGCGTCGGTTCGAGGTGAAGGGGGGCGATCGCGCCCACTTCTACCGCCAGTCGTGACCGCCACCCCGCGAGGGGCTGTCTCGCGCTTCATCGCCGCCGACGGCTTCTTCATGAGCGCCGGCCTCGCGTTCTTCTTCCTGGTGTGCCTGATCCCGGTTCTGCTCCTCGGCATCTCGATGGTCGGCTTCGTGCTGTCGGGCGAGGAGGCGGCGCGCCACGTGGTCGGCCAGCTCGCCCAGCAGTTCCCCGTCTACCAGACGCAGATCAGCCGGGTCCTGCTCCGGATCGTCGAGACGCGTACGGCCTCGGGCATCCTGGGCACGGCGGTGCTGGTGGTGTTCTCCACGCCGCTCATGAGCGCCTCGCGCCTCATCCTGCATCGCCTCCTCGGGGTGCGCGCGGACGGGGGCTTTCTGCGCAATCTGGTCCGCGACAGCTGGATGGCGCTCCTGCTGAGCCTGCTGCTCTTCACGGTCAGTACCATGACCTGGCTTTACCATTGGTTCCGCGCGCTCGCCGTGAACGCGCTGCCGGTTCCGCCGCGCTGGTTCGCCCTCGCCGCGCTCCCGTTGAGCCTCGCCCTCTCCACGGTGATGTTCTACTGCGCGTATCGGTACGTCCCCCGTCGGCAGGTGAGGATGGCGCCGGCGCTCGCGGGCGCCGTGCTGGCCAGCGTGCTCTGGGAGATCGCCAAGCAGCTCTTCCGTCTCTACATCCAGCGGGTGAGCCTCTACAACGAGATCTACGGGCCTCTGGCGGTGCTCGTGGCCTTCGCGATGTTCGTCTACTACTCGGCGATCGTCTTCGTCTTCTCGGGCGCCTTCGTCGCGGCTCTCGACTCGCGCCGGCACTGACCCACCCGTCGACCGTGGGCTCGGCGTGCTGACGACTGTGCTATCGTCGTCGGGCTTCTGACTCCAGGCGCGGAGGGAACGCTCATGATGCTCACGGGTAAGGTGGCGGTGGTCACCGGGGCGGGACGCGGCATCGGCCGGGAGATCGCCCTTCTGATGGCGCGGCATGGCGCGCAGGTGGTGGTCAACGACTACGGCGGCTCGGCGGCCGGGAGCGGCGCCGCGAGCGCGCCCGCCGACGAGGTGGTGAACGTGATCGCGAAGGCCGGCGGCAAGGCCACGGCCAACTACGAGTCGGTGGCCTCGATGGCCGGCGGTCAGGCGATCGTGAAGACGGCGATCGACACCTTCGGGCGAATCGACATCGTCGTCAACAACGCCGGGATCCTCCGCGACCGGATGATCTTCAACATGACCGAGGAGGAGTGGGACGCCGTCATCGACACCCATCTCAAGGGCACCTTCGCGGTGACCCGCGCGGCGGCGCCGCTCATGCGCGAGCAGAAGTGGGGCCGGATCATCAACATGACGTCGACCTCGGGGCTCATCGGCAACGTCGGCCAGGCGAACTACGCGGCCGCGAAGCTCGGTATCTTCGGCCTCACCAAGGCGACGGCGCTCGACATGGGGCGCTACAACGTGACGGCGAACTGCATCTCGCCCTTCGCGTGGACGCGGATGATCGGCACGATCCCGACCGAGACCGAGGCGCAGAAGGCGCGGGTGGAGAAGATCAAGAAGCTCTCGCCCGCCCACATCGCGCCGGTCGCGGTCTTCCTGGCGAGCGACGCGGCCCGCGACGTCACCGGTCAGGTCTTCGGCGTGCGCGGCAAGGAGATCATGCTGTTTGGCCACGAGCGCCCGATCATGCGGGTGCACAACTCCGAGGGCTGGACGCCCGAGAGCTTCGCCGAGATATTCCCGGGCACGCTCCAGCACCACCTGGTGCCGCACGTCACCTCGGGACAGTACTTCAACTACGACCCGATGGTCTGAGCCGCCGGCCGGTCGTCGGCGTCAGGAGAGCCAGTAGCGCCTGGCGTAGACCGCCGTCAGCACCGCGCCCACGGCGATGACGATCCAGCGCATCACCTCGGGCGGAAGAACGCGCGCCAGCCGGCCGCCGAGAAATCCCCCGATCGTGGCGCCGGCCATCACGGCCAGCGTGGGCGGCCAGACGACCATCCCCTGGAAGACGAACACGACGACCGCCACGAAGCTCGTGAGTCCCGACAGCAGATTCTTGATCACATTGGCCGTGCGAAACTCGTCGGCGCGGCTGACGGACACGATCGCCAGGATCATCACGCTCATCCCCGCGCCGAAGTAGCCGCCGTAGACCGCCACCGGAGCGAACAAGCAGCTGCTCCAGCCCGTCGAGGGCTCGCCGCCGGCAGCGCGCGACACGAGCCAGAGCCTGATCCGGCCCGACAGCGCGAAGAGAATGGTCGCGAACCCGATGAGCAACGGCACGACGGCGGTGAATGCCCTCTCCGGCGTCGCCAGCAAGAGCGCCGCGCCCGCCGCGCTCCCGAGGACAGAGATCAGGGCCAGGCTCGTGAAGGAGCGGTCCCAGCGCGGCATCCGCTCCAGATCGGCGAGGCCCGCGACGACGTTGCTCGGAGTCAGCGCCACCGTGTTCGAGGCGTTGGCGGTGATCGCCGGCAGGCCGGCCGCGAGCAGCGCGGGGAAGGTGATCAGCGAGGCGCCGCCGACCATCGCGGTGACGATGCCGCCCGCGAGCCCGGCGGCGATCAGCAGAAGTCCGGATTGAGTGTCCACGCGCCGCGCGCTCACGCCGCCTTCGCGCGTCGCCGGAAGGCGACGAGCCCGACGACACCGCCCGCGGTCACCACGAGCCCGCAGATCTCCGGAGCCCCCGGGCGATAGTCGAGGTCGACCACGCGGGCGTGGCCGCCCGGGTCCAGCTTCACCTCGAGGTCGCCGTCGCTTCCCCGTCGGGTCTCGATGGGCGCGCCGTCGACTCGCGCTCGCCAGAGGGGGTAGTACGCGGTCCGCGTCGACACCCAGGCGTCGCGACCGCCCGCCAAGGTGACCGTCCAGCGGCCGGAACCGACGGCACGTGGCAGCGCCACCGCGTCTCGGCGCAGGTAGATCAGGAACGGCGCCGGCGATGCGCGTCGCGCGAAGGCGCGACTGCCTTCGAGGAAGCTCAGGCGAACCGCATCCTCGTCGATCGCGACCACGACGCTGATGCCGAGCGTTTCCGCGTAGCGCGCGAAGGTCTCGGGATCGAGCGCGTCCAGCGGGCGACCGAAGAGCGAGACTCCGTCGAGCTGCTCGACCAGCCGAGAGATCGCCCCCGGTCCCGCGTCGCCCCGGTACGTCAGCGCCGCGATCGGCGAGGGATGTGTGAATGTGCCGTTGACGATCGCCCGGCTCGAGAACACGGGGGCCAGGGCCGTCACGTGCGTGTGAGGTCGATACCATTCCCGATGTCCCTGAGATCCATAGACGAGCGGCACCGCCGACCTCACGAACAGGACACGTCCCGCCGGCGCGTCGCGGAGCGCCGCCCAGAGGTCGGGGAGCCGGAGACCGCGCTCGATCGACGCGAGCGAGGGCCAGTCGGCCGCTCGGGGCCAGAGCGTGAGCGTCCGCTGGCCCGGCCAGGAGACGGCGAGGGCCAGGATCACCCCGGCGAGACCCGTCAGGAGCTCCCGGCGAGACACGCGCGGGCGGGGCTGCGCGTCGCCCTCTGGAACGCTCGGCGCCGGGATGCGGCGCGCTCCAGACCAGCCGAGAGACGCTGCGAGGATGAACGCGATCCAGGCGCCGTCCACGACGCGGTTCGCCGGGAGCCAGTGGATGCCGAGCGGCTCGAGGGCGAGCCGGTCGGCGACGACGACGCACGCCATCGCCCACGGAAAGAGCGCGACCGCGAGCCCCGCCGTCCCGGCGGCTCGGGCTCGCGCGAGGCCGAGCAGAGCCAGGAAGGCCAGCGCCACGCCGAAGCCGCCGATCGCGGGCGCCTCGCCCCAGGCGAGCGCGCGGGTGTTCTCGATCCGGAGAAGCAGCGGCAAGGTCCAGAACGCCGTCAGCGCCGCGGCGAGAATCAAGATCAGCAGCGCCCCGGCGAGCCGCGTGCGTCGCGGCGGCCGCACGAGCGCGCCGACCACGATCAAGGTGGCCGCGGTCGGCAGCGCCGCGGGATGAGTCAGCACGATCGCCGCGACGACGAGCGCGGCGGCCCGCGCGGGCCGGCCGCCGTGCTCGATCCACGGAACGAGCACCAGGAGCAGCAGCGGGATGAGCGCCCACGCGAGCCGCGCGCCCAGCATCCCGACGTGCACGCCGCCCTCGACGCCGCTGCTGATGCCGGCCGAGAGGGTCAGCGCCACGAACGCGCCGGGCAGCGCGAGCCAGCCGCTCCGCAGCACGCGCGCGAGCGCCAGGAACGTGGTCAGCCCGGGCGCCAGGTAGGCGATCCAGACGATCGCCTGATAGGCGGTCGCGACCGACAGCGAGTTGACGGAGGCGCGCTGCAGGAGCGCGCCCAGGTACGCGAAGCCCGGCGGATAGAACTGCAGTTCCGGATATCCCGCCCACCAGTCTGGATTCCACGCCCACGGCGCCGGCCCGCGCGTGAGCACGTGCCAGAGACGATAGAGCTGACCGGGATGGTCGTCGAAGGCCGGCGGCCCAGCGCCGAACGCCGCGATGCCGAACGCGAGGCCGTAAAACCCCAGCAGCGCGAGGGGAAAAAGCGAGTCGCGAGCCACGGGTCCGGATCATACTTCAATTGACATGACGCGAAGTTGAGTGTTAAGTGATGCAAACGTCTTGCTGTCGGTGCAGCAAAACTCGGGGCTCAATTCCCCTACCGATGGAGACTCGAAATGGAAAAGCTGAACGGTCTGCGCTGCCGCGAGTGCGGCCGCCACTACCAGGCGGCGCCCCTTCATGTGTGCGAGTTCTGTTTCGGCCCCCTCGAGGTCGACTATCGGTACGACGCGCTGAAGGGCGTCGTCACCCGCGAGTCGATCGCGGCCGGGCCGCCGAGCATGTGGCGCTACAAGGAGCTGTTGCCGATCGACGGGGACGTCGCCGTCGGCCACCACGTGGGCTTCACGCCGCTGATCCGCGCGCAGAACCTCGCCGACGAGCTCGGCTGCCGTGAGATCTGGGTGAAGAACGACTCGGTCTGCCATCCGACGTGGTCGTTCAAGGATCGCGTGGTCGCGGTCGCGGTGACGAAGGCGCGTGAGTTCGGCTTCGACACGGTGGCCTGCGCGTCGACCGGCAACCTGGCCAACTCCGTCGCCGCCCACGCCGCGGAGGGCCGGCTCAAGTCGTACATCTTCATCCCGGCCGACCTCGAGCAGGGCAAGGTGCTCGCGACGCTCGTCTACAACCCGACCCTGGTCGCGGTCCACGGCACCTACGACGAGGTGAACCGGCTCTGCTCGGAGATCGCGGACAAATACAGATGGGCCTTTGTAAATGTAAATTTTCGACCTTACTATTCTGAAGGGTCGAAGAGCTACGGGTTCGAGATCGTCGAGCAGCTCGGCTGGCGGACGCCCGGACATATCATCGTCCCGTGCGCCGGCGGATCGCTGATCACGAAGATCTGGAAGGCGATCAAGGAGCTGAAGACCCTCGGCCTCATCGACGGCGGGCTCGGCACGAAGATGCACGCGGCGCAGGCGCTCGGCTGCGGGCCGATCGTCACCATGATCAAGAACGACACCGACGTGCTGGTGCCGGTGCGCCCCAACACGATCGCGAAGTCGCTGGCGATCGGCAACCCGGCCGACGGCTACTACGCCTACAAGGTCGCCAAGGAATCGGGCGGCTCCGGCGAGCACGCCACCGACGAGGAGATCGTCGAGGGGATGCTGCTCCTGGCGCGGACCGAGGGGATCTTCACCGAGACCGCCGGCGGGGTGACCGTGGCCGCGGCCAAGAAGCTGATCGAGCGCGGCGTCATCCCGCGTGACGAGTCGATCGTGATCTGCATCACGGGCAACGGCCTGAAGACGCCGGACTCGCTGCAGGATCGTCTGGATGCGCACGTGAAGATCAAGCCGTCGCTGTCAGCCTTCGACCGCGCGCTGGCCGATCTCAAGTCCCAAACGTCGTAGGAGGAAACGATGCCGGTGCTCGTACGGATTCCCACGCCATTGCGCGCCCTCACGAAGGGCAGCGCCGAGATCCAGGCCAAGGGCGATACGGTCGACAGCCTCATCGGGGATCTCGAGCGGCAGTTCCCGGGCCTCAGAGAGCGCCTGCTCGACGAGGCGGGGGAGCTGCGGCGCTTCATCAATATCTACGTCAACCAGGAGGACATCCGATTCCTCCAGGCCAAGAAGACGGCCCTGAAGGATGGCGACGAAGTGTCGATCGTTCCCGCGATCGCGGGAGGATAGCTCGCTCGGTGCTCACGATGGCCCGCCTGCGAGTCCGCCTGACCTTCCCGCCCGCGCTCATCCAGGAGCCGATCGTGTACCGGCTCGTGAAGGACTTCGACATCGTGATCAACATCCGTCGCGCCGACGTCAAGGCCGACCACGGGTGGATCGCGCTCGAGCTCGAAGGCGACGAGCGCGCGCTCGAGCGCGGGGTGAAGTGGCTCAAGGACAAGGGCGTTCAGGTCGATCCGATCGAGCGTGACGTCATCGTTCCGTAGTGCAGATCTCCCGCCGCGTTCAAGGCTTCACCGAGTCGGTCATCCGCGAGATGACCCGGGTCGTCGACCAGCTCGGCGGTGTGAACCTGGCCCAGGGCATGCCCAACTTCCCGCCGCCGCCCGAGCTGATCGAGGCGGCGCACCGCGCGATCGACGGCGACTTCCATCAATACGCGATCACCTGGGGAACGCCCAGTCTCCGGAAGGCGATCGCCGAGAAGTATCACACGCTCTATCGGCTGGACGTCGAGCCCGATCGCCACGTGACGATCTGCTGCGGCTCGACCGAGACCATGCTGTCGACCCTGCTCGCCGTGCTGAATCCGGGCGACGAGGTCATCATCTTCGAGCCGTTCTACGAGAACTACGGACCGGGCTGCATCATCTCGGGCGCCCAGCCGACGTTCGTGCCGCTCGAGCCGCCCGACTTCACGTTCGATCCGGACCGACTGCGCCGGGCGGTGACGCCGCGCACGCGCGCCATCATCTTCAACAGCCCGAACAATCCGACCGGCAAGGTGTTCTCGCGGGAGGAGCTCCAGATCATCGCCGACCTCTGCCTGGAGCACGACCTGCTCGCGATCACGGACGAGATCTACGAGCACATCGTCTACGACGGCCTCGGCCACACGCCCATCGCCACCTTGCCGGGCATGGCCGATCGCACGATCACGATCTCCGGCATCTCGAAGTCGTACTCGGTGACGGGCTGGCGGGTCGGCTATGCGATCGCCCCGGCCGAGCTCGCGATCGGTATCCGCCGGGCTCATGACTTCGTGACCGTCGGCGCGCCGCATCCCTTGCAGGAGGCCGCCGTCACCGCGCTCCAGTTGCCCGATTCCTACTACGTCAAGCTGCGGGAGGCCTACCAGGCGCGCCGCGATCTGCTCTGGGGCTACATCGAGAAAGCCGGGTTCGTGGCGTGGAAGCCACGGGGCGCCTACTACATCCTGACGGACGTCGCCCATTTCATGAAGCGGTACGACGTCCCGGACGACACCGCCTTCGCGATGTGGCTCATCAAGCACGTCGGGGTCGCGACGGTACCGGGCTCGTCCTTCTACGCCCACCCCGAGCTCGGCCGCACGAAGATCCGGTTCTGCTTTCCGAAGACGGACGACATGCTTCGGGACGCGGGGGAGCGCCTCCTCAAGCTCGGCTCGTGACCGCGCGCGACGCCGTCCGCGCCATATGGGAAGCGGCGCTGGCGGCGGGCGACGTGGCGCCGCTCGTCCGCGCTCACCTCCGCCTCGATCGCCAACCCGCCCGCGTCTTCCTCCTGGGCTCCGGCAAGGCGAGCGGCGCCATGGCTGCGGCCGCCGAGGAGGTCCTGGGCGATCACGTCGCCGGCGGCTTCGTGGTCGTGAAGGACGGATACGGCGCGCGCCTGCGGCGCATCGAGATCGCCGAAGCCGGGCATCCCGTGCCCGACACGCGCGGGCTGGCCGCCTCGGCGCGGCTTCTCGAGGTCGCTCGCGGCGCCGGCGCGGACGATCTCATCCTGCTTCTCGTCTCCGGCGGCGGCTCGGCGCTGACGCCGGCGCCCGCGCCGCCCATCACGTTCGCCGAGAAGCAGGAGCTCACGCGGCTCCTGCTGGCCTCCGGCGCGACCATCGGCGAGCTCAACGCCGTCCGCAAGCACCTGTCGCTCTTCAAGGGCGGCCAGCTCGCCCGCGCGGCCTGGCCAGCCCGGGTGCTCACGCTCGCGCTTTCGGACGTGATCGGCGATCCTCTCGACGTGATCGCCTCGGGCCCGACGGCGCCGGATCCGACCACCTTCGGCGACGCGCTCGAGGTGCTGGCGCGGCGGGGACTTTCCGGGCGCGTGCCGGCGTCGATCGCCCGGCGCCTCGAGGCCGGGCGCGCGGGCCAGATCCCGGAGACGCCCAAGCCCGGCGACCCGCTCTTCGATCGCGTCAGGAACGTCGTCATCGGGAACAACGCGCTCGTCACCGACGCGGCGGTCGCGACGGCCCGGCGGCTCGGTTTTCAGGCCGACCTGGCGACGCGCGAGCTCCAGGGCGAGGCCCGCACCGTCGCGCGCGAGTTCGTCGCGCGTGCGCGGCGGCTCACGCCGCCGGCTTGCCTCATCGCGGGCGGCGAGACGACCGTGACCGTGAGAGGACCGGGGAAGGGCGGTCGCTGCCAGGAGTTCGCGCTGGCGGCCGCGCTCGAGCTGCAACCGACCGACCGCCTCACCATTCTCGCGGCCGGCACCGACGGCACCGACGGCCCGACCGACGCGACGGGCGCGATCGTCGACGCCGGGAGCGTGCAGCGCGCCGCCGCCGCCGGCGCCGATGCGGGCCGGGCGCTCGCCGAGAACGACGCGTATGGATTTCTGCGGGCGAGCGCCGACTTGATCGTGTCCGGCCCGACCCGGACGAATCTGCTCGATCTCTATCTGGCGGTGAGCTCGACGTGAACGCCGATCCCATCCTCTTCAGGGATCTTGCCTACGTCTTCGTGGCGGCAATTCTCGGCGGATCGCTCGCCTGGCTGACCCGGCAGCCGCTGATTCTCGGCTACGTCCTCGGCGGGCTTCTCATCAGCCCGCTGACACCCGGGCCTTCGGTCTCCGACATCCACACGTTCGAGCTGTTCGCGGAGATCGGCGTCGTCCTGCTCATGTTCTCGCTCGGGATCGAGTTCTCGCTCAAGGACCTGATGGGCGTGAAGTGGGTCGCGCTCGTCGGCGGGCCGCTCGGCATCGTGCTGTCGACGGCCATGGGGGTTGCCGTCGGGAGCGTGCTCGGCTGGAGCCCGGTGGCGGGCGCGGTCATCGGCATGGTCGTGTCTCCCGCCAGCACCATGGTGCTGGCGCGCTTGCTGCTCGACCGCGGTGAGCTCCACAGCCGTCACGGCCGGATCATGATCGGCATCACGCTCGTCGAGGACCTGGCGGCGGTCGTCCTGATCATCCTGATCCCGGCGCTGGGGGCGCTCCAGGGCGACCGGGTCCTGGCCGTCGGAAAGGCGCTGCTGACCGCGGCGGCGATCCTGGCGCCGTTCTTCTATCTCGCCTCGCGTACCCTCCCGCGAGTTCTGGCGTACGTGGCGAAGACGCGCAACGACGAGCTTCTGCTCCTCGTGACGCTCGCGGTGGGCCTCGGAGCGGCCGCGCTCACGCAGGCGGTCGGCCTGTCCCTGGCGCTCGGCGCGTTCCTCGCGGGGCTCCTCATCAACCAGTCGGACTACGCGCACGAGATGCTGGCCCGTCTCCTGTCGCTTCGCGACGCGTTCGTCGCGCTCTTCTTCGTGACCATCGGCGTTCTCATCGACCTGCGCGTGGTCGTCGACAACCTGGCCCTGCTCGGGGTCCTGGTCGGGCTGGTCGTCATCGGGCAGTGGGCGATCTGGACCGTTGTGTGTCTCCTCTTCCGGCAGCCGCTGTCGACGGCGCTGCTCGTCGGCGTGGGGCTCGCGCAGATCGGAGAGTTCTCGTTCATCCTGGTCCAGGTGGCGCGCCAGGCCGGCCACGTCGGCGATGACGTCTACAGCGCCACCCTGTCCGCGTCGCTGGTGACGATCTTGATCAACGCGGTGCTCGTTCGGATGGTCCCGCGCTGGATCGGCCCGGCGCGGCTGGACGCGCGCCGGGCCCCGGCGCTGGGTCTTCCGTCGGCGCGAGCGATGGAAGGCCACGTCGTCGTGTGTGGCTTCGGGCGCGTGGGAAGCGCGATCGGCGAGGCGCTCGAGACATTCGCCGTGCCTTACGTCGCCATCGAGACCGATCCGGACATCGTCAAGAGCCTGCGGGCCCGCAACGTGCCCGCCGTGTTCGGCGACGCCGCGCAGCGGGTCATCTTGGCCGCCGCTCAGGCCGATCAGGCCGCGCTCGTCATCCTCGCGATCCCCGAGAACGACCGCGCCCGGCAGGTCGTGCGCCTGGTCCGCGGATTCAATCCCACGGTCCAGATCCTGGCGCGCGTGCACGATCTCGCCTGGCGCGCCCGGCTCATGGAAGCCGGCGCCGCCGAGGTGATCCAGCCGGAGGAGGAGGCGGCCTCGACCCTCATTCGCCACGCGCTCGAGCGGCTGTCGCTGCCGCGAGACCGGGTCCTGGCCTATCTCAATCGCTTTCGGGGCGCGGTGGAGCGAGCGAAGGCAGAGGCGGAGGACGCTGAGACGGGGCTGCCCCAGCTCCGCGAGATCAGCCTGAGAGGTGGCCACCTCGTGGACCAGTCTCTGGGCGAGGTGCGCATGCGCGAGCGCTTCGGGGTGACCGTCGTCGCCGTCACGCGCGCGACGGGTGAGACGGTGGCGGATCCGACCGCCGACACGGTCCTGCGCGCCGGCGACCGGCTGCGTCTCTTCGGTCTCCCCCGACAGATCGACGCGCTGTTCTCGGGGTCCGAGGTGCTCATCGAATGAGCGAAGTGGTCTAAGCGACTGAAAAGCCGCTCGCGCCAACCCGTCGCCCACACGGTTATCCACGACTCCGTCGCAGCGCTGGTGGAAAACATTTGCACACGCCCGCGGCAAAAGCTCGGTCGCGATGGCCGTGATATCCTCCACTTCATGTCGCGCGCAAACCTCGTGGGGCTCTTGGCGTCGGAGCTCGAGGATCTCGCGGTCGAGCTCGGCGCATCGCGCTATCGCGGCCGCCAGCTCGCGACGTGGATGTACCGCAAAGCGGTCTTCGACCTCGAGGCCATGACCGACCTGCCGAAGGACTTCCGCCAGGCGCTCGCCGAGCGGGCCGTGGTCGAGGTCGCCGAGCCCGAGCGGGAGATGCCCTCGGCGGACGGCAGCCGCAAGCTCGTCTTCGTCCTGAACGGCGGCAGCCGGATCAGCTCGGTGCTGATGCCGGACGACGAGCGGATCACGCTCTGCGTGTCCACGCAGGTCGGCTGCGGCTTCGCGTGCGGCTTCTGCCTGACAGGCGTGATGGGGCTCGAGCGCAATCTGACCGCGGGCGAGATCGTCGGTCAGATCCTCGCGGCCAACCGGCTGCTCGAAAAGGAAAGCCGGCGCGTCACGCACATCGTGTTCATGGGGATGGGCGAGCCGCTTGCGAACTATGCGGCGGTGGTGACGGCGCTCCGGATTCTCACGGATGCGAAACTCGGTGTCGCGTATTCGCCGCGCCGCATCACCGTGTCGACCGTCGGGCTCGTCCCCGGCATCGAGAAGCTGGGCCGTGAGGACCTCAAGGTCAACCTGGCGATCTCGCTCCACGCCACCACCGACGAGGTGCGCACGCGGCTCATGCCGGTGAACCGGTCCTTCGATCTCGCGGCGCTGATGGCCGCCGTCAAGCGATACCCGCTGGGCTCTCGCCAACGGGTGTTCTTCGAGTACGTCATGCTCGAGGACGTCAACGACACGGTCGACGATGCGCAGCGCCTGGTGCGCCTGCTCCGCGGCGTCAAGGCCAAGGTCAACCTGATCCCCTTCAACGACTGGGAGGGGGCGCGGTTCCGGCGGCCGCCGCTCGCTCGGATCCTCGCGTTTCAATCGGTCCTGCTCGACGCCGGGGTCACGACGACGGTGCGGTGGAGCAAGGGGGAGGACATCGGAGCGGCCTGCGGCCAGCTCCGGGAGCCGTCGGCGGTGGCGAGCACCAGTGCCAGCTGATTTGAGCGCCGCCCGGACCGTGTCGTTCGCCACCCTTGGATGCCGGCTCAACCAGGTCGACACGCAGCAGATCCAGACCTTGCTCGAGGCCCGCGGCTTCCGCACCGTGGACTTCAACGAGCCCGCGGACGTGGTCGTCGTCAACACGTGCTCGGTCACGGCTCGCGCCGAGCTCTCCGACCGGCAGACCATCCGTCGCGCCGCGCGGGTGAGCCCCCGGGCGACCCTGGTCGTCACCGGCTGCTGGGCGCAGACGAGCCCGGGTGAGGTGGCCGGCATGGGGGACGTCGACCTCGTGGTCGGCAACGGCGACAAGCATCGACTCCCCGATTTGCTCGACCGGGTCGTGGCCGACCGGGTCTACGTCTCCGACATCGCGCAGGCGCGCACGCTCGAGGTGGCGCCCACCGCGCGCCTCAACGGCCGGTCGCGCGCGTTCTTGAAGGTCCAGGACGGCTGCCAGCACCGGTGCGCGTTCTGCATCGTGCCGCGGGCGCGCGGCGCCAGCCGCAGCCTCGATCCGAAGATCGTCCTCGACCAGGCGCGTCTTCTCGTCGAAGCCGGACACCCGGAGATCGTGCTGACCGGCGTGGACCTGGGACACTACGGCGCCGACCTCGTGCCCCGCACGACGCTCGCGGCCCTCGTGCGAGCGCTGGTCGAGACTCCGGGCCTCCGCTGGGCGAGGCTTTCGTCGCTGCTCCCGGCCTATTTCACGCCAGAGCTGCTCGAGATCGTCACGGCCTCGCCGGTCGTCGCGCCGCACTTCCACATCCCGCTGCAGAGCGGCAGCGACCGAATCTTGAGATCGATGCGGCGCCCGTACAGCGCGCGGATGTACCGAGCCCTCGTCGAGCGTCTTTCGGCCGCGCGACCGCGGCTCGGCCTGGGCGCTGACGTCATCGCCGGCTTCCCGGGCGAGGCCGACGACGACTTCGCCGAGACGGTCGCCTGCGTCCGGGAGCTGCCGTTCTCCTACCTGCACGTCTTCCCGTACTCGACGCGCAAGGGCACCGAGGCCACGAGGCTCGCGGATCAGCTGGACTCGCGCACGATCACCCACCGCAGCCGGGTTCTCCGTGAGCTCGGCCGGGCGAAGAGTGACGAGTTCCGGCGGAGCCTGATCGGCCGAGTCGAAGAGGTCTTGGTGCTGGAAACGCTCGACCGGGCCTCGGGCCGGCTCGTCGGGCTCACCGGCAACTACGTCGAGATCGTCTTCTCCGGCCCGCCGTCGCTCATGCGAACGCTCGCGAGAGCCCGGGTCACCGCGGTGCAGGGAGATCGCGTGCTCGGCGAGCTCGACGCCACCGGGGCGAACGACCGATGAAAGCGCTCGCGAGCGAGCCCGCGATCGGTGTCATCGGCGGCAGCGGCCTGTACGAGCTCGAGGGGCTGACCGACGTCAAGTGGCAGAAGGTCCAGACGCCGTTCGGCGCGCCGTCCGACGCGTACTGCGTCGGTCGTTTCGCCGGCCGAAGGGTGATCTTCCTCCCGCGCCACGGCCGTGGCCATCGGGTGACGCCGAGCGAGCTGAACTTCCGCGCCAACATCTGGGGGTTCCGGTTCCTCGGCGCTCAGTGGGTCATCTCGATCTCGGCGGTCGGCAGCATGAAGGAGGCGATCCGACCGCTCGACCTGGTCATCCCCGACCAGTTCTTCGACACGACCAGGCGGCGCGTCTCATCCTTCTTCGGCGACGGCATCGTCGCCCACGTGGGCATGGCCGAGCCGGTGTGCGCCGACCTCGCGGCCGCGCTCGCGACAGCGGCGCAGGAGACGAGCGCGACCGTGCACCGCGGCGGGACCTACATCTGCATCGAAGGCCCGCAGTTCTCGACCCGGGCCGAGTCGCGCGTCTATCGAAGCTGGGGCGTGGACGTGATCGGGATGACCAACATGCCCGAGGCGAAGCTCGCGCGCGAAGCGGAGCTCTGCTACGCGACGCTCGCGCTCGCGACGGACTATGACGTCTGGCACGAGACGCACGAGGCCGTGTCGGTCGAGGCCGTCGTCCAGAGCCTCCTGAAGAACGTCGCGACGGCCAAGGACGTCTTGCGCCGGGTGATCCCGGCGATTGCGCCTGCGCGCAAATGCGAGTGCCCGAGCTTGCTCAAGAACGCGGTGATCACCAACCCCGCGGCCTTCCCGCCCAAGACGCGGAAGAAGCTAGCGCTTCTGCTCGACAACTACTTTCCACGCGGCCGGAAAAGTCTTTCGCGCGGCCGGCACCATCTTCCGCGCGAGCGGAGCCGGCGTGCGCCCGCAGCAGGCCACCCGCGGTCCAAGCCGGCCTCACGGTCCCCGCTACAATGAGTGGGCTCCTGGTCGTCGGCTCGGTCGCGCTGGACAGCGTCGAGACCCCCTTCGGGAAGGTGCAAGAGGCTCTTGGCGGCTCCGCCACCTACTTCTCCTACTCGGCGAGCTTCTTCACCGGGGTGCATCTGGTGGCGACGGTCGGCGAGGATTTCCCCGAGGCCCATCTGAAGCTCCTCGAGAACCGCGGCGTGAACATCGCCGGGCTGCAGACCTCCAAGGGCCGCACGTTCCGGTGGACGGGCCAGTATGGGTACGACCTGAACGAGGCGAAGACCCTCGAGACCCAGCTGAACGTCTTCGCCGAGTTCCGGCCGGTGCTCAGCGACGGACTGGGGCGGATGCCCTTCCTCTTTCTGGCGAACATCGATCCCGAGCTCCAGCTCGACGTGCTCCGCCAGATGAAGGAGCGCCCGCGGCTGGTCGCTCTGGACACGATGAACTTCTGGATCCAGGGCAAGCGCGAGGCGCTCCGAAAGGTTCTCGCCGAGGTGGACGTCGTGACCGTCAACGACGGCGAGGCGCGGCAGCTCGCCAGCGAGCCGAACCTGATCCGCGCCGCGCGGGCCATCTCGGCGATGGGGCCGCGGACCGTCGTGGTCAAGCGGGGCGAATACGGCGCGCTGCTCAGCACCGAGGACCGCCTGTTCTTCGTGCCGGCGTATCCGCTGGAGTCGGTCTACGACCCGACCGGCGCCGGCGACACGTTCGCCGGCGGATTCATGGGCTATCTCGCGGCCCAGGATCGGGTGGACGCCGCCGCGATGCGGCGCGCCGTCGTCTACGGCTCGGTGATGGCGTCGTTCACGGTCGAGGATTTCTCGCTCAAGCGGCTGACGCGGCTGACGCCCGCCGACATCAACGAGCGCTACACGGCGTTCCACGACCTCATCCGAGTCGAGCCCTGACATGACGCACGCCAAGTACGACCGCCTGCTGGACGTGCTGCGCGAGATGGAGAGCGTCGTGGTCGCGTTCTCGGGCGGCGTCGACTCCACGTTGCTGGCGCGCGCCGCCAAGGATGCGCTCGGCGCGCGCGCGCTCCTGGTGACCGCGGACTCCGAGACTTATCCGGCCAGCGAGCTCGACGAGGCCCGGCGGCTCGGCGCGCTGCTGGGCATGCGGCATCTGGTCGTGCGCACCGAGGAGCTCCAGAATCCGGACTACGCGCGCAATCCGACGAACCGGTGCTTCTTCTGCAAGGAAGAGCTCTTCCTCAAGCTGGCGCCGATCGCCGAGCGTGAAGGATGTCGCGCCCTCGTGTACGGCGCCAACATGGACGACCGCGGCGACCACCGCCCGGGCATGAAGGCCGCGCAGGACCGGGGCGTGCGCGCGCCCCTGATCGAAGCCGAGCTGTGGAAGGACGAGATCCGGACTCTCTCGCGCGAGCTCGGCTTGCCCACGTGGGACAAGCCCTCGTTCGCCTGCCTGTCTTCCCGGTTCCAGTACGGCGACCGCATCACGCCGGAGAAACTGCGCCAGGTGGACGCCGCGGAGGCGTCCATTCGCTCGCTCGGCTTTCGCCAGTTCCGGGTACGTCACCACGATCGCCTGGCCCGGCTCGAGATCGACCAGGCCGAGATGGCGCGGCTCTGGGAGGGCGACCTGCGCGAGACGATCGTGAAGCGCCTGCGCGAGCTCGGCTACATCTACGTGACGCTCGATCTCGCCGGCTTCCAGTCGGGCAGCGCGAATCTCTTGCTGAAGAGACCGACGAAAGCGAACGGTGGATAGGGAAGCCCTCCGCGCCTTGCTCGACGACTTGAGGGCCGGGCGCATCGACGTCGACGCCGCCATGGCCAAGCTTCGCGGGCTGCCCTTCGAAGACCTCGGATTCGCGAAGATCGACCATCACCGCGCGCTGCGGGGCGGCGCCCCCGAGGCCGTCTTCTGCCCCGGCAAGACGCCGGCGCAAGTGGTCGCGATCCTCGGGCGGCTGATTGCCCACCACGCGAACGTCCTCGCGACGCGCGCCGATCGATCGGTCGCCGACGCGGTGGCCGAGGCCGGCCTGCCGCACGTCTACCATCCCGACGCGAAGCTCGTGATCGCCAGACCGGAGCCGAGTCCCGGTCTCGGCCTCATCGCGGTCCTCGCGGCAGGGACCGCCGACCTTCCCGTCGCCGAAGAGGCCGCGCTCGTCGCCGAAGCCCTCGACAACCGTGTCGAGCGAGTCTACGACTGCGGCGTGGCCGGCCTCCATCGGCTCCTGGCCCACTATCATCTGCTCGCCGAGGCCAACGTGCTCGTCGTCGTCGCCGGGATGGAGGGCGCGTTGCCGAGCGTCGTCGGAGGGTTGGTGGACCGACCCGTCATTGCCGTGCCGACCAGCATCGGGTATGGGGCGTCGTTCGGAGGAATCGCGGCGCTGCTCGCGATGCTGAATTCGTGCGCGCCGGGGGTGTCGGTGGTCAACATCGACAACGGCTACGGCGCGGCTCATCAGGCCAGCCAGATCAATCATCTCATCGCTAAAGTGCGGTGACGTCGCGCCGGCGGGGGCTGGGGGCATGGGGGAGGGGGCTTGGGACCACGCGGCACGCGTTCGGATG
>QHSP01000030.1:0-15151 GCA_003220495.1 Candidatus Rokuibacteriota bacterium | reverse complement strand
AGGACGCGCCGTCCGCGTTCGGGCCCGCGATCGAGCATGCCCCCAGCCCCCGCCGGCGCGAGCGGCGCCGCGCTTGCGATGCGCTGCTCGGGCTGGCCCGATGGGTTTGCGCGTACGCATAGAACGGGGAAGCATACGGAGTGGTGTGAGGCGGCGCGCGGTGCCGCTGTGGGTCGGGTGAGGGGGGTGCTGGCTTTGGGAGTCGTGGGGTGAGGGTGGGGTGAGGGTCGCTTACTTCGATTGTCCTTCTGGGGCGGCGGGGGACATGATCATGGCGTCGCTTCTCGACGCCGGTGTGTCACTGGCGCGACTTCAGGACGAGCTGGCCAAGCTGGCGCTCCCGGGGTGGAGGTTGGTCGCGCGGGAAGTGATGAAGGGGGCATTTCGGGCGACCAAGGTCGATGTCGAGATCGATCGCGCGGCTCACGTCCATCATCGGCCGCTGCGCGACATCCTCGATATTCTGGAGCGCAGCGCGCTCGAGGCGAGTGTCAGGGAGCGGGCGGCGCGGATCTTCACGCGGCTCGCCGACGCCGAGGCGCGCGTGCACGGTACCGATCGCGAGTCGGTGCAGTTCCACGACGTGGGCGCGGTCGACGCGATCGTCGACGTCACCGGTGGCGTGATCGCGCTGGACCTGGCCGGAGCGCAGGCGGTCCACGTCTCGGCGCTCCCGATCGGTGGCGGGCTCGTCGGCGGCCCGCACGGGCGGATTCCGGTACCGGCGCCGGGCACCGCCGAGCTCCTGCGCGGCTTCCCCGTCGTGGACACGGGCGTGAAATCGGAGCTCGTCACGCCGACCGGCGCCGCGATCCTCACGACGCTCGCGGTCTCGGCGGGACGAATGCCGGCGCTCACCCTCGAGGCCGTCGGCTACGGTGCCGGCACGAAGGATCTGCCCGACATCCCCAACGTCCTGCGATGCTTTCTGGGCCAGACGGTCGACCGCGGCGCCGCCGACGAGACGGTGCTCCAGGTCGAGACGACCATCGACGACATGTCGCCGCAGCTCTACGAGACCTTGATCGAGCGAATCTTCGACGCCGGCGCCCTCGACGTGTTCCTCCAACCGGTCATCATGAAACGCGGCCGGCCGGGCGTCGTGGTGACGGCGCTGTGCGTACCCGAGCGGGTCGGCGACCTGTCCCGCGCCCTCTTCGAAGAATCGACGACGATCGGCGTTCGCTGGTCGGAGTGGCGCCGGGCCCGCCTGCAGCGCGAGATGGTCGAGGTCACCACGGCCTACGGGACGATTCCATTCAAGGTCTCGCGCCTGGGCGGTCGAATCGTGACCATCACGCCGGAGTTCGCCGACGTGGCGCGCATCGCCCGAGAGAAATCGTTGCCGGTCCGCGAGGTCCTCGACCAGGCCCGCGCCGACGGAAGGCGCCTCCTGGGGCAGTAGCCCCAAATGCCTGCCCCGGTTGACATGCCGGGGGGCGAGGTCTTACCCTCTGTCGCGCCAGATCGGGGCGTCCAGGGCCCGCTCTCAAACCGCCGAATCCCGGAGGATGAGTCGTGAAACTGCCAGTCAAGATGACGATCAACGGCCAGAGCTACAGCCATGAGGTCGAGCCCCGCCTGCTCCTGGTGCACTACATCCGCGAGACGGTGGGCCTCACCGGGACGCACGTCGGCTGTGACACGAGCCAGTGCGGCGCGTGCACGATCCTCATGAACGGCCAGGCCGTCAAGGCCTGCAACTTCTTCGCGGTCCAGGCGGATGGCGCCAACATCATGACCATCGAGGGTCTGGCGAAGGACGGCGAGCTGCACCCGATCCAGCAGGGCTTCTGGGAGAAGCACGGGCTGCAGTGCGGGTTCTGCACTCCCGGCATGATCATGTCGGCCTATCAGATGCTCGAGCGCTATCCGAAGCCCTCGGAGGAGCTGATCCGGCACCAGCTGGAAGGTAATCTCTGCCGGTGCACCGGCTATCACAACATCGTGAAGGCGATCGAGTGGGCGGCCGAGCACATGCCCGCGAAGAAGTGAGGGAAGATCATGGCCACCGTCGCCGCCGAACGGCTCTTCGGTAAATCGATCAAGCGACGCGAGGACCCGCGCTTCATCACGGGGCGCGGCCAGTACGTCGATGATTTGAAGATTCCGGGGATGACGTACGCCGCCTTCGTGCGGAGCCCCCACGCCCACGCGAAGATCCGCAAGATCGACACCGCCGCGGCCACGCGCCATCCGGGAGTCGTCGCCGTCTTCACCGGCAAGGACATGACGGGCGTCAACTCGCTACCGTGCGGATGGGATCTCCGCAAGGAGAAGAAGATCCCGGGCGTCATCCAGGATCTGGCGATCGTGCCGCACATGCCACTCACGTCGGACGCCGCGCGGCACGTCGGTGATCCAGTGGCCATCGTCATCGCCGACAGCCATGAGGCGGCGGTCGACGCTGCCGAGAAGGTGCAGGTCGACTGGGAGCCGCTGGCGGCCGTCACGATCACCGAGAAAGCGGCTGCGTCCGGAGCGCCGAAGCTGCATGAGGGAGCGCCGGGCAACGTCGCGTTCAAGTGGGAGATCGGCGACCGGGCGGCCACCGACGCGGCCTTCAAGACCGCGGGCGCGGTCACGGTGAAGAAGCGCATCGTCAACCAGCGTCTGGTCGCCAACGCGATGGAGCCCAGGGCGTGCGTGGCCCGCTATGACGACGCGACCGGCGAGCTGACGCTCTGGGTGACCTCGCAGAACCCGCACGTGCATCGCCTGCTCATGTGCGCCTTCGTGCTCGGCATTCCCGAGCACAAGGTCCGTGTGATCGCCCCCGACGTGGGCGGCGGCTTCGGCTCGAAGATCTTTCTCTACAACGAGGAAGTCGTCTGCTCGTGGGCCTCGCGCAAGCTCAAGCGTCCGGTGCGCTGGACCGCGAGCCGCAGCGAGGCATACCTGACCGACGCCCACGGCCGCGATCACGTGACCGACGCCGAGATCGCGCTGGCCCGCGACGGCAAGATCCTCGGGCTGCGCGTGAAAACGACCGCGAACCTGGGCGCGTACCTCTCGACCTTCGCGCCGGCGGTCCCGACGTTCCTCTACGGCACGCTGCTCAACGGCGTCTACGCGATCCCGGCTATCCACTGCGAAGTGACCGGCGTCTTCTCGAACACGACCGCGGTGGACGCCTACCGCGGCGCGGGGCGGCCGGAGGCGTGCTACGTCGTCGAGCGCATCGTCGAGGCCGGGGCGCGCGCGGCCGGGATGGACGTGGCGGATCTGCGGAAGAAGAACTTCATCCCGAAGTTCTCCGGGGCCTTCCAGACACAGGTCGCCGTCGTCTACGACAGCGGGGATTACGGCGCGGCCTGGGACCGGATGCTTCAGATGCTCGACTATCGGAAGTTCCGCGCCGAGCAGGAAGCGGCGCGCAAGCAGGGCCGGCTGCTCGGGATCGGCTTCTCGGCGTATATCGAGGCGTGCTCGATCGCGCCGTCCAAGCTCGTCGGCGCGCTCGGCGCGGGCGCCGGGCTCTACGAGTCGGGTAAGGTGCGCGTGCATCCGACCGGCATGGTCACCGTGTTCACCGGCTCGCACTCACACGGGCAGGGGCACGAGACGACGTTCGCCCAGATCGTCGCCGACAAGCTCGGCATCCCGATCGAGCAGGTCGACATCGTCCACGGCGACACCGGCTCGGTCGCGTTCGGCATGGGGACCTACGGGAGCCGCTCGGCGTCGGTCGGAGGGACAGCAATCCTGATGTCGCTCAACAAGGTCATCGAGAAGGGCAAGAAAATCGCGGCGCACCTGCTCGAAGCCGCCCCGAAGGACATCGACTTCTTGGGCGGCCAGTTCCAGGTGAAGGGTGCTCCCGGCAAGGCGGTGCCGTTCGGCGTCGTGTCGCTCACAGCGTACGTGCCGCACAACTATCCCGAGGGTCTCGAGCCGGGGCTCGAGGAGACATCCTTCTACGATCCGTCGAACTTCTGCTTCCCGTTCGGCGCCCACGCCTGCATCGTGGAGGTCGATCGCGACACCGGCAATGTCCGCATCCTGCGCTATCTGGCGGTGGACGACGTCGGCAACGTCATCAACCCCATGATCGTCGACGGCATGGTGCATGGCGGCATCGCGCAGGGCGTCGGCCAGGCGCTCTGCGAGGGCGCCGTGTACGACGGACAGTCCGGCCAGCTCGTGACGGGCAGCATGATGGACTACGCGCTGCCCAAGGCCGACATGCTGCCGATGTACGAGACCGACCGGACCGTCACGCCCACGCCCGTCAATCCGATGGGTGTCAAGGGCGCGGGGGAGACCGGGACCATCGCGGCGACGCCGGCGGTCGTGAACGCCGTCGTGGACGCGCTGGCACCGCTCGGCGTGGATCACATCGAGGAAATGCCGATGACGGCCCAGCGTGTGTGGAAGATCATTCAGGGCGCCAAGGCCCGATAGAACCAGGAGAGCCACATGTATCCAGCCGCGTTCGACTATCACGCGCCGGGCACGATCAAGGAAGCGCTCGACCTGCTCGGCAAGCACAAGGACGACGCCAAGCTGCTCGCCGGCGGCCACAGCCTGATCCCGATGATGAAGCTGCGGCTGGCGCAGCCCAAGCACCTGATCGACCTGCGCAAGGTCCCCGGGCTCTCGGGGATCAAGCAGGACGGCAACATGCTCGCGATCGGCGCGATGACCACCCACTGGGAGGTCGAGTCGTCGTCGGTGGTGAAGTCGAAGCTCGCCGTCCTCTCCGAGGTCGCGGCGCTGATCGGCGATCCGGCGGTTCGCAACCGCGGGACGGTCGGTGGCTCGATCGCCCACGCCGATCCCGCCGCGGACTATCCGGCGGCGATGATCGCGCTCGGCGCCGAGATGGTCTGCGAAGGTGCCAAGGGCCGCCGCACCGTGAAGGTGGACGACTGGTTCAAGGGCTTGATGGCCACCGCGGTCGGCGAGGACGAGATTCTCGTCGAGGTCCGCGTGCCCGTGCTTCCCGCGAGCACCGGGGCGGCGTACATGAAGTTCCCGCACCCGGCCTCGCGGTTCGCCGTCGTGGGGGTCGCCGCCGCGGTCACGCTCGACGGCAAGGGCGCCTGCTCCAAGGCCTCGATCGGAGTCACGGGCGCCGGCACCAAGGCCGTACGCGCCAAGGGCGTCGAGGCGGGCTGCACCGGCAAGAAGCTGGATGCCGCGGCGATCGAGGCGGCCGCGCAGAAGGCCGCCGACGGTGTCGACGTGCAGGCGGACCTCCAGGGCTCCGTCGAGTACAAGTCGCACCTTTGCCGTGTGTTCGCCAAGCGCGCGTTGACCGAGGCGGTCAAGCGCGCCGGCGGCTAGCCGACCCGGCGCTGACGACTTCGCGGCGCGCGAAGCTTCCTCGGCCGCGAGGCCGCTGATGGCGGCGGTCCTCGTGCACGGGGTGCCGGACACGCATCGGATCTGTCGGGCGGTCGTCCGCCGACCGCGCCGCGACGACGTGGTCACGCTTTCCCTCCCCGGCTTCGGCTGCGAGGTCCCCGAGCTCGAGGCCCGCCGGTCGTGATCGCCGCGGTCGTGCTGGCGGCCGGGCTCGCGCGCCGGATGGGGCGGCAAAAACTCCTGCTCCAGCTTCAAGGCAAGCCCGTCGTGCGCTGGTCCGTCGAGCACATCGTCGGTCGCGTCGAGGACGTCGTGGTCGTGACCGGCCCGGACGACACGGCGATCCGGCAGGCGCTCGAGGGTCTCACGGTCCGCTTCGTCGTGAATCCGCGTCCACAGGATGGGCAGGGCACGTCGATCGCCGCCGGCATCGCCGCGCTCAAGCCGTGGACAGCCGCCGCGCTGATCACGCTCGGCGACCAGCCGCGCATGCCTGCCGCCGTCGTCCCGGCGCTGCTGGAAGCGTTCCGGCGCTCGGGCAAGGCGATCGTCGCGCCGGTGTATCAGGGCGTGCAGGGCACGCCGGTTGTCTTCTCGTCCGAAGTTTTCGCCGAGCTCCGCACGCTCAAGGGCGACGCGGGCGCGCGCGCGGTCGTGAAGGAAAATCCCGAGCGCGTCGAGACCGTCGCCTTCGATCTCGCGATGCCGCCCGACGTGGACACGCCCGAAGATTACGCGAGGCTTCATGTACAATAGCTAGCCATGCGCGACGACATCCGAAAAATCCAGGAGCTGATGGAAGCGGCCGAGTACGTCACCGACGCGCCGGTCGCGACGTCGGTGCACCTCGCGATGCGCCTGCGCAAGCCGCTCTTGATCGAAGGGCCCGCCGGCGTCGGCAAGACCGAGGTCGCGAAGGTGATGGCGCGGATGCTCGGGACGAATTTGATCCGCCTGCAGTGCTACGAAGGGCTCGACGCCTCCACCGCGCTCTACGAGTGGAACTATCAAAAGCAGCTCCTGCACATCAAGCTCGAGGAAGCGGGCCACAACAATCGCGCAATGGTCGACAAGGAGCACGAGATCTTCTCGGAGCCGTTCCTGCTGCGTCGCCCGATGCTCCAGGCGATCACCCAAGAGTCGCAGTCGCCGGTGCTCCTGGTGGACGAAGTCGATAGATCAGATGAAGAATTCGAAGCCTTCATGCTCGAAGTCTTCTCGGACTGGCAGGTGACGATCCCGGAGATCGGCACGATCAAGGCGACGCACCCGCCGCACGTCATCCTGACCTCGAACCGCACGCGCGAGCTGTCGGACGCGCTCCGCCGCCGGTGCCTCTACCTCTGGATCGACTATCCGACGTCCGACAAGGAGATCCGGATCATCGCGCGCAAGGTGCCGGGGATCAACGGTCGGCTCGCGCGCGAGATCGCTAAGTTCATGGAGACCTTGCGTCAGGTGCGGCTCGCGAAGGTGCCGGGTGTGGCCGAGACGCTCGACTGGGCCCAGGCGCTGGCGTCGCTCCACGCCGATCACATCGACGAGGCGCTCGTGACCGAGACGCTCGGCTGCGTGCTGAAGGACGTCGACGACATGAAGCGCTTCCGCGCCGAGGTCACGAAGACCGGACTCACCCCGTTCCTGCCCACGCCGAGCTGAGAGCGTGCCGCGCGATCTCTCCGCGGCGGTCGCGCGCTTTGCGTCGCTGCTCCGGCGCTCCGGTCTTCCCGTGACGCTCGTCGAGGTCACCGACGCGGTCCGCGCCCTCGATTACCTCGACATCACCGATCGCCACGAGCTCTACCTCGGTCTGCGCGCCGTCTTCGTGACGCGCCCCGAGGAAGTCCCGCCGTTCGACCGGTGCTTCGAGGCGTTCTGGCGCGTCTTGCCGGAAGGCGACGACCAGTCCGGGTTCATTCCGGCGCCATCGCTCGACGACCCCGGCGGGGACGCGATGGCGAAGGCGGGACAGAAGCGCGAGGCGCTCGCGCTCGACTCGTGGGGCGAGGAAGAGCCCGAGGACGCGGGCGATCCGCTGAGCGTGCCGCTCGCGTCCGAGGCCGAAGGGCTCGTGCACCAGGACTTCTCGACCTTCAGCGCCGACCAGCTGGACGAGCTGCTGAAGCTCACGATCAAGATCGCGCGCCGTCTCGCTCATCGGATGAGCCGCCGTCGGCGTCCGGTGAAGCGGAAAGGGAGAGTCGACCTCCGGCGCACCCTCCGCGCGAACCTCACGCGCGGCGATCTCATCGAGCTGCGCTTCCGCGAGCGCAAGCGCAAGAAGGTCAGGCTCGTCCTGCTGTGCGACGTCTCCGGCTCGATGGACCTCTACAGCCGCTTCCTGCTGCAGTTTCTGTTCGCGTTGCAGAACGTCTTCGGCCGGGTCGAGACGTTCATCTTCTCCACTCGGCTCACGCGCATTACGGACCTTCTCCGCGGACGCTCGTATCGCCAGGTGCTCCGGCGCCTGACCGACGTGCGCGACTGGTCGGGCGGCACACGCATCGGCGAGTCGTTCGCCCAGTTCAACCGCGAGTGGCCGCACCTCGTCGACCGCCGGACGATCGTCATCGTCCTGTCCGACGGGTGGGACACGGGCGAGCCCGACGTGCTGGCGACCGAGCTCCTGCGGATCAAGCGCCGAGCGGCGCGCCTGATCTGGCTGAATCCGCTCCTCGGCAACCCCTCGTACGAGCCGCTGACGCGCGGCATGGCGGCGGCGATGCCGCTGATCGACGACTTCGCCGCCGGGCACAACCTGGCGGCTCTGCGCGATCTCGCCGGCAAGCTGCATCTCTAGCCCACCACCGCCCGTCGGCGTATCATTAGGGCTCATGACGGAACTCTTCGATCAGATTGATGAACTTCGGCGGTCTCCGGGCAAGGTGGCGGTCGCGACCCTGGTGAACACGCGCGGCACCACGCCGCGTAAAGAGGGCGCCAAGATGCTGGTCGGTGAGGGCGGGTCCGTGCTCGGCTCCGTCACCATCGGCGGCTGCGTCGACGCCCAGGTCATCGAGCAGACCGAGGACGTCTTGAACACGAATCGGCCCCGGCTCCTCGAGCTGAATCTGGGCGACGAGGAGGCGTGGGAGATCGGGCTCACGTGCGGCGGCACGATCGAGGTGTTCGTCGAACCGCTGACCGCCGATCTACTGGAGGGCGTGCGCGCCCACACCGCAAAGGGCGGACGGGCGGCGATCGTCACCCGGCTCGACGGCCCGGTCGGCTTGAAAATATTGTTGCTGGACGACGGCACGACCAGCGGCACCCTGGGCGACGCGACGCTCGACGAGCGGTTCACCGAGGAAGCGCGCGATGCGATGACGGTCGGCACCTCGCGGACGCTCCTTGCCGAGGGTGCGCGCGCGTTCGTCGAGGTCTTCACGCCGTCCGCGCTGCTCCTCGTCGTCGGCGCCAGCCACGTCTCGATGCCAATGACCGAGCTCGCCCGCGTGCTCGGCTACCGCACGATCGTCATCGACGGCCGGCCGCGGTTCGCGACGCGCGAGCGCTTCCCGCAGGTCGACGAGCTCAGGATCGGCATCCCGTCGGAGCTGGTCGGCGAGTACCCGCTGGCGCCGTCGACCGCGCTCGTGCTGATGGCCCACGACTACAAGTACGACCTGCCGGTGCTGCACAAGGCGCTGGCGACCGACGTCGGCTACATCGGGATGCTCGGCTCGACGCGTCGTGGCGCCGCTATCCTCAAGCTTCTGGCCGAAGAAGGTCAGAGCGACGCGGCGCTCAAGCGCGTCCGCGTTCCGATCGGTCTCGACATCGGCGCCCGGTCGGCGCCGGAGATCGCCCTGGCGGTCATGGCCGAGATCCAGGCCGTGCGCGGCGGCGGCACCGGTCAGCCGATGAGCACGAAGCCGCGACGAGACACCGTGCCCGTTTCGGGGCTCTCCGGGTCGGCGCCCAGCTCGAAGTCATGAAGGCGATCGCCCAGCGGCGCGACGCGGCGACTCTCGAGGGCCTGGTGGGCAAGGTCCTCTGCCACGACGTCCGCGACGCCGCCGCGAAGATCGCCGTCGAGAAGGGCGCGCGCCTGACCGTGGCGACGGCAAAGGCGCTGCTCGAAACGCCGTGGGAAGAGATCCACCTGCTCGGCGTGGAGGCAACGGATCTGCACGAAGAGGAAGCGGGCAAGCGGCTGGCGGCCGCGGTCGTGGGCGACGGGGTCGAGGTGAAGGGCTACATCGGAGGGCAGTGGACGCTCACCGCGACGCGCCGGGGATTGCTCGAGGTTCGGCGCCAGGCGCTGGCCGACGCGAACGCCCTCGAAGGCATCTCGATCTTCACTCTCTTCGAGTCCCAGCCGGTCGAGCCCGGCGAGACGGTCGGCAAGTGCAAGGTCACGCCGCTCGTCATTGCCGCCGAGACGCTCGCGACCGTCGAGAAGATCGCGCGCGATGCCCGCGGCCTCCTCGCGGTGAGCCCGTTCCGGCCCACGACGATCGGCGCGGTCGCCCAGGAGCGGCTCGACGCCAAGCAGCGCGCCCGGTTCGAGGCGGCGCTGAAGCAGAAAATCGAATGGTTCGGCGGACGTTTGCTTCCGATTACCTACGCCGGCGGTTCACCCACGATCGTCGTCGATGCGCTGACCGCGCTGCGGCGCGAAGGCGCCGAGGTGCTGATCGTCGCCGGCGCGAGTGCGCTCGACCCGCTCGATCCGGTCTTCGGCGGTCTGACCTTGCTGGGCGCGCGCATGGAGCGTCACGGCGCCCCGGCGCATCCGGGCAGCTTGCTGTGGCTCGCGCTATGGGACGGAAAGCCCGTGCTCGGGATGCCGACCTGCGGCATGTTCTCTCAGGCGACGACGTTCGATCTGGTGCTGCCACAGATCCTCGCGGGCGAGCGGGTCGACAATCGCCGCCTGGCCGAGATGGGCCACGGCGGCCTGCTCTCGCGCGACATGGCGTATCGCTTTCCGCCGTACCGGTCGAACGCCGCCCGCGGAGAGCTCGAGTGACTGGGGCCACGCCTTCCGCGTCGAGCGGCCTCTACAGCGACGTCATCCGCGATCGGTGGCGGCGCCCGCGCCACCGCGGCGAGCTACCCGGGGCCAACGCCGTGGCCGAGGACGTGAATCCCCTCTGCGGTGACCGGGTGCGGATGATGCTGGCGGTCGCGCCCGAGGGGCGGATCACCGAGGCGCGCTTCCTCGGCGACTCGTGCGCCATCTGCACCGCGTCCGCCGACGTGGTCGCCGATCTGGTCTCCGGCCGCTCCCGCGGCGAGGCGGCGGCCCTCGACGTGAGCGACGTGCTGGCCGTGCTCCAGGCGGAGATTCGCCCCACGCGGATGCGCTGCGCGACCCTGCCGCTCTCGGTGCTGGCGCAGGCGCTCGACGGGAGCGCGAAGCCATGAGGCTCGACGAGCTCACGCGGTCGGACTTCCCGATCCTCCAGCGGATCGTCAACGGTCGGCCGCTCGTCTATTTCGACTCGGGCGCCTCGAGCCAGAAGCCGCGCGCCGTGCTCGAGGCGATGAACCGGTACTACGAGCGGAGCCACGCGAACGTCCATCGCTCGATCCACACCCTGGGCGAGGAGGCGACCGAGCTCTACGAGCTCGCGCGGGATGCCGTCCAGCGCTTCATCGGCGCCCCGAGCCGGGAGGAAGTGGTCTTCACCCGCGGCACCACCGATGGGCTCGGCCTGATCGCCGAGACCATCGGTCGAACCCTCCGCAGGGGCGACGAGATCGTCGTCACCGAGCTCGAGCACCATTCGAACCTGATTCCCTGGCAGCTGGTCGCCAGGGATCGGGGCGCCGTCCTGAAGGCCATCCCGATCCGCGAGGACGGCACGCTCGACCTCGACGCCTTCGACCGCCTGTTGACGCCGCGCACGCGCGTGGTCGCGTTCGCGCACGTCTCGAACGTGGTGGGGACGATCAACCCGGTGATCGAGATCGTGCGCCGGGCCCGCGCTGTCAACGCCCTCACGGTCGTTGACGGAGCTCAGGCGGCGCCTCACCTGCGGCTCGATATGTCTGCGCTCGAATGCGATTTTTACGTGTTCTCCGCCCACAAGATGCTGGGCCCGACCGGGATCGGTGTCCTGTACGGTCGGCGCGCGGTGCTCGAGAGTCTGGAACCTGGGCGCGGGGGCAGCGAGATGATCAAGGAAGTGTGGATCGACCGCGCCCAGTGGAACGACTTGCCCTGGCGGTTCGAGCCCGGCACCCCGCCGATCGCCGAGGCGGTGGGCTTGACGGCCGCGATCGAGTATCTCGAAAAGCTCGGCATGGACCGCATCAGCGAGCACGAGCGCGCCCTGACCCGCCAGACCCAAGAGGGGCTGGCGCGAATTCCGGGCGTGACGGTCTACGGCCCGCCGGCAAACGTCGAGCGCGGCGCCGTCGTCTCGTTCGCCGTCGAAGGCCTTCATCCACACGACGTGGCGGCCCTCCTCGACGAGGAAGGCATCGCGGTCCGGGCGGGGCACCACTGCGCGATGCCCCTCATGCGTCGACTCGGAGTCGTCGGCACCTCGCGCGCGACCTTCTCGGTGTTCAACTCGCCGGACGAGGTCTCGCTGCTCCTGACGACGGTCGCCGGGCTCCGCTCGGCGCTCTGAGGGTGTGCGCGCCGCAGGCCGTCGCGGGGCTGGGGCCCCGCCGGCCGAGGCGCGCCTCTAGTCGATCGAGGTGCGCGCCGCAGGCCGTCGCGGGGCTGGGGCCCCGCCAGCCGAGGCGCGATTATGAATCTAGGAGGTTGGCGGTGAGCACGTCGGGACCCCGCGATGCATTCGTCTCTCCGCGATTCGGGCAGGTGGCGACGTTCATGCTGCTGCCGGCGGCCGGCTCCGCGAAAGGCCTCGACGTCGCCCTGCTGGGTATCCCGTACGACGGCGGGACCTCGTACCGGACGGGCGCCCGCTTCGGCCCCCGAGCCGTGCGCGAGCAGTCTTCGCTGATCCGGCCGTGGAATCCAGTCCTGAAGGTGCATCCCTTCGAGCGGCTGCGCGTCGCCGATTGCGGCGACGTCGACACCGTGCCGATCTCGATCGAGCGCACCCTGGCGGCCATCGAGGCGCGGGTGGGCGAGGTCATCGCGGACGGGGCGATGCCCGTGTGCGTCGGCGGTGATCACTCCGTCACCCTCGGTATCTTGCGCGCGCTCGCGCGCCGCCACGGACGGCTGGGCCTGGTGCACTTTGACGCCCACCCCGACACCTGGGACGAGTATTTCGGCTCGAAGTTCTTCCACGGGACGCCGTTTCGCCGCGCGGTCGAGGAAGGGCTCGTCGAGCCGCGACGCATGATCCAGGTCGGCATCCGCGGACCGCTCTACGGCTCCGAGGACTTCGCCTTCCACGACCAGCACGGGATCGAGGTCGCCCGCATCGAGACCGTGAAGGAGCAGGGGACCGCCTGGGTAGCCGAGCGATTCGCCCGCTTGCGCGGGGGGCCCGTCTACTGCTCGTTCGACATCGACGCCGTCGATCCGGCGTTCGCCCCCGGGACCGGCACGCCGGAAGTCGGCGGGCTCACCTCGTACGAGGCGCTCGTGCTGGTACGGGCGCTCGCGGGGCAGGCACTCGTCGGCGCGGACGTCGTCGAGGTCTCGCCGCCGTACGACGGGCCCGGCCAGATCACCGCGCTGCTCGCCGCCAATCTCCTCTTCGAGCTCGTGAGCCTCCTGGCGCTCCAGAAATGAAGCGGGGCCGCAACGGTTTCGGGCCGGTCGTCGTTCGCTCCGGCCTCGGAGCCGCCACGACTCCGGCCTGCCTCTGTCTCCTGCTCGTATCCGTGCTGCTCGTCGTCTCGGCTCCGGCACTGGCCGCGCCGGCGCCGGTCGCGACGATCGAGATCGAGGGCGTGATCAGCCCGGTCACCCTGCGTCTCGTGGGGATCGCGATCGACCGCGCCCAGGCCGAGCGCGCCCAGGCGCTGGTCATCCAGCTGGACACGCCCGGCGGGCTCGAGCGGTCGATGCGCGCGATCGTGCAGCGCATGATGAACGCCGAGGTGCCCGTCATCGTCTACGTCGCTCCCACCGGCGCGCGGGCGGCGTCGGCCGGGGTCTTCATCACGATGGCGGCGCACGTGGCCGCGATGGCCCCGGCCACCAACATCGGCGCCGCCTCGCCGGTCGCGCTCGGCGGCGGCGCCGACAAGACGATGATGAAGAAGATCGAGAACGACGCCGCCGCGTTCATCCGGACCGTCGCGCTCGAGCGCGGCCGCAACGCGGACTGGGCCGAGAAGGCGGTGCGCCAGGCTGTGGCAGTCACCGAGCGCGACGCGCTCAAGCTCAAGGTGATCGATCTCATCGCCGACTCCGTGCCCGACCTGCTCGAGAAGGTGGACGGCCGGACGGTCAAACTCCCCAAGGGACCGGTGACGCTCGCCACGAAGGGCGCCCCGGTGCGGCCGATCGAGGTCGGCTTCCGCGATCGTTTCCTGAACATCATCACCGACCCCAACGTGGCCTACGTGCTCATGATGCTCGGCATGCTCGGCCTCTTCTTCGAGCTCTCGAACCCGGGCGTGGTCCTGCCCGGCGTCATCGGCGGCATCTCGCTCATCCTGGCGTTCTTCGCCTTCCAGAGCCTGCCGATCAACTATGCGGGTCTGCTGCTGATCCTGTTCGGCATCGTGCTGCTGATCGCGGAGATCAAGATCGTGAGCCACGGCGTCCTGGCGATCGGCGGCATGGTGTCGATGGCGCTGGGCTCGCTGATGCTCTTCGACTCGCCCGAGGTCGGCTTCCGCGTGTCCTGGTGGGTCATCGGGCCGACGGTGGCCGCGACGGCCGGGATCTTTCTCTTCGTGGTCGCGGCCGGCGTGCGCGCCCTCAGCCGGCCGCCGTCGACCGGCACCGAAGGCCTCGTCGGGAGGACCGCCACCGTGCGCGAGCGCCTTGGACCCGAAGGGCAGGTGATGGTCTCGGGCGAGATCTGGCGCGCGATCGCCGAGGGAGAGCCTCTCGAGCCCGGCGCGCAGGTGCGAATCGTCGGGGTGGACGGCCTGACGCTCAGAGTCGCGAAGGCGGAGGCCAAGGGAGGAGTCGCATGATCAATGTAGAGTCTCTGCTGCTCATCGTCGCCGTCATCGTGGCGCTCTTCTTCATCGGCTCCTTCGCGCGCATCCTCCGCGAGTACGAGCGCGCGGTCATCTTTCGTCTGGGCCGCAGCACCAAGGCGATCTTGAACCCGGGCGGGCAGGGCAACGGGCCGGGGCTCGTGCTGCTGGTGCCCATCATCGACAAGATGGTGAAGGTGAGCCTGCAGACCGTCGCCCTCGACGTCGCGCCTCAAGATGTGATCACGCGCGACAACGTGTCGATCAAGGTGAGCGCCGTCATCTACTTTCGCGTGGTCGACCCGGAGCGGGCGATCGTCGCGGTGCAGGACTATCTGTACGCGACCTCGCAGATCGCCCAGACGACTCTGCGGAGCGTCCTCGGCCAGGTGGAGCTCGACGATCTGCTTTCGGCGCGCGACAAGATCAACCAGCAGCTCCAGCGGATCATCGACGAGCACACCGAGCCCTGGGGTATCAAGGTGGCGACCGTCGAGGTGAAGCAGATCGACCTGCCCCAGGACATGCAGCGCGCCATGGCCAAGCAGGCGGAAGCCGAGCGCGAGCGCCGGGCCAAGGTCATCAACGCCGACGGCGAGTTTCAGGCGGCGGCCAAGCTGTCCGAGGCGGCCGAGGTCCTGACGCGGCACCCGATCGCCGTCCAGCTCCGGTATCTGCAAACCATGCGCGAGATCGCCTCCGAGCGGTCCACGACGACCTTCTTCCCGCTGCCGTTGGATCTGTTCGGTCCGTTGCTCCAGGCCTTCAACAAGGGTGGGGACGGCTCCAAGGCCTGATGTAAAAT
>QHSP01000112.1 GCA_003220495.1 Candidatus Rokuibacteriota bacterium | reverse complement strand
TGCGCGTGGGTCACACCTACGAGCAGGCCACCGACTGGCACAACCGTCACCCGATCTAGAAGAAGATGGGGGGCCTCGAAGGGCCCCCCAAGCCCCCCGCGCTCGGAGACGCCCCGGCCGAGCCGGGCCGCCCCTCGACCTTGCTCTGCGGTCTCGGGGCCTCGACAAGATCCTCAAGGGCGCCAAGCCGGGCGACCTGCCAATCGAGCAGCCCACCAAGTTCGAGCTAGTCATCAATCTCAAGACGGCGAAGGCGCTCGGCCTCACGATCCCGCAGACGCTCCTGCTGCGGGCGGACCAGGTCATCGAATAGCGCGCCGACCGCGCGCCTTGACGCTCGTCCAGGCCGAGGCGCTGGTGCACCTCCGGGCCTTCGGCTAGACTCCAGTCAGCCATCTTCAACCGAGGTGTCCATGCGGCTGACCGGGTTCGCTCTTGCGCTCACTCTCACACTTGCGCCGCTTGGCGCCGAAGGGCAGCAGCCGTTGAAGATCCCGCGAATCGGGCTCTTCCACGTTGGCCTCGACCACGATCCGCCCGGACTCGCGCCACTGCGCGAGAGCCTCAGACGTATCGGTTACGAGGAGGGTCGGAACATCCGCCTCGACTATCAGAACCAGGCCGACGAGGACGCCGCGCGCTCAACCGCACGGGCCTTCGTGCAGGAGCGGGTCGATCTCATGGTCGCCTTCGAGAACCAGGCGGTCCGCGCGGCCCAGGCGGCCACGTCAGAGATTCCGGTGGTATTCGCCCATGTGAGCGATCCCGTCGCCGCCGGCTTCGTGAAGAGCATGGCCCGGCCCGGCGGCAACCTGACAGGCGTCGCGGACTACGTGGGGGAGCTTCAGGACAAGCGCGTCCAGATCTTCAGTGAAATGGTTCGGCTTCGACGGCTGCTCATCCTCACTGATCCCACCGACCCTGCCACACAACGGCTGACGGCGGACATCGAGCGCGTGGCCCCGCAACTCAAGGTCCGCCTCGTGGAGCGGCACGCGACCACCGAGGCCGACGTCACGAAGATCTTCGCGTCGCTGAAGAAGGGCGCGGTGGACGGCATGGTGGTCATCTCGCCCAAGCTGATCACGAACTTTCCCGGCCTCATCTTGCGGCTGAGCCTGGAGCGCCAGATCCCGCTCACGTCTCACCGCAAGGCGCTGGTGGAGCAGGGTGCACTTTTCTCCTACGGTCCGGATTTTGTGGCGGTCGGTCAGGACATCGCCGGATACGTCGACCGCATCCTCAAGGGCGCCAAGCCCGCGGACCTCCCCGTCCAGCAGGTGGCGCGCCTTGAGCTCGTCATCAACCTCAGGACTGCTAGAGCGCTCGGCCTGACGATCCCGCAGTCGGTGCTGCTGCGGGCTGATCAGGTGATCCAGTAGCGCGTGCTGGCCCGTGCCCCGGCGCAGCCCCGGCCGGGGCGTTTGCTTGTCCGTCGCACGGCGACGTAAACAGCGACTATGAATGCCGCCGCGCTCCGGCGTGCCGGCCTTGCCTATGTTGGTCCGCTGGCGAGCGGTGAAGCGCCGGCCATCCGGACGATCCGGCGACGCCTGAAGGTCGAGTGTGGACCCGTCTGGACATGGGCCGATTCATCGACTAGGCTTCGGGGCCATGTCACCCTCAAAGCTCGAAGACAGGTTCCAGACCCTTCACGAGATCGTGCGTGCCGCGAAGCTGGCCCTGGCGCCGGGCCCGTGGGATTACCTGGCGGGTGGCACCGAGACCGAGACCACCCTGCGGCGCAATCGACAGGCTCTCGACTCGATCGCCTTCCGCCCGCGCGTGCTGCGCAACGTCTCGAAGATCGACAGCACGTCGACCCTGTTCGGGCGCAAGGTACGGATTCCCGTGATGATCGCGCCCGTCGGATCGGTCGAGACGTTCGAGCCGGGCGGCGGCGCCACCGCCGCGAAGGCGTCGGCCGAGTTCGAGGTGCCGCAGATGCTGAGCTCCGTCTGCAACCCCGGCCTCGAGGCGGTCGCCGCCGCGGCCGACAATTTCCGCATCTTCCAGCTCTACGTGCGCGGCGACGACGCGTGGGTGGACGAGCACGTGAAGCGCGCCCAGGACAACGGCTACGCCGCGTTCTGCCTGACCGTGGACACGGCCATGTACAGCCGCCGCGAGCGCGATCTGGCCCGGCGCTTCGTCAAGCCGTGGCGCGCGCGCGCCACGGGCCAGGAGTTCCAGGCCGCGCTCAACTGGGATCACGTGAAGCGGTTCAAGGACCTCCACAACATTCCGCTCATTCTCAAGGGCATCGCCACCGCGGAAGACGCGGCGCTCGCGTGCGATCACGGGGTCGACGGCGTCTACGTCTCCAACCACGGTGGGCGCCAGCTCGATCACGGGCGCGGCAGCACCGATGTGCTGCCCGAAGTGGTCGCGGCCGTGAACGGCCGCGCGACCATCATCGTCGATGGCGCCTTCATGCGCGGGACCGACGTCGTCAAGGCGATCGCGCTGGGCGCGCAGGCGGTGGGGTTGGGTCGTCTCTCCTGCTGCGGTCTCGCCGCCGCCGGGCAGGCAGGTCTCGTCCGCGTGTTCGAGCTCCTGGAAGAAGAAATCCGGATCTGCCTCGGCCTCCTGGGCGTCAATCGCCTCTCCGCGCTCGACTCGTCCTATCTCCACCCGGCCGCACCGGTCCGGCCGGCGCACGTGACCAGCGCGTTTCCCCTCCTGGACGAGGAAGGCTACTGACATTGCGGCGGCGGGTCCTGGTCCTGGCGGTGCTGCTCTATCTGACCGCCGACTACTGCGATCCCCTCGTTCCCGGCGTCTTCTGGTTCGACACCGAGTCGTTCTTCGTCGAGAGCACCGAGGCGCGACCCGCGATGCCGGTCTTCAGCGATCCGGCGATGCGCGCGGTGCTGCCCGTTCGCGACGTCCTGGAGCCGACCACACCTCGCGTGATCGCGCCCGCACCGCCGCGCGCGCGCATCGATCGCTATTCAGCACGCTCGTCCGTCGCCGGGTCTCTGCTCTCCACTCCCGAAGCCTCCGAAGACCACTGAGCATCGCGTCGCTCGGTTAGCCGAGCCGTCCCGACTCCCCTCGAGCCGCGCTTCGCAGGCCTCCGTGGCTCGCCGGAATCCGCGGCGGCCCATCGACGACGTGAACCGGCCACCGACATTGCGAGGTTTCATGAACTCAGCCGATCGAGCCGTCCTCTGGGACATCACCGCGCTGGTGGTCGACGACCACCGCGACTCGGTTCAGCTTCTGATCGCCGCCCTCGAGCCGTTCGGCGCCGCGGTGATCGCCGCCGGCTCCGCGCCCGAGGCCAGGGAGGTCCTGAGCGCCACCAAGGTCGACGTCATCGTCTGCGACCTCGGGCTGCCCGGCGAGGACGGTCTGGAGCTCATCCGGTGGGTGCGGGCGCGGCCGTCGCGCCACGATATCCCCGCGATCGCCGTGACGTTTTTCTCCGAGCGATTCGGGGTTCGCGAGGCTCGCGCCGCCGGATACGACGTGTTTCTTCGAAAGCCGATCGACCCGACCGACATCGTCCGCGTCGTCGCCACCCTGGTGAATCGGCAGCGTCCTCCCGCCTGATGAAGTCTCGCGGCTGATGAAGTAAGGTATAGCCATTCCTAAACCCGCTCTCCCCGCACACCTTCCGGCGGATCCGCTGCCGATTCTCGACGGCTGGCTGAAGGAAGCCTTCGCCGACATCCGCAACGCGCACGCGATGACCCTGGCGACCGTCGACCCCGAGGGTCGCCCTTCGGCGCGCATGGTGATCTGTCGCGGCATCGACGTGCGCGCCGGCTGGATCGTCTTCTACACCGACCGCGAGAGCGCCAAGGGCAAGGCCCTCGACGTCAACCCTTACGCGGCACTGGTCTTCAACTGGGACGCCCATGAGCGGCAGGCGCGCATCGAGGGTCCGGTGACACAGGCACCCGACTCGGACTCCGATGCCTACTGGAATTCACGGCCGCGCGATGCGCGCGTCGCGGCGGCGGCGAGCGATCAGAGCCGGCCGATCGAATCTCGCGCGGCGTTCCTCACCAAGGTCGAGCAGGAGGCGAAGCGCTCCGCCGGCGACATCCCGCGCCCCAAGCGCTGGGGCGGCTATCGCGTATGGGCCGAGCGCGTGGAGCTGTGGGTGGGCCAACCGGCGCGCGCCCACGATCGCGCCCTGTGGACCCGGACGCTCGCGCCGAGTGGCGAGGGCTTCAGCGGCGGCGCGTGGCGCTCGACACGCCTGCAGCCCTGAGCCGAGCCGGAGACGTGCACGCCGTCCGGACGCCTGACGACCGGCGCCGGCCAGGGTCGGGGGACTGAGGGATGAGCTCGACGATGCGCAAGGACGTGATCGCGCTCATGCCGGCCCGCCGCGGTCACTTCTTGCTCGAATCGGGCCACCACGGCGATCTGTGGCTCGATCTCGAGCTCCTGTGTCTGAATCCGGAGTCCGTCCGCCGGTTCGCCGCGCGAGTGGCGGCGCGCCTGGCGCCCTACGCGATCGACGTGGTCTGCGGTCCTCTCGTGGAAGGCGCCTTCGTCGCGCTCATGGTCGCTTCGGAGCTCGGCGTGCCCTTCAGCTACGCGGAGCGCTTTCCGAATCCGAAGACCGACGCCCTGTTCCCGGTCGACTATCGCATCCCGCGCATCCTGCGGGCTCGGGTCCGCGACAAGCGCGTGGCCATCGTGAACGACGTGATCAACGCCGGGTCGGCCGTCCGCGGCACGCTCAGCGACCTCGAAGCCTGCGCCGCGCGGCCGGTCGCGATCGGCACCTTGCTCGTCCTGGGCTCGTCGGCCTCCCGGATCGCCGCCGACCGCGGCGTCGCCCTCGAGACGCTCGCGGCGCTCCCGAACAACATCTGGACACCCGCCGAATGTCCGTTGTGCCTCCGCGGAGTCCCGCTGGCCAACGGCCTCGGGCCCGATCCGATCGGCGAGCCGACGCGCTAGCCGAGCATCGCGACCACCTCGACTTCGACCAGGAAGTCGGGATGGGCGAGACGTCGCACCTCGACGGTCGTGCTGGTCGGCAGCGCCGGCCCGAAGTACTCCATGCGGACGTCCACGTGCTTGAAATATTCGTCCATGTCGGTCACGTACGTGTTGGTCTTCACGATGTCGCCGAGCGTCGCGCCGGCCGCCGCCAGGGCTGCCTTGATGTTCTCGCCCACCTGGCGGATCTGGGCGCGCATGTCACCCTTGCCCACGACGTTGCCGGCGCGGTCGCGTGCGAGCTGCCCGGCCACGAACACGAGGCGTCGGCCTTCGACCGCGACGACGTGGGAGTAGAGCGTGTGGCCGCTTCGGATTGGCGCGGCGAGCGTTTCCGGCTGGATGTTTTTTCTGGTGACGGGCATTGCGGGTGTCCTTTCTGCGACCGCCAGGGCTCCGGCAGGCCTCGTCCGGCGCGTCGACTCAGGCGGTCCAGTGATCCCAGGCGCGCGCCGCGAGCGTCACCGCAAGCTCGATGTCCTCCTCGAGCATGAAGCGCTGTGCGACGAGCGCTGCGCCGGCGCGCCGGACTCGCTCCAGATAGTCGGCGCGCGACCGGTAGCGCTCCTCGATCGACGGGCGCGGGTCGCCGGACGCTTCGCGCTCCCGGCGGGTTCGCGCGAACGGAATGGTCGCGCCGGCGAAGACCAGGCGCTGCGTGTCGCCGCCGATCGAGGGATGCCTGAGCGTCCATCCCGTGTGAGCGCCGAGCGGAACGGTGATCTCCGGCAGCGCGACGCCGCCGATCTCGTTGCCGTCGGCGTCGACGGCGGAGACGAGCGAGCCGCACGCCGGTCCCGGGCGCGGCGGCAGCGCCGAGAAATCGAGGCGGCACGGACGCGCGTGGTGGCGCGGATAGTGGGCGCCGGGGATGCGATCGAACACCGCGTGGAGCGCCTCGAAGGGCACGGCGGTGGTGTCGGCCAGTCGCGGATGGCGGCTCGGCGGCGGCTCGACGCCCTCGGTGACCCACCGGTCCAGGTTCACGAGACAGGCGCGCAGGAGCGGCGCGTAGTCGATCGTGTTCCTCAAGTTCTGCGAGTGCTCCGGCGGCTCGGCGGGATCGGCCGCGGCGACCTTCTCGGCCGTCGGCGGCCACACGCCGAGCCCGTGCTCGGTGCCCGCGAAGTGGTAGATGCGCGCCGAGGGACCGGACGGGACGTCGCGCGTGCCCTCGGCATTCGTGTGGGCGAGCGAGGCATCGCCGCGGTGGTATTCGGCCGAGCTGTTCGTGTAGAACGCCTTCAGCCGGCTTGCACGCGCCACGAGTCGCCGGTTCAGCTCCTCGTCGGTGGCCGGCTGGACGTAGTCCATCATGTGCGGGCGATCCTTCGAGTTCTGACCGAACCGTTGGTTGAACTCGCCGCGGAGACCGCCGGCGACATTTGCGATGATCCCGTCGAGCGCTTCCCGGCCCTGCTCGTCGAGGTTCAGATCGTTGTAGACGAGGGTCCGGAGCAATCGGCCGGTCTGCGAGCGGCCGTAGGCGTACACATTCCGGAGAATATCGGGCGCCGGGTTGCCCTCGCGCACGGTCCCGTGCTTGAGCCAGGCGGCGCTGTCGCGAAGCGCGGCGATGCCGAGGCCGAGCACCGGCGCGCCGATCGCCGTATAGGCGACCTGGTACAGGCGCCCCTTCTCGAAGCCGCCCTCGAGCCAGATGTAGCGCGTATCCGCGACGACCTCGCCGCCGGCCACGCGGGCGAAGCGCCACCGCCTGCGGTCGATCGTGGTCGCGTCGCCGTCGGGCTGGTCGCGGACCAGCAAGATCGCCTCGCGCTCGTCGAGATCGGCGGCCGGGTACGGGCGATGGCCCCGATCGGAGAGCAGGAGATGCGTGGCCGGCATCGGCGTCTGGAGCTGGGTGTAGACGCGGCCGGTGAGGCGATGGCCGTTCGCGTCGAGCGCCTCGGGGCCGCGCAGGCCGAGGAGGCCGGGCACCTCGGGCAGATCGATCTGCCAACCGCAGGAGATCACCACGAAACCGCGCCGCATCAGGAAGCCGTCGCCCGGGTCGACGGGCGGGTCGAGATCGGCGCCGGGGACGAACGTGGGGCGCGTCGCGCGGTTGAAGTTCGGGACGGCGACCGTGTTGCCTCGGTTGACCACGTCGAGCATCACGCGACCGCTGCAGCGTCGGCGGTCGACCGGCGCCAGGATCGACGCGTCGGACTCGAACTCGACCCGGCCCGCGTGGTCGCGCGGCGCCAGCGCCACGTCGGTGATGCGCTCGTTCGCCGCGTGCTTGGGATCGATCGCGAAGCGGAGCGTTCCCTTCAGCTCCTCGTAGGGGCCGACGTCACCGAACGCCGAGCCACCCGCCAGCGGACGACGCAGCCGTACGTCGAACCCCGTCACGGGCATCAGGCGCCCTCCACCAGCCGAGGCAAGAGGCTCGAGATCGCGCCGCGCAGGACAGCGTCGGCCAGCTCGTCCATCTCCGTCGGCTCCGCGTTGAGGATCACGACCCGCGCGCCGCCACGCTTGGCGACGGGCACGACGCCCGCGATCGGATAGACCGAGAGCTTCGTGCCGACGGCGAGCATCAGGTCACAGCTGGCGGCGGCACGCTGGGCGCGATGCAGGTCCTCTTGCACGAGCCCCTGGCCGAACGAGATCGTCGCCGACTTGAGGATGCCGCCGCACGTCCGGCACGGCGGGTCTTCCTCGCCGGCGCGCACGCGCGCGAGCGCCCGCTCCATGGCCGCACGCTCACCACACGCCAGGCACACGACCTCGTGCATCGTGCCGTGGATCTCGATGACGCGCTCCCGGGACGAGCCCGCCTTCACGTGGAGCCCGTCGATGTTCTGCGTGATCAAGGTGTCGAGCTTGCCGCGCTTCTCCAGCGTGACGAACGCGCGATGCCCGTCGTTGGGCTCGGCCTTCCAGGCCGGCGACGTCAGCCGGCTCTGCCACGCGCGCTTGCGCACCTCGGGATCGGCGAGGTAGTTCTGCAGGGTCGATTGCTTCTCGGCCTCGGGGTTCTTCGTCCAGACCCCCTGCGGCCCGCGAAAGTCCGGGATGCCGGAGTCCGTCGAGATGCCGGCGCCGGTGAGCGCCACGAGGCACTCGGCCTCGTCGATCCATTTCCTGACGGTGTCGATCAGCGGGCGAGCTCCTTCGCGACCGCGCTGTCCACCACCGTGCCCTTGAAGAAGTCGGGGTTCAGGGCGGTGTGCAGGCGCGCGGCGTTGCCGAAGACGAACTCGCGGAAGTCGTCCATCGTGATGAGGCCGTGCTCGACCAGCTCGTGAGCCTCCTCGAGCACCTCGGACATGTCGGTCACGTCGAAGTGGCCGACGTCGGAGCTGAAGATCGGGTTCAAGCGATGATGTCCGTGCCGGTCGAACGCCCACGCGGTCGTCGGGTCGTCGGCCTCGCAGCCGAAGTAGAAGTGGTCGGTGAACTGCCGGCGCAGCTCGTCGGCCGAGCCGACGTGGGCCGCCGCGAAGTCGTCGAGCTGTTCGCGATACTCCCGCTCGGTCATCTCCTCGGCCGACTTGAACGGGGGCACGAGGCTCAGGCAGCCCATCAGCTCGTCCATCTTGTCTTCGTAGACGCGCCCGCCAAAGCGGGTGAAGAGATCCTTGAGCGCCTGCTTGTCGAGGTTGGTCGGGCGTGTGTGGGCTTCCATCGCGCGGCCGTTGCGCTTGTCCCAGTGCCCGATGAGGTCGGTCACGAGGTTGCACGCCCAGCCCACACCGCCTTCGAGCATCGCGAACCGGAGCATGGGGAAGCGGTGCACGACGCCGCCGAGGATCAGCGCCTTGGCGAAGGCGTGGCTCGCCGCGGCGAAGTGGCCGATGTGGTTGAACACGAAGCTGTTGACCGACTCGCGGCCCATCCAGCCCATGCTGCCGGAGTGCGCGGTCACCGCCACCTTCAGCTCGACGCACTTGGCCCAGAGCGGATCGTAGTCGTAGGCGCTCTCGTACGCGAGCGAGTCGACGAAGTGGCGCACCTGGGTGGGATCGGCGGCCTGGCGGGCGAACGCCGGAACCGGCCGCCGCACGTGGTTGGCGATCATGATGACCTTCAGCCCGAGCTCGCGCACCGCGTAGGTCGCTTCCTCGATCGCCTCCTGGGGCGTGTGCACCGGTACCACGGCCGCCGGGGCGATGCGGTGGGCGTACGGCCTGAACATCTCGGCGTTCATCGTGTTGACGGCGCGCGCGATGGCCCGGCGCAGCTCCTCGTCGGGATTGGCGATGTGGAAGAGGCCGAGCGAGGTGTAGAGCATCGCGAAGTCGATCCCGAAATCGTCGAGCCGCTCGTAGAAGAGCTTCGGGATCATCGCGGTCGCGCGGTCCAGGGTGCTAGCGGGCTCGCCCCACCACGTCGGGCGCGTGGGCCGGCGGTCGAGGCGCTCGGCCGGCGTCATGTCGTACCAGCCGCGGTCGATGTGCGCGGTCGCCATCTTCCGGAATCGCTCGACGACCGTCGGCCCGGCGACCTCGCGGAGGTAGTCGAGGAAGATCGGCACCGGCTCGAGCCAGTGGCCGTCGCCGTCGATCACGGGGTGGTCGAGCTGAGCACGCACCGCAGCGGATTTCGAGTCGGTCGAGTACGCCATCGTGTCCTCCTAGACGGTACGGGCGATCGTGCGGCATCGGCGTGAGCCAGTCAAGCCGGGCCACGCGGCCGGGGTCACGGGTGTCGCCATCTTTCCCTCTCGTGCTCGATCATCTCTCTGGGCCGGACTCTATGTCGGCGGCCGCAAATGATCAAGCCCGAGCGGTCCGCGTCCGCTATGATCCCCGCCACATGGCGAACCGCTGGGTGGCGCTGGCGATCGTGTTCGTCACCCGCACATCGATGGGCTTTCAGTTCCAGGCCGTCGCCGCCGTGGCACCCCTGATGGTCGCGGATCTGCAGCTCACCTGGGTGCAGCTCGGCTCGCTGATCGGTCTCTACATGTTGCCCGGCGCCGTGTTCGCGCTGCCGGGGGGCGTGCTTGGCCAACGCTTCGGCGAGCGGCGCATGGTCGTCGGGAGCCTCGCGCTGATGGTCGCCGGCGGCCTCGTCACGGCCGCCGCCCACGGCTTCATCACGGCGGCGGCTGGCCGGCTGCTGAGCGGCATCGGCGCTGTGCTCATGAATATCCTGCTCGCGAAGATGGTCGCCGACTGGTTTGCGGACCGCGAGATGTCGACGGCGATGGGGGTCATGCTGACGAGCTGGCCGGTCGGCCTCGGGATCGCGACCGCGACGCTCGGCGCGCTCGCCACGCACGCGTCGTGGCGGACGGCGATCGTGGCGACGGCTCTCGTCGCGGCGCTCGGGCTCGTGCTGATCGCCTTCGCCTATCGCGATCCGCCGCGCACCGCGGCCAGGTCGGCCGAGCGCCGGGTGCGCCTGACGGGCCGTGAGCTCGCGCTCGCGACGAGCGGCGGATTCGCCTGGGGGTGCTTCAACGCGAGCCTCGTGGCCATCATCGCATTCGGCCCCGGCCTCCTGATCGCGCGCGGCGCGTCGCTCGGCGACGCCGGGTTCACGGTGAGCCTGGCGATCTGGCTCACGATGCTCTCGGTGCCGCTCGGGGGCCTCCTCTCCGACCGTCTCGGGCGCCCCAATGTGATGATCGTCGCGGGAAGCCTCGTCGCCGCGCTCGTCACGATGCTGCTGCCCGCGATCACCCACTCGCTCCTCGCCTTCTGCCTGGTCGGCCTCGCGATCGGCGCGCCGCCCGGCGCCTTGATGGCGCTCCTGCCGAAGGCCGTGGCGAGCGAGCGGCTGGCGACGGCGCTCGGCGTCTACTACACGACGTACTACGTTGTGATGGCCGCGGTGCAGCTCGCGGCGGGCGGCGTGCGCGACCTCTTCGGCAGCCCGGCCGCGCCCATCCTGCTCGCCGCGCTCGTCATGGCCGCGACGATCGTCGGCTTCGCGGTCTTCCGGCTGGTCGAGCGGACGACGCCGCGCACCGGTTGACGGATCGGGTCGGCGACTCTCCCCGTTGACAACGCCGCCGCCTCTTTTGTAGTGATGGGCTCTCTGCGAGAGGAGCCGACGATGATTCGCCACAGACGGTCCTTGATTCTCCTGTTGCTGCTCACATGGCCGCTCGCGGCGGCCGGACAGCCGGCGATCACACCGCCGCGCACGGTGGACGGCGTCGCGATCGACCCGGACGCCGAGCTGGTCGTCGCCCTCGCCGACGACACGACCAACATGGACCCGCGCATCGGGATGGGCTCGATTCGCTCCAACTACATCCGCCAGGTGTTCGAGGGGCTCGTCGACGTGGACGCGCAGGGCCGCCCCGTGCCGGGCCTGGCCCTCTCGTGGAAGCCCGTGAGCGAGCTCACCTGGGAGTTCGCGCTCCGGCGCGGCGTCACCTTCCACGACGGCGAGCCCTTCAACGCCGACACCGTGCTCTTCAACCTCGACCGGTTCTTCCGCCGGAACTTCGACAAGTGGGGGCTGAAGGACGTCCTGGCCGCCACCTCGTTCGAGAAGACGTACCCGTTCGTCACGCGCTGGGAGAAAGTCGACGACTACACCGTTCGCGTCCACACGAGCGAGCCCGCCCCCACGCTGTGGGACTTCATCGGCCGCGAGCCCATGGTGCCCAGGGCCTACACGCTCAAGAACGGCGTGGACGGGCTCAACGACCGCCCCGTCGGCACCGGCCCCTGGAAGATGGTGGAGTGGAAGCGCAAGACGTCGATGGTGTTCGAGCGCAACGACGCCTACTGGGGCACGGCGCCGCTGTTCCGCAAGATGCGATTCCAGACGATCCCGGAGGGCGCCGCGCGCATCGCCGCGCTCCGGGCCGGCCAGGTCGGACTCATCGAAGGCGTGCCGCCCTTCGACGCTCCCGCGCTCGCGCAGGATGCGCGGCTCAAGGTGGTCTCGAGCCCCCAGAAGCTCTCCTGCCGCCTCTATCTCAACGCCCGCCCGAAGGACAAGTACGACTCGGGCGGCAAGGACGGCCTCTTCGCCGATCAGCGCGTGCGGCTCGCGCTGAACCTGGCGATCAACAAGGACGCGATCGTCAAGAAGATCTTCAACGGCTACGCCCTGGCCAACGCCTCGCCCGTCGCGTCGGTGTCGTACGGCTACGCCGCGCAGGAGGCGTACCCGTACGATCCGGCGCGCGCCCGGACCTTGCTCGCCGAGGCCGGCTTTCGCGACACGAATCCGCTGACGCTCCAGCTCCTGTTCCCGGCCAAGCACTACGGCCAGAGCTTCGACGAGATGACGCCGGCCGTCGCCGAGATGCTGAAGGACGTCGGCGTGCAGGTGACCCTGAAGCCCGTCGACTTCGCGACGTTGCTCCAGACCGCGAGCAAGGGGACCTTGCCGCCCAACGGCGGGTTCGCCGCCTGTCGGACCGGCAACAACCTCGACGCCGACGATTACCTGCGTGACTGGGCCGCGATCGCGATGATCAACTGGGCGCCGTACCCACCCGAGCTGATGTCGCTCTACACGGCCACGCGCCGCGAGGTCGACGCGCCGAAGCGTCTGAAGCTCCTCGCCGACCTCCAGCGCCAGGTGCGTGACTGGGCGCCGGTCGTGGCGCTGTATCAGGAGGTCAAGGTGTACGCGCTCAGCGCGCGCGTGCTGCGCTTCGCGCCGCTGCCCGAGCTGAACATGGACTTCCGCGGCGTCGCCGTGAAGAGATGATCCGGCCCCGATGCGCGCCTTCCTGCTCCGTCGCGCGCTTCACGCCGTGTTCGTGCTGTGGGGCGTGGTCAGCGCGGTCTTCTTCTTGGTCCGCCTCACCGGTGACCCGACCCCGTTCCTCGTAGATCAGACCGCGACCCAGCAGGAGATCGCCGAGGCCCGCACGCGCCTCGGGCTGGACCGCGCCCTGCACGTGCAGTACCTCGACTTCTTGCGGTCGGTCCCACGCGGCGATTTCGGAACCTCGATCCGCGAGAAGCGCCCGGCGATGCAGATGGTGCTCGAGCACCTCTGGCCCGCGACCGTCGAGCTGGCGGCCGCCGCCCTCCTGCTCTCCACGATCCTCGCGATCCCGCTCGGCGTCGCCTCGGCCACCCACAAGAACGGCGCGGTCGATCATGCGAGCCGACTCGCGTCGCTCTTCTTGCAATCGATGCCGAGCTTCTGGCTCGGGCTCATGCTCATCTTGTTGTTCGCCGTCGAGCTCGGCGGCCTCCTGCCCGCTTTTGGATCCGGAAGCCTGCGCCACCTGATCCTGCCGGCGGTCACCCTGGCCGCCGCGCCGCTCGCGCAGAACGTGCGGCTGATCCGCAGCGGGATGCTCGAGGTGCTCCAGCAAGACTACGTGCGGACGGCGCGCGCCAAGGGGTTGGCCGAGCGCTTCGTGATCTACCGTCACGCGCTCCGGAACGCCGCGATCCCCGTCATCACCGTGACCGGCCTCTCGCTCGGATTCATGCTGAGCGGCGCCGTGATCATCGAGACCGTCTTCTCCTGGCCCGGGATGGGGCGGCTGATCGTGCAGGCGGTGCCGGGTCGCGATTTCCCGGTCATCCAGGCCGGCGTCTTCGTGTTCGCGCTGATCTTCGTGGGCCTCAACCTGATCGTGGACCTGCTCTACACCGTCGTCGACCCGCGCGTGCGCCTCACGTGATCGGGCTCGCGCGCGACGGGGGCGCGATCCTCGGACTGATCGTCATCGGCGGCACGATCCTGATGGCCGCCCTCGCCCCCGCGCTTTCACCCGCGGATCCGGTCAAGAACAGCCTCATCGATCGCCTCGCGCCGCCGATGTGGAGCGCCGGCGGGAGCGCGAAGCATCCGCTGGGCACCGACACCCTCGGCCGCGACGTCGCGAGCCGGCTCCTCTACGGGGCGCGGGTCTCCCTGATCGTCGGCCTGGCCGCGGTGGTCGTCGCCGGCGTGCTCGGCGTCGCGCTCGGGCTCGTGTCCGGCTACTACCGGGGCTTCACGGACGACGCGCTCATGCGCCTGGGTGACGTGCAGCTCGCGTTTCCGGTGCTCGTGCTGGCGGTCGCGGTGCTCGCCGTTCTCGGCGCGAGCCTCGCGAACGTCATCCTCGTGCTCGGGGTGACGGGCTGGATCACGTACGCGCGCATCGTGCGCGGCGAGACGCTCTCGCTCCGGCAGCGCGAGTTCGTGGAGGCCGCGCGCGCCCTCGGCGCGACCGACCGCTACCTCCTCTGGCGCCACATTCTCCCCAACGTGCTCCCGCCGGTCACCGTCGTCGCGACCTTCTCGGTGGCGCGGACGATCATCGCCGAGGCCTCGCTGAGCTTTCTCGGGCTCGGCATTCCGCCGCCGGCGCCCAGCTGGGGAGCGATGCTCGACGAAGGGCGCAACTACATCACGACCGGCTGGTGGCTCGCGCTCTTCCCGGGGCTCGCCATCCTGCTCCTGGTCCTCGGGATCAACCTGGTGGGCGACTGGCTGCGCGATCAGCTCGATCCCCGAATGGAGCGCAGCATGTGAGGGAACGCGCCGTGACGCGATATTCTCAAGGGTATGACGCCGCTCGAGAACGTCCGCCTGGCAGAGCATTGCACGCTGGGCGTGGGGGGGCCGGCCCGGTTCTTCGTCGAGGCGCGTGACGAGGCCGCGGTGCTCGAGGCCCTCGACTGGGCGCGCGCCCGGCGGCTGCCGATCCGGGTGCTCGGCGGCGGCTCGAACCTCGTCGTCGCCGACGAGGGGATCGACGGCCTCGTGGTGAAGATCGCGCTGCGCGGCATCGACACGCGCGAGGCGCACGGCGTGGTCGAGGTGACGGCGGCGGCCGGCGAGCCCTGGGACGAGCTGGTGCGGCTCTGCGTCGACCACGGCTGGGCGGGCTTCGAGTGCTTGAGCGGCATCCCGGGCCTCGTCGGCGCGACGCCGATGCAGAACGTCGGCGCCTACGGCCAGGAGGTCAGCGAGACGGTGATTCTCGTCCGCGCGCTCGACACGTGCACCGGACGCATCATGACCTTCGAGAATCGCGAGTGCCGGTTCGGCTATCGCGACAGCATGTTCCGGAGCGACGAGCCCGGACGGTACGTCATCCTCTCGGTGGGCTACCGCCTGCGACCGCGCGGGGCGGCGGCCGTCCGGTACGCCGACGTCGAGAAGGACCTGGCCGCGCGCGGGATCGCGAAGCCGTCCCTCACCGACGTGCGCGCCAGCGTGATCGCCATCCGCCGATCCAAATCGATGGTGCTCGATCCCCGGGATGCGAACCGCCGGAGCTGCGGCTCGTTCTTCACCAATCCGATCATTCCCGGCGCCGAGCTGGCCGCGGTGGAGTCACGCGCCGGCAATCGGGCGATGCCGCGCTGGCCGCTGCCCGGCGGCCAGGTGAAGCTCTCCGCCGCGTGGCTGATCGAGCGCGCCGGCTACACGCGGGGCCGCGCCGACGGGCCGGTCGGCCTCTCGACCAACCACGCCCTCGCGATCGTCGCTCACGACGGCGCACGCGCGCGCGACGTCGTCGCGTTCGCTCGGCGCGTGCAGACCGCCGTCGCCGATCGCTTCGGCGTCCGCCTGACGCCCGAGCCCGTCTTCTGGGGCGTGGCGGCGCTGTGAGCGCCATGCGGATCCTGATCGTGGAGGACGACGAGCGGCTGGCCGAGATCTTTCGCGATTTCGTCGCCGAGCTCGGCTATCAGCCCATTGTCGTCGGCAGCGCCGAGGCCGCGCTCGAGGCGCTGACGAGCGCCCGACCGGACACGATCTTGCTGGACGTCCGCCTGCCGGGCATGAGCGGCGTCGAGTTCTTGAACCTCGCGGCGGTGCGCGACTCCGAGGTGCCGGTTGTCGTCGTCTCGGGCGTCGCCACCGAGATGGAAGCGCGCGCGTGCCTCAAGCTCGGCGCGCTCGACTTCATCCGCAAGCCCGTCACGCTCGAGCGCCTCGGGCAGGTTCTGGCCTACCTCGGTCCCTTCGCGCTCTCCCGCCAGCAGCGGAGCGAGCGCGCGCCCGAGCGGCGGCCTGCGGCGCGCGCCGCCGTGAAGCTCGGCGTCCGGATCGCCGCCTCGAATGGCACCCTGGACGGCACGTGCGTCGAGATCTCGTCCACGGGCATGAAGGTGCGCGTGAGCCGCCGACTTCGCGCCGGTCAGGCGGCGAAGCTCGAGTTCACCCCGCCCGACGGCGGCGCGCCGATCGACGTCCTCGCCCTCGTCGTCCGCGTCGATGCCGACGGCGCCGCATTCTGGTTCCTCGATCTCATGGCCCACGATTCCGATCGGCTCAACACGCTCGTCGACCGGTTGCAGCGCTAGCGCGCGCCGCCGAGCGGCACCGCCAGGCGGATCAAAAAGGTCTCGCGGGGCCTTTTTCAGCCGCCTGGGGGCGCGAGGGCGAGGGTGACGAGACGGTTCAGCTCGCGTTGATCGAACGGCTTGTGCAGATAGCCGGCGGCGCCTTCGATCAACGCCTCGGCTTCCTTCTCGGTGTTCCAGACACCGGTCATCATGAAGATCGGCACCTTGACGCCGAGCTGGCGGACGCGCTTGAGCAGGTCGAGGCCCTGGATCCAGGGCCAGGGGTCGCCGATCATCGGGACGACCATGTCCAGCAGGACGAGATCGAACTGCTCGCGCCGCAGGAGGTCGTACGCGTCGACGACCGTATACGCCGGGGTGACCTCGTAGGCGTGCCCGTGCTGGAAGCGAGCAAAGATCTCTCGCAGCAGGTCGATCAAGAGGGGCTCGTCGTCGACGATGAGGACTCGCTTCGTCACGGCTCGCGCGCTCACACCAGTCGATAGACCTCGACTTCCACGGATTTCCCCTTGACCCGCACCGCCGGCAGCTCGACCAGATCGAACTGACCGTTCAGGAGGCGCCGGGTGTCGCCGCTGACGAGGATGTCGGAGCCGAGCTCCTTGTTGAGGCTCTGGATCCTCGACGCGAGATTCACCGGATCGCCGACGAGCGCATACGAGTGCCGCTCGGCGCTTCCGATGTTCCCGGCGAGGACCGAGCCCGTGTGGATCCCGACGCCGTGCCGCAGCGGAATCTTGCCGATGCGGACGCGCTCGGCGTTCCACATCTGGAGGCGCCGGCGCATCTCGAGCGCGGCGCGCACCGCCATCTCGGCGTGCGCGGGATACGCCACGGGCGCGCCGAACGCCGCCTCGATCTCGTCGCCGATGAACTGCAGGACGAGCCCGCGGTGGTCCCGGATGGCCTGATCCATTTCTGCGAAGTACGCGTTCAGGTCTCGGACGACCTCGCGCGGCCCGGTGGCCTCGACCCACGGGGTGAAGTCGCGGAGGTCCGCGAACAGGATGGTGACCTCCTGCGCCTGCCCCTCGAGCGAGACTCGGCCCGCCAGGATCTCGTCGCGGATCTCGCGGCTCACGTACTTTCCGAACGTCTCCTTCAAGAACTCGCGCTCCCGGAGACCGCCGACCATGCGATTGAAGCCCTCGGCCACGGCCCCGATCTCGTCGTTGGTCACGACGGGACAGCGCGACTCGAGATTGCCCTGCCCGACGTCGCGCATCGCGGTCTGGAGCCGGCCGAGCGGGCCCGCGACGCTCCCGGCGACGTAGAGCGAGAGCCCGACCGCCGCCAGGGTGCCGACCGCCACGATGAACACGATGAAGGCGAGCATGTTCTCGACGATCCGCGGCGCCTCTGCCGGATCCACGCCCGGCAGCGCCGCGGCCCGGGTGTAGGCGAGGACCCCGAGCAGCGAGAGCGGGATGACGCTCAGCAGGACGAAGATCACCAGCAGCCGGATCCGCACCCGGAGGCGGAGCACGCCGTCCACCGCGCTGAGATCGCCGCCGGGGAAGAACGCCGGGAGCACGCGCCGCCACTGATGCTCGACCGCGAAGAAGACCAGGGCGGTGGTCACCGAGCCGGCGACGCAGGTGATGCCGAAGATCGACCGAATCGAGCGCCCCGGCGTGAAGAAGCCCCAGAGGACGGGGTAGAGCACGCCCCAGACGACGCCGGCCATGATCCAGCCGGCGAACGCGAGCGCCGCGAACATGTACGGCACCATGATCGCGCGCCGGCGCACGAGGTCCGCGTCTGGGCCCCCCGCCCGGACGGGGCCACTCAGGGGACGCGCCCAGCGCGAGCCCCAGACGATGCCCGCCGAGATCAGCGCGCCGAAGCAGACCACGAAGAAGACGATCTCGCCGCGGGAGATCCGCGCCTGGAACTGCGGCGCCGTGAAATCGACGAACCGGAAGTAGAACCACGTCAGCAGCGCGCCGACGAGATTGCCGAGGAGCTGCGTCCACGTCAGCTTCGCGAATGCGCGCTTGACGTCGGCCATCCGCCGAAAGTCTAGCAGGTTGCCGGCTGGGCGAGCGAGGGACGCGCGCGCGTGGTAGATTGCGGATCGACATGATCGGCGCCTCGCCGCGGCGAAAGGAAGATCAGCGCCTCCTGACGGGCGGTGGGCGCTTCGTCGACGACCTCACGCGCGACGGCGCGCTCTACCTGGGCGTCGTCCGGAGCGCCGAGGCCCACGCCCGGCTCACGAAGGTCGTCACCGGAGCGGCGCGGGTACTGCCCGGCGTGGTCCTCGCCTGGAACGCAGCGGATTTGCGTGAGATCGCGCCGAACATGCCGACCGCGTACGGCGGCGCCCAGAAGGGCCGCGGCTGGGCTCAGCCGGTGCTCGCGCGGGATCTCGTTCGCTACGTCGGCGAGCCCGTCGCCGTCGTCGTGGCCGAGAGCGCCTACCAGCTCGCGGACGCGCTCGACGCGGTGACGGTCGAATACGATCGGCTGGCGGCTCTGTCGACGGCCCAGACGGCGCTCGCCTCGACGGCGCGCCTGCACGAGGGCTGGCCCGACAACACGGCGGTGGTGGCCCGTGGAGCCGTGGGCGATCCCGAGCGGGCGATGGCCGGCGCGCACCTCGTCGTCCGCGAGAGTCTCCGCCATCCCCGGCTCAGCGCCGTGCCGATCGAGACGCGCGGCGTGTTCGCATATCGCGACCGAAGCTCCGGCGCGCTGGTCGTCTCGTCGTCGACCCAGAGCCCGTACACCCTGCGCGACGTGGTCGCCGCGGCGCTCGGCCTGCCCGTCGAAGAGGTGCGCGTCATCGTTCCCGATGTCGGCGGTGGCTTCGGGCCGAAGGGACCGATCTATCCCGAGGAGGTCCTGGTCGCGGCCGCGGCGCACCGGCTCGGACGGCCGGTCAAGTGGATCGAGAGCCGCCGCGAGAGCCTCGCGTGCATGGGCCACGATCGCGAGCAGGCTCACGACGCGCGCATCGGGTTCGCGCGCGACGGCGCCATCGTCGCGGTTGACGCCGCGTTCGTCGCCGACGTCGGCGCCTATCCGCTCCAGGGTGACGGGCTCACCGCGAACACGGTCAATCACCTGCCCGGTCCGTACCGGGTGCCTCACTATCGCAACACCGGCACGAGCGTGGTCACCACGAAGGCGGTGAACGCGGCGTATCGCGCGGCCGGGCGGCCCGAGGCGGTGTTCGTGATGGAGCGCCTCATGGACATCGGCGCGCGCCAGCTCGGCCTCGACCCGGCCGAGATCCGCCGGCGCAACTTCGTGCGTCCCGCGGACATGCCGTACCGCCCCGGCCTGACGTACAAGGACGGCGTGGCGATCACGTACGATCCCGGCAACTTCCCCGCGGCCTTCGAGAAGGCACTCGCGCTCCTGCCCTACGACGAATGGCGTCGGCGCCAGAAGGTGCGCGCGGGCGGTGTGCGTCGCATCGGCGTCGGACTCGCCTGCTACGCGCAGGGGACCGGGCTCGGCCCCTACGAGGGCGCGACCGTGCGCGTGGATCCGAGCGGCAAGGTCTATGTCTACATCGGCGTGACGGCCCAGGGGCAGGGCCACGCGACGACCCTGGCGCAGATCGCCGCCGCCGAGCTCGGCGCCGCCTGGGAGGACGTTCAGGTCAACGCGGGTGACACCGCGCTCTTCCCCTACGGCATGGGCACCGGCGGAAGTCGCGTGGCCGCCAACTCCGGGCCCGCGGTGGCGCAGACCGCGCGCGAGGTCCGCGAGCGAGCCACGCGCGTCGCGGCCGAGATGCTCGAGTGCGCGCCCGAGGACGTGCGCATCGAGCAGAGCCGTGTTCACGTCGTCGGTATGCCCCATCGAGCCGTGAGCCTGGGCAAGGTCGCTCACGCGGCGGTGAAGTCCAAAGCCCTCAAGGCGACCGGCGAGCCAGGGCTCCACGCGTGCACCTACTTCTATCCCGACACCGTCACGTGGGCGTTCGGCACGCACGCCGCGGTGGTCGAGGTCGACGTGGAGACGTGCGAGATCCGCCTGCTCGCGTACGCGATCGTTCACGATCCGGGTCGAGCCATCAATCCGATGATCGTCGAGGCCCAGCTTCAGGGAGGCGCCGCCCAGGGCATCGGCGCCGGGCTCATGGAAGAAGTGGTGTACGACGGGAGCGGTCAGCTCCTCACCGGCAGCCTGATGGACTACGCGATCCCGAAGGCCGACCAGCTCCCTGCGCTCTCGGTCGTCCTCGACGAGCACCCCTCCACCATCAACGCGCTCGGCATCAAGGGCGTCGGCGAGAGCGGCGCCATCCCCGGGGCGGCGGCCATCGCGAACGCCGTCGAAGACGCGGTCGCCGACCTCGGCGCGAGCATCCGCGAAGTCCCCGTCACACCCGCCCGGCTGTTCGCCGCCCTCGGTCGATAGTTCCCGCCCGCCGGCTCGGGCGGTCAGCCTCCGCGACGCTCGTGTCACTGTGGCAGGGACAAGCTGGTCCGCGGCGCGGTCAAAGGCGCGAGATTTCGTACATCTCGGTTGGCAACCGCCTTGCGTAGAGAAGTCTCGGCGCCACAACGGCCGAAGAGCGTCCAGCGCGAGAACGTGCGCGGGAGGTGTTGAGTTGGCCAAGTTCACCAGGGAACCCGCCGGCAGCCAGGGAGAAGCCGCCGTCGTCAATTCGCTCATCAGAAAGCTGCGGCCCTACGATTCCTCGACCTCGTACGTGTCGGAGCACCCGTCGACAATCGGTGCAAAGCCGATCTCGCGCCTGCGCCCGATCAAAGCGCCGATGTCGTCGGCGGCCGTCTGGTCCTGCGTCGCCCTCGGCGTGCTGCTCGGCGCCGCCCTGCCCCAGTGGCCCTACGCGAAGGGATGCGGCTGGTGGCTGGCGCTCTACATGGCCGCGGTCGAGATCGTCGTGGTCGCGGGAATCTGGGGCGCGCGGGTCTCGTGGAAGAGTCGGCTCGGCTTCGCGCACGTGATCGCGGTGTGCACGATCATCTGGGGGCTCGGCCTCACGGCGCAAGAGGTCCTGCCGCGCGTCGGCTACGCCAAGGTGCGGCTCGCCTGGCGCTGCCACGACGGCCACGCGGCCATTTCGAGCGCCACCCTACTCGCCGCGCTGAAGCGACCCGCCGACTCGGGGCTCGTCCGGTAGCGCGCGCGACTCGTCACTCTCTCGTCCGGGGATCGAGAGCGTCCCGCACCGCGTCCCCGACGAAGTTCAATCCCACCACGGTCACGAAGAGCGCGGCGCCCGGCCCGAAGACGATCCAGGGCGCCTGCTGGAGATATCCGCGGCCCGCGTTGATCATGCTGCCCCAGGAGGCCTGCGGCGGCTGGATCCCGAGCCCCAGGAACGAGAGCGAGGCTTCGGCGAGGATGGCGAAGGCCACGCTCAGCGAGGCCTGGACGATGATGGGGTTGATCGCGTTCGGCACCACGTGTCGAGCCGCGATGCGCCAGCCCGAGCCCCCCAGCGCCCGCGCCGCATCGACGTAGTCGCGCGCCGTGATCGTGAGCACCTGGCCTCGCATGAGCCGGGCGAACGTGGGTGTGTAAACGACGCCGAGCGCCACCAGGACCCCCGTGAGCCCGGCGCCGAGCACCGCGCCGAGCGCCAGCGCCAGCACGAGCGGCGGGAACGAGAGCACCGCGTCCATCACGCGCATCACCAGGCCATCGATCCGGCCGCCACAATAACCGGCCGCGAGACCGAGCAGGCTGCCCGCGAGCACCGCGAGCGCGACGGAGACGAGGCCGGCCATCAGGGAGACGCGCGTGCCCCAGACCACCCGCGAGAGCACGTCGCGCCCCACGTTGTCCGTTCCGAGCAGGTGATCCCGTCCCGGCGACGCCAGCGTGTTGCCGAGATCCTGGGCGAGCGGATCGTAGGGCGCCACGAGCGGCGCCGCGAGCGCGACCAGCACCGCCAGCACCATGACCGCCGCGCCGAACGGCGCCAGCCGGGCGCGCGCCGCACGGCGCAGCACCTTCCAGCGCTGCGCGCGGACCGGCGATGAGGCCGGACGCGCGAGCCCGGCGGCGCCCTCAGCGAGATCGGATCCGGGGATCGATCCAGCCATAGAGGACGTCGACGATCAGATTGCTCAGGATGAAGCCGATGGCGATCAGCAGCACGACCCCCTGGACGAGCGGATAGTCCCGCGCGAACACCGCGTCGACCACGAGGCGCCCGACTCCCGGCAGCGCGAAGACATATTCAGTGATGACCGCGCCGCCGATCAATGTCCCGAGCTGTAGCCCGAGCACCGTCACGACCGGGATCAGCGCATTTTTGAGCACGTGGCTCCAGATGATGCGCCACTCCGAGAGGCCCTTGGCGCGCGCGGTGCGCACGTAGTCCTCGGCCAGCGCCTCGAGCAGGCTCGAGCGCAGGGTGCGCGTGACCACCGCCGCAAGCGCGAGCCCGAGCGTGATCGCCGGCAGCGCCAGCGACCTGAGACCGTTCCACGGCTCCTCCAGCGGGTCCGTGTAGCCGGAGATCGGCAGCCAGCGCAGGGTGACGCCGAACAGGAAGATCAGGAGCAGGGCCAGCAAGAAATTCGGCATGCAGATCCCGAACAGCGCGAACGTCGCGCCCGCCCGGTCGACCGCCGTGTTGCGCCGGATCGCGGACACGATGCCGACCGGGAAGGCGACGACCAGCGAGATGGTCATCGCGAAGAGCGCCAGCTCGAGGCTCGGACGGAGACGACGGCTCACGTTCTCGATGACCGGCTCGCCGTTGCGGATCGAACGTCCGAGGTCGCCCTGCAGCAGGCGGCCCATCCAGGCCGCGTACTGGAGATGAAGGGGCCGGTCGAGCCCGAGCTCGCGCCGGAGGTTCTCCTTCACCGTAGCGTCGACCGACTCCGCCATCATGACGTCGATTGGATCGCCGGGCGTCAGATGGAGCAGGAGGAACACGCCGGCCGTGACCAGGAGCAGGACCGGAACGGTCGCGCCCAGCCGACGCAGGACGAGACGGCCCATCACGCGCGGGTCGTCGGGCGACGCGGCCTCAGGCCAGCCACACGTCCTTGAACCGCATCATCCCGTCGGGGATCGGCTCGTAGCCCTGGACCTTCGGGCTGAAGGCCTTGGGCTCGATCGGATGGATGATGAACACCATCGGCAGCTCGTCTTGTAAGATTTTCGTCAGATCGCTGAACAGCTTCTTGCGCTCGCCCTGGCTCGACACCTCGCGGCTCCGGTCGAGCAGCGAGTCGATCTGCGGATTCGCGATGCCCGACCAATTGAGCGACGTGCCCTGGGTGGTCTTGTAGAACTGGTACGTGTTGCCGTCGGGATCCGGGCGGCCGCTCCACTGATAGCTGATCATCTCGAAGTTCTTGTTGTTGCCGTCGGAGATCAGGGTGGCGGAGTCGACCAGCCTGATCTTCATGGTGATGCCGGCCTCGCGCAGCTGGGCCTGGATCACCTCGGCCTCCTGGACGTTGATCGGGATGTTGTTGGTCGTCATCGTGAACGTGAAGCCGTTGGGCTGGCCGCCTTCGGCCAGCTTCGCCTTCACCCGGGCCAGGTCGCGCTTGATCGGCGCGATGGTCCGGTCATAGGCCCAGCTCGTGGGCGGGATCGGGCCGTTGGCCGGCACGCCGACGTTCAGCCACACGCCCTTGACGATCTGCTCGAGGTCCAGCGACGCCGCGACCGCTTGCCGCAGGGCCTTGGTCGAGAACGGCGGTCGCGTGTGATTGAGCTGGTAGGCGAAGTCGGCCAGCGACGGCACGTCGACGACGACGACGTTCCGGTCGGCCTTGACGGCCGCCACGTCGCGCGGCTGGACGTAGTCCATCACGTCGATCTCGCCCGTCTGGAGGCTCTGCAGCTTGACGGTGTCGTCGGGGATCGGCCGGTAGCGCACTCGATCGAGATAGGGTCCGCCCTGCTTGTTCCAGTAGCTCTCGTTGCGCTTGATCAGGATGTGGTCGTCCTTCACCCACTCGACGAACTCGAACGGACCGGTGCCGGCGCCCTTGGCGTTGCGCTCGAGCTCCGAGCCACGCTCCTGGGCCACCCTGGGCGAGACCATCATGCCCGCGCGATCGGTCAGGGTGGCCAGCAGGGCGGCGTCCGGCCGCTTCAAGTTGATCTTGATCGTAGAGGCGTCGACCACGTCGACCGAGTCGATGCTGGCGACCTCGCCCTTGCGGACGGACTTCGGCTCCGTCTTCATGCGATTGAAGTTGAAGCGCGCCGCTTCCGCGTTGAAGTCGGTGCCGTCGTGGAACTTGACGCCGCGGCGGAGCTTGAAGACGACGGTCTTGGGATCGGGTTGCTGCCAGGATTCGGCCAGGCCGGGCTTGATCCCGAGCTTGACGTCGAGCGTGACCAGCGGCTCGTAGATGTTGTGGTAGACCTGCCGGTCGATTTTGCTGCCGGAGAGGTGAGGATCCATCGTGGCCGCTTCGATGTAGAAGCCGACCCGCAAGGTGCCGCCCCTCTTCGGCGCGTCGGCGGCGAACGCCGATCCAGGGGCGAGCGACCCCAGCGGAGCGCCCGAGGCGACCGCGCACAGCAGGAGAAAGTCTCGGCGCGACACGGCGAGCGCGGCGCGCGAGTGCGTCGTGGCCATTGACGTTTCCTCCGAGGTCCAGAGTTGCCGTGAGGCGCGAACGAGTATACCCTGCCGGCCGTCCACGAAGATCAGCCGCGCCGGCACACGGGAGGTCTGACATGAAGCTCGGCATCTGCCTGCCGCATTACGGTCGCCCGATCGAGGTCGGACGCATGCTCGAGGTCGCGCGCCGCGCCGAAGCGGGCCAGCTGGACTCGGTGTGGGTCACGGATCACGTCATCGTCCCGGAGCAGTCGAACGTCATCTACCGGGAGGACATGCTCGATCCGCTGGCGGTCCTGCCGTGGCTCGCCGGCGTGACGAGCCGCGTCGCGCTGGGCACGAGCGTGGTGATCCTGCCCTATCGCTCGCCGATTCCGGTGGCGAAGCTCCTGGCGAGTGTCGACGTCCTGTCCGGCGGCCGCTTGATCGTCGGCGCCGCGATCGGCTGGCTCGAGGGGGAGTTCGCGACGCTCGGCGTGCCCTTCAAGGAGCGCGCGAGCCGGAGCGACGAGGCACTCGAGCTGATGCGCGCCCTCTGGACGCAGGAGCATCCGAAGATCCAGACAAAACACTACCGCGTGCAGGACGTTGTCGCCTCGCCGCTCCCGCTGCAGAAGCCGCGCCCGCCCCTCTACATCGGCGGCGCCAGCGAAGGCGCCTACCGTCGGGTCGCGCGGCTCGGCGACGGCTGGCACGCCAGCTCGATGAGCCACGAGGCGTTCCGCCAGGGCGCCGACACGGTTCGGCGCTTCTGGAAGGAGGCCGGGCGCGAAGGCGCGCCGGTCCTGTCGCTCCGCATTCCGATCCTGATCGACGGCGTGCACCGGCCGGCGGTCGACATGGGCCTCATCCGCGGCCGTCACACGCTCAACGGCTCGGCGAAGCAGATCGCCGACGAGCTCCGCGGATTCAAGGCGCTCGGCTGCGGTCACGTCGCGCTCGAGGTGTCGTACTCGACCTACCCGGCAATCCTCGAAACGATCGACGTCGCCGCCGAGACGATTCGCCCGCTCGTCGCCGACTGAGCCCACGCCGGCGACTCACGCGACCGGCAGGGCGGCCGGCGGCAGGGTCGGCGTGATCCCGGTGAGCGCGCGGAAGCGGCTCAGCACGCGCTCGGTGAACGCCGACCCGAAGAGGACGTTTGGCGCGGGCTCGCCGGCGAGACCACCACGGAGCTCGCCGGCGCGGACGAGCGCCTTCATGCACGCCGCGGCCTCGTAGTACGCGAGCTTCTCGCGATCGAGCGGGCGTCGTCGCCGGTAATGACGCAGATAGCTACCGACCAGGAGCGGGCGCGCCGCGCTCGCCAGCCATCGAAGCGGCGCCGCGAGATCGGCGATGTCCAACGGCACGAGCTTGAGGATGACCAGAGTCGTCGCGATGTCGAATGCCGGATCGGCGACGATCGCGTGAGGCCAGTCGAGCACGCCCGTGACACCGGCGGAGGTCATCAGGATGTTGTAGGGATGAAAATCGCCGTGGCAGACGGCGCGCGGCTCGGGGCGGGGCGGACGGCGGCGGGCCAGCCATTCGAGACCCGGCGCGAGCCCGCCGAGTCGGCCACGCGAGGCCCGATCGGCCAGATGCGCGAGGTGGGCGTCAAACGTGAAGCTCCTGGGCTCGAGGCCCTCGCGCGTGACCGCCCGGAGGAACGCCACGGGATCGAGATCGTGAAGCCGCGCCTGGAACCCGGCGAGGACACTCGCGATGGCGCCGATGCGGACCTTCGGCAGCGGCTGGCCGGCGAGTCGTTGCATGATCAGGAAGGCTCCGCCGAGAAGCGTCACGTCGGCGGTCGCGAGAAGAACGCGTGGCGCCGGGTAGCCGAGGTCGGCGAGCGCGTTCTGGGTCGCCCGCTCACGCAGCGCGCGCGTGGGGTCGTGATGCGCGTCGAGCAGCCGGAGAATCAGCGGACCGGAGAAGGCCGCCAACGCCGCGGCCAGGCGGAAGGCGAAGATCTGCGTGTCGAAGCCCCCCGTCAGACGGATCGGGCGCTCGGCGAACTCCAGATGCCGCTCGCCGAGCGCTGTCCGCAGATGGTCGCGAAGCCGTGTCTCGAGCTCTGCCACCCGGGCGTCAGGCGTCAGCGGCCGACGCCGGCCGTCTCGTCGACGTTCGCGTCGTCGCGGAAGTGCGGCATGACCTCTTCGGCGAAGAGCTGCATCATCTCGAGTGTCTGCTCGTGGCTCGGGCCGGTCATCCCCGAGCAGAGGATCCCCGCCTGGAGCTCGTCGGAAAACACCCGCAGCTTGTCGCGCACGGTGGCCGGGCTGCCGTAGATCAGATAGCCCTCGCGATCCGCCTCCTCGAATTCGAGCTCGCTCGGCAGCTTGGGCGGGTTCGCGAGCAGGCGGCGGAGCGAAGCCTCGGTCATATAGCCCGGCGGCCGCCAGAAGGGCGGATGCATCCGCAGCCCCACGTTGAACACCCACATGACGTGCTTCTTCGCGAGCTCGCGCGCCTTCGAATCGCTCTCGGCGACGACGATCGGCACGTTCACGGTGAGCTGGTAGCGGCTGGCCTTGTAGCCGTTCTTCTCGCACGCCTCGCGGTATTCGCCGTAGATCTGCGCGATCCGCTTGATCGGTGTGAAGACCATCAAGTACGGGAAGCGGCGCTTGGCCGCCCACTCCACCGTCTCGCTCGAGCCCTGCGACGGGCACCAGACCGGCGGGTGCGGTTTCTGGATCGGCCGCGGCCACGGGTTCACGTAGGGATAGCGATAGAACCGGCCGTCGTACGGAAACGGTCCCTCCTCCGTCCAGGCGCGCAGGATCAGCTCGGCGGCCTCGTAGAAGCGATCGCGAGAGTGCGTCGGGTTGACGCCGGTCGAGAAATACTCGGCGCTGATGCCGCGGACGAATCCAGAAATGACGCGGCCGCCCGAGGCCACGTCGAGCATCGCGATCTCCTCGGCGATACGCAGCGGATTCTCACGGAGCGGCAGCCCGTTGCCGAGGATCGCGATCTTCGCCTTCGTGGTCCGGCGCACCAGCATCGCCGCCATCACGTTCGGGCTCGGCATCGTGCCGTAGCAGTTCTGGTGGTGCTCGTTGACGCAGAGACCGTCCCAGCCGAGCCGCTCGGCCTGCTCGAGCTGGTCGAGGTACTGGTTGTAGAGCGTGTGACCCATCACCGGATCGTAGTGACGATTCGAGAGCGTCACCCACGACGACGGCGCGTCGTGCTCCATGATGTAGGGCATGAGGTGGAAGTAGTAGAACTTCACCGGGCACCCTCCCGGAGCCGGCAGAACTCGCCGATCGCCTCCGCGACCGCGTCGGGCTCCTCCAGGTGCGGCACGTGGCCGGAGTCGGCGAACACGCGCAGACGCGCGCCCAGGATCTCCCGGGCCCACGCCTCTCCGCACGGCGCCAGCGGTGCCAGGCGGTCGTGGGCCCCCCAGCAGAGCAAGGTCGGCGCGGTGATGCGGCCGAGACGGCGGCGCAGGAGCGGATTGTAGAGGTATGGATTCCAGCTCACGCGCGCCAGCGCGGTCCCCTGGCGATATTGCAGCGCCAGCGTGTCGACCGACTGATCGGACGGCGCCAGGGCGAGCGCCGCCATCGGCTTCTGGAAGAGCGTCGTCACGATCTCTGGAATGTCCATCCCGAACAGGAACGGATAGATCCAGCCGTCGACGCGGATGCCGACCGGATCGATCAGCACGAGCGACGCGAGCCGGTGCGACGCCATTGTGGCGACCTCCGCGGCGATCCAGCCGCCGAACGAGGCGCCGACCAGGTGCGCGCGCTCGAGCCCGAGCCGGTCGAGCAGATCGAGATAGTGGAACGCCAGATCCGAGATGTGCTCGATCCACTCCGCGGCCCGCGAGCCACCGTGGCCGGGATGGCTCGGGAAATACACGCTGAAGTCCTTGGCGAGGAGCTCCTGGAACGCGAGCCACCGGCCGGCGCCGCCGGCGCCGTGCAGGAACAGCAGCGGTGGCCCCGAGCCGTCCCGCAGCATCTGGACCGGGGTGCCGCGAACGATGATCTCGTGCGCTGTCGGCATCTCAGCCGATGAAGAGGCCGCCATTCGGCGAGAGCCACTGCCCGGTGAAGAACGAGCTGTCGTCGGACACCAGGAAGAGCGCCGTGGCCGCGACCTCGTGCGGCTCGCCGGTGCGCCGGAGCGGCGTGCGCGCGATCACCGCCGTGCGGATCAGCGGCGACATCCGCTCGGTCATCGGCGTGTCGATGTAGCCCGGGCAGATCGCGTTCACGCGGATCCCGCGCGAGGCGACGTCGCGCGCGACCGCTCGCGTGAACGCGAGGATGGCGCCCTTCGCCGCGCTGTAGTGCGGCACGACCTCGAGCCCGGTCAGCGCCGCGACGCTCGAGAGGTTGACGATCGCGCCGCGATTCTTCTTGCTCATCAGCCGCAGCGCCTCGCGCGTGCAGTAGAACGTGCCGTCGAGGTGCACCGCGAGCATCCGGCGCCACGACTCGTCGCTGAGATTCTGCGTGACGTCGAGATGGGTCTGACCGCCCTGGCCGCTCAAGAGCTCCATGATCAACGCTTCGGACTTCCGGTTGACCTCTGCGCGATCGTCCCCCGGGCCGAACGCGATCCCCGCGTTGTTGACGAGGATGTCGAGCGTGCCGAGCTCGCGCTCGATCGTCGCGAACATCGCCTTCACCTGGGCGCTGTCGGCGACGTCGGCCTGGATCGCCCGGCCGCCGGCCGGGCCCTTCATCGACGACACGGTCTGCTCGGCCGTCTCCGGGCGTAGCTCGTTCACGATGACGTGCGCGCCCTCTTCCGCGAACAGCAGCGAGATCGCCCGGCCGAGCCCCGAGCCCCCACCGGTCACGAGCGCGATGCGATCCTTCAGCTTCATCGGCCCCTCACCCTAGGCGCAAAGCCGCACGTGGTCAAGGACTCGCGACGCTCGGCGGGCGCGTCGGTCGCGGAGATTCTGGGGCTGTTGCAAGGCGGAGGCGTGTATTCTCGGCGTCCGAGGCCAGCGCCGTGAACGAGTTCATCGACACGATCACCCGCACGTCGATCTTCGCGGGTCTCGCCCGCGAGGATCTGGCGAGG